>NZ_MINO01000004.1 GCF_001757355.1 Sphingobium phenoxybenzoativorans
CTGGAAGTCATATTGTCGACCGGGCGCCCATTGTCCCACTGGCAGGCGCAAAAGGAGGGCGGGATCGGCGAAGATATCGCCTTGCGTCCCCTGATCCTGTTGCCGCCCCGCCAATGGCTGATCGCGCGCTGCGACCAGCGGTTCGAAACGATGGTGGATCGGGGCGCGGCGGCGGAGGTCGAACGGCTGCTGGCGCGGCGGCTTTCCCCCGAACTGCCCGTGATGCGCGCCATCGGTGTGCGAGAAGTCACCGACTGGATCGTTGGAGATAGTGACCGCGAAACAATGCTGGAAAGGGGAAGGATCGCCACCCGCCAATATGCAAAACGCCAATATACCTGGTTTTCCAACCAGCCTCCGGCGGATTGGCGGCGGGAGGGGAATATCATCGATAACAATTTTATCGCTGATATGGTAATAAAATTACAATCTTAGATATTGACATGCCATTTTATGACAAATAAAGGCGGGCACCTTGCCATGCCGGGCCACCTGGCCCAATGGCGCTGCTTGCATTCGAGGAAGGAATCGACGTGGCCGAAATGAGCGGCGCGGACATATTGTGCCAATGCCTTGTCGATCAGGGCGTCGAAGTCGTGTTCGGCTATCCCGGCGGCGCTGTGCTGCCGATCTATGACATCCTCTACAACCATCCGAAGATCAAACATGTGCTCGTCCGCCATGAACAGGGCGCGACCCATATGGCGGAGGGCTATGCCCGCTCGACCGGCAAGCCCGGCGTCGTTCTGGTCACGTCCGGCCCCGGCGCGACCAATGCGATCACCGGCATCACCGATGCGTTGATGGACTCCATCCCGATGATCGTCATCACCGGGCAGGTCGCCACGCATCTGATTGGTTCCGACGCATTTCAGGAGGCCGACACGGTTGGCCTGACGCGCCACTGCACCAAGCATAATTATCTGGTGAAGTCGCCGGCGAAGTTGGCCCATGTCGTCCATGAGGCATTCCACATCGCCACGTCCGGCCGCCCCGGCCCGGTCGTCATCGACATTCCCAAGGACGTGCAGGTCGCGACCGCGCCCTATTCCAAGCCGGAGATGAACGCGCATCCCAGCTATCGCCCGCAGGTGAAGGCTGATGCGGCGGCGATCTCCACGGCGATCGAGATGCTGGCTGCGGCCGAACGGCCGATCCTCTACACGGGCGGCGGCGTCATCAATTCCGGGCCGGAAGCCAGCGCGCTGCTGCGCGAACTGGCGGAGCTGACCGGCGCGCCGGTCACGTCGACGCTGATGGGCCTGGGCGCATTCCCGGCATCTTCGCCGCAATGGCTGGGCATGCTGGGCATGCACGGCACCTATGAAGCCAATATGGCGATGAACAAGGCGGACCTGATCGTCTGCCTGGGCGCGCGTTTCGACGACCGGGTTACCGGACGGCTGGATGCGTTCAGCCCGAACAGCCGGAAAATCCATGTCGATATCGACCGCAGCTCGGTCAACAAGACGGTCGAGGTCGAATTGCCGATCATCGCCGATGTCGGCAGCGCCATGGCCGACATGATTGCGGTGTGGAAACAGCGCGGCCATGAAGCCAACGACATGACCGAGTGGACCGCGCGGATCGATGGATGGCGCGCCCGCAAATGCCTGGATTATGTCGAGGACGGCGCGGAGATCATGCCGCAACGGGCGATCGCCGACCTGTTTTCCGCGACCAGGGCGTCGGGCAAGGACGTCATCATCACCACAGAGGTCGGCCAGCACCAGATGTGGGCCGCCCAGCATTATCATTTCGACGAGCCGAACAAATGGCTGACGTCGGGTGGTCTGGGGACGATGGGCTATGGCTTCCCGGCCGCCATTGGCGCGCAGATCGGGAACCCGGACTCGCTCGTCATCTGCGTCGCGGGCGATGCGTCGATCCAGATGAACATTCAGGAGCTTGGCACGGCGATCCAGTACCGCCTGCCGGTCAAGATCTTCATCCTGAACAATGAATATATGGGCATGGTCCGCCAGTGGCAGGAGCTGACCTATGAAAGCCGCTATTCCAACAGCTATTCCGACGCGCTTCCCGATTTCGTGAAGCTGGCGGAGGCCTATGGCTGGACGGGCATACGGATCGAAGGGCCGCAGGAACTGGAGGCCGGGATCAGGCAGATGATCGAGACGCCGGGACCGGTGATGGTCGATTGCCGGGTTGCGAAGCTCAGCAACTGCTTCCCGATGATCCCGTCGGGCGCGGCGCATACCGACATGCTGCTGGACCCCAGCCAGGTTTCGGGCACAATGAATGATGAGGCCAAGGCATTGGTCTAGAGCATAATCGGGGGGCCGCCATGACCGCACATCTCAAGCTTCGTTTGCACATCAGCGAACCCTGGGACTTTGCGCGGCTGACCGGCCTGGAGGAAGTGTTCGGCTGGACCGTGGATCATATCCATGAGGAGGAGCAGGAGCCGAACGAGGAATGGGAAGTGACGCTGGATGAGAGTTTTGAATATCACGACCGCCGCATCCGGCGCCTGCTGGTCAGCCCGCGCTATGTCGGCGAGCACCTGACCCGCATCTTCGACGCGGTGGTGGGCTTTCCGGTGCGGGTCGCCCATCGTCAGGATGGCGGATGGCATTATGCGCTGACCGGCATGCTCTCCATCCGCCCCGAACCAGAAGACGACGAGACGGAAGAAAAGACGGATTGATGCATATCCAGGAAGAAACCAACCAACGGCACGTCCTGTCGCTGACGGTCGCCAACGAGGCGGGTATTCTCGCGCGGATCGCGGGCATGTTCACCGCGCGCGGCTATAATATCGACAGCCTGACCGTGGCCGACATCACGCCGGATCATGCGATCAGCCGCATCACCATCGTCACCAACGGCCCGCCCAAGGTGATCGACCAGATCATAGCGCAGCTCGACCGGCTGGTGCCGGTGCACAAAGTGACCGACCTCAGCGAGAACGGCCCTTATGTGGAGCGCGAACTTGCGCTGGTGAAGGTCGCGGGCACCGGCGAGGACCGGATAGAGGCGCTGCGCCTGGCCGATGTGTTCCGGGCCAAGGTGGTGGACACCACCATCGAAAGCTTCATCTTCGAAATCACCGGCCCGTCCGACAAGATCGACACCTTTGTCGGCCTGATGGGGCAGATCGGCCTTGTCGAGGTGGGCCGTACGGGTGTCGTGGGCCTTGTCCGGGGGAAAGACCCGGTTTGACTTCATCCCCTCTCCCCTTGCGGGAGGGGGTTGCGCAGACTTGGGCATGCAATGCCCTAGTCGAAGCTGGGTGAGGGGTTGGCGATTGCCAGGCAATCGCGCTGAGCCTTCGGCTCGCTCGACCCCTCTCCAACGCCATCTAGGCCCGGCTTCGCCAGGCCAAGATTTCGTATCCTCCCCCCTGTCGCGGGGGAGGGAGTATTTGGTTGGTTTGAGGGATATAACAATGCGCGTTTATTATGATTCTGATGCGGACATAGGCCTGGTCAAGGGCAAGAAGATCGCCATCGTCGGTTATGGCAGCCAGGGCCACGCCCATGCCCAGAACCTGCGCGATAGCGGCGTCGCCGAAGTCGCCATTGCGCTCCGCCCCGGCAGCGCCACCGCCAAGAAGGCCGAAGGCGCCGGCTTCAAGGTGCTGAGCAATGCAGAAGCCGCAAAATGGGCCGACATCGTAATGATCCTGGCGCCCGACGAGCATCAGGCCGCCATCTACGCCGATGACCTGCACGCAAACATGAAGCAGGGCGCGGCGCTTGCCTTCGCCCATGGCCTGAACGTGCATTTCGGCCTGATCGAGCCGCGCGCCGACCTCGACGTGTTCATGATCGCGCCCAAGGGCCCCGGCCACACCGTACGCAGCGAATATGTGCGCGGCGGCGGCGTTCCCTGCCTGATCGCGATCGCGCAGGATTCGACCGGCAACGCCCATGACGTCGCCCTCTCCTACGCCTCCGCGGTTGGCGGCGGCCGTTCGGGCGTCATCGAAACGACATTCAAGGAAGAATGCGAGACCGACCTGTTCGGCGAGCAGGCGGTTCTGTGCGGCGGCCTGACCCACCTGATCACCGCCGGTTTCGAAACGCTGACCGAGGCGGGCTATGCGCCGGAAATGGCCTATTTCGAGTGCCTGCACGAAGTGAAGCTGATCGTCGATCTGATGTATGAGGGCGGCATCGCCAACATGCGCTATTCGATCAGCAACACCGCCGAATATGGCGACATCCACACCGGTCCGCGCATCATCACCAGCGAGACCAAGGCGGAAATGAAGCGCGTGCTTGAGGATATTCAGGCCGGCCGTTTCGTCAGCCGCTTCGTCCTCGACAACCGCGCCGGCCAACCGGAGCTGAAGGCCGCCCGCAAGCAGGCCGCCGCCCACCCGATCGAGCAGACCGGCGCCAAGCTGCGCGCCATGATGCCGTGGATCGGCGCGAACAAGCTGGTGGACAAGGACAAGAACTGATCCGCCGGCCCCGCCCAACGGACGGGGTTTGCAGAACATAGAGTTTCCGGTTTCGCATCTGGAACAATCGGGGGACGTGGTCTATTTGAGGCCGCGTCCCCTTTTCTTTCCCCCTGGACCTTCAAAAACGGAGACCGATGTCTATGCGCAAGTTCCTCCTCCCCGCCGCCCTCGCCTTCACGCTGCTTGGCGGCGCAGCCGTTGTCGCTCAAGGCATGGGCAAGCCCGGCTCGCCTGACCCGGCGCTGGTGACCGGCGGCAATTATGTCGTCGAGCCGACCCACACGCAGATCTTCTTCGCCTATGACCATATGGGCTTTTCCAACAATATGGGCCTGATCTCGATGCCGACCGGTACGCTGAGCCTGGACCCCAAGAACCCGGCCGCCGCCAAGGTGTCGATCACCGTTCCCATCGACAACCTCAAGACCGGCATTCCCAAGCTGGACGAGCATCTGCTGAAGCCGGACTTTTTCGACAGCGCGAAATTCCCCACCGCGACCTTCGTGTCGACGGGCGTGAAGGTTGACGGCAAGACCGCCGACATCAGCGGCAACCTGACCATCAAGGGCGTGACCAAGCCTGTGGTGCTTGAGGCGACCTTCTACGGCGCGGGCAAGACTCCGGCGCAAATGGGCGGCAAGGAAAATGTCGGCTTCAACGCCACGACCCTCATCAAGCGCAGCGATTTCGGCATGGGCTATGGCGTGCCGGTCGTCGGTGACGAGATCGAACTGAAGATCACCGCCGCCTTCATGAAGGAATAAGCGGCTTGGGGGGAACGCGTTTTCCTTGCCCCACTCCACCCCGTCATCCCGAACTTGATTCGGGATCCATTGGCCGTTCCGTTGCATGAATATGCCGCCGTTCGCGCTCATGGATCCCGAACCGAGTTCGGGATGACGAGCGTGGGACATCGTGCATGGCCGCAAAAACGGCTGGACCTTCTTAACCCTTTGCCGTTATAGGCTGGGGCATCATGCAGCGTGCGCTTCTATCCCTGCTACGACTTACACGCCCTTAGGCGTGGTTTTCTCGTGCGCGCCTTGCATGGCGGCACACATCGCCTAAGGGCTTATCCGAACATCTTCAGTCACCGGGCAGAGTGCGCAGCGCGCCCGCCCGAAGCAGGAATGCCGTTACCATGATGCTGAGCGACCCTTCACAGAAATACCGACCGTTCCCGCAGGTGAACCTGCCCGACCGGCAGTGGCCATCACAGACCATCACCAAGGCGCCCCGTTGGCTGTCCACTGACATGCGCGACGGCAACCAGTCGTTGATCGACCCGATGAATGCGGAAAAGAAGCAGCGCTTCTTCGACCTGCTGATCAAGGTCGGCATCAAGGAAATCGAGGTCGGCTTCCCGTCAGCGGGCGCGACCGAGTTCGACTTCATCAGCGGCCTCGTCAAGAATGGCAGCATCCCCGACGATGTGATCGTGCAGGTGCTGACCCAGGCGCGCCCCGAACTGATCGCCACGACCTTCGAAAGCCTGCGCGGCGCGAAGCAGGCCATCGTCCATGTCTATAACGCCGTGTCGCCCGCCTGGCGGCGCATCGTGTTCGGCATGGAGCGGTCGGAAGTCAGGCAGATCGCCATCGACGCCGCCAAGCTGCTGCGCGACCATGCGGCGGCGCAGCCGGACACCGACTGGTTTTTCGAATATAGCCCGGAGACCTTCTCGACCGCAGAGCTGGATTTCAGCCTGGAATGCTGCGAGGCGGTGATGGACATCCTGCTGCCCACGCCGGAAAAGCCGCTGATCCTGAACCTGCCCGCGACGGTCGAGGCGGCCAGCCCCAATATCTATGCCGACCAGATCGAATGGATGTGCCGCAACATCTCGCGCCGCGACAGCGTGGTCATCTCGCTCCACCCGCATAATGACCGGGGCACCGGCGTCGCCGCGGCGGAGCTGGGCCTGATGGCCGGCGCGGACCGGGTCGAGGGCTGCCTGTTCGGCAATGGCGAGCGGACGGGTAACTGCGATCTCGTGACCGTCGCGCTCAACATGTATACGCAGGGCGTGAAGCCGGGCCTGGACTTCTCGGACATTGATGAGGTCATCCAGACCGTCGAATATTGCAACCAGTTGCCCGTCCATCCGCGCCACCCCTATGCGGGGGAACTGGTGTTCACCGCCTTCTCCGGCAGCCATCAGGATGCGATCAAGAAGGGTTTCGCCGCGCAGGAGGCGCGCAACGACCTGATCTGGGATGTCCCCTATCTGCCGATCGATCCCAAGGATCTGGGCCGCGACTATGAAGCGGTGATCCGCGTCAATTCGCAGTCCGGCAAGGGCGGCGTCGCCTGGGTGCTGCAACAGGACAAGGGCCTGAAGCTGCCCAAGCGGATGCAGGCCGATTTCAGCCGTGTCGTGCAGGAACTGGCCGACAGCACCAGCCGGGAACTGGGCGCTGCCGACATCTGGGATGCGTTTGGCAAGCATTACCGCGTGTCGGGCGATCAGCCTTATACGCTGGTCGATTATCATGAGACCGGCCCGGCGGGCGACCGCGTGTTCGTCGGCAAGATCGGTTTCGAGGGCGGCGAGCGGAGCATTTCCGGGCGTGGCAATGGCCTTATTTCCGGCGTGCTGGCGGCGCTGCGCGACGAGCTGGGAATCGACCTGGAGGTCGCCGATTACAGCGAACACGCCATCGGCGTGGGCACGGATGTGAACGCAGCGGCCTATGTCGAGTGCCGCACGCCGGACGGCGTGACGATTTTTGGCGTGGGCATGGACTGCGATGTCGCTACGGCATCCGTGCAAGCGGTGCTTTCGGCGGCGAACGGGCTGGCCGCGCGGCGAAAATAGGGGTTGCGGGGCCGGGTCAGGCTGCCCTAGCCCCTCCTCTCCTGCCGGAGAGGATATAGAAATGCCCCTGCCCTCGCCCCTGTTCGACCGACTGCGCCTGCCGGTCATGGGATCGCCCATGTTCCTGGTGTCGGGACCGGAACTTGTCATCGCGCAGTGCAAGGCGGGGATCGTCGGCAGCTTCCCCGCCCTCAATGCCCGGCCGCAAAGCCAGCTCGACGAATGGCTGCACCAGATCAGCGAGGAGCTGGCGGCATGGGACAGGGACAATCCCGCCACGCCCGCTGCGCCCTTCGCCGTCAATCAGATCGTCCACAAGTCGAACGGGCGGCTGGATGAGGACATGGCCACCTGCGCCGCGCGCAAGGTGCCGATCCTCATCACCTCGCTCGGCGCGCGCGAGGATGTGAATGAGGCGGCGCATGGCTGGGGCGGGATCGTGTTCCATGATGTCATCAACGACCGGTTCGCCCGCAAGGCGATCGAAAAGGGTGCGGACGGCCTGATCCCGGTGGCGACCGGCGCAGGCGGGCATGCAGGCCCCCTCTCCCCCTTCGCGTTCATGCAGGAGATACGCGCCTGGTTCGATGGACCGGTGGCGCTGTCCGGCGCGATCGCGCATGGCCGGTCGGTCCTGGCGGCGCGCGCGCTGGGCGCGGACCTCGCCTATATCGGCAGCGCCTTCATCGCCACACGGGAGGCGCGGGCGCAGGCGCAATATAAGCAGGCCATCGTCGAAGGTCAGGCGGCGGACATCGTCTACACCAATCTGTTCACCGGCATTCACGGCAATTATCTGCGCGCCTCGATCGCCGCGTCGGGCCTCGACCCCGACAATCTGCCGGAAAGCGACCCCAGCAAGATGGATTTCGGGTCCGGCGGCAATCAGGCGGCAAAGGCCTGGAAAGATATCTGGGGGTCCGGCCAGGGCATCGGCGCAGTCACCCAAAGCCTGACGGTCGCCGAGTTTGTCGAACGGCTGGCGGCGGAATATGCGGCGGCGAAGGTCGGTATTTGCGGCTGAAGCGCCGGATTTAACCTGCCCGTCCGCCCGGCGCGCGCATCCCGGCGATCAATATGTCGACCAGCCGCAACGCGCCTTCCTTCCACTCCGGCCCCGCGCCGACATGGGCGACGCCCGCAAGCGCGCGGAGCAAATCCAGCGGATCGACATTCAATTGGATGTCACCATTTTCCACGGCCCTGTTCACCAGCATGGCGATTGCTTCCTTCACCTGCACGCCGGACCGCGCGTAAAGATCGGACGTGCCGCCGACGATTGAATTGAGCGCCTCGGCCATCATCTGCTTGGTCGCGAGATGCTCGACGAATAGCCGCAGCCAGGCGCGCAAAGCCTCAACCGGCGCATGGTCCGCCATCAGACGGGGCGCCGCCGCTGACAACTGCTCGGTGTCATTCTGATAGACGGCGGAAACCAGCGCATCGCGCGTGGGAAAGTGCCGGTAGAGCGTGCCGATGCCGACAGCGGCGGCCCGCGCGATTTCGTCCAGGCTGGCCTCCGACCCCTTCTCGGCAAAGATGGATTTTGCGGCCGTGATCAATAGCTGCCGGTTGCGCACCGCATCGGCGCGCAATTTGCGCTCGCCAGCCGGTTCGCTTTTTTCAACCACGCAAAGACCCGCCCCTTGATAAACGGAGGAACCCTCCGTATTTATGAAACGGAGACACCCTCCTCTTATACCTTTACCAGTCAAGCCGCAACGGACCACCCGGAAGCGGCCAGAAATCCGCCCAACCCCAATAAGGAAATTAGGATGACAACAGCTTTCGGCAACACATCCACGACCGATGACGTTCTTGGCGACATAGACCTTAGCGGCAAGCGGGTCCTCGTCACTGGCGTTTCGGCGGGGCTTGGCGTTGAAACGGCCCGCAGCCTGGCGGCGCGCGGCGCAAAGGTGGTGGGCGCGGCCCGCGACCTGAAAAAAGCCGAACGCGCAACCGCGCAGGTTCTTGCAGACGCAGCGAACGGTGGCGAGCTGGACCTGATAGAGCTGGATCTCGCCTCTCTGGCGAGCGTCCACGCCTGCGCCGACGCCCTGGTCGCGGAGGGCAAGCCTTTCGACCTGGTGATCGCCAATGCCGGTGTGATGGCCTCGCCCTTCGGCCACACCACGGACGGCTTCGAAACCCAGTTCGGCACCAACCATCTCGGCCATTTCGTGCTGGTCAACAGCATCGCCTCGCTGATGGCGCCGGGATCGCGTCTGGTGAATGTCGCGTCTTCAGGCCACAGGTTCGCCGATGTCGACCTGAAGGACCCGAATTTCGAACATACGCCCTATGACCCCTTCGTCGCCTATGGCCGGTCAAAGACCGCCAACATCCTGTTCGCCGTTGAATTTGACCGGCGGCACAAGGATCGCGGCATCCGGGCGACCGCGCTGCATCCGGGCGGCATCCTGACCGAGCTTGGCCGTCATGTCGGAGACAATCAGCTTGAGCAGATGATCCAGCAGATCAATGCGGACCTCGCGGCGGAGGGCAAGCCGCCCTATCGCTGGAAAACCATTCCGCAGGGTGCGGCGACATCGGTCTGGGCCGGCGTGATCGCCCCCGCCGAGGCGGTGGGCGGTCATTATTGCGAGGATTGTCAGGTCTCCGAAGTGACGGACGGGCATATCAGCCCCGTCAGCCCCGGCGTGCGCCCCTATGCGGTCGACCCGGAAAACGCCAAGGCGCTCTGGGCCAAGAGCGAGGAAATGGTCGGCGAGCGCTTCTGATCCCTCCCTGCAACGGTAAAGGGCCAGTAACGGCATAGGGCCGGTAACGAAAAAGCGCCCGTGATGATAAGGGGGTTGCGCCGGACAGACCGGCGCAACCCTTTTGTCATGACCAGCCGGAAGAAGGAGTTGATGGATGCCGCATCGCCGGGACGTCCGGTCTCGCAAGCTGTCGTGGGAACAGGCGCTTTACCGGTCGGGCCTGATGGACATGCTGGCCGCGTTCGATCCGCATGTCGTTGGCACCCTCCCTCTCGGCGTCTCTGTTCCGGGCAGCGACATCGACATTGTGTGCCATGCGGCCGACCCTGCCGAATTTTCGGCGCTGTTATGGCGAAATCTCCGTCACAGGGCGGCGTTCGGCATGCGCCAGTGGATCGCCGTGCCCAATCCAGTGATCGTCAGCTTCACCTATCTGGGCTGGCCATTCGAAATATATGGCGCGGACCAGCCGGTGCGCGACCAGCCCGGCTGGCGGCACTTCATGGTCGAGAAACGATTGCTGACCCTGGCGGCGGCGTCCTTCAGGGATGCCGTCATGCGCGAACGGCGGAAAGGCGCAAAAACCGAGGCGGCCTTTGCCACGATGCTGGGCCTGACCGGCGATCCCTATGAGGCGCTATACGGCCTGTCCGCCGCGCCGGACCCGGTCCTGATGGACATGCTCGCCGCAGCAGGTCACGCCGCCAGACATCGCGACATGGCAAATGAGACTGCTACTGATAACGACTTGCAATAGTCCCGCCGATGTTTTAGCCGCTGCCCCAGAAAAACGGGGAGTATCTATCTTATGCGCCGGCAGCTTGGCTTTGTTCCTTCCATAATCGCGATGATGGCCGCAGCGCCGGCATTCGCGCAGTCCGCCGACACTGACGCGCCGGGCGATGCGGACGGGTCCATTGTCGTCACGGCGGCCCGCACCATCCTGCCGGTCAATGCGCTTCCGCTGACCATCGACATCATCACCAAGGATGCGCTGGACCAGCAGATCGCGATTTCAGGGTCAGTCACTGACGCAGTGGCGACCCTCACCCCGTCCTTCTCCCCGACCCGGCAGAAGCTGTCCGGCGCGGGCGAGACCCTGCGCGGCCGATCGCCCCTTTATGCGATCAACGGCATTCCGCAGTCGACGCCAATGCGCGACGGCAGCCGCGACGGCTTCACCATCGACGGCTTCTTCGTCGACCGGGTGGAGCTGATCTACGGCTCCAACGCGCTGCAGGGCATCGGCGGCACTGGCGGCATCGTCAATCAGGTGACTGTCGGCGCACCGAAGCAGGACGGCATTTCCGGCCGCGTGCTGCTTCAGGGCACGGCGGACAATGATTTCAGCAGCGACGGCATCGGCGGCAAGGCCGCTGGCCTGATCCAGTATAAGGCTGGCCGTTTCGATGCGACCGTGGGCGCCGCCTATGAAAAGCGCGGCGTATTCTATGACGGTGACGGACGGCGCGTCGGCCTCAACCTGACACAGGGTGAAACGCAGGATTCAAAGACGACCAACCTGTTCGCACGGCTTGGCTATGCCCTGTCGGATACCGGCAGGCTGGACCTGATCGCCAGCCGGTATGAAATGAAGGGCGAAGGCGACTATGTCGCGGTCGCGGGCAGCCGCCTGACCGGCCGTCCCACAAGCGCGATCAAGGGCGATGCGCCTGGCTTGTCGGCGGCGAGCCGCACGGAAAGCGTCGCGCTGTCGCTGACCGACACCAATCTTGGCGGCGGCAATTTCGTCAGCCAGATATTCTTCAACCGCAGCCGCGACACTTTTGGAGGGGAGATTGCGCCGATCGCCACCTTCCAGGATGCGCGGATCGCCCCGGTCGGCACCCTGTTCGACCAGTCGCAGAACCGCTCGCGCAAGCTGGGCGCGAAGATCAGCTATGAGCGCGCCATGCCGGGCCTGGAGGCGCTGACCCTGACGGCCGGTTTCGACGCCCTGCTGGACAAGACGGCGCAGTTGCTGATCGCCACCAACCGCGTCTGGGTTCCGCCATCGGACTTTCAGAGCCTTGCGCCCTTCGGTCAGGCCAACCTCAAGCTGTTCGACGGCGTGCTGCGGCTGGCGGGCGGGGTCCGCTGGGAGAATGTGCAGATCAAGATCGATGACTTCACGACCCTGGCGTCGTCAAATTCGACCTTCGTTTCGGGCGGCAAGCCGAAATTCTCCGACGTGCTGTTCAATGGCGGCGTGATCATTGAGCCGGTGCCGGGCATCCGCGCCTATGCCAGCTATGCCGAGGGCTTCACCGTTCCCGACATCGGCCGCATCACCCGCGCGATCAACCGGCCGGGACAGGATATCGACACCTTCCTGGATATCAGCCCGATTATCTCCAACAATCGCGAGATTGGCGTGGAGGTGAAGCAGGGTCCGCTGGACGCGAGCGCCACCTATTTCTGGTCGTCGAGCGACAAGGGCCAGTTGCTGATCGCCCGCGCGGGCGGCATTTTCGATGTGCAGCGCCAGCGCGTCGAGATTCAGGGGCTGGAAATCAACCTGGGCGTCCAGACGCCGATCAAGGGCCTCAAACTGTCGGCCGGCTATGCCCATATCCTTGGCCGCTACGACGCGAGCACCGTGCCCGACGGCATAGTCGATACGGATCTGGACGGCACCAACATCTCGCCGGACCGCCTGAACCTCGCTGCCAGCTATATCAACGGGCCGCTGTCCGCGCGCATTCAGACCCAATTCTATCTGAGCCGGACCTTCACCGGACTGGTGCGCGACCCGCGCAACGATTTCGGCGGCTACACGCTGACCGATGCCAGCGTCCGCTATAATTTCGGCGGGCTGGGCGCGATCAGCCTGAGCGCGCAGAATATCTTCAACAAACAGTATATCGACTATAACAGCGATACGCGCCTGCCGACCGACAATCTGGCCTTCTTCGCCGGGCGCGGCCGGACCTTCACTCTGGGTTGGGATTACCGCTTCTGAAGCTGCTCGACACGCTCCATCGCTGGACGGGCGGACTCATCGGGCTGATCCTTGCCCTGCTGGGTCTTTCCGGTGCGATCCTGGTGCATCGCGACGCCTGGATCATGCTGCCGCACGCCAGCGATGCGCGGGTGACAGACCCTGCCGCCATCGGCGCGGCGGTGGAGCGGATGATGGCCGATCCAGACCATCTTCCGCGCAGCATCCTGTTCGCCAACGACAGTTTCGGCCTCAATCGCCTGACATTCGGCAAGGGCGCGGGCGCCTATGCCGACCAGGCGGGGGCGATCGTGACGCGCTGGGACAGCCAGTGGCAGCGGCCGGAACTGTGGCTGTTCGATTTCCATCATCACCTGTTCGCCGGGGATATGGGGGAAACGGTGATCGGTGTGGCGGCGCTGTGCGGCCTGTTTTTCGTCATTTCCGGCGTCATCCTGTGGTGGCGCACCCGGCGCACTTTCGAAGTCCGGCTATGGCCCCGGCGGATGAGCCGCCCCGCAATCGTGCGTCATCACCGGGATCTGGGCGTCATCATGACCCCTCTGCTGGCGATGGCGCTGTTCACTGGCGCGGTGTTCGTGTTCCGGCCCGTGGCGTCCCTCCTGCTGGGGCCTGGCACATCGGCCGAGTTGAAGGCCGCATCGAAATCGCCCAAGCCCCTTGAGGCGAAGTTGGCGGCGAAGCCCGACTGGCGCGCTATGGTGCGGGCAGCCCATGCGCGCTTTCCGGAGGCGGAGCTACGCTCCATCGGCCTGCCGCGGGGGGATAGCGGCCTCATCGCCTTCCGCATGCGCCAGCCGGAGGAATGGCTGCCGAACGGCCGCACCATGGTCTGGTTCGCCGCCGATACGGGCGTTGTCGCCGGCTCACGAGATTCTCGCGACCTGACGCCCAGGGTCAAGGCGTATAACATGTTCTATCCGCTGCACGCAGCCAAGGTGGGCGGGCTGCCGTACCGCATCGTGATGACGCTGACCGGCCTCGCCCTGGCGATGCTGGGCAGCCTCGCGGTGTGGAGCTTCTGGTTCAGGGGCGGACGGCGATCCACCATGCCCAAACGAGCCGTGTGGCGGTGATGGCGCCAGCCCGGCCTTAAATTCGGCCCTTAGAACAGGCCCGGCACCTCGCGCTGGGCCGTGCCCGGCCGGGCTGGCGTCAGAAGCTCCCTGCGCTGCTGATTGACCGACTGGCTTGAGACTGTGCCGGAGATCGGCGTGCAGGTGGCCCCGGCAAGGAAATCCAGCGCCTGGCGCGTTGACGCCTCCCGCGGGTCGCCAAGTTGATAGCCGATATCGTCCGGCGCCTGGCAGCTCGCCCCGACCGAACTGGCGAGGCCGGTGAAATAGTTGGCGTTGCCCGCGCTGTTCTGCGTGGCGAAAGCGACCACGCGCAGACGGTCGTCACAGGCCGACCGGTCAAGCGCCACCTGCCCCACCGGCTTCCCATAGGTATTGGTGCCGATCAGCCCGGCGCGCGCATTCAGATAGGGGATGAAGCTGTTGATCACCAGCTCGCTGGCGGAGGCGGTGCCGCGCGTGCCGATGAAGGCGATGCGCGTCGGCGCGATGGATTGCGGCTGCACCTCGAAATAGCGGGTTTCGTTCTGCGCCGCCTTTTCGGGACGGAAGGTCGTGCGCGTCAATATGTCGGACGAGGACCGTCCGCCGCCAAGCAGATCGCCAAACAGCTCCGCAATGGAAACCAGCCCGCCGCCATTATAGCGCAGGTCGACGATCACCTCCGTCACGCCCTGGGCCCGGAACTGCGCAAACGCATCGCGCAGGGCGGGTCCGGCGGTCGTGATGAAGGTGCGCAGATTGACGTAACCGACGCGGCGGCCGCTATCGTTCAATATTTGCGCGCCATAGCGGCTTGAGACCGGCGTGATGTCGAACTCCCGCTTCGTGACGCTGACATCGCGCGTGCCGGCCGCATCGTAGACGCGCAGGATGCGCGTGGTGCCAACCGTATCGGGGCCAAGCGCATTTGATACACCGTCCAGCCCTTCGCTCGCGGTGATGGCGCTGACGGAACGGATATTGGACGAAGTCGTCCCGATCCCGATGATTTCCGCGCCCCGGTCTATTCCGGCGGTCAGGCCGGGTCCGCCCTCAAACGCCTCCGTCACGAAAATGCGCCGCTGGGTGGAATCCGTCGCCAGGCGCAGGCCAAGTCCAGCGCTGGAGCCGGAACTATAATAGGCGTTTTCCTCGGCGATCGAGGTCAGATAGGTGAAATAGCGGTCCCTGCCCTGCCCCCGCGCAGTGGCGGTCAGGGCATCGATATAATCGTCCACCGTCGCATAGGGCGACGGGTCCAGGCTGGCGGGCAATGTTTCGGGAAACAGATACCATTCGCGCAGTTGCGCGGCGGCCCAGTTCTGCCGTTCGCGCACCGAACAGGCCGATGACGGGGTGGGCGTGGGGGTGGGCGATGGCGTGGGCGTTGGTCCGCCCACGATGCTGCCGCCGGGCGAATCGCCTCCGCACGCGGAAAGCAGCAAGGCCAGTCCGGTTGTTGCCGACAATAGCCGCGAATGTTTCTTCATTACCCGTTCCCCGAAATGTACGCCGGAACGCTAGAGGACAAGCGTGAAGAATTTGCATCGGAAAATGCCACCAAAATGGCCCAAAACCGATGTAAAATGGCGCGTCGCTATATCTCGACCTGGCTACCCAGCTCGACCACCCGGTTGGTGGGCAGGCGGAAGAATTCCATGGCGCTTTCCGCGTTGCGCAGCATCCAGGCGAACAGCTTTTCGCGCCACACGGGCATGCCGGGCCGGGCCGAGGGCAGCAGGGTCTGCCGCGCCAGGAAGAAGCTGGTCTCCATCATCTTGAACGTCTGGCCGCAGCCGGTGACGGTCTTGAGCGCGGCGGGCACGTCCGGCTCCTGCATGAAGCCATAATAGAGGACGAGGCGGAAGAAGCCCCGGCCCAGATCCTCCAGCTTGCAGCGTCCGTCATTCTCCACCACCGGCACGTCCATGATCTTCACGGTCAGCAGGATGACCCGCTCGTGCAGCACCTTGTTATGCTTGAGGTTGTGGAGCAGCGCATGCGGCACGCCGTCCGGGGTCGACGTCATGAACACCGCCGTACCGGGGACACGCACGGCGCTGTTGGCGGCGGAGGCGACGAACACGGGGATCGGCATGGCGGACTCGCGCATCCGCTCGATCATCAGCTTGCGCCCGCGCGACCAGGTGGTGAGCAGCGTAAAGACGATGAAGCCGATGAACAGCGGGAACCAGCCGCCATCCGGTATCTTGGTCAGGTTCGCCGCCAGATACAGGCCATCGACGATGTAGAACACGCTGAGCAGCGCGACAGCGCCGGCCCAGTGCCATCTCCACAGCTTGAAGATCAGCACCGTCAGCAGGACATTGTCGATGAACATCGCGCCGGTAACGGCAATGCCATAGGCCGCCGTCAGGTTGGACGAGGTGCGGAAGCTCAGCACCAGCAGGATGACCATCACCATCAGCCCCCAGTTGATCAGGGGGATGTAGATCTGGCCTGCGGTTGATGCGCTGGTATGGGAAATCCGCAGGCGCGGCATGAAGCCGAGCTGGATCGCCTGCTGCGTGACGGAGAATGCGCCGGATATAACGGCCTGCGACGCAATGATGGCGGCCAGGGTGGCAAGGCCGATCAGGGGAAGCTGAAGCGCCTGTGGGGCAAGATTGTAGAAGGGGCTGTGGAGGGCGGACATGCCCTCGCGGAACAGCAGCGCCCCCTGCCCCAGATAGTTGCACATCAATGCGGGCAGCACGAAGAACAGCCATGACACGCGGATCGGATTACGGCCGAAATGCCCCATGTCGGCATAAAGCGCCTCCGCCCCCGTCACCGCCAGCACCACGGAACCAAGCGCCAGGAAAGCGGGCAGCGGGTCAGTGACGAAGAACATCAGCGCCCAATAGGGGTTAAACGCCTGCAGGATGCCGGGCGTATGCCATACACTGATCAGGCCCAGCGCGGCGATGGTGCAGAAATAGAGCAGCATGATCGGGCCAAACATCGCCGCGACCCGGTTAGTCCCCGCGCTCTGAATCCAGAACAGGCCAAAAAGGATCAGCACGGCGGCCGGAAGGATCATCGGCTCCAGCGCCGGATTGTAGACCGCCAGACCTTCGACGGCGGAAAGCACCGACACCGCCGGCGTGATCATGGAGTCGCCGTAGAACAGCGCCGTCGCGAACACGCCGAGCAGGATGATGCCCGATGACCAGCGTTTCGTGCGCGTCTGGCCGCTGATCAGCGCCAGCAGGGCCAGGCTGCCGCCCTCCCCCTTATTGTCCGCGCGCATGATGATGGTGACATATTTCAGCGTCACCACCAGCATCATCGACCAGAACATCAGGCTGATGACGCCAAGGATATGGTCGGGATCGAGCGTCAGCTTGTGATGGCCCGCAAATGTCTCGCGAAAGGCGTAGAGCGGGCTGGTGCCGATATCGCCAAAGACGATGCCGATCGCGCCGACCGCCAGCTTCAGCGTCGCCTTGCCCTGAGTATGGCCATGCGCATGGCCATGGGCATGCTCATGGTCGCCCTCGCCCGACTCCGCCGCCGGGGCGGCCTTATCCGAGTCGGTCATATGCGGACAGAAATGCTGTCATGCTGGTGCTTTACCTGCCTTCACGCCGCGACCGGACCTACCGGCGGACATGCAACCGGTGCGCCCTATCATGGCTAATAGTGCGGTGCAATAAAGCTGAACAACGCATTAAAGACTGTCCGGTTTCGGGAGCCTTTTTGGCGGAGGCTACTGCCCGCCCTGCTGCTGCGCGGCGAGCAGGCGGTCCATGACGATCAGCTTTTCCTCCAGCTCCGTCCGCAGTCCGCTTCCAATGGGCAATTGGGCCGCCAGCGCCGCCCAGACCGGGCGGGCCTCCGCCATCTGGCCCGAACGGATCAGCGCGATCCCGTAGAAATAGGGCGCTGCGGGCTTTGCGGGGTCCAGGGTCATGGCGCGGCGATAGGCGAAATCGGCGGATGGAGAGAGCACGCCATTGCCATGCGCGACGAGCGCATTGCCGAGCGCCGCCCAAAGATTGGGGTCGTCGGGACTTTGCCGCAGGCCGGAAACCAGGACATTGGCCGCCTCCCGCGTCTTGCCCTGCCGCGCGAGACCGTCGGACAGGATCAGCCACTGCGCCGCATCGCCGAAACGATCCTCCATCGACCGGCGGCGCTCCACCAGCTTTTCGTCGAAGTTCGCCGCCTTGGCCTGCACGGATCGCGGGCTTCCCGCCAGATTCGGCCGGCCCTGCCAGGCATAGCCCGCCAGGCCAAGGATGAGCGCAGCCGCCACCAGTTCCCATGTCGCGCGCGGCAGGCGGCCAATGCCGATGATCCCGGCAAGCGAGACGCCGAGCAGCCCAAGGACGATAGCCCAGCCCATCAGCGCTTCCTGCGCCGGATGCGGCTGCGCACCAGCAGGCCGCCAAGCGCCAGCAGCACCAGCGGCGCGGCCCAGAGCGGCCATAGGATCGGCGCTGCAGTCGGCGCATAGCTCACCCAGTCGCCATAGCGTTCGATCAGCCAGGCGCGGATATGTTCGGGCCGCTCCCCCGCCGCGATGCGCTGGCGGATTTCCGAACGCATGTCGCCGGCCATGCTGGCGTTGCTGTCCGCGATCGACTGGCTCTGGCAGGTGAGGCAGCGGATCGTCACCATCAGGTCGCGCGCCTTCGCCTCCAGCGCCGGATCGTCAAGCTGGCGGTCGGCATAGGGCGCGGGCGGCAGTGCGGTTTGCGCCATTACGGGAGAATGCAGGAGAAGGAATAGCAGGCCAATCATCCCCCACGCGTCATTCCCGCGAAGGCGGAAATCCCGCTTTCTTCTCCGCCGTATAAAAGAAACGGGATGACCGAGGGACTGGCTGATCACCGCGCGTCCCTCAGTATTTTCAGGATGCCCGCCACATCGTCCTCGCGAATGTCGCCGACATGCTGATGCACTATCTTGCCCTTGCCGTCGATCACGAACGTCTCCGGCACGCCAGAGGAGCCGAGCGCCATTTGCACGGCGCTGCGCGCGTCGAGGCCGATGCGGGTATAGGGATTGCCGTACCGCGCGAGGAACCGGTCCACATCCGGCCGCGCGTCGCGAATGGCGATGGCGTCGATCTCCACGCCCGCCTGCTTCAGCGCCATCAGTTGCGGCGCTTCCGCCGCGCAGGGAATGCACCAGCTCGCAAAGATGTTGAGGAGGCGCGGCTTGCCGGTTGCGAACTGCGCGCTTGCCAATGCCGGGCGATCGCTCGCCGCTGCGGGCAGGGAGAAAGCGGGAAGCGGCTGGCCGACGAGGCGGGAGGCGATGATGCGATTGTCGGGCTTCAGCAGTCCGCTTGCGAACAGCCCGAAAAAGGCGAGGAACAGGAGCAGCGGGAGCCAGATGAGCGCGCGCTTCATGCTAGCGCGCTCCGTTTGCGTATCTTCATCATCCACCCACGCCTTTCGCGCCCCAGCAGGGCAAGCGCTCCGCCCAGCGCGATCATGATGCCGCCTAGCCAGATCAGCGTCACGAACGGCTTCCACCATATCCGCAACTGCCAGCGACCCCGCTCCGCCTCCTGTCCAAGCACGACATAAAGCTGCCCGTTCCAGCGCGTCAGCAGCGCAGCCTCCGTCGTGGTCGTCGGGGGGTTGGTGAAGAAGCGCGACTGCGGGTGGATGGCGATGGGCGCGCCATTGCCGCGCCAGACCGTCATATCGCCCTGCAAGGCGGTCCAGTTATCGCCCGCGACCGGCACGATCCGGTCGAAACGCAGCGTCCACCCGGCGGTGCTGATCGTTTCGCCCGGTTTCGCTGCCACCAGCTTTTCCACCGTGAAGGCGGAATCCGACGCCATGCCCGCCAGGCTGACCGCGCAGCCGAGATGGGCGATCACCATGCCCCAGGTGAACAGCGGCGTGCGGCGCAGGTTGCGTTTCCACAATGGCGCGACGCTGCCGACCGCCACGGCGGCTGCGATGATCAGGCCAAGGAAGGGCAACACGCCGATCCGTCCCCATGCCAGCGCGGAAACGGCAATCGCCGCCGCCAGCAGGATAATGGCGGGAATCAGCATCCGCCCGCCGACCGCCTTCGCCCGGTCCTTGCGCCAGCGGGTCAGCGGCCCCCCGGCCATGGCGATGACAAGGACCAGCGTGATTGGTCCGACGATCCGGTCGAAATAGGGCGGCCCGACCGACACCTTATGCCCGAACGCCTCGGTCATCAGCGGGTAGAGCGTACCGATCAGCACCAGTCCCAGGATCACGGTCAGCAGCAGGTTGTTGACGACCAGCATCGTCTCGCGGCTCACCAGCTCGAACTGCGCGCCCTCCCGCACCGTACCGATGCGGAAACCGAACAGGGCAAGCGCGCCGCCGATATAGAGGGCGAGGAGGCCAAGGATGAAGGTGCCGCGCTGCGGATCGACGGCAAAGGCGTGGACGCTGGTCAATATGCCCGACCGGACAAGGAAGGTGCCGACCATCGACATGGAGAAAGCCACCACCGCCAGCATGATCGTCCAGGCGCGGAGCGCATCGCGCGTCGCCAGCACGGTAGCACTGTGCAGCAGCGCCGTCGCAGCCAGCCAGGGCATCAGCGAGGCATTCTCCACCGGGTCCCAGAACCACCAGCCGCCCCAGCCCAGCTCATAATAGGCCCAGTAGCTGCCCGCCGTGATGCCCAGCGTCAGCATGATCCACGCCGCCAGCACCCAGGGCCGCATCGCCTTGGCAAAGGCGGCGTCCACCCGCCGGGTCAAAAGCGCCCCGACCGCGAAGGAAAAGGCGACCGACAGGCCGACATAGCCGATGTAAAGCGTTGGCGGATGGAAGGCGAGGCCGGGGTCCTGCAGCAGCGGGTTCAGTCCCTGCCCGTCCGGCGGCGCGGGATCGAGCCGGGCGAACGGATTGGAGGCGAACAGCAGGAAGGCGTAGAATCCCAGGCTGATCGCCGCCTGCGCGCCCAGCGTCGCCATATGCGTGTCCCGCCGCAGCGCCCTTTCGAACAGCGCGACGGCGGCGCCCGCGACGCCCATGACCGTGACCCAGAGCAGCATCGACCCTTCATGATTGCCCCATGTGCCCGCGACCTTGTAGAGCCAGGGCTTCATCGAATGGCTGTTCGTCGCGACCAGCGCGACCGACATGTCCGACTGCACGAACAGGGTGATGAGCAGCAGGAAGGCGGCGGCGGTCAGCATCCCCTGCGCCACCGCGACCGGGCGCATCGCGGACAACAGATCATCCTTGCCGCCCACCAGCCCGAACCAGGCCAGGGCAAGCTGAAGCAGCGCCAGCGCGGCAGCAAGCCACAGCGCGGCAAGACCAGCTTCGGCGATCATGCGAAGATCACCGCACCATCATTCGTCATCCCCGCGAAGGCGGGGATCCCGCTGCCCTTTCCGTTCGTCCAGAGGAACAAGCGGGATCCCCGCCTTCGCGGGGATGACAAGGGAGAAAAAGATAAAGCGCCGGAAACCCTCACTTCTCCTTCCCCATCTCAGGCCCCATCTCATGCGTGGTCTCATTATATGTCATGCCCTCAAGCTCCCTGGGCATGTACCGCTCATCATGTTTCGCGAGCAGGTTGGTGGCGACGAAGGTGCCGCTGCGGTCGAACGCGCCCTCCGCCACAACACCCGACCCCTCCCGGAACAGGTCCGGGGCGATGCCGGTGAAGGTGGCGGGCACCGTCGCCTTATTGTCCGTCACGTCGAACCGCACCGTCACGCCATCCGCGGCGCGATGCAGGCTGCCCTTCACCACCATGCCGCCCAGGCGGATCGCCTTGCCCGGCTCGACGCCCTTGGTCTTTGCGTCGCTCGGCGTGTAGAAATAGGCGGCCTCATCCTTCAGCGCGGACGCCGCCAGCAGGGCCGCGCCGATCAGCGCGGCAAGCGCCACCAGCGCAAGGATCAGACGTTGATGCTTCGCTTTCATGAAGGGTCAGCCCCGGTCGCGCTTCATCTCGCCGGCGCGGCGTTCGGCCGACCGCATGGCGCGCCAGCTTCCAATGCACAGCGCCGCCGTCCCCAGCAGGGTCAGCGCATAGGCGGCGATGACGAAGGGCCAGGGGTTCATGTCCGTCAGTCCCGCGCCATCCGGCGCAGCCGCGCCTCTATCCGCGTCTCGGCAAGGATCGTGCGCATCCGCATCAGCACGATCGCCCCGAACAGCAGGCTGAAGCCCAGCACGGTAAGCCCCAGCGGCCAGAGCATCGACGATGCGATGCTCGATCCGCCCAGCGTGATGCTCGGCCCCTGATGCAGGCTGTTCCACCACACGACAGAGCGGTTGATGATCGGAATGTTGATGGCGCCGACCAGCCCGAAGATCGCCGTCACCCGGCTGACCCCGCCTCGCTCGCCCGAAGCGGCGCTGGCGTTGGCGAGCGCCATATAGCCCAGATACAGGAAGAAAAGCACGAGCATGGAGGTCATCCGCCCGTCCCATTCCCACCAGGTTCCCCATGTCGGCCTGCCCCAGATGGAGCCGGTGATCAGGCAGATCGCCGTGAACAGCGCGCCAGGCGCGGCGATGGCGCGGCCCGCAATCGCGGCCAGCGGATGCCGCCAGACAAGCTGGACCAGCCCGGCCACCGCTATGCCCGTCCACCCGCTCATCCCCAGCCAGGCGGCGGGAACATGGATGTAGAGGATACGGACGGTTTCCCCCTGCAGATAGTCGGCCGGGGTCAGGAACAGCCCGCTCAGGCATCCCGCGACCAGCAGCGCCAGGCCCGGCCAGAACAGCCAGGGCGTCAACGGACGGGCGATGGACAGAAACCGCGCGGGATTGGCGAAAGCATGCATTGATGGCGTCTTTAGCCGGGCCGGAAACCCAAGGCCAGTCATGCTTTATGATGATGGCGTCAAAGGCCGGAAACGCCGCCTGCCGCTTTTTTGTGACAAGAGGGCGACAAATCGGAACGACACGCCTATATGCGCAGCCATCGGCGGCCCCTGCGGCCCCACAGATTGGCAGCGGACCTTTCGACACATGCTCACAACTCATCCGTTCATGTCCTCTGATGATGGGGACAAGTTGCGTGAAGAATGCGGGATTTTCGGGATTTCCAACGTCGAGACCGCTTCGGCGGTCGTCGCGCTGGGGCTTCACGCGCTCCAGCATCGCGGCCAGGAAGCGGCGGGAATCACCAGTTGGGACGGCCATGATTTCCACACCCACCGGGCGATGGGTCATGTGGCGGGCAATTTCGACCGGGACGATGTGATTCGCGCCTTGCCCGGCGAATCGGCCTGCGGCCATGTCCGCTATTCGACGACCGGCGAAACCTCGCTGCGTAATGTCCAGCCGCTCTATGCCGATCTTGCTTCGGGCGGATTCGCCGTCGCGCATAACGGCAATATCTCCAATGCGATGAAGCTGCGCCGGGAACTGGTGCGCCGCGGATCGATCTTTCAGTCGACTTCGGACACGGAAGTCATCATCCATCTGGTCGCGACGTCCAATTACCGGACCCTGCTCGACAAGTTCATCGACGCGCTGAAGCAGGTGGAGGGCGCCTACTCCCTGATCTGCATGACGCCGGAAGGCATGATCGCCTGCCGCGATCCGCTGGGCATTCGTCCGCTGGTGATGGGCAAGCTGGGCGATTCGATGATCTTCGCGTCCGAAACCGTGGCGCTGGACGTGGTCGGCGCGGACTATGTGCGCTCCATCGAACCGGGCGAACTGGTGATCGTCACCAATGGCGGCGAGATGCGCAGCCACCGGCCGTTCGGCGAAACCCACGCCCGCCCCTGCATCTTCGAGCAGGTCTATTTCTCCCGCCCCGATTCGATCATTGGGGGCACCAGCGTCTATTCCGCCCGCAAGGCGATCGGCGCGCAGCTCGCCATCGAAAATCCGGTCGATGCCGATTATGTGATCCCCGTGCCCGACAGCGGCGTCCCCGCCGCCATCGGCTATGCCCAGCAATCGGGCATTCCGTTCGAACTGGGCATCATCCGGTCGCACTATGTCGGCCGCACCTTCATCCAGCCGAGCGACAAGGTCCGCCATCTGGGCGTGAAGCTGAAGCATAACGCCAACCGCGCGCTCATTGAGGGCAAGCGGATCGTGCTGATCGACGACAGCATCGTGCGCGGCACCACCAGCCTCAAGATCGTGCAGATGATGCGCGAGGCGGGCGCGTCGGAGGTCCATATGCGGATCGCCAGCCCGCCGACCAAGCATAGCTGCTTCTACGGCGTCGACACGCCCGAACGCACCAAGCTGCTGGCGCACAAGCTGGACGTGGGCGGCATGCAGGACTTCATCCACGC
Source organism: Sphingobium phenoxybenzoativorans (assembly GCF_001757355.1). Classification (GTDB taxonomy): domain Bacteria; phylum Pseudomonadota; class Alphaproteobacteria; order Sphingomonadales; family Sphingomonadaceae; genus Sphingobium; species Sphingobium phenoxybenzoativorans. The sequence goes on from NZ_MINO01000004.1 coordinate 24,234, forward strand.
CGACAGCCTGTCCTTCATCTCGATCGATGGCTTGTATAAGGCGCTGGGCGAGGCGAAGCGCGCCGACATCCGTCCGCAATATTGCGACGCCTGCTTCACCGGCGACTATCCCACCACCCTGACCGATCAGGATGAGGCGGCGGTGCCGAATCAGTTCGAGCTTCTGGCCGAGCGGGTGGTATAGCGTAAGCGCCCACTCCCGTTCGGGCTGAGCTTGTCGAAGTCCTGTCCTTACCCCTCTTGAAATGCAGCCCTTCGACACTGACGCGAGTCGCGCGCCTCGTGTCAGCAGGGCGAACGGAAAAAGAATGTCTGACAGCCTCCCCCTCTCCGGCAAACTCGCGCTCGTAACCGGCGCCAGCCGCGGCATCGGCGCCGCCACCGCCCTCGCGCTTGGCAAGGCGGGCGCGCATGTCGTGCTGACGGCGCGGACCAGCGGCGCGCTGGAGGAGATTGAGGAACAGATTCACCAGGCGGGCGGCAGTGCGACGATCGCGCCGCTCGACCTGACCGATGGCGAAAGCATCGGACGGCTGGCCGGCGCGGTGGCGGGCCGGTGGCAGGCGCTCGACTATCTGGTGCTGAACGCCGCGATGCTCGGCACGCTGTCGTCGGTGCCGGCGATCGACGCCAAGGAATTCGCCCGCCTGATGACCCTCAACGTGACCGCGCAACAGGCGCTGATTGCGGCTTTCGATCCTATGCTGCGGTCAAGCCAGGACGCCCGGATTGTGGCGCTCACCTCTACGGTCGGACAGACGCCCCGCGCCTACTGGGCCGCCTATGGCGCATCGAAGGCGGCGCTGGAGATTTTGGTGCAATGCTATGGTGAGGAGATGAAGAATATCTCCAATATCCGCACCCATATCGTGAACCCCGGCGCGACCCGCACGGCCATGCGCGCGAAGGCGTTTCCGGGCGAGGACCCCGCGACGCTGAAAGGCCCGGAGGTGGTTGCCAAGGCGATCCTCGACCTGATCGTGGCGGACACGCCGACCGGCTATAGCGGCGCGCGGATCGAGGGGTAAGATCAAGGTTTGCCTATCGACAATTACCCTCCCCGCCGTTCGGGCTGAGCTTGTCGAAGCCCCGTCCTTTCTTGAAGTGAAATGCAGCCCTTCGACAAGCTCAGGGCGAACGGAACGGGACAGGCTCTCAAGAAAAGGCGCCTCGGATCAGACTCTCAAACCCCCTTCACCAGCGTCACCTGCATTACATTGATGCCGCCGCCCCGGAATCCGCCTTCGCAATACATTAGATAATAGCGCCAGAGCTTTACGAAGGATTCGTCAAAACTGGCGGGAAGTTTGCCCGCGAGCACCACTTCGTCGAACCGCTCGCGCCAGCGGCGCAGGGTCTCCGCATAATGCAGGCCGAAATGATGCGGATCTGTCCATTGCAGCCCCTCCGCCGCCGCCAGCTTGCGGAACCGGCTTTCCGACATCAGCAGGCCGCCGGGAAATATATAGGCCTGGATGAAGTCGGTATTGGTGGCATAGCGGTCGAAGATCGCATCATCGATGGTGATGAACTGCAGCGCGGCCCGTCCGCCGGGCTTCAGCAGGCCGCGTATGGCCGCCAGATAACTGCGCCAATAGCCCTGCCCCACAGCCTCCACCATCTCCACGCTGGCGATGGCGTCATATTGGCCGGTAATGTCGCGATAGTCGGTCAGGAGTATTTGCGCGTCCCCGCGCGGCGAGAGCGGCGCCAGGCGCTTCTGCGCATAGTTGCGCTGTTCGGCGGAAAGGGTCAGCCCGTCATAGCGCAGGTTCATCCGTGACAGCGCCACCTCCGCCAGCGCGCCCCAGCCGCAGCCAATCTCCAACAGGGAGTCGCCATCCTTCAGGTCCAGCCGCGCGAGAACCGCGTTGGCCTTGCGCTGCTGCGCCACTTCCAATGGTTCAGACCGGTCCTCAGGATCGACATATAATGCACTGGAATAATGCATCTTCTCATCCAGCCATAGCTGGTAGAAATCATTGCCCAGATCATAATGGAAGGCGATGTTCCGGCGGGACCCCTTGCGGCTGTTGCGGCGGAAGGCATGGACAGCCCATCCCACCCAGCGCGCCGGGCCGCTGGCGCGGGCGACGCCGCCCAGGCTCTTGGCGTTGGCCATGAACAGTTCGAACACCGCCACCGGATCGGGACTGCCCCACTCGCCGACCGACCAGGCGCGATACCAGCCCGCTGATCCCGACGTCGCCAGCCGGACGAGCGCCCGCCAGCTCCGCAACCGCACTTCGCAGGCCGGTCCGGGCGCGCGGCCGCCCAGCATGCGAAAGCCGCCATCGGGCAGCCACGCCTCCAGCATGCCCTGCTCCAGCCCGGCGTCGATCCGGTCGAGAATCCGGTGGAAACTGCCCGCCCAAAGATGCGCGAAAGTACCGCCCCCGGTCGCAAACCGGCTCCCGGCCTTCACCAGATGGCGGCCGCGTTTGGGTGGCAATGCATTCATGGCGGCATAGTGCCCCAGAGGGGCGGATTCTACAATCAGCCTTTCATCTTTCGATGGGCCAAAAGCGCTCTTTCCCGCGCCTCGCGATGACCGATGATCGGGGCGGGATATCCGTCCGGGCGGCGGCCCGCCGTTTCGGGATCGTGGATGGCCTCATCGGGCAGTCCGGCAAGCTCCGGGACCCATTCGCGGATATAATCCGCCGCCTCGAATTTCGGCGACTGGGTGAGCGGCGCCATGATGCGCACGAACATGTTCGCATCCACCCCGCTGCCCGCCGTCCATTGCCAGTTGACGCTGTTATTGCCGTAATCGGCATCGACCAGCGTGTCCCAGAACCATTGTTCGCCATGCCGCCAATCGATCAGCAGATGCTTGATGAGGAAGCTGGCGGCGATCATGCGGACGCGATTATGCATCCAGCCCGTCGTCCAGAGCTGACGCATGCCCGCATCGACGATCGGATAGCCGGTCCGCCCCTCCTTCCATGCCGCGAAATCGCCCCGCGCCTCACGCAGATCGCGCCAGGCCATCGTGTCGAACGCCGCGCGGCCATTCTCCCGCCCATAGGCCGGGAACTGGCGGATGATATTCTGGGCATAGTCGCGCCAGGCGATCTCTTTCAGGAACACCGTCGCATTCCCCTTCGCCTTTGCAAGCCGATTCCAGACATAAGCGGGTGATATTTCACCGAAATGCAGGTGCGGCGAAAGGCGCGACGTACCCTCGCGCGACGGCAGGTTGCGGGCATGGTCATAATCGGCGGCTTCGTCGAGAAAATCCGCCACCCGCTCGCGCGCGGCGGCCTCCCCCGGCGTCCAGTCGGCGCAGAAACCCTTTGCCCAGTCCGGCTTCGACGGAAGGAGGTTCCAGCCGCTGAGATCATCCGATTCCGGCCATTTCCCCGGCGCGGCGATATGGGCCGGTGCGGGGTGCGGCGGGGCGGGTGGCATATGCTCGGACAGCGCCCGCCAGAAGGGCGTGTAAATTTTGTAGAGGCCGCCACTCCCCGTGCGCAGAGTGCCGGGCGGCAGCAGATAATTGCCGTCATGCAGGCAAAGGTCGAGGGCATCGGCCACGGCGCGTTCGGCGTTGCGCCACCAGGGTTCATAATGGTGCAGCGCATGGACCCGGACCGCCCCGGTCTCCTTCGCCAACTCGGTCAGGACCTGCGCACTGTTGCCGCTGCGCAGGATCAGCCGGGACCCCTTCTCCCGCAGGCTGGCGTCCAGGCTGGCGAGGCTGTGATGCAGCCACCAGCGGGAGGCCCCGCCCATCTTGCGATGCTTGGGCGTCTCATCGTCCAGGACATAGACCGGGATCACCGGCCCCTCGCCTGCCGCCGCGATCAGCGCAGCCTGATCGGACAGGCGCAAGTCGCGGCGAAACCAGAGGATCGTGGGAGGAGGCATGGTTCGGGTAATGCCCTTGAAGGCGGGTCAGTTCCAGTGGCGCTTGGCATGGGAAATGAGCGTCGCGAATATATCAGGACTTTCCACAGCAGCCGTCATCCCGGACTTGATCCGGGATCCATGAGCGCAAGCCCCGCATGACCATGCCACGTAGCGTCAATAGATCCCGGACCGAGTCCGGGATGACGGAACTGGGAGCAAGGCGGCCGACAGCCTTTACAATTCCGGGCCGCCCTTCCCGACGGTCCAGGTCTGCCCTTGGGAAACCAGCTTCTGCAGGTCCGGCACCTTCCCCTTCGCGGCCAGCTCGTTCTGCGCGACAATCGCGCTCTCGAAGGTCGGGACGGGATCGTCATACAGCACGCCAAGCGCCATCGGGAATGCGCCGAACGGCATTTCGACCAGCATATGCGCGACCGACCGGTTGGTGACATCATGCACAATGACGCCAGCCGCTTCCCAGTCGCCATCGACGACCTCGACAACCTTCAGCGTCAGCTTCTCCTTGTCGAGCGCGATACCCTTTGCGCCCTTCGCAAACAGCATCGGCTTGCCCTGCTCCAGCCAGAGTTGGCCCTCGTCCGCATTCTTCTTCTCGGTGAAGTCGGCGAACACATCCTTGTTATAGACGATGCAGTTCTGGAAAATTTCGACAAAGGCCGCGCCCTTGTGGGCATGGGCGGCCTTCAGCACATCCGGCAGGTTCTTCGACACGTCAAAGCCCCGGCCGACAAAGCGCGCGCCCGAACCCAGCGCGAGGGCGGCTGGCTTGGCCGGGTGATCGACCGATCCGAACGGCGTCGACGGGCTTTTCGTCCCCTCGCGGCTGGTGGGCGAATATTGCCCCTTGGTCAGACCGTAAATCTCATTGTTGAACAGCAGGATCTGGCAATCGAGATTGCGGCGCAGGATGTGCATCGTATGATTGCCGCCAATCGACAGGCCATCGCCGTCGCCAGTCACGATCCACACGTCCAGCGCCGGATTGGCGAGCTTAACACCCGTCGCCACCGCCGGCGCACGGCCGTGGATCGTGTGGAAGCCATAGCTTTCGACATAATAAGGGAAGCGTGAGGAACAGCCGATGCCGCTGACGAACACCGTATTCTCCGGGGTCGCGCCGATGTCGGGCAAGGTGCGCTGCACCGCCTTCAGGATCGCATAGTCGCCACAGCCGGGGCACCAGCGGACCTCCTGATCCGTCTCCCAGTCCTTGGGCGTCAGCTTCACGGGGGTCATGTCGTTCATCGTCTTCTTCCTTACCCCCTCTCCCGCAAGCGGGAGAGGCAATGAGACTTGGCGGCTCTGCCGCCTAGTCGCAGTGGTGAGGGTCTTGCTTGGGGCGCCCTCACCCTCCCATTGCTTCGCAATGGGCCCCTCCCTCTCCCGCTCGCGGGAGAGGGATTTAGGTAAGCTGTTCTTCGATCGCCGCTTCGATCTCCGCGATGCGGAAGGGCTGGCCGGAGACCTTGTTGAGCGGCTTTGCGTCGACCAGATACTGGTCGCGCAGCACCGTCTTGAGCTGGCCGGTATTCATTTCGGGCACCAGAACCTTCTCATAGGATTTCAGGAGATCGCCCAGATTCTTCGGCATCGGCCAGATGTGGCGCAGGTGGATATGGCTGACGTCCAGCCCCTTCGCCCGCGCGCGGCGCACCGCCTGATATATGGGTCCGAAGGTCGATCCCCAGCCGACAATCGCCAGCTTGCCGCCCTTCTGGCCCAGCTCGACATCCTGGTCAGGAATGTCGTTGGCGATGCCCAGCACCTTATCGCGGCGCAGCTCCGTCATCGCCTGGTGGTTGGCGGGCGAATATTCGATATGGCCGGTGTTCAGCGCCTTTTCGATGCCGCCGATGCGATGCATCAGGCCGGGCGTGCCGGGCTTCACCCAGGGGCGCTTCAACTTCTCGTCACGGCCATAGGGCAGGAAGCCGCCCTCCTGCGCCTTGTCGAGGAACGTCACGGGGAACGGCGTATAGCCGCTCATGTCCGGCACCTTCCACGGCTCGGCCGCGTTGGCGATGTAACCGTCCGTCAGCAGCATGACCGGCGTCATATATTCGACCGCGATCCGCACCGCCTCTATCGCGCAATCGAAGGCGTCGGCGGGCGAACGGGCGGCGATCACCGGCATCGGCGCGTCGCCATTGCGGCCATAGACCGCCTGATAGAGGTCCGACTGCTCGGTCTTGGTGGGAAGGCCGGTTGACGGCCCGCCACGCTGGGAATTGACGATGACCAGCGGCAGCTCGGTCATGATGGCCAGGCCGATCGCCTCGCCCTTCAGCGCGATGCCCGGCCCGGAGGAGGAGGTGATGCCAAGCGACCCGGCATAGCTCGCGCCGATGGCCGACGCGATGGCCGCAATCTCATCCTCCGCCTGGAATGTCGTAACGCCATATTCCTTAAGGCGCGAGAGGTGATGCAGGATCGCCGAGGCCGGCGTGATCGGATAGCCGCCGAAGAACATCGGCAGGGAGGCGAGTTGCGCACCCGCGACAAGGCCGAGCGAGATGGACTCAGCGCCGGTGACGGTGCGGTACAACCCCTCCGGCGCGGGCGCGGCAGCGATGTTGAGCTGCTTGAGGCCCAGCCCCGCCCCGCCAATCTCCGCCGTCTCGCCATAGGCGTGCCCGGCGTTCAGCGCGGCGATATTGGCGTCGGCCAGAACCGGAGCCTTCGCGAACTTGTCCTTCAGCCAGTCGATGATCGGCTGCCGGTCACGGTCGAACATCCAGAGCGCCAGACCCAGCGTCCACATATTCTTGCAGCGCAGGGCCTCCTTGTTGCCCAGGCCGAACTCCTTGACGCTCTCCATGGTGAGCTTCGAAATGTCGAAGGACAGGAGCTGCCACTTCGCCAGACTGTCATCCTCCAGCGGGTTGGCGTCATATTTCGCCTTGGCGAGATTGCGGTCGTTAAACTCGCCGCTGTCCGCGATGATCAGGCCGCCTGGCTTCAGGTCCTTGACGTTGGTCTTGAGCGCGGCCGGGTTCATCGCCACCAGCACGTCCGGCGCATCGCCCGCGGTGGTGATGTCGGTCGAACCGAAATTGATCTGGAACGCTGACACGCCGAACAGCGTGCCCTGCGGCGCGCGGATTTCGGCGGGAAAATCGGGGAAGGTCGCCAGATCGTTGCCCGCAAGCGCGGTTGAGAGCGTGAACTGCCCGCCGGTAAGCTGCATGCCATCGCCGGAATCGCCTGCGAAACGGACGACAACCGCTTCGGGCGATGCGTCTGTGGTTGCTGATGTGATGGGGTCGAGGGCGGCAGTCGCCATAGGGGGCAATCCTCTGATATTCTCCGGTGAACCGGTTTCAGCCTACTACCCTTCGCGGTCAATCGCTTCAAAGTAGTTTTGTTGCAGTAAGGGCATAGCGAAGTTTTTCCGCCATGTCTTGCATGCACGCCAATACATGGGGTCATTTCAGGACGCTGGCGCTTCGTCAGACGCTGCGGTCAGCGATAATAGCTCATCGCCATGATGCGGATGGCGTCGGCGTGCCGCCGCGCCACCGCCGCCTGATCCGCGCCATAGCCACCGCCCAGCACAGAGGCGAGCGGAATGCCCCTGGCGCGTGCGACAGAGGCGACCAGGCTGTCGCGGATATGCAGCCCCTCGTCGCTGAGCGACAGGCGGCCAAGCTTGTCGTCCCGGTGCGGGTCCACACCGGCCTGGTAAAGAATGAGGCCGGGATTGCCGTCATCGATCATCCGCGGAAGATGCTGGTCGAGAATTTCGAGATATTCCTCATCCTCCGTCCCGTCGGGGAGCGCGATATCCAGCGTCGACACCGCCTTGCGCGCCGGGAAATTCCGCTCCGCATGCATGGAAAAGGTCTGCACGCTTTCCCGCCCCGCCAGAAGCGCCGCCGTGCCGTCGCCCTGATGCACGTCCAGATCGACGATGAGGATGCGCCCAACATCGCCTTCCTCGATCAGCCGGTTGGCCGCGACGGCAAGGTCATTGAAAATGCAATAGCCCGCACCCGTGTCGTACAGCGCATGATGGCTGCCCCCGGCTGTATTGGCGGCATAGCCATAGCGCAGCGCCAGCCGCGCCGCTTCCCATGTGCCGCCGGTCGTCCTTTGCGCCCGGCGGCTGAGCGCGCCCGTCACCGGAAAGCCGATGCGCCGCGCCTTGTCCTGCGGCACATCGGCGGCCAGAACCTGCGCGACATAGGCGGGATCATGCACCGCCTCCAGCCACTTGCGCGGCATCAGCGGCGCCTCATGTTCGTCGGGCGCAGGAAGCGCGCCGCGAAGCATGTCCATCACCAGGCCATATTTGTCCCATGGGAAGGCAGCGACGCCATCCTGCCGCAGAGTGTAATCCAGATGATGGACGAGGGGGAACATGCGGCCTATCTACAGCCTTGTTGGGGGGCGCGGCAAACCCGATTCCCTCTCGCATGATGATCCGAACCGGACGAGACGAATGCCTAAGCTGGATGACGAACTGCCCTATCGCCCATGTGTCGGCATCATGCTGGTCAACATGGACGGCAAGGTATTCGTGGGGCAGCGGATCGATAACAAGGTCGAGGCATGGCAAATGCCGCAGGGCGGCATTGACGCGGGCGAGGACCCCAAAAAGGCCGCCTTCCGCGAACTTGGCGAGGAAACCGGCATCGACAAGGGGCTGGTGAAGATCATCGCCCAGTCGAAGGAAGAACATTATTACGACCTGCCCCCTGAACTGATGGGACAGATCTGGGGCGGAAAATATCGCGGCCAGCGGCAGATCTGGTATCTGGCGCGCTTCCTGGGCACTGACGACGATATCGATATCCAGACCGCCGAACCGGAATTTCGCGCCTGGAAATGGACGGAGCCCAAGACGCTCCCCAACCTGATCGTGCCGTTCAAGAAGAAGCTTTACCGCGATATATTGAAGGAATTCCGCGATCTTATCTGACAATCCGGCGCGTTTATGCGCCGGATTGCCTTCAAAAATATGGTAAAGACTGTAGGGTGGCGCAGATGCGCAAACGCCTTCTGCTTCTTTCGCCTCTCCTTTTCCTGCCCGCCACCGCTCTCGCGGCCGAACCTGCGCCCCTGCCGCCCGCCGTCCGCGCGATGATCGAGCAGGCGATTGCGGGCGGCAATCAGGGGGACATCGACACTGTGGCGCGCATCGCCCAGAAAACCTACCCCGCTGCGCAGGCCGAGATCGCCGCGATGGTGAACGCCTATGACACCCAGCAGGCGGAGGCGAAGAAAGAGAAGATCGAGCAAGCCGGCATTTTCCAGCTATGGGAAGGCCGCGGCGAAGTCGGCGGTTTCCGCTCCACAGGCTCCACCAGCGAAATCGGGATCAGCGTCGGCCTCAACATCTCGCGCACTGGCCTGCACTGGAGCCACACGCTTTCGGGCAGCGCTGACTATCGCCGGGCGAACGGAGAAACCTCCCGCCAGCGCTTCGTCGCCTCCTACCAGCCGCGATACCAGTTCGACCCCAGCGGTTTCGCCTACGGCCTTATCCAGTTCGAACGCGATCCGATCATCGGCTTCGACAGCCGCTACACCGGATCGGCGGGTATCGGTTACAAGCTGATCCACGGGAAGAAGGTCAACTTGTCGGTCGATGCCGGTCCTTCCGTCCGCCATGTCGAATATATCGACGGCACCGGCGAAACCAAGCTTGGCGCGCGATCCTCGCTCGACTTCGGATGGAAGCTGTCCGACACGCTGACATTCCGGCAGACGGCTTCGGGCTATGCCGAAAATGACGTGCGAAGCCTGATCGCCCAGACCTCGCTCACCACCCGGCTGGTGTCGCGGCTCTCGGCCAATTTCTCCTATAACGTCCAGTATGAAACGCAGACCCGGCTGACCGATGAGCGGCTGGACACGCTGAGCAAGGCGACGCTGGTCTACGATTTCTGAGCCACCCGCCGGGGGTGGAGGAAGCGGTGGCGCTCTGTTATAGTGTTACCGATGAGCGCAATATCCTTATCGGAGAGGGCAGTGCTGGAGGCAGCGGCGGATGCGCCGATGCTGGGACAGGTCGAGCGCTGGGCAGCGGTCAACAGCGGCTCCCGCAACCTGCCGGGCCTCGCCGACATGGCCGGGTTTCTGGCCGACGCCTTCGCTGCATTGCCCGGCGACGTCGCCCTGTCCAGTCCCGATGAAGTCGATGCCGTGGACGCGGACGGCACGATCCGCATCATCAATCATGGTCGCCACCTGCATGTGGCTGTGCGGCCCGATGCGCCCACCCAGATTTTGCTGACCGGGCACATGGACACCGTATTCGCCGCTAGCGATCCTTTTCAGGACCTGCGCTGGCTGGAGGATGGCGTGCTGAACGGGCCGGGCGTCGCCGACATGAAGGGCGGCATCGCCCTGATGCTCGCCGCACTGAAGGCCGTGGAGGCAAGCCCCGTGGCTGGCCGGATCGGCTATGAAGTCGTGATCAACAGCGATGAGGAAGTCGGCAGCGCCTCCTCCGCCGCGCTGATCCGGCGGGCGGCGAAGGGGAAGATCGCCGCGCTGACCTATGAACCCGCCCTGCCCGACGGCACGCTGGCGGGCGCGCGCGCCGGGAGCGGCAATTTCTCGATCATCGTCGCCGGGCGCAGCGCTCATGCCGGGCGCAACCCGGAGGAAGGGCGCAACGCGCTTGTCGCCGCCGCCGACATCGCCCTGCGCCTGAAAAATGCCAGCGGCGCGGGCTTTTCCTGTAATCCGGCGCGGATCGACGGTGGCGGCCCGAACAATGTCGTGCCCGCCCATGCCGTATTGCGGGTCAATTTCCGGCCCAGAACGCCAGAGGACGAAACCGCCGCCGCCGCCCTGCTCGACACAGTGATCGCTGATGTCGCGCGGGAGCATGACGTGCATATCCACCGGCATGGCGGCTTTGGCCGCCCGCCCAAGCCGATCGACGCAGGCGCCGCCCGCCTGTTCGGGCTGGTCAAGCAGTGCGGCGCTGACCTCGGCCTGCCGATTTCCTGGCGCGACACCGGCGGCGTGTGCGACGGGAACAATATCGCGGCGTGCGGCGTCCCCGTGGTCGACACGATGGGCGCGCGGGGCGGCAGCATCCACAGCGCCGAGGAATTTCTGATCGCTGACAGCCTGCCCGAAAGGGCGCAACTGTCGGCATTGACGATCATGCGGATTGCCGAAAGGGGAATGGTTTGACTTTCTTCATGCGCCCGGCCCGGCCGGACGACCTGCAGACCCTGTACGAAATGGCGAAGCTGACCGGCGGCGGGTTCACCAACCTGCCGCCCGACCGGACATCGCTGTCCGCCAAGCTGGAGAGGACAGCCGAAGCGCTGGCCCGCACAGAAGACAGCATGGAGGATGAGCTGATCGTCCTAGTGCTGGAAAATAGCGAAACCGGCCAGGTGCGCGGCACCTGCCAGATATTCAGCAAGGTGGGGCAGAAATGGCCCTTCTATTCCTATCGCCTGGGCGTGCTGACCCAGCATAGCCGCGAACTGGCGCGGACATTCCGTGCGGAAATGCTCTCGCTGACCACCGATCTGGAAGGGTCGACGGAGGTTGGCGGCCTGTTCCTGCATCCGCGCGAACGGGCCGAGGGGCTTGGGCTTCTGCTGGCCCGCAGCCGCTATCTCTACATCCGCCAGCATCGCGCCCGCTTCGGCGAGAAGGTGATCGCCGAGTTGCGGGGTGTGATTGACGAGGCGGGTGGGTCGCCTTTCTGGGATGGCCTTGCGGGCCGCTTCTTCGGCATGAGTTTCCAGGAGGCGGACGAGTTCAACGCCATCAACGGCAACCAGTTCATCGCCGACCTGATGCCCAAGACGCCGATCTATACGGCGATGCTGACCGATCACGCCCGGTCGGTGATCGGCCTCCCCCACCCCAATGGCCGCGCCGCCATGCGGATGCTGGAGGCGGAGGGTTTCGCCAATGCAGGCTATATCGACATATTCGATGGCGGACCGACGATGGTGGGTCAGGTCGATGGGCTGCGCACCGTGTCGGAAGCGCGGGACGTGACCTTCTCCGGCACGCATGACAGCGGCGGCAAGAAGGTGCTGGCTGCGCGCGGGCGGCTGGCCAATTATCGCTGCGCCTATGCCTTCGTCGCAGAGCAGCCGGACGGGACGGTGAAGCTGGATGCCTCCGGCGCGAAACTGCTTGGCCTTGCCGAAGGCGACACGTTGACCCTGGCGGACCGGTGATGAGCGTCCGCGAAATCAATTTCGACGGCATTATCGGGCCAAGCCATAATTATGCGGGCCTCAGCCCCGGCAATCTGGCGTCCTCCCATAATGCCGGCGCTGTCGCCTATCCCCGCGCCGCCGCCCTGCAGGGCATTGGCAAGATGCGGGCGAACATCGCGCTCGGTCTGACCCAGGGCATCTTCCTGCCCCAGCCGCGTCCCGACACCGCATGGCTGGAAAAGCTCGGCACGGACATGGAGCATGCCGAACCGCATATGCGGGCGGCGGCGATGTCGGCTTCCTCCATGTGGGCGGCGAACGCGGCGACGGTGTCGCCTGCCGCGGACACGGCCGATGGCCGATGCCATCTGACCGCCGCCAATCTGGTGACCATGCCCCACCGCAGCCATGAATGGCCGCACACCATCCGCCAGTTGCGCATCGCCTTTGCCCACAGCGCGCATTTTGCCGTTCACGACGCCGTGCCAGCCCCCTTTGGCGACGAGGGCGCGGCCAATCATATGCGGCTATGCGATCATCATGGCGCGCCGGGGATCGAGGTGTTCGTCTATGGCAAGTCGGGCGGCCCCTTCCCCGCCCGCCAGCATATCGAGGCAAGCAAGGCCATCGCCCGCATCCACGGTCTAAACCCGGAACGCACGCTTTTCGTCCAGCAATCGGAGGAAGCGATCGCGGCGGGCGCGTTTCACAATGATGTCGTGGCGGTCGCCAACGAACGCATATTGTTCGCCCATGAACAGGCTTTCGCAGACAAGGCGGCTTTCTTCGACGCGCTGCGGGCAACGCTGCCCTCGGTCGAGATCGTCGAGGTTCCGGCGAGCGCGGTCAGCCTGGGCGACGCCATCGCCAGCTATCTGTTCAATGCGCAGCTCGTCACTTTGCCGGAGGGCGGGACCGCGCTGATCCTGCCTACGGAAGCGCAGGCCATCCCCGCCGTCTGGAATTGGCTGGAGGCGCATGTCGCGGGCAACGGGCCGATCCGCAGGCTGATCCCGGTCGATGTGCGGCAGTCGATGGCCAATGGCGGCGGCCCCGCCTGCCTGCGCCTGCGAGTCGTGGCCGATCCTGAGACTATCGATCCAAGATTCCTGGTAAATGCCGGAAAACTCGATGCAATCGCTGCAGTGATAGAGGCCCACTGGCCGGAGGAAATCGCGGCGAAGGACCTGCAAAGCCCCGCTTTGATACGGCAGATTCAACAATCATGGTTAAGCCTTGTTGACCATTTGGGGCTTTCGCGCGACCTGTCGTGACGCGGCGTGAATGCCGTTCCCCGCGCTGGATGCGATACCCCTCTGGGTCCGCCGCCGGCACGGATGTCCTTCAGGATGACGATGCAACGGATCAAGCGCCTTTTCACGATCAAGACCAAGTTCGAGGCGTTTCTGATTATTTACGCCCTCGGCCTGGGCGCGGTCGAGCGCGGCATCGTCTATATGCAGCAATATCCCGGCTTTGGCGGGCAACTCCTCGCCTTGGCCTGCACCGGGGCCGTATTCATGGCCGGCGGCAAGGTGCTGGACGCCGTGACGTTGCAGCGCGACGCCGAATATTGAGGCGTCAGCCCGTCGCGCGTTTGCGGATCAGATAGCGGTATACGCCGAACAGGTTGATCGCGAACAATACGAAATTCTGGGCCGTCAGCGCGCCTTCGCTATCCAGCATGCCGGATATGATCCACGCGATGCTGGAGAAAACGAACAGCACGAAGCCCCAGCCCGTTATCTTCCTGCCGCTGTCGAGCGACACCGTGAAAGCCGCGACCATGCCACTAAGGGACGCGGACCATTTGAGGATTTCCAGCATGGGTGTCTCCGGGAGGATGCGCAGGCCCCGTCTAAACCGGCGCCCGCGCGTTTCGCTCCCGGAAATTCGTCACTCGGCCTTGGCGGTAACGACCGATGCGGTCTGCCCGAACAGGATTTTGCGCTCCTCCTCGGTGCGGATCGTGCTCTGGTTGGGGTTGATGCTTTCCACCAGGCCATAGGCGCGCACCGTTGCCGGACGGGCGGCAATAGCCTCGAACCAGCGTTTCAGATGCGGGAAGTCGTTCAGGTCCTGACCCTGATTGGCGTAGGGCACGATCCAGGGATAGCTTGCCATGTCGGCAATGCTATATTCATCCCCGGCCACGAAAGCGCGATCGGCGAGCCGCTTGTTGAGAACGCCGTACAGCCGGTTCGTCTCCTTCACATAGCGCTCAATGGCGTAGGGAATCTTCTCTGGCGCATATTGGCTGAAGTGATGATTCTGCCCCGCCATCGGGCCTAGGCCACCCATCTGCCAGAACAGCCATTGCAGCACTTCCGCCCGGCCCTGCACGTCAGCAGGAATGAATTTCCCTGTTTTCTCTGCGAGATAAAGGAGGATTGCGCCGGACTCAAAGAGGGAAACCGGCGCACCGCCGCCCGTGGGATCATTGTCGACGATGGCGGGAATGCGGTTATTGGGCGCGATGCTGAGAAATTCCGGGGTGAATTGCTCACCCTTCCCGATATTGACGCCATGCACCCGGTAAGGAAGGCCGGTTTCCTCCAGAAAGAGCGTAACCTTATGCCCGTTCGGCGTGGTCCAGTAGTAGAGATCGATCACGTCATGCCTCCTTTGCCGATATTCCCGTTGCGATTGAGAACGGGAATTGGGAGCAAGGCGCAGGATGTTCAACCAAATAAAATCGATCGGCGGCCTATTTTGTTTTGCGCGAGGCCATCCGTCAGCGGCTGCCCTGCATCGCGCTGGTCATGGCGGGCGCCATTTTCGGGCAGACGCTCTTACGCACGGCATCGGCCATCGATGCGGCCGCGATCGGCTGCGGGTCCGGATGCGCGGATTCAGCATCCCACAATATCGCGCCCTTGGGCGAAAAGCCGACGGTCGCCCGCACATCCGTTGTGCCCGCCATGCAATCAAACTGCTGCAGGCTGCGCGTGATGCGGGCTTTGGTGGATTTGTCTGAACTATGGTCTTTCGTCACCCAAACCACCGGCCGGAAATTATCCTTGTTCGCCATGTCTCCGGCGCGCACGAACCAGACGACGCCGTTGGCGTCCTTGCCCACCAGGATCAGGGCCTTTTCCCATTCGGCATCGGCATGGGGCTGAACGGAGGGCGCTGGCGGTGCTGCCTGCGCGGACGGGGCGGCAGCGGCAAGGAGCAACAATGCGGACGAACCCACCATAACGTCCCCCAGAGAATGCCTGTCCCAGCCGGTCGGCCGGTGTCATGTGATGTCGCAAAATCCCGCGGCAACATTATGAAAAAGGCCGCCCCAGCGACTCGGATGATAGCATATTTCATTAACCTTAAAAACACGGGCGGCGGCAGTCCGCGACGCGGATGTGGCGGTCCGTTGCGCATGCGTCTAACTGCTTGAACAATACCGGAAAGGGGGCGTGGTCATGAGTTTGATCAAACTGGAGAAGCAGGATGGCATAGCCATCATGACGCTGAATGATCCTGAGCGGCGGAACATCCTGACCGTCCCTCTTTGCGAAGCCATTCTGGAAAAGCTCGCAGAAGCCGAGGCCGATGAGGGCATCCATGCCCTGATCGTCACCGGGGAAGGGTCCGCCTTTTGCGCGGGCGCGGATTTCGGCGACCTCCAGGCCGCATCGGAAGGCGACGATGCGGCGGTGACGATGGTCTACCGGTCCTTCATGGCAGTCGCCAACAGCATGTTGCCGACCATAGCGGCCGTGAACGGGCCAGCCGTCGGCGCGGGCTTCAACCTCGCCCTTGCCTGCGACATGCGGGTGGCCTGCCCGGAGGCGCGGTTCGACACACGCTTCCTGAAAATCGGACTGCATCCAGGCGGCGGCCATAGCTGGCTGCTGTTGCGGGCCGTGGGATGGTCGCAGGCATCGCGACTGCTTCTGGCGGGAAAAGCTGTGGACGGCGAAACGGCGCTATCCATCGGTCTGGCGGACGCGCTGAGCGAAGCGTCCGGCCCGCTGGAGACGGCAAAAGCCCTTGCCGCGCCGATGGCGAAAACACCGCGGGAACTGCTGCTTCGCACCAAGGCGAGCCTGCGGCTGGCCGGCAGGAGCACGCATGACGAGACGTTCGCGCATGAAACCGCCGAGCAGGCGTGGTCGCTATCGCAACCTGCATTCCGGTCATTGCTGAAACGGTAACGCGTCACCTCCGGCGGAACGCAGGACCGGCTCCATCGGTTGAGAGGCTGTTCAACCATGGAGAAGGACAATGATCCGCCCGAATATCACCACAGCCGCCGGACTGACCCTGGTCGTCATCGGCCTGTGCACCACCAGCCCGGCCCTGGCCGACCGGGGACCCAGCAAGGAGGAAATGCAGGCGATCGCCGCGAAACTCACGGCCGAAGGCTTCAAAAGCTGGAACCGGGTCGAATTTGATGAGGATGGCCCGATCTGGAAAGTCGATGACGCTCGCGCCCTCAATGGCAAGACATATGATCTGCAACTCAGCCCCAATGGCTATGGCATTGTGAAGAAGGACGGCGATTGACCGCTGCAAGCGGGGATGTTCGGCGTTAAGAAGCGGCATGATGATGCAGAGACTCCTTGCCGCCGCCTTCCTCGCCCTTCTGCTTGCCAGCCCCCTGCCCGTCTTGGCGCAAGACGCGCAGCCTGCTGCGGCACGTCCCGAAGCGGCCCTCATTCGGGTCGTCCTCCAGACAAGCGAAGGCGCGATTACGCTTGCGCTCGATCCCGTTCGGGCGCCAATCACCACCGCCAATTTCCTGAAATATGTGGACAGCAAGAAGCTGGACGGGATCACTTTCTACCGCGCGATGAAATTCAGTGCCGGAGAAGGTCTCATACAGGGCGGCGCGCGGGGAGACCCCGCCCGGCTGTTCCCTCCCATCGCGCATGAACCGACCAGCCAAACGGGCATCAGTCATACCGCCGGCGTGATATCGATGGCGCGCTATGCGCCTGGGTCGGCGACATCGGATTTCTTCATCACCGCCAGTCCCATGCCCTCGCTCGACGCCAACCCGTCCGGCGAAGGGGATAATGCCGGTTTCGCCGCCTTCGGCCATGTCGTTGAAGGCATGGACGTCGTGCAGCGGATATTGGACGCGCCGACCTCTCCAACCGAAGGCGAAGGCGTCATAAAGGGCCAAATGCTGGAACCCAAGATCGCCATAGTGGCGGCGCGGCGGGCGAATTGACGCCTCCAACCAGCATTTGTGCGGCGCAACCGAAATGATTGACGGGTCTGCGCCTATCGCCTAATGGCCCCGCTGCGACAGGTTCCCCGGAGACGGGGATGAAAATGGGAACGGGGTTGAAGGCCCCGGCTGCCCCTGCAACTGTAAGCGGCGAGCCACCGGTTCACATGCCATTGGAACATTCGTTCCGAGAAGGCGAACCGGAACGGCGCTGACCCGTGAGCCAGGAGACCTGCCCGTCGCGGTCGTTCTTCGTGCGGACAGGGTGTGCCGGGCGGACGGGGGTAAACCCGCGTAACGACATGATCGGACCGCGTGACTGCGGGGATGATGCCGTGCGCTCGAAGGCCACCGGCTTGCCCCCCGCTCCGGCGCGCGGGCCACAGTCGGGGTACTATCATGTTCAAATCTCTTTCTCTTTTGTCAGTTCTGCTGTCTTCCACCGCGTTCGCGCAGGAAACGACATCGCCTGACGCCGCTGCGGATGCGGAGGCGGGCTCGATCGTCGTTACCGCCACGCGGCTCGCGACGCCGCTGGATCAGGTTCCCGCGTCGATCACCGTGCTGGACAAGGCGGACATCGACCGCGCCCAGGACATGGGTGTGACGGAAATCCTGGTGCGCACGCCGGGAATCAGCATCTCCCGCAACGGCGGATATGGCACGTTAACGTCGCTGCGCATCCGCGGGGCGGAAACCGACCAGACAGTGGTGGTGATTGACGGCGTGAAGCTCAACGATCCCTCCTCCACTGGCGGCGGCTATAACTTCGCCAACCTTCTGACCGGCGATGTCTCACGCATAGAGGTGCTGCGTGGCCCCCAGTCGACCCTGTGGGGCAGTCAGGCGATCGGCGGCGTGGTCAACATCGTAACGCCGCTTCCCGAAAAGGATCTGGAAGGCAGCTTCGACGTCGAGGCCGGTTCGCGCCAGACGGTCAGCGGCCGCGCGGCGCTGGGCGGCAAGACCGGCCCCGTGACATGGCGGATCGGCGGCCAGACCTTCACCACTGACGGCATATCGGCCATTGCGCCGGCGGCCGGTGGACGGGAAAGGGACGGCTATACCAATCGCAGCCTCACCGGCCGGGTGGAGATCGCCCTTACCGAGGGCGTGTCGGTGGACCTGCGCTCCTATTATTCCCGCGGCCGTGTGGAAATTGACGGCTTCGCCGGGGACAGTCAGGAATATAGCCTCAGCCGCGATTTCGTGGGCTATGCGGGCCTCAATGTCGCACTCCTCGACGGCCGGTTTCAAAACCGTTTCGGCTTCGGCTACACTGATACCAACCGCGACAATTACGATCCCACCCGCGCCCGCGCACAGACCTTCGATGCCGCAGGCCGGAACCAGCGGCTCGAATATCAGGGCAGCTTCACGGTGGCCGAGGGCTGGACGGTCCTGTTCGGCGCGGAAAATGAGCGTTCGCGCTTCCGCAGCGTTTCGCCGCCCGCATCCCTGTCGGCGCCGATCCCCGAACCCGGCCGCGGCAAGGCGGAGATCACCAGCTTCTATGGAGAGTTGAAGGCTCAGCCCATTACGGGCCTGACGCTGACCGGCGGCGTGCGGCATGACGATCACAGCCGCTACGGTGGCCGGACGCTGTTCTCCGGCGGCGGCATCTGGGTGCTTCCCACCGGCACCGTGCTTCGCGCCAGCTATGGCGAGGGTTTCAAGGCACCTTCGCTCTACCAACTGTTCTCCGAATATGGGAACACCAGCCTCAACCCGGAAAAGGCGCGTGGCTGGGAAGCTGGCGTCGAGCAGCGGTTGATGGATGGCGCGCTGAGCTTCGGCGCGACCTATTTCGAACGGACCTCGACTGACCAGATTATCTTCGCCAGTTGCGACTTCCCGTCCACCCTGCCGATCTGCTTCATTCCCGGTACGACGATCAGCCGATTTGGCTATTATGACAATGTCGCCCGCGCAAAGGCGCACGGCATAGAGGCGCAGGCGGCGCTGCGCCCGGTCGAAGGTCTGACGATCGACGCCAACTATAGCTGGACCGTGGCGGAAGATCGCTCCACCGGGGCGAGCACGTTCGGCAACTGGCTGCCGCGCCGTCCGCGCGACACAGCGAACGGATCGATCAGCTACGAATGGCCCTTCGGCCTGACGACTGGCGCGGCGATCCGCTGGTCGGGCAAGAGCTATGACAATGCGTCGAACACCACCCGTCTGGACGACTACACGCTGGTCGATCTGCGGGCTGAATTTGCCGTGTCGTCCACTTTCTCGCTGTTTGCGCGGGCCGAAAACCTGTTCGACGAGAAATATATGACCGTCAATCGCTATGGTACGCTGGGCCGCAGCATCTACGCCGGCATCAGGGGTCGCTTCTGATGTCCGCGAAGGAGATGACGGGAGTCCCCCAGCGCGGGGCTTCCACGCTCTGGATCATGCTGCTGACGGCGGCGAGCACGGTGACGACGCTGGCGCTCGCCTGCGCCACGCCGTTCCCGGCTCTCGCGGCGCTGGCGGCGGTCCACATGCGCAGGCGTGACGGCGTGGCGCTGGTCCTCGCCGCCTGGCTGGCCAGTCAGGTGGTCGGCTTCTGCATCCATGACTATCCGCGCGATCTGGAGACGGCGGGCTGGGCCGTGGGCCTGGCCACCGCCGCTGTCGCCTCAGTGCTTGGGGCCTATGGCGCCATAGCGCGCACGGCGCAGCTTCCGGCATGGCTGAAGCTGGCGGCGGCCTATGTCAGCGCATTCATCGCGTTCAAACTGGCGGTGCTGGTCTGGGCGATATGGCTTGGCGGCGTGGAAATGGCGTTCGCGCCGGGTGTCGTCATGCGCCAGTTTGTGCGGGATGCCGCGATATTGGCGGGCCTCATGATGCTCTATCGCGCGATGACGGCGATAGGCGTGCCCGCCGTGACGTCGCGGACGCGGGCAGCCTGAACAATAATCCCCCCGCGCGCTGGCGCGGGGGGACATTATCCGGCAGGAGGCGAAGCGATGCTGACTCAAGTGGATAATGTCCCGGCAGTGGTCGTGTGCAACACCTGCCGCCATAGCCGGGAAGCCCGCGAGGATTCCGAAGGGATTCGCGGCGGAGCGAGGCTGGCGGAGGCGTTGCGTTCGGCGCAGGCTTCCGACCCCGCCTATGCCACGGTCGCCGTGCAGGAAATGCCCTGCCTTTTCGCCTGCTCGGAATTTTGCACCGTCCATCTGCGCGCGCCTGGAAAGCTGGGCTATGTGCTGGGGCGCTTCGCGCCGGACGCGGACTCGGCGCGGGCCATTCTCGACTATGCCATGCATTATGCGGAAAGCCCGCATGGCCGCGTCCCCTTCGCCAAATGGCCCGAAGGCGTGAAGGGACATTTCATCGTCCGCACTCCACCCGAAGCGTTTGTGGCGACAGAATGAAACCGTTTCGATCCATTGCCGAATTTGACGCAGCCCTCCGCGATCTTCCCGGCCCGGACAGGCACGCCATTGCCTCAGCGCGCGCGCGGCAGGCGCAACTGACCAAGCCGGCCGGGTCGCTTGGCCGGTTGGAGGAGATCGCCATTTTCCTGGCGGGCTGGCAGGGGCGCGAACGCCCGGAAATCGCCAGGGCGCGCGCTGCGATATTCGCAGGCAATCACGGCGTCACCGTTCACGGCATCAGCGCCTTCCCATCCGAAGTGACTGTTCAGATGGTCCGCAATTTCCAGGCCGGGGGCGCAGCGATCAACGCTCTGGCGGCCGCAGCCGGTCTGGAATTGCATGTCGAGGCGCTCGATCTCGATCAGCCGACGAGCGACTTCACCGTTGCGCCCGCGATGAGCGAGGCGGAATGCCTGTCGGCCCTGTCTCGCGGAGCGGCCGTCGTCGACTCCGGCCTCGACCTGCTGGCCGTGGGCGAAATGGGGATCGGCAATTCCACTGTGGCGGCCGCGCTCTGCGCGCGAAGCCTTGGCGGGTCGGCAGCGCACTGGACGGGTCCCGGCACCGGCGTCGACGATGCGGGGATCGCGCGAAAGATTGCGGTGATCGAAAAGGCGCTGGCTTTCCACACCGACGCGCCGATGACGCCTTTTGAAACCCTGCGCCGGGTCGGCGGGCGCGAGATTGTGGCGATTGCGGGCGCGATCATCGCCGCGCGCCACGCGGGCATTCCCGTGGTGCTGGATGGTTTCATCAGTTGTTCCGCCATCGCACCGGTCGCCGCCGCCTTCCCCGCCATCACCGAACATTGCATCGCAGGGCACCGTTCCGCCGAGCCGGGGCATATCCGCCTGCTTGACCGCCTGTGTCTCAGGCCATTGCTCGACCTCGACATGCGCCTTGGCGAAGGCAGCGGAGCAGCCGTCGCCGTTACAGTGATCCGCAGCGCTCTTGCCGCCCATAACGGGATGGCGACCTTCGCGGAAGCAGGCGTTTCGGGCGCCTGATGACGGGTTTCCGCCTGCATCTTCTGCGTCACGGAACGCCCATCGATGCAGGAAAGATGACAGGCTGGACAGACTGCGTCCCTATGCAGGAGGGACTAGCCGCATGCGTGGAGCGCGCCGCGCGGCTGGATGTCGCCGCGATCATTTCGTCCGATCTGCTGCGGGCGAGAGCCGCGGCAGAGGCTATTGCACTCCGCATGGCCATGCCTCTGACGACCGATCCGCGCTGGCGGGAACTGGATTTCGGGGCATGGGACGGGCGCGCTGCTGCAGATATCGGGACGGACGCCCTCGCCCCGTTCTGGAGCGATCCGGAAGCCAATCCGCCACCGGGCGGCGAACGCTGGTCCAGCATCGTCGCGCGCGTGGGCAAAGCGATTGGCGACTTGCGCGCGGCCGACACGCTGGTCGTGACCCACGCCGGCGCAATGCGTGCGGCGCTGGCCCTGTTGTGCGGCCTTGATCATCGTCAGGTGTGGATGTTCGACCTCCCCTATGCGAGCATGCTGTCCCTGCATATCTGGCCGGGCGAAAAGCCCTCCGCCCAGATCATCGGACTGTATCAATGAAGGGATTGATCCTCGCCATCCAGTTTCTGACACGCCTGCCCATGCCGCGGGTGATGGCGAACGACGCTGATTTTGCGGCGTCGATGCGCTGGTTTCCGGCGGCAGGGCTGGTCGTCGGCCTGTTCGTCTCCGGCGCGGCGTGGTTGGGCGCGCATATCGATCCCTGGACCGGGGCCTTGGCGGGTCTGGCGATGTGGACGCTCGTTACAGGCGCGCTTCATCTGGACGGCCTGGCAGATCTCGCCGACGCGGGCGGCGCAGCGCACAAGGACAGGGAGAAGCTTCTGGCTGTCCTCGCCGATCCTCATGTCGGCAGCTTTGGCGTCGTGGCGATCGCGTTGCAAATCGTGGCGAAACTGATCCTGCTGCACGGCATGGTTATGGCTGGCCTGTTCCCCGCGCTCATCCTTATCCCCTTCGCCGCCCGGATCGGGCCGTTGGTGTGGACGCTATGGCTGCCGCCGCTACATGCCGGGCTTGCCGCCCGCTTCAGGGATGCAATCCGTCCCGTGCATATTGCCCTGTGGAGCGCCATCCTGATCGCCAGCGCCTGGGTGTCTCCGGCGCTTCTCCTGACCTTTCTGATGACCCCTCTATGGGGCTGGCATGTCCGGCGCAGGCTTGGCGGCATATCCGGCGATGGGCATGGTGCGGGCA
Source organism: Sphingobium phenoxybenzoativorans (assembly GCF_001757355.1). GTDB lineage: Bacteria > Pseudomonadota > Alphaproteobacteria > Sphingomonadales > Sphingomonadaceae > Sphingobium > Sphingobium phenoxybenzoativorans. The sequence continues at coordinate 47,043 of NZ_MINO01000004.1, forward strand.
TCGAATTGGTCGAAACCGGCCTTCTCGCCGCGATCCTTGCAGCCAATGCTTACTGATCAAATGCGCTCTACAGGACGGGTTGTCGTTCCCGCGCCGACTCACTATCGCTATTTTTAAGTCAGTTGTGGGGAAACGGGGTGATGGCGACCGCGATCAGGGATGAAGGCAGGAAAAGACGATCCATCGTGACCGCCGCGACGCGGATCAAGATCATGGAAGCCGCCGAACGCCTGTTCGCCGATCGCGGCATAGACGGCGTTGCCTTGCGCGAAATCGCCGCCGCCGCAGGCCAAGGCAATAACACCGCCGTCCAATATCATTTCGGGACCAAGGAACGGCTGGTCTACGACATTTTCGACTATCGCACGAACCTGTTTGAACCGCTGCGGCAGAAGATGCTGGATCAGGCCGAGGAAGCCGGGCAGCTCAAAAATGCGCGCGTCCTGCTGGAGGTGATGTGCCTCCCTCATCTCAGCATCGCGGATGAAAAGGGCGCCCACCCCTATTCCGCATTCCTCGCGCAATATCTTACCCGCTCGCGCGCCGAGGGGATCAAGCATCCCTATGACGATCCCGAAGTGCCGGTTCCCGCGCTTCGCCGCGTCCGAAGGCTGATCATCGAACGGGTCAGCTATGTTCCGCCCGATGTCCTCCGTCTGCGCGTCGGTCTGTGCAAGCTGATGTTCCTCAACATGCTGATGCGCCGGGACAGCGGCTTTCCCCTGCCCGATCAGGATATTTCGCTGCAATCGCTGGTCGATGACACTCTGGAGCAGATGTCGGCGGCGCTCACTGCCCCCTATCGCCATGACGGGCTGAAACTGTTCGAGGGGCTGACCCTGCCCGAACTCAGCGGTGCGCCAGAAGCAGCCGATAGGATCTAAGCGCCCGCCACAGGAAGAATGCGGACAGCAACGCGGCCGCCGCGCAGGTGATCGACAGCGAGTCCCCCACCCGCTTCTCGTCGCCGAACACATGATCGGTGAGCAGCGCCACGATTGTCGGAGCAGCGCCAAGGCCCGTCACGCTAACGACAAAGACATAGACGGCCGATGCGATGCCGCGCATCCGGTTCGGCGTCGCCAGTTGCAGCGCTGACGAAGCCAGCGCCTGCGGCATGCTGTAGATGAAGCTGGCCGCCGTCGCCACCGCAAGCGCGGAAGCATAGCTGGTGGTGAAACCGAGCGCGATTGAGATCAGGATCAGGCCCACCGCTGCGCAGAAGGGGAGCAGCATCAGCGACTCCACCCGTCCCCGCTTCTCCAGCATGCGCGCCAGCCATGGCCCGGTCAGCACGCCCAGCGATCCCGTCACCAGAACCAGCGCGCCATATTGGACGCCGACCGTGGAGGCGGCCGCGTCGAACCGCCGGATCAGCACCGTCGGCATCCACGCCGGAAACGCATAGAGACAGACCACCAGCGACGACATGCCCGCATAGAAATTGCCATAGAAACCGCGATGTTGGATAAAGACGCGCCAGACGTCGGCCATCGCCATCTGCCCCTTGTCTTCGGCGATGCGGCTGGCGTGGCGGACTGGTTCGCGCACGAAAAACATCATTGCGACGATCAGCAATCCGGGAAGGCCGGCCGCCAGAAAGACGATCTGCCACGGCTTCATCGCGCCGATCAGGGGCACGGCGGACAGGTCCCAATGCTCCGCGCTTTCCAGCAACAGTCCGCCGAAGATCAACGCCAGACCGCCGCCCAGATATGGCCCCATCATGAAGATGCTGAAGGCGCGCGGGATCATCCGTTCGGGAAAGCTGTCGGCGATGATCGACCAGGCGGCGGGCGTCAGGCACGCCTCCGACCCGCCGACCCCGAACCGCGCCATAAACAACTGCCAATAGGTGCGCGACAGGCCGCACAGGCTGGTGCCGATGCTCCAGAGCGCAATGCCGAAGATCAAGATGCCGCGCCTGCTCCCGGTATCGGCCAGACGGCCGAACAAGGGGCTGAACAGGATATATGCGCTGGTGAAGGCGACGCCCTGCAACAGGCTGAGCTTCGTGTCATCCAGTCCGAAATCGGCCTTGAGCGGGCCGACGAGAAGATTGAGCACCTGCCGGTCGATGAAGCTCGCCGTATAGGCCAGCGTCAATGCCGCGATCAGATACCATGCGGCGAAACCGGGTTTCGGTTCGGTACCCGCCGGGGCCTTCATGCTCCCTTCCTAGTATAGGCGGCGACGTCGATCTTGCCGGCTGGCTCGAACGTCTGGCGCAGCTCGAACTTCTGCACTTTCGTCGCGCTCATCGGCCAGCTTTCGACAAAGCGGACGTAACGCGGAATTTTGTAGCTGGCGATCGCGCCGACGCAGTGGCGGACGACCTCATCCTCCGTCATCTCCGCGCCGGGGTTAAGCTCGATATAGGCGGCGGCGACTTCCATCAGCCGGTCGTCGGGCACGCCGATCACCTGCGCCATGCGGATCGCCGGATGGGTCATCAGGAAACTTTCCAGCTCCACCGCAGCGACATTCTCGCCGCCAATCTTCAGCATATCCTTCAACCGGCCGTCATAAATCAACCGCCCGCCCGGTCCGATACGGCCGAGATCGCCCGTATGCAGCCAGCCTTCCGGCGTTATCGCCGCCGCAGTCGCATCCGGGTCGTCATAATAGCCCGCGAAAATGCCGAAGCCGCGCAGGCATATCTCGCCTGGCGTACCGTGGGGCACTTCCTTGCCATCTTCGTCCAGGATACGCGCCTCCATCCCGTCGAACAGTGCTCCGCTGGTTTCATAGAGCAGGTCTTCAGGATCATCGAGAGCGCTGTAGCATGGCACGCCTGTCGCTTCCGTCAGGCCGTAGCTGTTGACCGCCACCGCGCCGGGGAACAGCGCGCCATAGCGGCGCAGCAGGTCGGTCGGCCCGACCACATGATTGATGCGCAGCCGCGACTGGTCATATTTGGCGAAGTCGGGATGCGTCACCAGCGCGGAGATGATTGTCGGGAAACCCGCATAATGCACCGTGGGCCGCTCCGCGATCAGCAGCGCCATCGCCGTGTCCCCGTCAAAATGGTCCATGCCGATGAAGCATGCGCCGGCCGACCGGCATGCCGCCATCGGCAGCATCGTCGACATGTGGAACAGCGGCAGCGGGTCCCACAGCCGGTCCTGCGGCGTCAGCGCAAAGCGCTCGGCCACCGCCGCGCCCATCTGACTGAGCGACAGGTGGGTCAGCATGCACGCCTTGGGCCGGGACGTGGTGCCGGAACTGAAGATCATCATGCCGATATCGTCAGGAGATACGGCGCGTGCAGCGGCCAGTACCGCGTCGCGCGTCACATTGGCTGCCGCCTGTTCGACGGCGGCGTCCTTCGGCCAGGCGCCTTCGCGCGGATCGCCAAGCTCGATCACCTGATGCAACGCCGGCGCAGCGTCCAGTTGCAGCGGCCCGCCCGTCCAATCCGCCAGACCGGGAAACACCTCGGTCAGCATCGGCCGGTAATCGCAATGACGATAGGCCTGCCCGCCGATGAAAAGATGACGGATATGCGCCTTGGGGATCACATAGGCGAGATCGTCCGGGCGGTATCGGGCATTGAGCAGCACCGCCCGCGCCCCGATCAGGTTGATCGAATAATAAAGGATCACATAGTCCCAGCAATTGGGCATCAACACGCCGACATGGTCGCCCGGCTTTACGCCAAGGCCGATCAGCCCGCGCGCCCGATCGATCGCATGTTCCAGAAGCCCGGTATAGCTTGCCTTCCTGCCGCTGTAGATCAGCGCGTCATGATCTGGAAAATACTTCGCCGCATGAAACAGGGTGCCGCCCACAGTGAAGGGATCGATCTGCTCTGACATGGTCGCATCACTGTGCACGGGCAGTTTCAACTGTCTCTCCGACTATACGGCGTGAAAAATGGGAAAGGCATTGGGCCTGATGCGGGCGCGCCGTGAATGGCAACCGCCGGCCAGAGGCCAGTGCCTCCGGCCGGCGATGCTCTGTCCCGATCATGCCCAGGCAAAGCGGCATCTCAGGGAATGCGCCAGGTAAGCTGCAGCGCGACTGTGCGCGGCATCGACACGAAGCCGACCTGATCCGCCGTGCGCCCGGCGGCTGTGCCGGTGCCAGCGCCGGAGCCGCTGGCGTCGGTCACGCCGGTCACGACGAACTGGTTGGTCAGGTTCTTGCCCAGCAGGGCGATTTCCCAGCGGTCGTCCTCTGCGCGCAACCGGACCGACGCGTCGAGATTCACATATTTGTTCTGGCGGGAAAGCGGCGTGCCGAACGATGAGGTCAGATAGCTGGAGCTGTACCGGCTATCCACCGACAGGCCCAGGATCATACCTTCGGTAACCGGCGTCTCATACCGGGTGCCCAGCGACAGGGTCCAAAGCGGCGCGTCCGAAGTCGGCAGCCCGTTCAGATCCTGACCCGGCGTTCCGGCGCGCGCGGGCGTTGTCGGGGTTGCGGCCACCGGCGGCACCAGCAGGCCGGGGAAGCAGCCGTTCGCCGGGGTCTGGCCGCCATAGCAGGGCGCGATGGACGATCCGTAACGCGCCTTGTTATAGTTCGCGCTGCCGTTCAGCTCGAAACCTTCGATGGCACGGGGCGCATAGGTGAAGTCCATCTCCACGCCCTTGGTCCGCACGCTGCCCGCATTGACCGAATTGTAGGAAAGCGCGGCGGAGTCGAGATATGTCACCTGCAGGTCAGTGAATTTGTAGGAATAGACGCCGACGTTCAGGCGCAACTGACGGTCGAACAGGGTCGTCTTGACGCCGCCTTCGAAGCCTTTCGCCCGTTCCGGATCGAAGGTGAAGAAGTCGGCCGGGGTGGTGGTGGTCAGGATCGAGCTGTTGGAGAAGCCGCCCGACTTGTACGCCGTCTTGTAGGCGCCATAGACGGTGATGTCGCGGCTCGGCTTCCAGGTCAGCGACGCTTCCGGCGACCAGTTGTTGAAGGTCTGATCGGCGGTGATCGTCTGGCCCACTGCGTAGCTGATGCCCGCAAAGCGCGGATTGGCGTAGGGCTGGACGAAATAGCTGTCCTTCGTCTCGTGGATGTAGCGCACGCCGCCCGCGGCTTCGATAGTCGGCACGATCTTCCAGATCACCTGGCCGTAGACCGACATGGTTTCGCCGTCCGTGCCCGAATCCTTGGCGTAGGTGACGTAGCGGTAGCCGTCCGGCGCGGCGCTGTTCTCCGAAGCATTGTTCAGGACGACCTGCTCAAAGCCGCGCTTGGTCTTCTGGTAATAGCCGCCAAGCAGGAAGTTGACGGGGGAGTCGAACTTGCTGAGCAGGCGCAGCTCGGTCGAGTAAGCATGATATTTGCTGACTTCCGCGCCCCAGATGTTGACCGTGGGCGACGACTGGTAATCAATGTCGTTCGACCAGTGGTTCTTGTTCCAGTTGTAATTGCTGACCGATGAGATGGCGAGATTGTCGAGGTCATAGTCCAGCGACAGGGTCGTGCCCCAGGACTTGTAGGTGTTGAAGTTCAGGCCATCGGGACGGGCAAATCGCGTCTCCGCCGCAATGTCGGCGGGCAGGTTGTTGACGCGGCCAGCAAAGTCGCGAACGCAGGGCGTGCCCGGCGACGTGGTGCTGGTGCCGCCCTGGCATGCGAACACCGCATAGTTCCAGGTGCCGGGCTGAGTCTTGTTCAGGCCGTAATTCGCCTTCCAGGTCGCCGAGAGATTGTCCGTCGGCTGCCAGTGCAGCGTGGCGCGGGTTAGTATCTCGCGCTCATTGGGGCCGTCATCCGGGCTTGCCCCGGCAATATGCGGCGTGTTGGGCGCAACCGTCGTCGCTGTCGGCGTGTCGCGGGTGTTGTAGGTGATGGGGCCAGCCAGATTATCGAACAGGCTGCCATAATCCTTGGACGCGCGCACGGCGAGGCGGAAGCCCAGCGTTTCGCTGATCGGGCCGGACACCACGCCCTCAAGCGAAACCTTCTGCGCGTTAAACTCATAACCACCGCGCAGGCTGGCCGTGAAATGGTCGGTCGGGTTTGCGGTGGTGATCGAGATCACACCGGCGGTGGCGTTCTTGCCGTAGAATAGCGACTGGGGACCTTTCAGGATTTCAATCCCGCCCAGGTCGAAGAAACCTTCGTTGATGGTGCGGCCCTGGCCATAATAAACGCCATCCACAATGACCGCGATCGACTGCTCGGTGCCGATCGACAGGGAGTTGGAGCCGACGCCGCGCAGGGTGAGCTGCGCGCCGGACCCGGTGGCGTTACGTCCGATGGCGAGCTGCGGCGTCGCGGCGGCCAGGCGCTCCAGCGTGCTCAGGTCGCGGTTCTGGATTTCCACGGCCGAAATCGCGGTAACGGACACCGGAACGTCCTGCACCGACTCCTGACGCTTGCGGGCGGTAACGACGATGTCCTGCAGGCCGCCTTCTTCGCCCGATGCCGCGGCCGGCTGTGCGGCATCGGCCTGTTCGGCGGGGGCGGTCTGGGCGTGCGCGGTTACGGCCGTTCCGGCAAGAATGATCGCGCTGCTGCCCAGCAGCATGCGGGTAAGGACGGTCAAACGGCTTGCGCCGGATTCTCGGAAACTCTGCATCGATAATCCCCTCAACTCTGATCTTTTCTGTCACGCCTGCCGACGCGCACCTTCAGCGGGAGCAAACGCCCCGGCTTTCGATAAGGGCAATCTATCCACGTCGATTATTTAAGGCAAGTGACTTTATAATTTTCGGCAGAGCAAGCGCAGAATGGCCAAAATGCGGCAAAATCTGACAATTTTTCACCGAATTCAGCGAATCTTGCTGCATCGCAATAATCGAATTGATTATTTTTTGTTCCAGAGTCGCCCATCGCCCTTGCGGACAGGCCCATCAATATATTAAGTCATCTGCACCAACAAATCGCCACCCATCGGCATAGCGCGCCTGTTATCCGGCGCGCCGGCGTCGACAGGCAAGGCCGGGAGAGAAGCATGGACGCCACCAAGAAGCGGCTTGAGGATTTCAGCCTGCTGGACCCGCAGGTTCAGGATGACCCCTTCGGCATGTATGAGGCGATTCAGGCATATCCGGGCATCTACCAGATGCCGGAAACCGGCTTCTTCATTGTCTCCCGCTATGCCGATCTTCGCGCCGTGCTGACCGATCCGGTCACCTTCTCCAACGATGTCGACCGCGCGTCGCTGCAGGGGCCGGAACTTTCCGACAAGCATCAGCATTATCTGAGCGCGCATGGCTGGCCGCATATCCAGACACTTCAGCGCACCGACGCGCCCGCCCACAGCCGCTATCGCAAACTGGTCGACCGGGTGTTCACTCTGGGCCGGGTCCGCGAAATGACGCCCCATATTGAGGAGGTGGCGAACCGCCTGATCGACAGTTTCGCCGGTCGCGGCGAATGCGAGTTCATCTCCGAATTCGCCATGCTGCTGCCCGGCATCATCCTGGCCGAGCAGATGGGCCTCGCTCCGACGGAAGTGGCAACCTTCAAGCGTTGGGCCGACGCCATGCTCGCCCCCGCCTCGCGCCAGATGAATGAGGAGGAGTTGCGCACCGTTGCTGACATAGAGCTGGAGGCCCAGCATCATCTGGCGCGCATGTTCGACGACCGGCGCGCCAATCCGCAGCCCGATCTCATTTCCGGCCTGGTCCACGCCCATGCGGAGGGTGAGGAGCCGCTGTCCATGGCGGAACTGCAAAGCGTGATGAGCCAGCTTATCGGCGGCGGCTTCGAATCGACGATGACGGCGATTGGTCACGCCATGCTGCAACTGATCCGCCATCCGGAGCAGATGCAGGAGCTTCGCGACAATCCCGCGCTCATCAAGGGCTTCGTCGAGGAGGTCATCCGCATCGAAAGCCCGACCCAGGGCCTGCGCCGCCGCGCGACCCGCGATGTGGAATTGAGCGGCACGCTGATCCCCGAAGGATCAGTGGTGGTGGTCCGCTATGGCGCGGCGAACCGCGATCCGGCGAAATTCGTCTGCCCGCACCAGTTCGACATGAAGCGGTCCAATGCAGGGACTCACCTCGCCTTCGGCGCGGGCGCGCATTTCTGCGTCGGTGCGGTGCTGGCGCGGCAGGAGATCGCCACCGGCGTCCTGACGATGCTTGCGCGCCTTGACGATATCCAGTTGGCGCGGCCGCTGACCGAGCCGATCCACCGCCCCAACTTCCTGACTCTCCCGCTCCGCGAGCTGCCGATACGCTTTAAAGCCAAGGCCTGACGCGAAGCCACTGGCGCGGATTTCCCTCCCCCAGGGGAAATCCGCGCCATTTTATGCGTCCGGTTTGCCGGGCAAGCTGTAAGGCCCCTCTTCTGTCCGTTTCGGGCAAAGTCGAAAAACGGATATGCGGCGTCGTGCTCCTGCGACCCGAAGGGCGGCGAAGCCAACGCATGGAGTCCAGGCCCGCCCTCTGAACTGGGCTCCTGCCTTCGCAGGAGCACGTTGTGCTTTGGGGCAAAGAAGCACTGAATCGGCCCGACTCGTCCTGCCCGTCGGGCTGAGCCTGTCGAAGTCCCGTCCTTTTCAATAAGCCCGGGGCACCGCCGCCCCTAATCCAGACTCGCCAGCAATTCCCGGCTGAACGGCCGCAAATCCGCCTGCCGTCCTGCCCGCACCAGGTTCGCCCAGTCGGGGTTGGCGATCATCGCCCGGCCCACGGCGATCATGTCAAACTCGCCATCGGCGATCAGCCGCGCGACGGCGTCGACATCCTTTGACCGGGCCGCGCTGTTGGCGATGCCGCCCGTATCCTCGGTCATGCCTTCCTTGAAATCCATCTCCAGCGTCACCGATCCGACCGCAATCACCGGCACGCCGGTCAGCTTTCGCGCCCATCCGGCCAGAGTCATCGGATCGCCGGCAAAGCCCGGCTCCCAGAAGCGCCGGGTGGAACAATGGAAGGCGTCGACTCCGGCATCCGCCAGCGGCTTGAGAATGGCCCCCAGTTCATCCGGCGTCTCCGCCAGCCGCGCCGCATAGTCGAAGCTTTTCCATTGCGAGAAGCGCAGGATGAAGGGAAAGTCGCTTCCCCCCGCCGCCTTGCACGCCTTGATCAGCTCGACGACAAAGCGGGTGCGGTCCGCGGCAATGCCATATCCGTCCGTCCGCCGGTTGGTGCGCGGCCAGAGGAACTGGTCAGGCAGATAGCCATGCGCGCCGTGGACCTCAACACCATCAAAGCCCGCCTCCCGCGCCGCGCGGGTGGCGCGCGCGAAATCGGCGATGGTGTCGGCGATGCCTTGCTCGTCGAGCGCGTCGCCCCCCATTTCTCCAGTGCCCAACAGGCCGGACGGACCGACGCGGCGGGGCTTCTGCTTGACGGTCGAGGGGTTCACCTCGGTCGGCGAGTCCTGCACCCCCACATGCCAAAGCTGCGGCACGATCTTTCCGCCCGCGCCATGCACGGCGTTCGCAATGGCCGCCGATGCCCTGATCGTCTCATCCCGGAAGAATAGCGGGATCGGCCCGTCATGCGCGCCCGCCGCATTCACGGCCATGCCTTCGGTGATGATCAGGCCGGTGCCACCTTCCGCGCGCTTGCGATAATAGTCGACCACATCGCCGCCCGGAACGCCTTCAGGCGAAAATTCGCGTGTCATGGGCGCCATGGCGATGCGGTTTGGCACCTCCATCGATCCGATACGTACAGGCTGAAACAATATATCGGACATCAGGCAACCCTTTCTGAAACTTTGGCTCTCGCCCATTGCGCGCCCTCCGGTGACGCCACCCAGCGCAGCGCATTGCCGAGCAGCAGGCGGTAAGTGGCGTCCGCATAGGTCGCCGCGCTGTCGCCGGGCTGCAGGTAGACGAGCGGACTGTTGCCCGCCGCCTTCGCCCAGCCGAGCAGCGGATTAAGCGCAGGCCGCACCCAGGGCGCCTCCGCCTCTCCAACCCCACGCACTGCATGCAGGGCGGAATTGAACCGCGCCGGATCAATGGGCGTGTCCAGATAGAGCAGCGGCTCAACACCCGGCTGGTCATGGATTTCGCCCAGATACAGCTCATCGGTCAGGTCAAACCGCTCCGGCACTCCGGCCAGTACGGGGTGATCGCTTTCCGCCCTGCGCGCCGTGTAGCTGACATCGCCCAGATAGCCGGACTCAGGCCGGTCGCGCCCCATGATCTGCGTCGGTTTGTAGAGGAATATGCCGCCCAGCATCTCGTTATAGAGCGGCCAGGCAGGCCAGCCCGCAATCGCATGATGCATCATCACCATGCCCTTGCCCTGCTCCAGCAGCGCCTGGAATCCCGCCTTGAACGCCGGTTCCGGCTCCATGAAATGCGGCCGCTCGGCGGCCGGCGCGCGAAAGTCCAGTCCCGGCATGTCATAGAAAAGGATGGCGTCGTACCGCGCCATCGCATCGGGGTTCAGCAACGCGGCGGCGGCGGGCTGGTCGACCATCGTCGGCTCCATGCCCATGCCAACGACCATTGCTTCAAATGCGTTGCGGTCGAAGGGATGCCCCTTCACCACGACGAAAATCTCCAGGCGTTTCTTCTTTCCTTCGGCCATCGGCTGGGTCCTTATCTGCTGCCTGATTTCGCGCTTGGCCCGGCTTCGTCCACATAGTCGGACGCCTTCGCATAATAGCTGGCGTCGAGGCGGCAGGCGCTGAGGCCCGCATCCAGCGTCAGCACCTGCCCCGTGATGTTGCGCCCGTCTGCGCTGGCTAGATAGGCGAAGGCGCCCGCCACCTCGTCCGCCTCCATCACGCGGCGCAAGGGATTGCGCGCGGCGCTCGCCTTGCGCATCTCCTCCTCGCCGCCATAGGCCAGCGCGGTCATCTTGCTCGGCGCATTGCCCGGCGCGATGGCGTTCACACGGATGCCGAAGCTGGCAAGCTCCGACGCCACCGATGTCGTCAGGCCGATCACGCCATGCTTTGCCGCCGTATAGGCATGCGGCCCCAGCGGCGCGATCCCGGCAACGCTTGATGTAGACAGGATGCACCCATCGCCCTGCCCCTTCATCACCCGCCCGGCATGCTTCATGCCGTAGAAGACGCTGCTCATCAGGATCGCGATAGTGCGGTTCCACGCATCGGCGGAAATCTCCGTAATGCTGCCGATCGCGCCCAACTGCCCCGCATTGTTGATCATGCAGTCGAGGCGGCCATGCCGGTCCACGGCCAGATCGACCAGAGCGGCAACGTCCGCTTCATCGGTGACGTCGCAGCGCCGGAAATCCGCGCCCAGTTCGGCGGCCAGCGCTTGCCCCTGCTCCTCCTGAATATCCCCCAGGATCAGCTTCGCTCCACCGGCCGAGAAACGCCGCGCCGTCGCTTCGCCGATTCCGCTGGCGGCTCCGGTGATGACAGTCACCAATCCCTCAACCCCCGCCATTAGCGCACCTCCACCGGCGCGGGCAATCGCGTCGATCCGCCATCCGCCAGCCAGCCGCCATCGGCCACCAGTTCCGCACCAGTCACAAAGCTCGCATCATCGCTGGCCAGAAACACCACGCACGCGGCGATTTCCTGCGCGGTGCCCATCCGCCCGACCGGCTGCAGCAGGTCCATCGACGCCCGCGCCGCGTCCCTGTCCTCCGCGCCCGACAGGCGCGGCTCATGGATCGGCGTGTCGATCGCGCCGGGATGCAGGGAGTTGCAGCGGATGCCGCGATATTCCGTCGCGCACCGGACAGCGACCGATTTGGTGAGCAGCCTGACGCCACCCTTCGTCGCATTATAGCCCGGCGCCTGCGCCATGCCGATCATGCCCGCCATCGAAGACATGTTGATGATCGACCCGGATGGGCCGCCCGGATTGTCGCGCATGGCCCGCACCCCATGCTTGCACCCCAGCATCGTGCCGGTCAGGTTGATGCCGATCATGCGGTTCCAATCCTCAAGCGAGGCGTCCTCGATAGGCTGACGAAAGGTGATCCCTGCATTATTGACCAGCACGTCCAGCCGCCCATAACGCTCCAGCGTCTTGGCGATCACCGCGGTCCAGTCATCCTCGCTGGCAACGTCATGCTGCAGGCAGAGGGCCGCGTCGGATTGCTCCTCATCCTGGGGCGCGATGTCCGTCGACACCACGAACGCGCCTTCATCCGCCATGCGCGTGACACAGGCCGCGCCGATGCCGGATGCGCCTCCGGTCACCAGGACGACCTTTCCGTTCAGCCGTCCGCCATCCAGCAATCCGCTCACGATCCACTCCTGCCACGCCGACTCTCACGGCCGGCGGGGAGGAGCCTAGCGGATCATTTTTTTAAGGCAAGTGCCTGATTAAAATTCCCGCCGGAGGACATGGCCTCATGCAGCGTCGTTGCGGTCCAGTTCCTCGATCAATTCACGCTGCAGGCGGAATTTCTGGATCTTCGACGTCGACATCGGCCATTGGGTGACCGGCCGCACATGACGGGGGATCTTGAAGCTGGCGAGCTTGCCCTTGCAATGCTGGATCAATTCATGCTCGGTCGCGCTCTGCCCGTCGACAAACTCGACGAATGCGGCCGGCACCTCGACATAGCGATTGTCGGGTATGCCGACGACCTGCGCCAGCTTCACCGCCGGGTGGCTTTGCAGCATCGCCTCGATCTCGGCCGCCGCGACATTCTCGCCACCGACCTTCAACATATCCTTGGTGCGGCCATGGAACATCACCTGCCCGTCCGCGTCGATCGACCCGATGTCGCCGGTGTGGAACCAGCCGTCGCGAATGACCTCCGCTGTCTTTTCCGGCGCATTATAATAGCCGCGCAGCATGTTGGGGCCGCGAATGACGATCTCGCCCCGTTCATCGACGCCGACATCCCTGCCCGTCTCCGTATCGACGATCCGGATTTCCCACTCGTCGAGCGCAACGCCGCAACGGCCGGTACGCTGTTCGAACGTGTTGGTAAGGCGGCTGGTGGACACCGTGCCCGCGCCTTCGGTCAGGCCATAGGTGCCGACCTGGGTGGTGTGTGGCATGGCCGCCGTCACCGCCTCCTTGATCCAGGGCGGCTGCACGGCGAAGTTGGAATTCATCACGCGCAGGCTGGACAGGTCCGTATCCTTGAACGACGGATGGGTGATGAGGTCCTGCATGATCGTCACGAAACTGGGATAGGCGATCGTCGCCTTTTCCCGGCCCAGCATCTCCAGCGCCACGCCCGCGTCAAAATGCGGCACGGTCATATAGGCGCCGCCCTTGTCCAGGATCATGGTCATCGGCAGGATGCCCGCAATGTGGAAGATCGGCAGCGGAGACCAGACCCGGTCCTGCGCGGTCACTTCATAGCGGATGCCCAGATTGCGGCTGTTGCCCACTTGCCCACGGTGGCTGATCAGCGCCCCCTTGGGATTGGCGGTGGTGCCGGACGTGTAGAGGATCATCGCGATATCCTCCTTGTCCACGGCGTCGATCCGGGCGTCGACGGCCTCATCGGCCACGTCCCGGCCCAAAGCCAGCGCCTGCGCCGCTTCCATCAGATAGGCGGGCGCTGGCGGATCGAGACAGATGATCGACCGCAGCATCGGCGCTTCGTCCAGGCTGAGCGCGGACGCATCCTTCTGGTCCTTCAGCGACGGCAGTGCAGCGACAAGGCGCTCGCCGAAATCTAGGCTGTCCGCCACCCGGCCCGTGGTGACGAGCAGGACGAGATCGGCGTCCCGCACCAGGAAATTCAGTTCGCTCGCCTGATATCGCGCATTGACCGGGACGGCGATGCCGCCAGCCATTTCGATGCCGTAGAATATCTCGATGAAATCCGGGCGAGTGGTCAGCAATATGCCCACATTCTGTCCCGGCTGAATGCCCATGGCGATGAAGGTCTTGGCCCAGGCGCGGGCCGACTCGTTGAGGTCGCGATAGCTGAGCTGACGGTCGGGGAAGATCAACGCCGGCGACTGCGCATATAGCGCGGCGGACCTCCGCAACATCGCGCCCATCGTATAAATCGGTTCCGTCACCGCCATTACTCTCTCCCGGTATGCACTGCCAAAGCCGCGCCCGATGCCGCTATTGGCCTATTATCCTCCGGCCACCGGCGCGCTTCGAGGGCGAAGCTTACCACCGGCGCTATAAAAAACAATCTTTCATGTCTTTTTTATCTCGCATCATGCGCCGCCTGCGCTATCAGGCGAGCAACAGCGCCAGCGGGCGCAGCATGAGGAGAGTCGGCATGGGCAAGCTAAATGGCAAGGTCGCCGTCGTCATCGGGGCGGCGGGTAAGGATAATATGGGCCAGACCATCGCCCGCCGGCTGGCGTCGGAAGGCGCGAAACTGGTCATCGCCGGGCGGGACACGGACTCGGTCGCCGGCTTCGCGCAGGAACTGGACGGGATCGGCGTCGCCTGCGACATCACCAATGAAGCGGACCTCGCGGCGCTCGCGCAGGCGGCGGTGGATCATTTCGGGGGTCTGGACATCGCCCTCAACGCCACTGGCTGGGGCCTGCTCAAGCCCTTCCTGGAGACGACCAAGGAAGAAATCGAGAAGATCACCGCCCTGCAATTCACCGGCGCGATCCTCTTTTATCAGGCGATGCTGCGCGCCATGCGCGACGGCGGATCGCTGATCCAGATTTCCTCGGCGACCGCTTCCATCATGCTGGAGGATCATGCCGCCTATATGGGCACCAAGGCCGGGGCGGATCATGTCATCCGCTGCGTCGCCAATGAATTCGGCCATCGCGGCATCCGCGCCAACTCGATCGCGCCGGGCTTCACCGTCACGCCGATGACCGCGAAGGCCGCGAAGAATCAGGCGATCATTGACGCTTTCTCGCGCGAATATCCCCTCGGCCGCGTGGGCACGAGCGACGATATTGCCGAGGCGGCTGTATGGCTGGCGTCCGACGAATGTTTCATGAGCGGACAGGTATTACAGGTGAATGGCGGCCTCACCCTGCGCCGCAACCCGACTAATGCGGAAATCGGCGCCGCGGTAAAGGCCGCCCGCGCCGCGCAGGCTGGCTGACAGACTGACGGGGCACACATCACCCCGATCCGCCACGCCTCCGACCCAATCCGTCACCCCGGGCTTGACCCGGGGTCCCGTTGCCTTTGGCTTCGGCCAACCACAAGAGTAAAGCGGGACACCGGCTCAAGGCCGGGGTGACGAAGGTTTGTTATGCCCCATTGGCATCCGGCAACGGCGCTTAAGCCAAATTCCTGTCCTACGCTCCGCCATCCATGCTTTGCTGCCCGCATGGAACAGCTCGCGATGCGCAACACCGACAACCCGGCGAACACCCGGCAACGGCCTGGTGCGGGCGCAGCAGCGACTTGCGGGAACTTCAACTGCGTCCTGATCGAGACTCAGATGAGACTCGACCGCGACCTACATGCGAGGCAAGTGAGACGCACATGCGACGCAGATGGGACTCAAGTGAGACGTAGGTGCGACGTAAGTGAGACGCATGTGAGACGTAAGTGCGACGCACATGAGACCAACATGAGACGCAGGTGAGACCAACATGCGACTTTTGTGCGACCTACATGCGACTTCCGGGCCAAAATGCGTCACAACCCGCAACTTCCGCAACTTCGTAGGATTTTCCTTTCCTACGCCCCGGCCATATGCGGAGCAGTCACTGCCCGCGTCGCGTCCATCGACCGGCGCGCGCGTTCGAATGCGCTTACCCCTTCCTTCTTCGCCCGATATTGGGGAATCTCCGCCTCGATGATGATCTCGCCGGACAGCGGCGAAAGGATGGCGTCCAGCGGGAAAGCCCCCTGCCCCGGCAGCGCCCGCTCCTTGATCGCCTCGCCCCACATCTGGTCGGGATCGATCTGCAGCGGCCCGTCGGAAAGCTGCACGATCGACACCAGATCGGCATTTTCCGCGATGGAATCCACATGGGCGCCGTTGCGCATCAGGTGGAGCACGTCGAGCACCAGCGTCCCGCATCCGGCGTCCCGCACGATCGCTGCGGCCGTGCGCAGGTCCTTCACTGCGGAGAAGGCATGAAACTCCAACCCCGGCACCACGCCATATTGCGCCGCCAGCGCGCAGAATCGCCGGAAGCGATCGACCGCGACATCATGATCCTCGACATTGTGCAGGTGAGTCGTCGCCCGCTTCGCCCCGATCATCTGCCCGACTTCAAGGCCATCGACCAAGTGGGCATAGTCGCCATCATCCTCCAGCCCAAAGACCTCCAGATTTCCGACAGTTACGCCCGTGTCCGCCAAAGCTTCAAGGAACGCGCCGACATCTTTACGCTCCAGCAAGGGATAAAGCCCCTTTGCTTCCTCCGGAACATAGGTGAAAATCGTGACATGACTGGCCTGAAGCTCTCCCGCGATCTTCACCAGCGCGACGGGCGGGGTCTCCAGGGCATTGAGCGGATGCAACGAAAAGCGCGGCTGGATCATCTGGCCTCTCCTCAATAAAAGACATTCATGATTGTTTTTATCTGCCGCTATGCTAATAGGCGTCAATCAGGAGTGGCACAATGGAATTGAACGCATTCTCGGTTGGGCAGGTCAATGAGACCATGGAATTTGAGCGCTCACGCAAGGCGCCGCCCGAAACTTTCCCTGCCCTGCCCGACATTCCCGGCGTGCGTTATGTCGACAAGGAATTTCTGGCGCTGGAAAAGGAGCGCATGTGGGGCCGCGCCTGGCTTTATGTCGGCCATGTCGATCAGTTGCCCAACAAGGGTAGCTGGTTCCTTACCCGCAATACCGGTTCGCCCATCCTTGTCGTGCGCGACATGCAGGGCGAGGTCCGCGCATTCTACAACACTTGCCAGCATCGCGGCGCACCGCTTGTCACGGAGGATACAGGCGAATCCCGTGGCTTCGTCTGCGGCTATCATGGCTGGAGCTACACGCTCGACGGCAAGCTGACGGCTGTGCGCGATAAGCGCGATTTCGTCGATCTGGACTTCTCCTGCCGTTCGCTCGTCTCTGTGCGCTGTGAGCTTCTGGGCAGCCTGATCTTCCTCAACGAAGACCCGGACGCGCAGCCGCTAATGGAGCATCTCGGCCCGATGGCCAGGGAGCTGGAGCAATACCGGCTTGAGGATCTGCGCATGGTGGATTCGCGCAGCTACGATGTCGGCTGCAATGTGAAGATCCTGCTCGACGCTTTCCTTGAGGTGTATCACATCAAGTCGATCCACCAGCACACGGTGGACCGCTTCCTCGATCATCGCGGCATGTTCGTGACGCTCTGGCCCAATGGCCACAGCCGCATGCTGACGCCCAACCGCCGCCCTGACTGGAAAGATCCGGGCACGCTCGGCATGCCGAAGATTCCGACGATTACGGAAGTCCCGGCGAATAATAATGTGAGCTATCACATCTATCCCAACTTCGTGATGCCCGCATCCGACAGCGGCATTCCGCTGCTGCAGTTCTGGCCGACATCGGACACGACCTGCCGCGTCGTTTCGAGCTGGATCGCCCCCGATTACGACCCTGAAGGGGACAATACATTGTGGGATACCCGCATCGGCAACTGGGAACGCATTCTCTACGAGGATTTGCAGTTCGCCCCGCAAATCCAGGAATCGTTGGAAAGCAAGGGCTTCCGAGGCATGCCGCTCAATTATCAGGAGCGCCGAATCTACCACTGGCATGAGGAGCTTGATCGCCGCATCGGCCTCAATCAGGTACCCCCCGAAGCGCGCGTGGAGCAGGTTCTTCACGATCAGGTCGTGCGTGACTGACAGGAAAGCGGTCGCTTTCCTGTCCGCTACCTGACACAGTCCGCTATCTGGCATAGGGCGTCATGGCCGACAGCGAACATTATTCAAACGACCCTGCGGTTGAGCGCGAGATGCTGTTCGCGTTCGAGGAGGTGGGAACGGACCATTTCCGTGCGGCGCCGATCCCAAGCCGCTTGCTCCGCCTCTATGGCGGCCAAGTGGTGGGGCAGGCAGTGGCGGCGATTCAAAAGACTGCTTTGCCCGATCGTGCGATCAACAGTTGCCACGCCTATTTCGTCCGGCCAGGCAGCATCGACCGGCCGATAGATTTCATCGTCAGCCGCGATCGTGACGGCCGCAGTTTCTCCGCCCGCCGCGTTGTGGTCGAACAGGATGGTCAGGTCATCTTCACCATGTCCGCCTTCCTCCACACGCAGGAGGAAGGCGCGCGGCATCAGTTCCCCATGCCCGACGTGCCCGGTCCCGACGGATTGCGGCCGATGAGTGATTATATTGCGGAAATCGGCGACGCCCTGCCGCGGAAACATTGGCCATTCTGGCGGCGTGAGCATCTGTTTGAATGGCGGTCGGTGGAGCGATTCCGGGTGTTCAACGAAGCGCCGGAATCAAGCGTCAGGCACGTCTGGTTCCGCTTCAAGGGGAAACTGGGTGACGATCCGGCAGAACATCAGCGCTTTTTTGCCTATGTGTCGGACCTGCATATTCTGCATGCGGGCCTTGTTCCCCTGGGCGTGGGATGGGCGGATGATCATTTGCAAACGGCCAGTCTCGATCATGCAATCTGGTTTCATGACTCGTTTCGCGTCGACGAATGGCTGCTCTATGCTTTGGACAGCCCGGCCGCGGCGGGCGCCCGCACCCTGGGCCGTGGCGCGGTCTACACGGCGGACGGCCGTCTGGTCGCTTCGGTTGCGCAGGAAGGGTTGATCCGTATTCTGGCAACGCCGCGCGGCGACATATTGTAACGCATGGAAAAGAGAACAGCTTTTGACTGAGGCAGCCCCTTTCGTTCCCGTAAAACCCTACCGGACTTTTGAGGACCTGACGGTCGGCGAATATCGCAAGTCGCGTGAGAGGCTGGTTACGCAGGAGCAGATTCTCGCCTTCGCCCGCGATTATGATCCGCAATGGTTCCACAGCGATCCGGAACTCGCCAAAGGATCCGTATTCGGCGAACTGGTCGCCAGCGGCATCCATGTGCTCGCCATGTGGCGGCAGCTCGATCATGAGATAAATTCGGACATCGATTTCGTCTGCGGGATCGGCTGGGACGAACTCCGCCTGCGCCGTGCAATCCGCGCCGGAGACGTCATCCATGTGACGTCGGAGATTATAGAGCTTCGTCCGTCGGAAACCCGGACAGACCGGGGCACGGCGCTGACCCGCTATGCAGTGGTAATCCAAACTGGCGAGGAGGCCGTGACCTTCACCAGCATCAACCTGGTCTACACCCGCTCCGGCCGGGAGAGGGCTGCGGCCAACGCATCGGCTTCCTCATAAGCGCGCTGCATCGCGGCCTCGACTTCCTCCGCCGTCCCGTAAGTCGGCCGGATATCGACAGTTCTTATATCGGTCACGCCGATGAAGTTCAGCCAGGTCCGCATGAAAGCCATCTGGTGATCCAATGCCGCCATCGGTCCGTCCGGCCGAATGTCCAGCGCGCCGGACCCGACCAGGATTGCCATGCGCCCGGAAGCAAGGCCCGTCACGCCCGTCTGATCAACCGTAAAAGTCATGCCAGGATGGGTTATCAGATCGACATACTGTTTCAGCGGATAGGGAATACCGAAATTCCACATCGGCACGCTGAACAGCCAGGCGTCGAACGAGAGAAAATGGTCGATCCGCGCACGGATCGCTTCCCACTGCGCAGCAACCTCCGGAGAAACCGCCTCCCCGGCGATCAGCGCATAACGCCCTTCCATAACCGCCCCGTCAAAGGGCGGCAGATCCGCATCGAACAGGTTCAGCGTCTCGACCGTATCTGGCGCGATCCGGTCGATCAGCCGCCGGGCAACGGCTGAAGACCGGGATCGCGAACCGCGCGGGCTCGCCTCGACATGCAGCAGCCGGGCGAACCCGCCCATCTTATCGCCGCTGGTCGAAGCGGCGGCCGAGCATGGCGCCGGCGATATTGACCTTCTGGATGTCGATCGCGCCGCCAGCGATTCCCCAGCCCCAGCTATCGCGCAAACGGCGCTCCATCGGGAACTCCTTGGAGTAGCCATAGGCGCCCATCAACTGCATGGCGTCGCCCGTTACCTCGCGGGAGATCGTGTTGGCGAAGCATTTGCCGGTGGAACTGTTAAGCACCGACGGCAGACCATCCTGCGCGTTGGCGGCGGCGCGCCAGATCAGCAGGCGAGCGGCTTCGCACTTCATGTGCATTTCGGCGAGTTTTATCTGCACCGCCTGGAACTCCGCAATCGGCTTGCCGAACTGCTTGCGCTCCTGGACATAGGCAGAGACATCTTCCAGCGCGCCGGACGCCTGCCCCAGCGACATGGTGGCGTTGCCGCACCGCTCCAGATCGAACGCTTCCATCAGCTTTTTGAAGCCACCCGCAGGCACGATGATATTGTCGACCGGCACTTCACAATCGTCGAAGTTGAGATCCGACGATGGCACGCCGCGGAAACCCATAAGCTGTTCATTGGGACCAAAGCTAAGGCCCGGCCGATCCTTTTCGACCAGCACCGCGCCGATCGCCTTCGCGCCCGGATCGTCGGACAGGCGGCAATAAACCACATAGGCGTCCGCATGGCCGCCGCCCGAACACCAGCGCTTGGTGCCGTTGATGACGACCTTGTCGCCCTTGATAACGCCCTTGGTCTTGAGGTCGGTGAGCGCGCTGCCGGCATCCGGTTCGGACATCGACACGGCCACGACCATATCGCCGCTGCAAACTGCTGGGACGATCCGCTTCTTCAGGCTGTCCGAAGCGAAATATTCGATGGCGCGCACAGGCCCGACAGAGGATTCGAAGATCGGAAACGCCACGGCCGAGGAAATCTTGGCGAATTCCTCCAGCACGATCAGCGCCTCGATATTACCCAGCCCAAGGCCGCCGAGGTCGGACGACACGTTGATGCCAAGGAAGCCCATTTCGGCATAGCGCTTCACCAGTTCATGGCTTGGCGGCTTGTTGTCGCGCTCAAGTTCGGCGGCGATGGCGGGCAGTTCGGCGCGAGCAAAGTCGCGGGCCGCGGCGCGCAATTCTTCCTGATCCGGGGTCAACGAGAAATTCACTTCTTCCTCCCTTTTGGCGCATTCCTGTGGGTGTAAGGCGCCACGATAAGTCTAGAGCAGTTCGGGGTGCTCGATCAGATTGGCCAGCGCCGCCATGAAACGTCCGCCATCGGCGCCGTCGATGGCGCGATGATCGCAGGACAGTGACAGATGGAACACGGGCACAATGCGAAACGCGCCTTCATCGTCGATCGGTTCCGGCCGCGCCGTGCCGACCGCGAGGATCGCGCCCTGTGGCGGATTGATGATCGCGTCGAACTGCTCCACGCCGAACCCACCCAGATTGGACAGCGAGAAACTGCCGCCAGTGAATTCCTCCGGCTTCAGCTTGCCCGACTTTGCCCGCTGGGCAAGGCCAGCCATGACGGCGGAAATATCGGCGACGCTCCGGTTGTCAGCACCGGTCACGATCGGCGTGACTAGACCCTTTTCCGTTGCGACAGCGACGGCGATGTCCGCGCCATCGAACTCATGGATGTCGTTCCCATGCACCTGAATATTGACCTGCGGCACTTCCATCAGGGCAAGCGCGCACGCCTTGATCAGATAGTCGTTGACGCTCGACCGCTGTCCCTGAACCGCGGAGCGCAGTGCAAGCAGGCGATCGGCGCGGACCCTGCGCCGCACATAGAAATGCGGAATGGTGCTCTTCGCCTCAGTCAGACGTCGCGCAATCGTGCGGCGCATGGATGACATCGGCTTTATCGTCACGCCAGCAGCGGGAACTGCCGCAGGCGTTGCAACCGGCGCAGGCTGAGGCGCTGGCGTCGCTGGGGCTGGGGCTGGCGCGGAGGGCGCAACGCGCGCCAGCACATCAACCTTGCGAATACGGCCGCGAGGACCGGAACCTTCGACTCCCGCCAGTGGCACATTGTGCATAACGGACAACCGCTTCGCCATCGGCGTGGCATAAGCGCCCAAATCAGGCGTCAGCGCGTAGGCGCCGACCAGCCCGGCAGAGGCTTCGGGCCTCGCTGCCTGATCAACATCCTGCGCCGTGATGCGTCCGCCCCTGCCCGATCCGACGAGGTTCGCGACGTCCACGCCCGCTTCAAGCGCGCGACTACGCGCCACCGGGCTGATCAGCATATCGTCCGGAATCGACACTGGAGCGGGTGGAGCAACCGGCGCGGGGGCAGATGCGGGCGTATCTTCCTTATCGCCAAAACTGGTATCGGCCTGCTTGAAGGTGCCGATGATTGCATCGATTTCAGCCGCGCTGGCCTCACCGCCATCACTGAGCACAGCAAGCAGAGCGCCGACTGCATATGTCCCGCCCGCTTCCGCCAAGATGCGCACAAAACGTCCGGCAGCCTCCGCCTCCACTTCATTGGTGATCTTGTCGGTCTCGATCAGCGCAAGCACCGTCCCCTTCTCGAATGGCGCATTCTCTGCAACCATCCATTCAGCGATCGTGCCTTCGCTCATCTCAATGCCCCATTTGGGCATGGTGAACAGTTTCAGACTGGCCATCGCGCTACCCCTCAGCGAAATGCGAGGACTTGGCGAACCGCGTCCTCGATCTTCTGGGGAGAAGGGACCCACGCCCGCTCCAGTTCGCGCGCGAACGGGATCGGCGAGTGCGGACCGGTGATCATTGCGGGAGGAGCCTTCAGGCTAGTGAAGGCCTTCGACGCGACGATAGCGGAAATGTCGGCAGCCAGGCTGCAGCGCGGCGGGCTTTCGTCCACTACCACCAGACGGCCTGTCGCCTCGACGGAATCCAATATGGCTTCCTCATCCAACGGGCTGGTCGTGCGCAAGTCGATAAGGTCGACACCGATGCCATCTGCAGCCAGCTTGTCGGCCGCCTTCTCGCCAAAGCCGACCATGCGGCCGCAGGTGACGACCGTGACGTCACCGCCCTCACGCACCATGCGCGCCTCGCCGAAACGCTGGCGATATTCGCCGTCGGGCACCTCGCCCTTCACGCCGTAGAGCGCCTTATGCTCGAAGAACATCACCGGATCGTCGCCACGCAACGCTTCGGTCAGCAGTCCCTTGGCATCTGCAGGCGTCGCGGGAAGCACAACCTTCAGGCCCGGCATCGATGTCAGCATCGCATAGACCGACTGGCTGTGCTGTGCCGCCGCGTTCATGCCGGCGCCGTAGATCAGGCGCACGACCGCCGGGCATTTCGTCTTGCCGCCGAACATGTAGCGGAACTTCGCCATCTGGTTCCAAAGCTGGTCCAGGCTGACGCCCACGAAATCCGCGAACATCAGTTCCGCGACCGGGCGCTTGCCCGCCAGCGCCGCGCCCGCCGCCGCGCCAATGATGGCGCTTTCGGAAATGGGCGTGTCGATCACGCGATCCGCGCCAAACTTGGCGTACAGCCCCGGCGTCGTGCCCCAGATGCCGCCAATGGCTTCCTGCCCGCCAGCCGTTCCCGCGCCGCCGACCACATCTTCTCCAAGCACGATAATATTGGAATCGCGCTCCATCTCATCCATCAGCGTCTTGTTGATCGCCTCGCGGATATTCATGACTGCCATGTGTCCGCTTCCTCTCAATAATCGACGTAAACATCTTCGGCGACATGCGCCGGATCGGGTGCCGGCGCAGCGCGCGCTTCGCTAACCGCTTCCTCGATAAGCTGCGCCACTTCGGCATCGACTTCGTCGAGCAGCTTCAGGTCCAGCAGCTTCGCTTCGCTCACCTTCGCGCGGAACGCCTTCAGGCAGTCGCGCTCCTCCCAGAGCCGGTCGAGTTCGCCCTTGCCCCGATACCGCTGCGGATCGCCCTCGAAATGGCCGTAGAAACGCTCGGTATCCAGCTCGATCGCCGCCGGGCCATTGCCCGCCCGTACATAGTCCAGCAGCTCGCGCATCGTCTCATAGGTGTCGAAATAATCGCAGCCATTGGCGCGCCACGCCTTCATGCCGAAGGCTTCGGCACGGCTGGCGATGTCCTTGTTCGTGCCCACGGCGTAGTCAACGCCGGTATGCTCGGAATAATGGTTATTCTCGAACACGAAGATCGCCGGAGCCTTCACCACAACGGCCAGATTCATCGCCTCAAACGTCGTGCCCTGATTGCAGGCGCCGTCACCGGAGAAAGCGATGGCGACCTTGCCCTTCCCGTCCAGCTTCGCCGCGATCGCCGCGCCCACTGCCTGCGGCGCACCCGCGCCGACAATGCCGTTCGCGCCCAGCATGCCGACCGACAGATCAGCGATATGCATGGAGCCGCCGCGCCCCTTGCAAAGGCCGTCGCGACGTCCGTAAATCTCCTTCATCATCCCCTTCACATCGCATCCTTTGGCGATGCAATGGCCATGGCCGCGATGGGTGGAAACGATCAGATCTTCGGTGTCCAGATGGTCACACACGCCGACCGCGGCCGCTTCCTGGCCGCAATAGAGATGGGTGAAGCCGGCAATCTCACCGGTCTTGATCTCATCGTGCAAACGCTCCTCAAACTTACGGATGATCGCCATCCGCCGGTAAGCGCCCACAAGATCGTCTCTGGAAAGCTGCATGAATCCGCCTCTCCTCAAAAATTCTCATTCGCCGCCGACATTCAGATGTCGTCCGGCCCCTTGCCATCCGGCCCATAGATGAAATCGTCGATCACCTTGTGGAAATGCCGGATGCGCAATTCCTGATCACCGATCCACAAGCCAGGAAAGGCGTCCGAATGCATGCCCTTCTGCACCGTCGGCAGGTTGAAGGCGTCCTGATCAAGCACTTGGCCGATGCTCTTGTCGCCATGCTTGAAGCGCTTGTGCTTCGGCCGTTCCGGCCATTCCTCGCCCTCCGGCACCAGTTCGAACATCCAGATGTCGTAGAACATCTTGTTGGGGTCGGTCGGATGCGGCCGCTGCCGGAACATCATGATGTCGTCGGCATGGACGTTCATCGAGACGTTCGGGAAGATCGAATAATGATAATCATCGGTCAGTTGATCGTCATTCAGCGCCGAATAGTCCTTGCCCTGCGCCTTGCCATGCTTGCGCTTGAATATCTGGACGTCGCGCCGGATGTCGCTGACGCGGCCCTCATATTCGGCGGGGTCCATGCCCGCCTTGACCATGATCTCATAAATGGCTGGCGGAATGGCCGAAGGCATCGCCACGCGCGCGCTGATCGTCGCGAATGGAACGAGATACCGGCTGTGCCGCTCATAGACGTCGATCTGGGCGTTGGTGTCGTCCAGATACCATTGGAGCTGCGGGTGGATGCCCTGCACATGATAGACTTCGCTGAAGGCGTCGACGCTGGCCTTCCAGTTGCAGTCCCACTCCACCGTGATATCCCGCGTCCAGGCCATCCGGTCCATATTATAGGGACCCAGATGCTCCTGCATCGGTGAAAGATAGTCGGCGAGCGGCCCGACATCCTTGTTGAGCGAGAACCAGACAAAACTGCCCCATTCCTCGCATGGATAACTTGGCAGCGCCGCGCCCGGCGGGCAGCCCTGCGGAAAGGTATCGAGGTCCGGAATACGGGTGATCGAACCCTGCAGATCATAGGTCCAGTGATGATACATGCACTGGAAATGCTCCGCATTGCCCAGTCCTTCCGGGCGCAGCTTGTTGCCGCGATGCAGGCAGACGTTCGGGAAGGCGCGGACAGACCCGTCCAACTGGCGGACGATCAGCACGGATTCCTTGCCGATCTCCGTGCAGATATAATCGCCCGGCTCCTGGATATCGTCAGACCGGCCGCCAAGCAGCCAGACTTTCGACCAGATCCGGTCCCACTCCAGCTTCATGAACGCTTCGCCATAATAGCGTTCGGCCGGAATGACGTCATAGCCCAGATCCGGGTCCTCCTCCTTGTGGGTGGGGGTCCCGTTCGGCCAATCCTGCGGATTGACCCGGATGATGTCGACCTTGCGTTTTACGTCCATCGCCGTTTTCCGCTTCGTGCGGACCTCTCGCTAGAAATCAGAAATGGGTGCGGTTGGTGAAGCCGCCGTCGACGACCAGATGCGAACCATTGCACCAGCTTGCCGCCGGACTGGCGAGGAACACGATGCAGCGGGCCACTTCTTCCGGCGTGCCAAGGCGGCCGGTCGGCTGCTGGCGCAATTGGGAATTGTAGAATTTCTCCATCGTGCCCTTGATCATGTCCCAGTTGCCGCCCTCGAACTCGATGGGGCCTGGCGACACGACATTGACGCGAATGCCGTTCTTTCCGTGGAACAGGGCGAGCTGCTTGCCATAGGTCAGGAGGGAGGCTTTCATGGCGTTGTAGGCCTGCGGGCCGCCCATCGCCTCACCCGTGGATGTGGTGGCGATAAGGATGATTGATCCGGACTGCTTTTCGGTCATGGTCGGGATCACCGCCTCAACCGCGCGCACCGGCCCCATCACGTCCACTTCGAAAGCGTTGGACCAATATTTCTCGCTGCCCATGCCGCCGCCGGCCGAGGTGATCGGGATCATGATGTCGCATCCGCCCAGATCCTCGACGGCCCATTCCAGCCACGCCTTGTAGTCGTCGGCCTTCTTGACGTTGACCGGCT
This sequence comes from Sphingobium phenoxybenzoativorans, assembly GCF_001757355.1. Lineage (GTDB taxonomy): Bacteria > Pseudomonadota > Alphaproteobacteria > Sphingomonadales > Sphingomonadaceae > Sphingobium > Sphingobium phenoxybenzoativorans. The sequence continues at coordinate 73,323 of NZ_MINO01000004.1, forward strand.
TGCCGATGATGCGAGTGCCATATTTGGAAAGTTCCGCCACGGCGTCCTTCACGCTGTCCTCGGACCGCGCGGTGATCGCGAGGTCACAGCCTTCGCGCGCTAAGATTTCCGCAACCGCCATGCCAATACCGCGCGCCGCGCCGACCAGAATAGCTTTCTTGCCCTGTAGTCCGAGATCCACCTGTCCGCTCCTTAAGTTTCAGGCTTGAAGTTCTTCGGCGCGCGGGAGGCGCAGCAATTGCGCCCCGCCACTCACCTGGATGATTTCGCCGGTCGTGTAGCAATCCGGCGCAGCGAGATAGGACACGGCAGCAGCCACTTCATGCGGCTCCGTCAGCTTCCCCATGGCCGTCTCGCGACTGTAAAGTTCCTGGAAGCGCCCGTCGCTCAGGAACACCTCGGTCATCGGCGTGCGCGAAAAACCGGGCGCAACCGCATTCACCCGGATACCCATTGGGCCGAATTCCAGCGCAGCGACCCGCACGACGTGATCAAGAGCAGCCTTTGCGGCGGAATAGGCGACAAGGCCGAAACCCGGCACTTTTGCCACGACCGATGAAAAGAAGATGATGCTGCCGCCCTTGGGCATGATCGCGCCGAAATGCTTCATCAGCAGGATATTCGCCGTGACATGCATATTGAGCTGCGGCTCGATCTCCTCGCGCGTAATCTTTAGAATACGCCGCCCCTGCGTCGTACCGGCCGCATTCACCAGAATATCCACCGGGCCAACAGCCCGAACGAGGTCGATGATCGATTGCTCGTCCAGCAGGTCGCAGGTGTAGGCGGCCGCCCCCATTTCTGCGGCCAGGGCATCCAGCCGCTGCCGGTTGCGCCCCGCCAGAAACACGGCGCAACCATCGGCGGCGAGCCGGCGCGCCGTCGCTTCACCCAAGCCGCCTTCGCTGGACGCGCCAATGACAAGAGCCGTTCTTTGAACCATGCGCATTCTTTGAACGAGCTTTGGCCCGATCGCAAGTAAGAAACAAGCATGACTGTTTTTTTATGGCGAAGCGATTAAAAACCCATCGCGAATAGGGAAATTTTCACCCCGCCACGCTTGACTTTTGCCACAAAAAACAGTCATGCTTGTTTTTTCATCGGTTCTGTTTGGAGATTTTATGGCCCTCGCGTCGGCGCGTTCCGCTTCAGCCACCCGTAGCGCGAAGACGCCATCCGCCAATGGCCCGACTCAGCAATCGCTGAAAAGCGCGCAAACCAGAGCCCGCCTAATCGATGCGACGATTCGATGCATCGTAAAATTCGGCTACGCTAATACAACGACGCCGCAAGTGGCTGCCGAAGCGGGCCTTTCCCGTGGCGCCATGCTGCATCATTTCGAAAACGGCTCCGCGCTCATCAAGGCGACGATTGTCGAGTTACATGAAAAGCGCCTCCGGGCGTTCCGCCGCGCAGCGGAAGTGACCGAGCATGAGCCTGCAACCATGGTGAACACCTATTGGCGGCAGTTGCAAAAACCCGCCTTCGTGGCCTTCCATGAACTGGCTCTCGCCGCGCGGACCAATGCGGACCTCGCACGCATATTGCAGCCGCTGCAGATCGAGTTCCGTCAGAAGTTCAACGCGCAGGCCGTCCAGCTTTTCCCTGAATGGCAGGATGATCCGGTCAGCTTCGAACTCGCCATGACCCTGTCGCAGACCATGATCGAGGGCATGGCCATCAATCTTCTGACCAGCGCCATTGACGAGTCGATGGTTGAACCGATGCTGCGCCTGCTTGAGCAGCAGATACGCCTGATGAAACCTACAAACCGGGATCAGTCCCGGTGAGTGGCTCCCCAGCGAATGCCGCGGCGCAGCAGTTCGTAGAATATGGGGTAGTTCCAGGCGCAGCGCTGCGGATGCGGCCAGAAGTCCGCAACCGGGCGCAAGTCGTAATGCCCGCGGCAATGACCGAGGGTGAGGTAAAGGATACCGCCCTTCCCCACCTTGCGTTCATAAAGGACCGGCATTTCCGGCGCGTCCCACTCCGCCTCGCGAAATTCGTCGCAACGGCCCGTGAAGCTGGTGTGCATCAACACATCGATGTCGGCAGTGCGGTGGGTCAGGTACAGTTCGTCCTCGACCCGGAAATCGCGCAGGCCGCTCGTCATCTCATGGTCGCTGCGCGTCACAAATACCTTGTACGGCGCAATCGGCGGGTGACCCGCAAAACGCGTGCCCAGCAGTCCGGTAAACTCCGGCGCTTCGTCCGGCGTGTCGACGACACCGTCATCGCCGAAGCGCAGGATCGCATTGGTGCCGTGCAAAGCTAACCAGCGGCCGCCCTGTTCCAGCCAGCCCTTCAGGACTTCGGTCTGCTCAGGCGTGGGGATGAGGTCGCAAGTGTAGGTAATCAATAATCCGGCCGCCGCGATGCTGCCGGTATCGGCATAGTCCGAGGAGACGGAGGTACGGATTTCAGGATGTTCAGCCAGCAATTTCAGCAGTTCGAGCCGTGCGAAGTCAATGTCGTGGAATTTCCCCGCGGCCACCAGATGCGCCTTCATGATCGTCCCTCTCTCACGTGTGTACGCGCAAGGGTAAGCGGGAGCTTCGTCTTGGCAAGCCAGGAGAATGAGGCATGAGCGGCCGGGGACAAGGCCCGCTTGCGGGCGTGCGCGTGCTTGACCTGACGAGCGTTCTCATGGGGCCCTATGCGACCCAGATATTCGCCGATCTTGGCGCGGACGTGATCAAGGTGGAGAGCCCGGACGGCGACACCACCCGCTACCTGCCGCCTGGTAACGATCCTGCGCGGGGCGGGATGTTCATGAACGTGAATCGCGGCAAGCGCAGCATCGTACTTGACCTGAAGCAACCCTCCGCCAAGGAGGCTTTGCTGAAGCTCGCTGAAACCGCGGACGTGTTCATCCATTCGATGCGCGCGCAGGCGATCGGACGGCTTGGCCTGGACTATCCAGCGCTTCAGGCGGTCAATCCGCGCATCCTTTACGCCAATCTCTACGGCTTCGCCCGGTCCGGTCCCTATCGCGATTACCCCGCCTATGACGATATCGTTCAGGCGGCCTCCGGCATCGTTGACCTGCAGGCGCGCCTGTCCAAGGGGGAGCCGACCTACCTTGCCACGGTCGTCGCGGATAAGGTCGCGGGCCTGACCGGCGCCTATGCGGTGATGGCTGCGCTCTACGCTCGCGAGCGCACCGGACTCGGCCAGGAAATCGAAGTGCCCATGTTCGAGACGCTGGTATCCTTCGCGACCGTCGAACATCTGTGCGGATCGCTGTTCGTGCCGCCGCTCGGCCCGCCCGAATATCCCCGCGCCACGTCGGAGGCGCGGCGGCCCTACAAGACGGCGGACGGCTATATCGGCGTGATGATCTACAACGACAAACATTGGCGCGCCTTCTTCCACGCCATCGGCGACCCGGACTGGTCGAAGGACCCGATGTTCGCTTCCATGCGCACCCGCACCCAGAATATCGGGAAGGTGCTTGCGCAGGTCGCTGCGGTGATGGAACAGCGGACCACAGACGAATGGATGGCCTTGCTGCGCGAGGCCCAGATTCCCGCGATGGCCATCGCAAGCCTCACCGACCTGCTGCATGATCCCCATCTGGTGGAAACCGGCTTTTGGCAGGAGCGCGAAACGGAAGAAGGCGTACTGCGCTTCCCCGGCATTCCAACCGGCTTTTCGGCAACGCCCGGCGCGATCGGGGAACCCGGACCAGCGCTGGGCGCTGACAGCCGCGCAATATTGGACGAGGCGGGTTTCGGCAGCGCGGAAATCGATGCGCTGATCGGCACGGGGGCGGTGCGGCTGGCCGAACCGGCCTGAAGGAGAGGATGATGGACGGGATGACGGGCGGGCCGGAAGCGCAATGGCGCGCGGCCCTGGCGGACGGCAGGTTCCTGCTGCAACGCGCTATATCTTCGGGAACCGTGTTTTTCCCGCCGCGCGTCATGGAACCGGGCACCGGAGAGACCGATCTGGAATGGGTCGAAGCGACAGGTCTTGGCCACATCTATTCGCTGACCTGGGTGTCGCAAAAGCCGCCCGTTCCTCCCTATAATGTGGCGATCGTCCGGCTCGACGAAGGAGCGCAACTCATGAGCCGGATCGAGGGCGCAAACCCCGAAACCCTCCGCATCGGTCAGCGCGTCCGGGCAAAGATCGGCACGCAGGATGATGGCGCGCCTATCCTTCTGTTTGAGCCGACGGGACACTGAGATGGGCGGAGATTTCCCTCGCGGAAAATCGGCGATTGCCGGCCTTGCGACCTTCGGCGTTGGCGAAGCGCCCGGCTTTTCGTCCATGGAGCTGACGGCGCGCGCAGCGCTGCTGGCTGTGGAGGATGCGGGCCTGCGCATCGACGCCATCGACGCGCTCTTTATCTGCCAGCCCGATGATTTCTTCGCGGGCTTGAGCTTCGCCGAATATCTGGGCCTCAGTCCGCGCTTCACCGACAATAACCGCACTGGTGGATCGGCCTTCATGAGCCACATCATCACTGCGGTCATGATGCTGGAGGCCGGCTATATCGACACCGCCCTTATCGCCTATGGGTCGAACCAGCGCACCAATGGCGGCAAGCTTGCGACATCGATCAAGCCCAACAGTTGGGATGCGCCGTACCGGCCACTATTTCCTCTCTCCTCCTATGCGCTGGCCGCGGCGCGCCACATGCATGAATATGGCACCACGCGCGAACAACTGGCGGAGGTGGCGGTCGCGGCCCGCCAGTGGGCGAACACCAACCCGGAGGCCTTTGCCAAAGGCCCTCTCAGCATAGAGGAGTGCCTGGCATCCCGGATCATCAGTTCGCCAATCTCCGTACGCGACTGCTGCCTGGTGACCGATGGCGCAGCGGCGATCGTGCTCACCCGCACGGATCGCGCCCGTGACTTGCCCCGTCCCGTCGTACCGGTGCTTGGCGCGGCGGCGGCGACATGGTGGAACTCGATTGCCCAAGCATCGGACGTCACGACCACCGCAGCAGCGGAGTCCGGCCCGCGCGCCTATCATGCTGCAGGCATCGGTCCTGCCGATGTGCAGACGGTGCAGCTCTATGATGCGTTCACGATCAACACCGTTCTTTTCCTTGAGGATCTCGGCTTCTGTCCGAAGGGAGAAGGCGGCCGCTTCGTATCGGGCGGCACGATAGCGCCGGGGGGAACGCTGCCGGTAAATACGAATGGCGGCGGCATGTCCTACTGCCATCCCGGTATGTACGGGCTGTTTGCGATTGTTGAGGCGGCGCGGCAGATCCGTGGCGAGGCGGCGAACCAGTTGGGGAAGATTGACGTTGCGCTTGCTCATGGCAATGGCGGAACTCTGTCCAGTCAGGCAACGGTGATCCTGGGAAGCGCCGACACCCTCTGATCGTCAGGTCATGTAAAACCCGCCATTGATGTCCAGCACTGTGCCAGTGACAAAACCCGCGCCGTCGGACACCAGATATTCCACGCCCGCCGCTATATCGGCGGCCTCACCAAACCGCCCGACAGGGAGTTGCTTGAGGTAGGTATCGGTATCGCCGAAACTACGGCTCTGCTCCGTATCGATTCGCCCCGGCGCGATGCAGTTGGCGGTGATGCCATGCCCGCCAACCTGCCCCGCCAAAACGCGGGTAAAGCCGATCAGCCCAGCCTTGGTCGCAGCATAATGCGCGCCAGAAAGCAGCGAACGCATCCGCCCGCCCTGCGACGAGAAATTGACGATGCGCCCCCACTTCCCCGCTTTCATCAGCGGCAGGGCATAGCGGCACATGTAGAATGTGCCGGTCAAATTCACCGCGAGAACGCGGTCCCATTCCTCCAGAGGCACATCTTCGACAAGCTGCGAATAGCCGCCATGACTGGGGCTGATCCCTGCATTGTTGATAAGGATATCCAGCCGCCCGAAGCGCTTTTCGACCAAGGCAATGGCCTCTTTCACAGAAGCATCGGATGCGACATCGCCCTCCAGCGCAGACACGTCCAACCCCTCACCGCGCAATGTCTGCTCGGCTTGAGTCAGCAGCGCAGTGTCGCGATCGAACAGCGCAACATGATGGCCCAGAGCGCCCAGACGCTGCGCCACGCCATAACCTATGCCCTGCGCCGCTCCAGTCACCAACGCCACGCGCTGTCCCGTCATCTGCATTCTCTCCCATTCAAAAGCGATTTCTATCGTCCTCCCAAGCCTAAAGACGATTATTTTTCAGTCAATCGACTTATTTAATGATCGCGATGCTGTTGCAAATAAAGACATTCTTGTTTGTTTTTTATTTTGGCCTTGCTACTCCTCTTTACAGATAGAAGAAGGAGCGGATTCGCGGGCAGCCGCGACGATCGCCCATGAGAGGACGAAGAGTATGACGGCACCCAAAATCTTCCGGCCGGACCTTAACGATCCGACCAGGCCAAAGCGTGGCCTGACGGAACAGGATCTCGCGGAAAAAGCCACGGTGTACCGCCCCGATCTGCTCGATGGGCAGACTTTGCTCATCACCGGCGGTGGCAGTGGGATGGGCAAGGCCGCCGCTTTTCTGGCCGTACGCCTTGGCGCCAATGTCGCTATCTGCGGCCGCGATGTCGAGAAACTGGAACGTACGCGCGATGTGATCGCCAAGGAGACTGGCAAGGAAATTTTCATCCAGACCACGACCATCCGGGACCCGGACGCGGTCGAGGAACTGATTGGCGCGGTGCATGACAAGTTCGGTGGCATCGATACTGTCGTGAACAATGCCGGCGGGCAGTTTCCCCAGGATGCCATCGATTTCACGCGCAAGGGCTGGCTGGCCGTTATAGACACCAATCTCAACGGCACCTGGTGGATGATGCAGGAAGCCGCCAAGCGCTGGCGCGCCGATGGCAAACCGGGCAACATCATCAACATCGTCGCCAATGTCGAACGCGGCATGCCGCAAGCCGCGCACACATGCGCGGCGCGAGCAGGCGTCATCTATCTGTCGAAAACGCTCGCGACCGAATGGGCGCCATTCAACATCCGCATCAACTGCATCGGCCCCGGCGTCATAGAGACGGAAGGGTTCGCCATGTATCCCGAAGAAGCCCTCGCCCGCTTCCATCAGGCGAACCCAATGAAGATGCGCGGCGACGCCTGGGACGTGGCCGAAGCCATCGCTTATTTTGCTTCCCCCGCCGCCCGCTTCATCAATGGCGACCTGATGATATTGGATGGCGGTCAGGCGCAGTGGGGCGTCATCTGGCCGGGCGGCATGCCCGATTATTTCAACGAAGGCGGCGCGGCGTAATCCAACGCCCGGCGTCCGGCAGAGATTCTGCCGTAGGGCCGGGCTTTATCAGGCGGACTGTCGCGCGCCCAGATATGGAAAGGGGTGATCCTGCGCGATCACTTCCAGAAGCTCCACGACATTCCCGTCGCAATCACGTCCATAGGTTGCGAGCATCGTGCCCGCCCCGCCCGGCTCGCAATGGAATTCCATACCCAGCGCGGAAAGCCGCTCATATTCCGCCCATGCGTCATCCACATACAGGCAGATATGGATCAAGCCGGGATCGCACATTCTGCGTTCGAACCGTTCACCTTTCGGTTCAAGATATTGAAAAACCTCAATATAGAAATCATTCAGGCGGATCATGGCATAGCGCGCCGCTGAACCGGGCAGTTGCACCATCCGCCCTACCCGCTCATTGTCGCTCTGCCATCCGCCATCCGCGACACGCTGGAAGCCGTACCAGCGTTCATAATGGTCGATGAACCGGTCAATATCCGGTGTGGATATGGCCACATGGTGCATGCCCAGAATCATCGTCTCTCCTTTCGCGGCGCGCAGGGGACCCCGTTCGCCGCATATTTTCAGTCAATAACAAAACAAACTTGACTGTTTTTTTCAACCCTCCTTTGATGGCCATGTCAGGAGTGGCCAAAAAGAGCGCGAACCGAACGCGCGATGCGAGCACAGGCAATGAGCGGAATGCCGCTATGGACGGAGAGCGAATGGCATGACCGACTATGACGTCATCATAGTAGGCGCGGGCGGCGCGGGCCTCGCCGCGGCTTCAGCCGCTTCCGAAAATGGTGCGAGCGTATTGATTGTGGAGGCGGCCGCGCGCACCGGTGGATCGACCGCGCTGTCCGGTGGGGTATTTTACGCCGCCGGAACTTCTCTCCAGCGCGAGGCCGGGATCGAAGGAGACGCCCCGGACGCTGTCTTTCAATATTATATGACGCTCAACCAATATAAGCTGGAAGCCTCGCTGGTCCGCAAACTTTGCGATGACTCGCCTGCGGCCTTCGAATGGCTGCGATCGATTGGCGTCGAATTCCGGGCGGAAGACCTATACATGTCCGGGGTCGACAAGGTTCGCCGCGGACATAGGGCTGCGGGAGGCGGGGCCGCCATTGCGGAGGCACTGGAAGGCTCCTTCGCGGGAAGATCCGTGGATGTCGCCCTGGAAACCCGTGTGGAAACGCTTCTGATCGAAGAAGGCCGGGTATGCGGCGTAATCGTTGACGGGCAACCGGTCCGCAGCAGCGCCACGATAATCACGACGGGTGGCTTCGGCGCCAATCCGGCGATGCTGGCGCAATTATATCCTGACGCCGCCATCCATGGGGACCAGCATTGGTATATCGGCGCCCCGACCTGCCGCGGGGACGGCATTCTCATGGCGCAGACTGCAGGCGGCCAGATCAGCGCGGCCAATCGGGGATTGCTCCTTTTGACGCCCGGTTTTGCGAAAGAGTTGGAAAGCTATGTTCCCGGCTGGCTGATGATGGTCAATCGCCAGGGTAGGCGCTTTGTCGATGAAAGCATCGAATATTCGGTGATGGCGGCCGTCCTTGGCGAACAGGCGGATCGCATCGCCTTCGGCATTTTCGATGAGGCGTCGCGGATGGCCTCCAAGACGACATCTTACCGGCCGGCTCCCAACTGGACAGCAGACCGGCTCGACGAATTTGTCGCTGCCGGAACTTTGGAAAAGGCCGACAGCATCGCAGGACTGGCCGAACGTATCGGCATATCCCCGGATGTGCTGCACACCACCGTCAATCGCTATAACGACCATGTGTCCGCCAAAGCGGATGGCGGCTTCTTCAAGCCTGCATCGTTCCTGCGCCCGATTACCTCGCCTCCCTTTTATGCTGCACGAATTTGCGCAGCAATCATCTGCTGGACGGGGACAGGATTGCGGATCGACACACGGGCGCAGGTATTGGATGCGGCGGACAGGCCGATCCCCGGTCTCTATGCAGCGGGCGAGACAACGGGCGGCATGTTCGGCGAATGCTATGCATCGGGTGGAGCATCCATCGGCAATGCGATCATATTCGGACTGACTGCCGGGCGAGAGGCGGCTGCGCTGGCGCGGCTGCATGCGCCCCTGGCCGCCACATCATAAATCACCGACAACAGCATTTGCAGGAGACAGGATCATGAGCAGCTTGGAAGACCGCATCGCACGCCTGGAAGCGGAATCGCAGATCCGTCAGCTTGTCGCGCGATACTGCTTCTATCTGGACGACCGGCTGATCGATGAAGCCTATACGCTTTTCGCCGACGATGCCGTGCTGCGCTCGGCGGACGGCGTTATGAACGCTACCGGCGTGGAAGCGATCATCCAGCAATTTCATGGCCGCTTCGACGTGCTTGGCCCCGGCCATCATTTCATGCACGATATCCAGATCGATTTCGTAGGCGATGGAAAAGAGGAGGCGACCGGACGGGTTATCGGGCACGCCGAACTATGGCGGAATGGCAAGATGATGGTGACGGCTATTCGCTATGATGATGTTTATCGCAATACCGACAAGGGCTGGCGCTTCGCCCGGAGGACCATCAACTTCCTCTATTATGTCCCCGTGTCGGAATATCCCGACATCCTGAGCGGCCCAAATCGCAATCACGCTTATGCAGAACCGAAGCCGGCCGATTTCCCGGAACGGCTGCCAAGCTGGATTGCGTATGAAAAATCCAGGGGCCGGGAAGCATGAGCGGCCTGATTGTCGAGAGGCACGGCCCGGTGCTTCTGCTGATCATAGACCGGGAGGAGCGCCGTAACGCCATCGACGCCGAAACATCCGCCGCGATAGACAGCCATATCGGATTGGCCGAAAGCAACGACAGCATAGGCGCGATCATTATCACCGGCAGTGGGGAGCGCGCCTTCTGCGCCGGTATGGACATGAAGGAAGCTGCGGAAATCGGGGTCGGCCATGGCCTGATCCCCGGACGCGGCTTTGCTGGTATTACCGAGCGCAGGCGTACGAAGCCGCTTATTGCGGCCGTCAACGGCATGGCGGTTGCGGGTGGGTTTGAGATCGCCTTGGCTTGCGACATCGTGATCGCCGCCGATCACGCGATGTTCGGCTTGAGCGAGGTGAAACGCGGCCTTTTTGCCTTTGCGGGTGGCGTGCAACGCTTAGCGCGACAGGTTCCGCGCTCGACGGCGCTGTCCCTGATTTTGACGGGCGAACCGCTTTCCGCCACCCGGATGTATGGGCTTGGCGTCATCAGCGAAATCGTACCCTCTGCCCAGTTACGTCAGCGCGCGCTCGATGTCGCGCACGCCATGCTGCAAAATAGCTGGGAGGCCATCCGCAACGGCAAACTGCTTTACGAGATGGCGGCCGATATCCCGATAGATCAGAGTCTGCGTTTCGGCCGCGCATTTGGGGAGGCCACGCTGAAATCGGCTGACAGCCAGGAAGGCGTTGCCGCATTCAGCGAAGGCCGGGACGCCACCTTCGGCCGCTTTCAGAGCTGATCTTTCCGCGCAGCGAGGCGCGCGAAAAAGCCATCAGCGCCGGGCCATCGCCCGGCGCAGCGCATCGTCGCTGTTCCATTTGAACGCTTTGGACACTGCGGCATCGGCCGCCATGTCAAACCCGTGAAAGGCGCCGGGATAGACATGCAGTTCCACTGGGACGCCCGCCCGCGTCAAACGCCGCGCAAACTCCAGATTTTCTTCCATGAAAAGGTCGATTGCGCCCACCGCGATGAATGCAGGAGGCAGTCCGCTCAAATCATCTGAGCGGGCCGCTGCGGCATAGGGCTTGGCTTCAGCTCCCGGCGCATGCCCCAAATAAGCGCTCCAGCCGAAGCGGTTCTGGTCCGGCGTCCAGATAAATTCGCCGCAATGGGGATGCGGCTCGGCCATGGTGCAGGTGCGGTCGTCGAGCATCGGATAGATCAGGTGCTGAAAGGCGATGGGGAATTCGCCCTTGTCCCGCGCCATCACCGCCAGGGCGGCGGCAAGCCCGCCCCCTGCGCTTTCACCGGTAACGCCGATCCGCTTGCTGTCCACGTTCAGCGCACCCGCATTCCCGTGGAGATAGCGCAGCGCCGCATAGCAATCCTCGATTAGACCGGGATGGGCCGTTTCAGGCGCCAAACGATAGTCCACTGAGACAATAACGCATCCCATCTCCGCCGACCGCGCGCGATTTGCAGCTTCGGTCATGGCCGCCGATCCAATCACATAGCCGCCGCCATGAATGTGCAGCAGCGCCGGGAACGGCGCCTCGCCAGCCGTCGGCGTGTAGATCATGATGCCGACATCCGGCGCGCCATTTTCACCAGGCACGCTCTTACGCTCCACCGATACCGGCAGACCTTCCGGCATCGGCATGTCCGCGAACATCTGGTCCATAGCCGCGCGAAGCGGCGGAAGATCCACGGTGGCAAAATCGATGACGGGCAATGCCTCCAGCGTCGCGATCAAGTCTGTTTCGATCAGATGTCTGCTGCTCATATCTCTCTCCGGAATCTCAGAAGCTGGCCATTGCGCCGCCGCAGATGCGGATACCCGCACCCGTTATGAATCGCGCTTCGTCGGTGGCCAGGAACAGTGCGGGCGCCGCCACTTCCTCCGGCTCGCCAAGCCTGCCAACCGGCGTCTTGGTGTTCCAGTAATCGAGGAAAGACTGATCCTCCATGAAGGGCCTGGACATGCCGGTCCAGATTGATCCGGGCTGCAGATAGTTGGCGGTGATCCCATATTTGCCAAGGTCGACTGCCAGCGATTTGGTGAAGCCCGCCATCGCATGTTTGGACATGCCATAGGCGCAAAGGGACGGTCCGCCGAAATCCGACATGATCGATCCCAGATTGATGATCCTGCCCCAGCCTTTCCCCTTCATATGGGGCAGCGCAGCCTGGGTCAGCCGGAAAGGCGCGGTGACATTGATAGCCAGCGTCTTTTCCCAGCTTGCAAGGCTCTGGTCCTCGATCGATCCGGGAAGGCATATGCCGGCATTGTTGACGAGAATGTCGAGACCGCCAAAAGCCTCTATCGCTGCTTTCACAATTTTGTCCGGCGCGTCCTCCGCGGTAACGTCGGCAACCAGGGTCACGATCCGGTCGCTGCCGGCAAGTTCGGGAAATTCGGGCAGGTTGAGATCCGCCGCCAGAATCCTGGCTCCGGCTCCGTGATAGGCTTCCACAATCGCCTTGCCGATGCCGCTGGCGGCTCCGGTGACGATCGCGATCCTGTTGGCGAGTGCGCCTTCGCTCATATCTTCCTCATCCTTTTTCGATTATCGCGCCAGCCGCTCAACGCAGGTCGAAATCCGCAAGATCGGGCTGCTTGATCCAGTGATAATATTGGTCGGGCTTCCACGGCATATTGGCGCTCGTCCGGCCGAACCTATTGAGATAATAGGATTTCTGACCCGGAATGTCCCAGATGCACTGCGTCATCGCCTCGTCCATCCTGGCGTTATATTCGTCAAAGACGGACTGGCGGCATTCCATCACATGCGCGCCCGCTTCGATCATATGCACAATAGAATGGACGGCGTACCGCACCCATATCTCGATCCAGGGAAACAGGCCGCCCGCGCGCGCCTGGCCGTTCGGACCATATACGACGAACAGGTTTGGAAACTGCGGCATCGTCATGCCCAGATAGGACCGCGCGCCATCTTTCGCCCATGCCTGTTCCAGCGTCACGCCATTCACACCCGAATAGCGCACGGGCCAGAGATAATCCTCCGTCTTAAACCCAGCGCTCAGCACCAGCAGGTCGACCGGATGCTTGGTCCCGTCCACCGTCACTACGGCGTCGGACGTGATATGGTCGATGCCATCGGTCACCAGATCGACATTGCTCCGGCGCAGCGCGTCGAACCATCCATTGTCGATGACCGTGCGCTTGGTGAAGGGCGGGAAATCGGGAACGAGCTTGGCGATCAGGTCAGGTCTGTCCGCCAGCTTGCTCCTGATATTCTCCGTCAGATAGGCGCGCAGATTGTCGTTGCGTTCGCTTATGATGCCGCCTTTGGCCTGCCATGCCGGGTCAGCGTTTTGCAGCCCCTCCACATCCCCGAACATCGCGTGAAACAGGGCGAAACAATACCAGTTCCAATAATTGGGTACGGTGTCGAACAGCCATTGGGTTTCGACCGACACCTCGGACTTGTACCCGTCCACGGTGGCTACCCATTGCGGCGACCGTTGAAACACGGACACATGCGCCGCATCCTGGGCAACGCGCGGCATGATCTGGGCGCCGGTTGATCCGACGCCGACGATACCGACACGCTTGCCGCGATAATCGACGCCATGGTCCCATTCCGTCGAGTGGAACCACGGCCCCTCAAAATTCTCCAGGCCGGCAATGTCCGGTTTGTTCGGGCGGTTGAACAGACCCGCGGCGCTTATGATCGCGCTGGTCCGCAATTCGGGCGCGCCCTCCCCTTCCAGCGTCAGCCGCCACTGCCCGCGACCCTCGTCCCATTCCGCATCGGTCAATTTGGTATTCAGGCGGATATTGGGGATCAGGTCGTGGTCGCGCGCAGCCTGCTCAATATATTTCTGCACCTCGCCCGCAGGGGCGAAATTATGCTTCCACGGATAGTTCCGCATGAAGGAATATTGGAAATGATGGCTGGCGATATCGACACGGGCATCAGGATAGTCATTCTTCCACCATGTGCCGCCAATGCCATCATTCTCGTCGATGATGGTGAAGGGAATGCCCAGGCGCTTCAGTTGGATTCCAGCGGCCACGCCTCCAATCCCCGCGCCGATCACAGTGACGTGATAATCGCGCTTCACTTCCTCCGATGGCTCACGGGTCCATTCGACCCCGCGCGGATAGGGATCGAAGGACAGTTCCTCCCGTCCCATTTCCACCATGAAGTCAGAAACCGGCCCACCGGAAAAGGTCTCGATCAGATTGCGCAATTCCTGATTAGACGGGGTATGAGGCTGGCTTGCGCTTTCTGCATTCGAGGCCAGAAACGCGCGGGCCTTCTCCTTGACCTTCTCGCTATCCTGTTCGGACAGAACCGCAACCTGGAATACGCCGCCCCACCAGGGCACTGACCCGACATCCATGCCGGCCAGTTCTTCGTCGCCGGTCGCCTGATAGAGCGCCAGCCGCAGAGCGTTCAGATTTGCCTGGTCCAATGCGCGGGCGACAAAGGCGGAGTCGACCGGGCTTTCCTTCATATCCACCGCTGACTGCCTGTTCACCGTCACGATCCTCTCCTCATCTCTCCATCGGGCGGTCACGGCGTGCGCGCGTGCCGCTCAATGTATCGGGGCATGGAATGGGAGGATCGGAAGGGCTGAAGGCGGGCATGCGCCTCGCAGAAACTTCCCTATCCTCTCCCGAAACTCCGCCCCGGAATTGCCGCTACGAATCTTCTGACGAGACCCCGAACAGCATATTTTGAACATGCATGTTCATTTTATAAAAGCAAATGCTTTATCCTTTTTGAATAGGGAAAATGCGGGCTGTCATGGTGCGAAAACCATCAACAGATTGCCTGCCATGTGGCTGTACATGCCATAGCCGGAATTCACGATGACATGGCCATGCGCCACGGCCGCGCCTGGGCCGCTCATCGCCCCGCCCTTCCCTTCGACGCCGGTGATCGTCTTTACCGGTTTTGTCGTATCGACTTCCCAGATGATCTTTCCGCTATCGCTGTCATAGGCGCGGAAACGGCCATCCAGATGTCCGGCGAACACTACGCCAGGCATAGCGGTGATCGCAGCGGACACGCCCGGATCGCAGAACTTCGCGCCGCCACACAAATCCGACGCACGCGCGTTCCAGACAACCTTGCCGGTGGCGGCATCAATCGCATGTAGACCCGACCCCCGGATGCTGGCGTCATAGATGCGGGCGTCACCGGTGTCCGCCATATCGTTGATCGGCACAAAGACGCGCGCGCCCTCTGCCGCCATGCCGAAATGGACGCCGCCCTGCGTGCCGCCATGGCCGAGACGGCGGGTCCAGAGGATTTTGCCGGTGTCCGGATCAAGACCCCAGGCTTCACCGGATTTCTGCCCGGCGACCAGCATCTGCTTTCCATCGGCAAGAGGAATCAACAGGGTGGATGCGGCCACGTCATGGTCGGGACCTTTTTCCTTCGGGCAACTGTCGCTGCCCAGCATACAGCCGACATTCCAGGCGTCGCCCTTGGTCAATTGCGCGTGCCAGATGCGTTTACCGGTTTCTGCATCAACGGCGAAAACGGCATCGGAATTGTCGTCGGCGGGGGAGGAATAATTTTCCCCGGAGCCGAAATAGATCCGCTTGCGTGCGGCATCATAGGTGGGGCTGTTCCAGACCGGCGCGCCAGACGGGCCAAGCAGCATCGTCCCCTCCGCATTTTTGCCCTGTGGCGCAGGCTCGTCCTGCACAGTGTAGGCACGCCAGCGCACCTCGCCCGTCGCCGGGTCAAGCGCGGCCACCGATCCCCGGAAGGAACAACAGGGATATTTGGGATCGGCCGCCTGTCCAACCTCCAATGATGATACTGGTACGAACAGCGATCCGCCCGCCAGCGCAGGCGTGCCGGTGATCGTGGCATCCGCATGATCGTCCATCTTTGTGGACCATAATTCCTTGCCCGTCATGGCGTCGACGGCATGGGCACGGCCAAGCAGATCACCGAAATACAGACGTTTCGTCGCGGCGTCGGGAACAATGGCCGTGCGGACTTCAGCCGACACTCTCTGCTTCCATTTGACGCAGCCCGTGTCGAGATCGAAAGCATAGACGGTGCCGTCCTGGCTGCCGACGAACAGCGCGCCCCACGCCACTGTGGGCTGTGACCTCGCGCGCAGCGCATCGGGAAATGCGAAGGCCCATTTCAGCTTCAGCTTGGGAACCTGGGTCTTTTCCAGTCCGGCCAGCGCGGAAGGCACGAAACGGCGATTGTCCAAGCCCCAGCCAACCGGCTGTGGCTCGTCCTGCATATCGAAGGCCAGCTTCGCTCCCGTGCACATGGGCGGTGGCGAAGCGGGCTTATAGGAACTCAACTTGCGCCGTGTCAGATATTCGGCAAGCTCGCTGCGTTCTTCCGCCTTCAGCGCCGATCCCTGTATCTTCATCACGCCGTCCGTCAGCGCCCCGATAATCGCGTCCGGCGACATCATGCCCAGAAATGCCGGAGAAGGCGCCTTGGGCACGCCGCCCTCATGGCACATGGCGCAATGGGTCGCGAACAGCGCCTTGCCTGGATGCGTTTTCGGATCGATGCGGAAGCCATCATCGGCCTGAAAATCGTCAGTCGAGCGGATGCGCGACAAGCCTTGCGAACCCGGCTGAGACTGATCCAACCCGGTTGGCGCATCGGCCGCCAGACGCCCCGCACCGAACATCGCCGTGCCCAGAACCAACAGGCTGGCCGCCAGAAATGCGCCTCTAAAATCCTTCATCATCACCCTCTCACCGGCGTCATCGACACGCCTGCTCTTATTTTCTTATGCCCTGCCCCCGGGCTGTGGCTCTGCCATCCATGCTTCATGCGCCCGCCAGCTCCGGTGCTTCTGCAACGAACAACTCCAGCGGCGCATGATACATTGGCTCCGGCGCGCCGGATGTGATCGCATAGACATTTTCCATGTGGCAGGGCCCCGGCGTCCCGCCGAAATAGAGGCAGTCCAGGCTGATCAGCATGTCCTCCGCCATTTCGAAACCCGCAACGCCGGCCAAACCATGCGACGGGAAAGGAACGGGAATTTCCAGCGGCATATAACCAATGCCATGGGCCACCAGTAACAGCTTGTCCGGAGCGGCGACGCCATTCTGCACCAGATGATCGCGCGCGATTTTGGCCAGTTCTCCGGTGTGCACGCCCGGCCGCAGATGATCGACCGTCTTTAGAAACGCATCGCGCAGAATATCGTGCAGGCGGAGATACTCCGCGGAAGGCGGGCCGACGACCGCCGTTCTGTTGATGTCGATCCAGAAACCGTCATGGACACCCTGCGTTTCCAGGATGATGATGTCCCCGGATTGCAAGGGCCGGTCGACGGGCGTCCTGAACAGATCCGGTATAAAATCGCCATCATATCCGCCGCCAAAGAGCACCGCGCCTTCATCCACCGGGACGACCTCGTTCCTCACCATGAACTCGGCGATGCGCGCCTGCACTTCGCTCCAGCTACGGCCATGGACAACTTCGCGCCCGGCCTGCGCGATCACGGCATCGGCTAGTTTTCCAACTTTGCGATATCGCGCAATCTCGCCCGGCGTTTTCACGACCCGCACGCGCATGAGGAAATCCAGCGCGTCAAACAGGTCGACCTGCATTCCCTGCGTGACGCGATGTCCGACGCGCCAGTCGTCGCAGCCGATCCGGCCCCTATCCAAACCGTTCGCCTTCAATCCTTGGGACAGGGCCGCCAACAGGTCCGGCTGGCACTCGCCCCTTATCTTCTCGCTGGCGATGCCCAGCGCAGCCCTCGCCAGTCCCGAACGCCGCGCGCCGGGGTCGTCCGCCCGCGCCACCTGACAGAAATTCAGCATGTCGATCGTGCGGATCTCGTCGCAGAAAATGCGCTGTTCCCGTTCATTGCCGACCGCGATGACGCCGATGCTTGCTTCGGGGATCAGCAGCGTCACCGGCTTGCCGGGATCGCGCGGAACAATCGCCCCGCAAAGCGGCTCCTGCTGGGTCCAGCGCTCAAGCACGCTGTGATATCCCGTCGCATAACGCACATCATGCGGATGAGAGAGGATGACGGCGTCGATATCTTCCTGCGCCATCATCGCGCGGAGCCGGGCAATGGTCTCGGCTGACATCTCTAGGACGCCAATTCCGTTCGATGCGCCTTTTGACATGCCTTGCCAGCCGGTATCGTCATCGCAATCCTCCTCCGTTCAGCCATGACGGCAGGCAGTTTTCACACTGCTTCTGCGCCTCCCTTCTTCTGTTTTGGGAAAGCGCCCGTCAGAACCCGAGGCAAGAATAAAACATACATGTTTGTTTTTGACAAGCCGTTCCGCATGCCATTTTCCGACACGCGCTATTGGGAAATCTATCGTTCCATTGCCGGTTGCTTCTGTTAGGAAGGCTATATGGCGATCGAACCTGATGAGGATGAGGACGACGAGGATCGGCATGGCCGGTCCTATTCCAGTCCCATCATGATCGGGCGGCGCAAGCGCATTACGCAGGAGGCACGCGCCATTCTCGCCGACGGTGGCGTCAAGGCGCTGACGATCAACCGATTGTGCGAACAGGCCGACGTCGCGGTCCGCACCATATACCGCGCGTTCGGCGACAAGGATGGCGTCATCCTCGCCGCGATCAACGAGCATATGGATTCGATCCGGGATTTTCTCGCGATCAATCCGGGGCGCGGGGACGTCGATTCCGTGTTCAGGGAACTGGACTGGCTGGTGGCGGAGCTTTTTCGCTCAGCGGCGTTCGGCCTCGTCGCAATCGGCTTCTATTTCTCCCAGACGCCTCGGGTAGAAGCCGTAACGGCGTTGCGATCCGTCCCCAACGACCGCGCCTGGCGCTGGCTCGATCTCTGCCGGCGGCAGGGCTTTTTGATCAGCGGGCTGGATCAGGAACGGGTGGCCCGGCATTTTGCCGACGCCGAATACCTCATGTATCATCGCTGGGCAGTGGGAGAAATTCCCAACGATATGTTGGCCGACGAGTTGAAGGCCAACTTCCTGCTCAACGCTATTGGCGTCGTGAGTGAGCCGGAACGCGGACGGCTGATCGACATGCTGACCTCCATCTACGCCCGGCTCGGCGCGGTGAAAAAGGACTGACCGGATCAGCGCCCCGATGGATGGGCAAGGGCTTCAAATTTCCGCTCCGGCCACAAGAAATGGAGGCGGGTTCGAGCAATCCGCCATTTGCCTGCCTCGCGCCGGTAATCATCCTCGTAGATGCCCAGATATAGTAGCGGATTGTTATGCCCGCCCTGCGTGTGAAGGCCGGTCACGGGCATTTGCCTCGTCAAGCAATCAAGCAGATACCAGCGTCCATGCGCCGTGTCCGGCCCGGTCAGGGTTATCCAGGGATTGGTGACGACATGGATCGCATCGAACGCGCCGCCCGCCGACAGCATCACCTCCTCATAGCGTTCCCGGATTTGCGCGCGCCCCACCCAATCGCCGCCATATTCAGGCCCGAACTCGCACACCGCATCTTCGGTAAACAAGTCCATGAAGGAATCATAATCGCGCGCATCGAGATGCGCTGCATAACCAAGCCGCAAATCCATGATTTCATGTTTTGCCAGCAACGTCTCGATATCCATGCTTTTACTCCACTGTAATTGTGATACGGATGTTCATATTACCCCTCGCTTCAGAAGGGGTCGGAAGGAGAGGCAGGACGATGGACAAGGCGCTCGAAAACCGTCTCACGCGGCTGGAAGATATTGAAATCATTCGCGAACAACTCGAACGCTACGGGCATGCGCTCGATTGGCACGACGGCGATCTCCTTGACAGCGTGATCTTTGACGACGCGGACGTCGACTATGGCATCTTCAAACTCGATGGCCGTGGCGCCAAGGACAGGCTCATGGAAATCGAGGCGGCCTTCCCGCGGCGTTGGCATTTCACAGCCTCTCCCACCATCGCATTCCTCGACGCATTTACAGCGGAGACGGTGAGTTATCAGATCGCTATATCCTCGACGGAGGCCGACCCCGGCAACGGTCTCACCCAATATTTCGGCTGGTATCTGGACCGTTTCGAGAAGCGGGACGGCCATTGGGGCATCGCCGCGCGCAAGCACGTCCTGCTCGGCTTTGGCGACATTGCGGAACAGCCGCTGCCCGAAATCATGCAGGGGCTGAACCGGCTCACCAACGCAAGTCCGGCGCATCCCGATTATCGCAAGCCCGGCCAAAGCCGTATCGCCATGAGTCAGCAATGACCCGGCGACACCAGAAAAGCGCGCGGCCGGGCGCACCTCAATGGACGTTGTAATCGCCATCGACCACAAGCGTTGGCGGGTGCATGAGTCCGGTCGCCTGCGCATTGCGGCCGGGAAGATCGGCAATCATCATCCTACTCCTTCTGATTGCAACGGATCGAAAAGAGGGAACTGCGTGTGATGCCCGCCGGGCAGACAGAGATTTCCGCGCTTCTCGCCAGGGCGGCGGAGGCGGCGCAGGGGCCAACGCCGGGCGCGGCGCGAACAATATTGGACGCCCTGTTCGCCAAAGCTCCGGGACATCCGGATGGCTTCACCGTCCTTGGCATTGTCGAACAGCGTAGCGGCCATAATGAAGCCGCCTGTGACGCCTTTGCCCGTGCTGTTGCGGCCGATCCGGACGCGCCGGCCAAGCTTGCCAACTATGGAGCCGCGCTCAAAAATACGGGACGCCTCGATGAAGCCATCACAGTCCTCGAACGTGCCGTGGCAATCCAACCGGACGCCCCCGGCGCGCGCAACAATCTGGGCTCCGCCCTGCTCGCCGCCGACCGCCCTGACGAAGCGATCCTGCACCTCCGCCATGCCGTCGCGATCCGCACCGCCTATCCGGAGGCTTGGAACAATCTGGGCGTCGCCTTCTCCCGCATGGCCCGGAATGACGAGGCGATCCGGGCGTATGACGCCGCCCTGACGCATCGCCCCCAATATGCAGAAGCTGGCGTAAGCCGCGCCCTCGCGCTGGAGGCTGCGGGCAACCCAGCCGCAGCTCTCCACCAACTGGATCAAACGCTGGCATCGCGCCCCACGCATTGGCCAGCCTTCGCCAACAAGGCTTTGCTTTTGGAAAAGCTTGGCCGCCACGATGAGGCCGCCGCCAGCCATCGGCAGGCAATCATTCTCGCGCCAGATCAGCAGATGCTGTATGTAAATTTCGCCACAATGCTGCTGAAAGCTGGCGATCCGCAGGCAGCGCTCGCCATATGCGAGGATGCGGGGCGCAGGCCCAATCCGGGCACCAGCGCTCTTGCGCTCAGGACGCTTGCGCTGGGCCAATTGGACCGGGTGGCGCAACGCGACCGGTTGCTGGGCATCAATCGTTTCGTTCGTATCCTGGATCATGAAGCCGCCCCAGGCGGGGGGGATTTGGTTCATTTCGGACAGGCGCTTTGTGACGCCCTGCGCCATCACGCCTCGCTGACCTTCGAACCGGAAGGGCTGGTCACGCGGGCCGGACATCAGAGCAGCGAACTTGCCGGAGAAAGCGGTCCGCTCGGTCAGCTTACCCAGATGGCCCGGACCGCGGTCATGGCCTATATGGCCGATCTCCCGGCCGGGGATCATCCCTTTATCGCCGCGCAACCAAAGGATTGGACGCTTACCCTGTGGGGTACGGTTCTGCAGCCGGGCGGCGAAGTCGGTCCCCACATTCATGCGCCGAACTGGCTGTCCGGCGTCTATTATCCCGATGACGATGCAATCAATCCGGCCGAAGCGCCTGCGGGCTGGTTCGAGATCGGAAAAGCCCCGGATGCCCATGGACCGAGCGATGGACTTCACCGGATCGCCCCGGCGGCCGGACGGATGATCCTGTTCCCATCCTACTATTATCACCGCACCCTGCCCTTTGGCGGAACACGCCCGCGCATCAGCTTCGCGTTCGATGTGGTGCCGGCCGGGCACGGCCGCCCTCACCGCTTGGCCGTGGGCAAGGCATAGGCGATGAGTGAATCTCCGGCAGGGGTCTGGAACCACATATGCTGGCCGGTCGCCATCACCACGAACTGGCGCCCGCCCGCCATATAGGTCATCGGCGTGGACTGGCTGCCCGCGGGCAGCTTCGCCTTCCACAGTTCCGCGCCCGTCTTCATGTCAAAGGCGCGCAGATAGCGATCCATCGTCGCTGCGACGAACAGCACCCCGCCGCGCGTGACGATGGTCCCACCGATATTGGGCGTACCAAGCTTCCAGTTCAACGCGGGCTTGAATGGCAGCTTATCGTCGATCGTACCCAGCGGCACATCCCACAGGGTCTTGCCACTTTTTAGGTCGATAGCGGTAAGCCCACCCCAGGGAGGAGGCGTGCAGGGTGCCCCCCAGGGCGAGAGCAGAAATTCGCGCTTAACTTCATAGGGCGTGCCGTCCATTGGCGACACGTCCGCCGTCGCGCTCAACTCGACCGAACTGCCCGCCGACTTGCGGCGCGGAATAAGCGTGATCAACGACGCTACCCGGCTTGAATTGACAAACATGATCTGATTGCCAGGGTCGACCGAGGCGGAACCCCAGTTCGCGCCGCCCGACGCCGCCGGATAGGTGATCGTGCCCTGCGTACTGGGGGGCGTGAACAGCCCTTCGTAACGATGCTTGGCAATCAGGTCGCGGCACTTGCCACGATCCCAGAAGGTAAAGCCATAGGCGTCCTCTGGGCGAAGCCGGGTGCTGAACAGCGGCTTGGGCAAACGGGGCACTGGCTGCGTCCTGGAAAGCCACTCGCCCTCCACCGCGCCCTGCGGCACCGGAACTTCGTCGATGGGGAACAGCGGCGTGCCGTTACGCCGGTCAAAGACGAAGATGAAACCCTGCTTGGTCGGCTGGATGACGGCGGGCACGCTCGCCCCGTTCCGCGTCACATCCACCAGCACCGGCTGTGACGGCGTGTCATAATCCCAGATGTCATGATGCACGAGTTGCTGGTGCCACACGACCTTTCCGGTCTTGCCATCCAGCGCGACGATGGAATTGGCGTAGCGATTGTCGCCTGGACGCAGACCGCCATAATAGTCCGGCGAGGCGCTGGATGTCGGCACGAACACCAGATTACGCGCGCTGTCCACGGACATCACCGACCACATGTTGGCCGCGCCCGCATGATGCCGGGCATCGCCTATCCAATCCTTATCGGTTGGCCCCTTATCCTGCGGGATCGGCTCGAACGACCATAGCAGCGCGCCGGTCCGCACGTCATAGCCGTTGATGGTCCCGCGCGGCGCGGCAGCCCGCACATTGTCGAGCACCATCGATCCGACAACGGCCACATCGCCGACAATCGCAGGCGGCGACGCGAGCTTGAGTTCCCCCAGATGGCGTGGCGGCACGGCCTCCACCACCTTGATCGCCCCATCCTTGCCGAACCCGGCGCAGCTTTTCCCATTCGTGGCGTCGATGGCGATCATGCGCAAATCCACTGTCGCAGCGATGATGCGGTGTCGGCAAGGCGCGCCGGCGGGAACGGCATTATCGATCCATTGCGACACGCCGCGGCAGATATACTGGTTGGGAATGACGAAGTTCGGATCGACCTTGCTGTCATGCACCCATTTCTCGCGCCCGGTCGTGGGGTCAAGCGCGACTATCCGGCCGAAAGGCGTGCAGGTTATCAGCGATCCTGCCGCCAGGATCGGCGTCGTCTCGACCGTGCTGTTGGTCAGCATCGCGGCGCTGCGCCGCTTCATCTCGCCGCTGCTATAGGTCCAGGCGACCTGCAGATGCATGACGTTGCCGGGCCGGATCTGGCCGATGGGCGCATAACGATCACCGCCGCGCGACCCGCCCCAATCATCCCAACTGGAACTTTGCGGCTCTCCCGATGGAATGACCAGCGGCGGCAGGGGACGCGGCATCCACAGGTAGAGCGCAAGCAGGGCCAGGATCAGCACAAAGACCGCCGGGATCAGGAACCGCTTCCTGCGGAACCATCTGCGGGATTGGGCCGGCGCGCGCATTTGCATCTCTTATCCTCAATAGCCTGTACCGCAGCGGGGCGGATCAGTTCTCCAGCCGTGCGATCACAGCGCGTACATCCACTGTCTCGCCTTCCTGCGCGACGATCTCGACCAGCTTCCCACCGGCCGGGGACGGGACTTCCACAGTGGTCTTCGCCGCCTCCACCTCGACCAGCAACTCACCGGCTTCGACCATGTCGCCCACCGACTTCAGCCATCGGATGATCTCACCATCCTGCATGCCCATCCCAAACTGGGGCAGCAGCACATCCACCGTCGCCATCATATTCTCCTTGCTTCAGGCAGGCACCGGCAAGCCGACGACCTTGCGCACAGCCGCCAAGATCCGTTCCTTGTTGGGATAAAGTGCTTTCTCGATCACTGGACTGAACGGCATATGCGTGTCCGGCGTGGTCACGCGCACGATCGGCGCGCGCAACGTATCGAAGGCGTCCTCCACCACGATGGCGGAAATCTCGCTCGCGGCGCTGCAGGTCAGATGAGCCGGGTCGACCGCAACGACGCGCCCGGTTTTGCGCGCGGACTTCAGGATCGCCTCCCGGTCCAGCGGCGACAAAGTGCGGGGGTCAACAACCTCCGCCGATATGCCGTCGTCCGCCAGTATCTTCGCCGCAGCCATCGCCATGGGAACCGCGCCACCAATGGCGAAGATACTGACGTCCGTTCCTTCGCGCTTCACCTCGGCCTTGCCGATCGGCACGATGAAGTCTGGGTCGTCCGGCACCTCTTCCTTACCGGACCAAAGGGTCGCATCCTCAAAACAGAAGACGGGATCATTGTCGCGGATCGCCGCCTTCAGCATGCCCTTCATATCGCGTGGGCCGGACGGCACAATGATCTTCAGCCCCGGCACACCCATCAGCATGGGATAGGGCCGGTCGGAATGCTGTGCGGCGTTGGAATTGCCGTAGAACATGCAACTGCGCACTACCAGCGGCAGGCTGGCCTGCCCGCCATAGATATAGCGCGATTTTGCGATGATGCTGACGATCTGGTCCATCGCCGGATAGAGGAAGGAGGACAGCGTGACATCGATGATCGGGCGCATGCCGACCATCGCCGCGCCCGCTCCCGCGCCGACAAAACCATTTTCGGAAATGGGAGTGTCACGCACCCGCTCCAGCCCGAAATTCTCGACAAAATCCGTCGTGGTGCCGAACACGTTGCAGACGATGTCCTCACCCATGATGAAGACCTTGTCATCGCGCTGCATCTCTTCGAGCTGGGCTGCGCGGATCGCCTCCAGAAATGTTATTCGTGCCATCGGGTCTCTCCTCTCAATGGCGTCAGGCGGTCAGGAAGGCAGGAATGGGCAGGCGCTCTGACAAGACATCGTCGAACGCTTCCTCCTGTGTCGGATAGGGGCTTTCGCGGCCAAACGTGATTGCGTCCTCGACCTCGGCAACCACCTCCGTCTCGATCGTATCGAGCGTCGCTTCGGCAACGCCACCCTCAACCAGGCGTTTGCGATATTTCGTGATGGGGTCGCGGGAACGCCATTCGTCCACCTCGCCACCCCGGTCCAGCAAGACACGGCCCATATTTACGGCATGCTCTGCATAGCGATATGTCTTTGTCTCGATGAAGGTCGGGCCGCCGCCGGTCCGTGCGCGCGTCACCGCCTCAGTCACGGCTTCGAACACCGCTTCGACATCCTGCCCATCAACGATGGCGGATGGCATGGAATAGGCCTTGGCGCGTTCGGCCACATCCTTGACTGACACCATCGCCGACGCCGGAGTGGACACGGCATAACCATTATTCTCGCATAGGAAGATCACGGGCAGCGTCCACACCGCGGCGAGGTTGCACGCCTCATGGAAAGCGCCTTCGTTCGACGCGCCATCACCGAAGAAGCAGAGCGAGACCCGGTCATTGCCCTGCAGCTTCGAACCCAGCGCTGCGCCGACGGCGACGGGCAGGCCCGACCCTACGATGCTCGTCTCGCCCAGGCTGCCGACCTTGAAGTCGGACAGGTGCATGGACCCACCCTTCCCCTTGCAGATGCCGGTGGCCTTGGCCAGCAGCTCCGCCATCAAAGGACGAAGCGCCGCCCCCTTGGCTATCGGATGCCCGTGGGAGCGATGCGTCCCGACCATATAGTCGTCGTCGCGCAGCGCCATGCAGGCGCCGACGCCCGACGCTTCTTGACCGGCATAGGTATGCAGCGAACCGGGAATTTCCCCGGCCGCATGCATCGCCTCCGCGCGGTCTTCAAAGTGGCGGATGCGCAGCATCCGCCTGTAGGATTCCAGCGACCTGTCATTGGTCTTGTCAGGCATAGAGGGCTCCTTGCTTGACCATCAGAACTTCACCCCCAACTCCACGCCAAAGGAACGCGGCGGCGCATAGTTGGTGAAGTTGAAAAGACCGGCGACAGAGTTGCCGTTGACGCGGTAAATCTCATTGAGAAGGTTCGCGCCATAGAGCGAGACGCGATACCGTTCGCTCTCGTCAGACCAGTTGATGCTTGCGCCGACCAGCGTGCGCGCCTCGCCCTGCGTGAACTCGGCGTTCAGCGTCGTCGCTTCATATTCGGCCTGGTAATTTACGGTGCCAGTGAACGACACCTTTCCGATCGGCACGAACACGTCATAGGTCGCCGTAGCATTCAGCGTCCATTTCGGCAGGTTGCGCAGCTTCAGATATGAGGCATCATCATTGACGCCATCCCCGTTCACGTCGGTGATGAACTCATTATATTTGCCGTCCTGCCAGCCTGCGCTGAGCGATACGGTCAGGTTCTCGACCGGAACGGCGCTGGCCTCTGCCTCGATGCCCCAAACTTCTGCGGCGCCGGCATTTGTCGTCCGCGTTTCCTGACCAGGCAGCCCCGTGATGGGATCGGTGAACGGCACCACGGCGTCACGCTGAAGATTGTCATACTTCACATAGAAGCCAGCTATATTGAAGCGCACGCGCTTGTCTGACGTCTCCGTCTTGAAGCCGAGTTCGAAGGAGTCCGCCGTCTCCTCCTTGAATGGCAGGGCGGACGTTGCGGACATCGCCTGTTCATTGAAGCCGCCCGATTTATAGCCCTGGCTGTAGGTGAAATAATTGTTGATGTTGTCGTTGATTTCCCACCGATAACCAGCGCGGAAAGTGGGACGGGAGAAGCTGGCGCTGGAGGCGTATTCCGGCCAGAAACCGGTCGCGATGGTCGAGCGGCGAACCTGCGGCCTTACCCGGAAGCTCTTGTCCTCCTTGGTGTAGCGTCCGCCCAGGATCAGGGCGAGCTTGTCCACCACCTTGAACTCGCCTTCACCAAAGACCGAATAGCTGTTGACGGTGTAATACATGTCCGACTGGTTCGGATCGGTCGTCGCTGTTGGATCGCCCAGGAAGCGAAGGAAACCGAGGAAGGAGGTGGCGTTCGCCGCCAGCCTCTGGCCCCAATACATACCGCCGACAGTGAATTTCAGCCGGTCGCTGAAGTCAGAGGTGAAGCGTCCTTCAACACTATATTGCTTACGGGTGTCATCGCGGGTCGAATAGAATATCTTCGCGTCTTCGCCCGAATATTCGCTCGGCAGGATCGCCTTCGTCCGGCGGTATCCGCCAACGACGATGAAGCTGCCGACATCGGGCAGGTCTTTCTGCGCGCGCAGATAGACGCCGTCGACATCCAGTTGATGGCCGTTGAGCGTGCCGATGCAATTGGGATCGGTGGCGTTGCCCTCGCACAGCGTTAGGCTGGTGTTGAGCGGCTTCTTGCCGGTAACCTGGATGCCGGGATAGCCGACCTGCGCGAGCAGGAAGGATGCCGGCGTCTCGTTCACCGAAGGCGGGCTGTCGCTACGGTCACGCATGATTTCATAGGTGAGCATGATGTCGGTGGTCGAATCCGGCGTCCAACGCAGCTTCGCGCGGGCATTGAACACATCCGAACCGCCGATGCGCCCGCCGCCATGGCTGGTGTCGTGATAATAGCCGCCGCTCTTGTGATAGGCACCCGCGACGCGCAGGGCTAACGTCTCGTCGACCAGCGGGATGTTGATCGCGGCCTTCACGTCCTTGGTGTTGAAGCTGGAATATCCCAGGCGCAATTCGCCACCCAGTTCATTTTCCGGCCGCTTCGTGATGATGTTCACGACGCCGCCAACCGTGTTCTTGCCGAACAACGTACCCTGCGGGCCGCGCAGCACCTCGATCCGTTGCGTGTCGAACAGATCAAATAATTGGCTCTGTACGTTCGCGAGCACGAAATCGTCGACGATCACGCCAACTGCCGGCTCGAACGTCAGGATGATGTCCGCCGTGGACTGACCGCGAATACCGATGGCGGCGGCATTGAAGCCCGGCACATTCGTAATGACGACGTTCGGGATTTGACCGGCAAGGCCGCGAATATCCGTTACGAACTGACGATCAATCGCCGCTGCAGAAAAGGACGAAACGGCGATAGGCGCATCCTGCAGCGATTCCTCGCGCCGGCGGGCCGTCACCACGATTTCTTCAAGGGAAGTGATGCGCCCCTGTTCTGCATCGGTGCTCGTGGCTTGTTCAGGACTCGACTGCGCCAGCGCCGTACCGCTGACAGTGCTGAGCAGAAGCGCGGGAAGGCCGCATAGCGCCAGCCTTTGAAGACGCGCACTGTCCTTGGAAAAAATAAACATTATCTGTCTCCTCTCCTAAAACGTCACAATTTCTGCAATCGTCTTGATTATTATTGGAATAATTTAGATAATAATAAAATAATTTTGACTATAATAATCCAATATTGAAAACTAATGTTTTCAATATTGATCGATATTATTTAAACTGATTCGGGTTATATTATAAAATATACTGTAATATCTGGAATTCATACATCAATAGGAAAATTGATGTTCATTTTAATGCCATATTTCATGCGGCGACGATCTCAACGGACTCCGGCAGAATATTGCCGTAAACTGGGTCGCCATGCCCCCACTCCCCCTTGGGCCGCATGGTCTTGAACAAGCCTTCATCCAGGATTTGATTGGATGGATTGCTATCGTTCCAATCCATCACCACCTGGCGCTTTGCGATCCGCCATTCCCCGTTCCGGCGCTCAAGCCGGTCCAGATAACGTCCCGCCATCACAAACTGCTCATTACCGGCGTCAAGGCCGCGCCCGCCACGCATCTGGAAATAGCGCGATCCAAACATGGCCTCGGTCATGTTTTCCCGAACCCGGCAGGCGGAGTAGAGATAGCTTTCCGAACATGCGACATCGCCATCAACCTTGATGTCGACATTAAGCAGGCAATGGGTGCCCATTTCGAAATATTGGGTAATTTCGCTGATGATGAATTCGACAAATTCTGCGGCATTGCCGCTATAAATGCCGTGAATATCGACCCCGTCAGGCCAATAAACGGTGCGCATCAACTCTACATCGGCCCGATCCAGCGCCCGGCAATAGCGGGTCAGCACGGCATAAACATCCCGCCGCGCCACCAGATTCTCCAGTTCCGCGCGCCGGCTCATGGCACATTAGCAAAGACGAGATCGCCCTGCCCTCTTTCTCCGCGCGGCTCCAGCGTAGCGAACATACCCTGATCAAGGATTTCGCCGGACGGACGATTGTCATTCCAGTCCATCACTACTTGGCGCTTCAGGATACGCCATTCACCATTGCGCCGCTCGAACCTGTCAAGATAACGGCCGCCGAAATAGAAATGATGGTGATTGGGATCGAGGCCCTTGCCATCGAACATCGCCATGTAGCGCGATCCGAAAATCTCATGCGCCTTGTCCTGCCGGACCTTGTGATAGGCGAACAGATAGGTTTCCGTGGAGGCGAAGTCGCCAGCAACTTCCATATGCACGTTCATCAGACCGTGCATCGTCACCTCGAACCAATTCTGGATCTCGCGAACGATAAATTCGGCAAACTCCGCTGCATTGCCGTTGAACACGCCGTGATTGTCGATGCCATCCGGCCAATAGACCGTCTTCATCAGTTCCACATCGGCGCGATCCAGCGCGCGGGAATAGCGGGTGAGGACATCATATATGTCTCGCCGCGCAATCAGGTCCTCAATATCCTCGTCCGTCACGGCCACTATGTCTCTCCTCTTTTATGTCAGCGAGCGGTAGAAAATGATCTTCATCTCCTCGGCCAGGCATTCGACGATTGGCGGCACGAGCCGGTCGTGAAAATCGATATGCATGTGATGTTCAAAGGCGGCATCGTCGCGGAAAGTGGCGACGATCTGGAACAGGTCAGCGTCGTCGTCGGACTGGAAAAGTTCGTAGACGAGCGCGTCCGGCTCCTGCGCATGCACTAGACCGCGCAACTCTTTCTGCAGATCGATCAGCTCCTGCCGCTTTTCAGGCTTGGTCCTGAGCTGGGCGATAAAGCTCTTGCCGCTCATTACGCAGGAACTCCGCCATCCGGCACAAGATCGAACAGAAGTTCGCGCTCATAACCGCCAGCCATGCAGCCAATCATCTTTTCGATCAGCGGCTTGCCATGCTCGGTTTCCATATGCGCCTTGTCGGCGGCCTCATCGACGAAGGATTCAAACACGGCGAACATGCCCGGTTCGCCCAGGCGGAAAAACTGGAATTGCAAAGTGCCCGGCTCCCTGTCCACGAGGGACTCCATCTGCTTTGCAAGGCGGACAAATTCCTCCTCCTGCTCAGACTTCACGCGGAATCGAGAAAGAAAGCTGTAGGCCACAGGCGCTCCTCATCCTGATGTCAGGGATTTTTCCCTTTGGCTTATTAAAAACAATCATGAATGCTTTTTCAAGTCCATAAGCAAGCAGAAATCGCTTTTGCTGCATTGCAAAATCAAACTCTGTGGCATTTTCGCCAGTCTCTAAAAAAAACATTCATGCATGATTGCATTTTATATTCGGCGAATTAGGATCGCGGCATCTGGAGAACGAGGTCACTGAAACTTCGACGCAGGAGAGGAGACTAGGAATGATCAGAAGACCCCAATTGATTGGCGTAGCTTGCGGCGCACTCGCGGTAAGCATGGCAGTAGCTCCCGTATCAGCGCAGACCGCCGCGGATCAGACGTCGCCACAGGCCGATCCACAGGAAAGCGTCGGCCTTCAGGACATTGTGGTCACGGCAACCCGCCGCGCCAGCAATCTGCAGGACACGCCGATCGCCGTCAGCGCGATCGATTCCAGCCTCATCGAGCAGGCAAGTCCCCGTGACATCGGTGAACTGGCGGCTTTTGTTCCCAACTTCTCCGCAGCAACCATTGCCAACTTCAACGCGGCGTCCTTTGCGATGCGCGGCGTCGGCCAGAACACCATCATCGTCTATTTCGAGCCGCCGGTCGCGGTGCTCGTGGACGACTTCGTGGTGCCGTCGGTCCAGACACAGTTGCTTGACACTTTCGACATCTCACAGGTCGAAGTCCTTCGCGGCCCGCAAGGCACTCTGTTTGGCAAGAACACCACCGGTGGCGCCGTCACTGTGCGCACGAAGCGCCCGGAAATGAACGTGATCGGCGTCGAAGCGCGCGCGCAATATGGCAGCTACGGCACAAAGCGCACTCAGGCCGCCATGAACGTCCCCCTGATCGAGGACGTACTGGCCCTCCGCCTTGTCGGCGGTTATGAAAAAAGCGACGGCTATTACCGCAACGGCGCCTGCTATGGCCCGGTTACCGGATTTGCCCCCAGCAAATTCGAAGGCGTTCAGGGCTGTCTCGACAACCGCCGCCTTGGCGGCAAGGATGTGTGGCAGGCCCGCGCCAAGCTGCTGTTCGAACCGACCGACAAGATCAGCGCTCTGCTCCAATATGAATGGATCCGCGACAAGTCGGACGCCGTTCCTTCGGTTAACGAGAACGGCCTTTTTGAGGGGCCGGGCGGCGCTAATTCTTTCCTGACGTCGATCCTTGGCACGATCGTTCCCAACCCCAACAGCAATGATCCGTTGAAGAATGCGGCGACGACCAATCGCTACGCCGGATTCATCAGCATGCCGCTCGGCCAGCGGATCAATGTCGATGGCGTCTATCTGAACGTCGATTTTGACCTTGGCTTCGGCACTCTGACATCCGTTTCGGGCTATCGTTTCCAGCGGTCACGTCTGCCCAACAGCTATGCTGGTGCGGTGGCTATCGCGCCCGATGGCGAGCCGCTGTCGTTCTTCGACGCCAATCGTGACGACAATCGCAAGACCTATCAGCAGGAAATTCGCTTTGCGTCCGACTTTGGCGGCGCGTTCGACGTTGTCGCAGGCGGCTTCTATCAGAAGGACAAGACCGAATTCTGCGTTGCCCAGCTCCTTGGCTTCCTCGACCTGACAGGTGGTACCACCCCCTACGGCCCGTGGAATACAACACCCTACACGCTCTGCAACGCGCAGCATGCGACGTCCAAGGCGCTGTTTGCGGAAGGCACGTTCAAGTTCACCGAGGAACTGAAGCTAACCGCAGGCGCCCGTTATAGCTGGGACGACAAGACCTGGTGGGGCCGGCAGCAGACCTTCGTCCCCGATCTCGGCACGCCGGTTCGTCCGATCACCATCGAAGATCCGTTGGACATGAGCGTGTTCAACTTCCCGGACAATGTCGTCAGCGTCGAAGCGCATGACCGTAAGCTTACCTACCGCGGCAGCCTCGGCTGGCAGGCGACGCCGACCCTGTTCGTCTATGCAACGGTGTCGCGCGGCTACAAGGGGGGCGGCTTCAACGACCAGACTGGCAACTTCGCCCTGTTCGGGACCGACCTCAACGCTTTCCGCATCGCTGCGGCGGCGACCCGGCCAGAAGTGGCCGACAGCTATGAAGCCGGTTTCAAGAGCGAGTTCCTGAACCGCCGGGTCCGCCTGAACGTCACTGGCTTCCATGTGAAGTACAAGGATCTTCAGAAGAACATCAACGTGCCCATCGTCGTGAATGGTCAGTCGAACCAGTTCACTCAGTTCCAGAACGCCGCGAGCGCGACGGTCAACGGCGTTGAGGCGGAAGCGTCGGCTATCCTTTTCCAGGGCTTCACGCTTCGCGGCGTGCTTGGCTATCAGGACGCCAAATATGGCGATTATGACGCGCCGGGTTCGGGATATGATCTGTCGACCGCGCCTTTGGACCGCGCGCCCAAGTGGCAGTGGACGGCTGATGCGACCTACGAGGTTCCTATCGGCTCAGACTGGAAGATCGTGGCGAACGGCAATGCCGCCTATACCGGCCGCAACCTGTCCACGCAGGCGATCGATACGCCCTTCGGTAACACTTATCTGAACGCGCGGACGCTGCTCAACGCCTCGATCACACTCTCGGAAGCTGAGGACAAATATTATATCCGTCTGATCGGACGTAACCTCAGCGACAAGCGCTACCGGATCGCATCCCAGAATGTCGCCGGTCTGTGGCTCAACACCCAGTTCGGCCCGCCCCGCTTCTATGGCGTGGAGATCGGGGCGAAGTTCGGCAACAAGCGGTGACGCCGCCTGCCGACGGGCAGGCAGGTGTGGCGGCGGGGCCCCCCTTCCCCGCCGCCTCCAACTTACGCTGCGGGCTGCAGCATGTCAGTCATGCAGACCGAATCCAGACCAAGCGCATGGGTGAAGCGGCCCATCGCCATCCAACAACCGATGGCCAGGGTCAGTTCGGTGATCTCGGAATCGCTGAACGCCTCACGCATTTCGCTCCAGAAATCGGCATCGTAAGACAGATCGCGGGGATTCTCCGCGAGGCGCTCGGAATAATCCATCGCCAGCCGCTCCTGCGTATTGAACAGGCTGGAATTTTTCCAGTCGCTCACCGCCTGGTAAAAGGCTTCATCCGGCTTCTGTCCGCCGCGCGCGACCAGCGAGGACGCCGTGTCACCGCCAATCGACTCCAGATAACCGTCGAGATGGTCGCCAGCGCGAAAATCCTGACAAACCAGGCATCCGTTGATCTGCGCCGTACGATATCGGGCCGCCTCTGCAACACGGAGCGGCAAGCGAAGCGACTGATATACGGAGCGGACGAAATTGCCCGCGGCCGACCCGATTTCCGGGGCGTATTGCCCCAGCACGAAGCCCAGCGGGTCAGCACCATTTTGAGGCGGAACGTCTACATTCGGCATATCCATTCTCCTGTCATTAATTATGGAATCGAAAAACGAGCCCCAATTGCATGATATCACAAATATAAATTCCAACAAATGTGATTCTTTTTGTAATATTATTTCACTTCTGGAGAGTAATTATGTCAGATATACTTGACCGAGATTGCAGAAATACGTGGATTATAAATCCAGATGCTCCAGAGGATAGCTTTGAAGCCAAGGCTCCTTACGTCGATAATGGCACGTCTCCCATTTCTCCCGAGAGATATTACAGCCTCGACTATATGGAGAAGGAGCGGACCCATCTCTGGGCCAGGGTGTGGAACTGGGCTGCACGCGAGGAGGATATTCCCGATGCCGGCGATTATGTCGTGTTCGAGCTTGGCCGCGAAAGCTTCATCATTACTCGTGATGACGATGATCGTATCCGCGCCTATTTCAACGTCTGCCCGCATCGCGGGAACCGGCTCGTGTCGGACGAGGGCGGGTCGCGCCCCGGCGGTTTCACCTGCCCGTTCCACAATTGGCGTTTCGACCTGGACGGCAAGATCGATCATGTGACCGACCGAGAAACCTTCCGCCCCGAAGCACTGTGCCGCGACATGGACCTGACGGAAGTCCGCTGCGAAAGCTGGGAAGGTTTCGTATTCATTAACATGGATAAGGACGCCAAGCCGCTCACCGAGCATCTCGGCCCCCTCCCCGCCCATGCAGTGCCCTATCGCCTTAAGGACATGCGGATCATGCGCCGTGTACGGGCGGTATGGGAATCCAATTGGAAGGTCGCGGTAGATGGCTTCAACGAAGCGTATCACGTCCACGCCATCCACCCGCAAATCCTGCCGGTATTCAACGACTATCATGCGCAGGTGGACCTCTATCCCAATGGGATGAGCCGTATGGTGACGAAGTTCGCCTATGAAAGCCCACGCATGGATGTCGACGGCCTTAATCCCGGACTGCGCGCCACCATGAAGGAGGTGGGTATCGATCCCGATAGTTTCGAAGGACCCAAGGATACAGTGCGCCCCGCCGTTCAGGCCGCCAAGCGCGAACGGGCGGACCGTCTCGGCCTCGACTATTCCGGTTTCCTGGACAACCAGCTTACGGACGATTGGAACTATGACATCTTCCCGAACATTCAGGTGGGCATCCATCCTGAGGGTGTAAGCATGCTCTACTTCCGCCCGCACGCCACCGACCCGCGCAAGTTTGTGTTCGATGTGATCGTGATGATGCACCCGCAGGAAAATCCCGAAATCCTGCCGCCTGCCTATATGGGCTTGCCCGAAGGCTGGGACATCAGCGGAAAGGAACCTGCCGAGGTTCAGTATATTGACTGGCGGGAAGGCGGCCTTGGCGAAGTATTCGATCAGGACAGCAGCCTGTTCGCCGAAGTCCAGCGCGGCATTGAAAGCCTGGGGTTCCGGGGGTCGATCCTCTCCGAACAGGAACAGCGCATCGGCCACTTCCACGCGGAGCTGGATCGCTACATCAACGCCGCCCGATAATATTGCTCTGTTGCTGGATGTCTGACTGATGCTTCTCCTTTCCCGCCGTGCCGCGCTCACGGCTGTTTCAATCGTGGCGCTGTCGCTTGCCGGCTGCACATCCGGTCCAGCGCCGGAAAACAAGATGGAGGCGACCGATACCGGCCCGGCGGGATGGCTCGCGCAATTGGCGGACGGCAGCGACGGAAGGGACTGGCCAGCTTTCGGACGAACCTATGGAGAGCAACATTATAGTCCGTTGGATCAGGTCAATGCAGACACGGTGAAACGGCTCGGCCTTGCCTGGTCCTTCGATCTTCCTGCCAGGAATCCGGCGACGGGACCGATCGAGATTGATGGCGTTATCTATTTCGCTTCGGGATATAGCGTTGCCCATGCACTCGACGTGCGCACAGGCAAACTATTATGGTCCTACGATCCTAAGGCGCCTGAAGCCGCCGGGCACAAGCTGCGTCAGGGTTGGGGCAGCCGTGGCATCGCCTATTGGAATGGCAAGGTCTATATCGGCACGCAGGACGGCCGCCTGATCGCCATCGATGCCAAGACAGGCAAACCCGTATGGTCGACGATGACGATGGGCAAGGATGATCTACGCTTCATCAGTGGACCGCCTCGCGCCTTTGACGGCATGGTCATCATTGGCAATGGCGGCGCGGATGAAGCCGCCATCCGGGGCTATGCCACCGCCTATGATGCGGAAACGGGTCAGCAGAAATGGCGTTTCTATACTGTTCCCGGTAATCCGGCCGACGGTTTCGAAAACAAGGCCATGGAGATGGCGGCCAAGACCTGGTCGGGCGATTGGTGGAAATATGGCGGTGGCGGCACGGTCTGGAACGCAATCACCTACGACAAGGAAAGCGACACCATCTATCTCGGCACTGGCAACGGGTCGCCTTGGAACCGCAAGATCAGGAGCGAGGGCAAGGGCGACAATCTGTTCCTTTGCTCTATCGTCGCGGTGAACGCCAAGACCGGGGCGTATAAGTGGCATTACCAGATCAATCCTGGCGAGAGCTGGGACTATAACGCAGCCATGGACATGCAATTGGCGGACCTGTCCATCGACGGCAAGCAGCGCAAGGTGCTAATGACTGCACCGAAGAACGGCTTTTTCTACGTTATTGACCGCACGAACGGAAAGCTGATCTCCGCAAAGCCGTTCGTCACGACGACCTGGGCGAAAAGCATCGACCTTAAGACCGGCCGCCCGGTTGAGGAGCCGAATGTCCGCTATGAGGACGGCCCGGTAACCTTCAAACCCAGCCCGGCCGGAGCGCATAGCTGGACGCCGATGGCCTTCAGCCCGAAGCATGGCTTGGTCTATATTCCGGCCATCGACCTTCAGGTCACTTATGACGATACCGGCATCACGCGGGAGAATTGGAAGCGGAAGCCGGGCATGGCGCTGGATTATGGCGTGAATGCCAATGTGCAGCCTTCGCCGGGCGCGAAGGTGCTGAGCTATCTGGTCGCATGGGATCCGGTAACGCAAAAAGAGGCATGGCGCCTGCCTACGCCGGGCCATTTCAACGGCGGTGTGATGGCCACGGGAGGCGGCCTTGTGTTCCAGGGCCATCCCGATTCCAGCTTCACAGCCTATGACGCAAAAACGGGCGGCACATTGTGGAGCTTCGACGCGAAAGCGCCTGTGGTTGCGCCGCCGATCACCTATTCAGTCGATGGCAAGCAGTATGTGACGGTCATCGCCGGCATGGGGACCAGCGCTGGACTATTCGGCCCGCTGCTCCAGCAATTCGGCATCGATTACCGTGCACAGTCCCGTCGCGTCCTGACCTTCGTGCTGGATGGGAAGGCAACGCTCCCGGCGAAGGTCCCCTACAAACCACAGGCGGTCGACGACCCCGATTTCAAGCCCAATGCTGCGGCGGCAAAAGCGGGTGAGGATATCTTCAACGTCCGCTGCGCCGTCTGCCATGGCGGCGGAGCGATCGCGGGCGGTACAGCGCCGGATCTGCGCACGTCGGGTGCGATCGTCTCACCGGAAGCGATCACGTCGATCGTACAGGACGGCGCACTGGTGCCCAACGGCATGCCCCGGTTCGAGGAATTGAGCGCGGAGGACCGGGAAAATATCCGGCAGTATCTGCGCACCCGTTCCGATGACCTCCGCAAAGGGAGGCCGTAAAGAGCGCCCCACCCTCACTTGTTTAGTGAGAGTGGGGTTCAGGAATTACGCCATGTTTCGTTCACCCTGGGCTTATCGAAGCCTATCATGAACACCTGACTTGCAGGCGGTCAAAGAGAGCCGCCGCTCTTTACCGAAAGAGAGTGCAAGACTTCGATAGGTTCAGCCCAAACGGCTTGAGAGATTTCGCGTTCAAAATCACGCCTCTCACATCCACCGCACCGGATCCTTGCCGTCCCAGTTGCGCGCCGTTTCCTTGATGCCGTCGAACAGCTCTTTCATCGCCGGGGTCATCTCGATCAGTTCGACCATCGTACCGGGGAACAGCACATCGGTATCGAGGTAGGAAAAGCGCGAAATCGGCAGCACGCCTTCTGCGGCAACGCCGATTCCTGCCGCTCGCGCTGCCGCCATCTGCGCATCATAGTCGCTGGCGACAGTGCCCAGATGATGCACGCCCTTCCTCCCGGAATCCAAAAACTCGCGGTAAGTGGACGGGTCTTTACCGGGCTGGATGATCTCGATCATCGTGTCGCCGCTGTAGGACAGAGCGGCCGCTCCCAGAAAATCATAATCCGGCGCGACCCGTTCGCCGCGCACCTCCAGCCACTCCGCCTGCAACGGCACAGGGAACATGAAGAAGGGGCCAACCCCCATCGTCTTCACCATATGGTCGATCGCCGACTCCACGTCCTCGACCACATAAGCGATCTGGAAAACCGGTCCGAATAGCTGACTCATTGCCTGATCCTCTCCTGCAGACCTGTTTTTCGCGCTGTCCACGGCGGATCGTGCGAATCTGCTTGCAAAACAATCATGCATGTTTTTTTATTGGTGTCGATCCGCGCAAAGACGGAATTTTTCATCCGAAGGATGAGCATCAGGAGAGCTGGAGATGAAGTTCGACTTCAACCTGTGGGATATCCACATCGGCACGCCGCACCCGTTCAACGATCGCGCGCCTGTCATCGACAATGGCACTGCCCGCCCCACCGGGGCGCGATATCATGACAAGGCCTTTGCCGCCGCCGAGTGGGAGAAGGTGTTCGCGCGTAGCTGGCTGGTTGCCTGTCCCGTATCCGACGTGCGCGAGCCGGGCGACTTCGCCAAGTTCGACATCGGCCCGGAGAGCTTCATCATCGTCCACGGCGACGATGGCCAGATCCATGCCCATTACAATGTCTGCCCCCATCGCGGCAGCCAGCTTATCCTGTCTGATACCGGCTGCATCGGCCAGTTCACCTGCCCTTTCCATAGCTGGCAGTTCAGCCTGGAGGGTGAGAACCTTGCCGTCACGGACCCGGAAACTTTCCGGCCCGAAGTGCTGTGCCATGACCATAATATGACCTCCGTCCGTTGCGAGGTCGCCGCGGGTCTGGTGTTCATCTCGATGGACCCGCATATTGAGCCGCTGAAACAGTGGCTGGCGCCCATTCTTCCCCATCTCGAACTGTACGACATCGACAAGATGCATGTGGTGCAGCACCGCAAGTCCGACTGGGGCGCGAACTGGAAAGGCGGCGTCGACGCCTTCGCGGAAATCTACCACCTTCACGCCGTGCATCCCCAGACCCAGTGCCTGATGGACGATCGCACGCAGATCGACCTCTACCCCGGCGGTCTTAGCCGGCAGTTTGTGCCGTTCGCCCAACCGAGCCGGCGTTTCGAGGATCAGGAAAGCGTCAATCCCGGCATCGCCATGATGCTGCAGGATGCGGGCATCGATCCGGCAAGCTATAACGGCACGGCCCATGAGACACGCGCCGCCGTCCAACAGGCCAAGCGCAAGCGGTCCGAACAATTCGGCCTGGGTTACGAGAAATTCAGCGACACACAGCTCAGCGACTCCACAGTCTACGGCCTGTTCCCCAACGCCCAGATCGGATGTCATCCAGAGGCTGTGTTCCTGCACCGGTTCATCCCGCATGCGACCGATCCCAACCAGTTCACCTACGACACCTGTATCCTTTACCGGCATATCGATGCGCCCGGTTATTGCGCGCCCGCGTGGATGGGACTTGGCGACGACATCGACATGACCGGGGCCACCCGGCCGGAAATCGTGCATACCGGCCTTGGCGAGCCTCCGGGCCTGGGCGAGGTGCTGGATCAAGACAGCGACTTGCTGCCTATCGTGCAGGCCGGCGCGCGGTCGCGCGGTTTCCGCGGTCCGCTCTGGAGCGAGCAGGAGGCGCGCCTGCGGCATTTCCATGTCGAGTTGGACAAGCGGATGAAGCAGGGGAACGACGCATGAACTATGATCCGCGAAGCTGGGCTGTTCACAAGGACAGCAAGCATCCGTTCGATGAGCCGGCCCCTTATATCGACAACGGATCTGCCCGTCCCGATCCCGCCCGCTATGTCGACCCCGGTTTCGCCGAAGCGGAATGGGAGAAGGTTTTCACCAAGACCTGGCTGCTCGCCGGTCCTTCCAGTGATGTCCGGGAGGCCGGGGACTGGATGCGCTTCGACATCGGCGTCGAATCCTTCATCATCGTGCGGAAGGATGATGGGCAGCTTGCCGCCCACTATAATGTCTGCCCCCATCGCGGCAGCCAGCTCGTCATGGGCGATGTCGGATCGCAGGGCAGCTTCTCCTGCCCGTTCCATAGCTGGAAGTTCGCGCTCGACGGCAGCAATCTGGCCGTGACAGACCCCGAAACCTTCCGCCCGGAAGTGCTCTGCCACGATATCGACCTTTCGTCGGTCCGGGTGGAGGAGGAAGCCGGTCTGGTTTTCATCTCCATGACCGACGACGTGCCGCCGCTCAGCGAATATCTCGGCACGATCCTGCCGATGATCGAGACCTATGAAATCGACAAGATGCATGTCGTGCAGCATCGCCGGTCCGACTGGGCGGCGAACTGGAAAGGCGGCATCGATGCGTTCTACGAAAGCTACCACCTCCACGCGATCCATCCGCAGACGATGGGCATGCTGGATGACCGCACCCATATCGACCTGTTCGACAATGGCATGAGCCGCCAGTTCGTCCCCTTCGGCCAGCCCAACTCCCACTTCCCCGATCAGCAGGGCATTAATCCGGGGATTGCGGTGATGCTTGAGGATGCCGGGCTGGACGCAAAGACCTTCCAGGGAACCGCCTATGAAAGCCGGTCGGCGATCGCGATGGCGAAGCGCGACCGCGCGGCGAAGCTGGGCCTTGATTATGACAAGTTCAGCGACGCGCAGTTGACGGACGCGACGATATTCGGCGTGTTTCCCAACGCGCAGATTGGCTGCCACCCCGAAGCGGTGTTTCTGCACCGGTTCAAGCCCCATGCGGACGATCCCAACCAGTTCACCTATGAAACGACGATCATGTACCGGCATATCGATGTGCCGGGTTATGGCGCGCCGCTCTGGATGGGGCTGGGTGATGAAGTCGACCTGACGGGTGAAACCCGGCCCGACGTCGTCCATACCAGCCTTGGCGAGCCGCCGGGCATGGGCGAGGTGCTGGACCAGGACAGCGACCTGCTGCCCATCGTGCAGGCCGGCGCCCGTTCGCGCGGTTTCCGTGGTCCTTTGTGGGGCGAGCAGGAAGCGCGCCTGCGCCACTTCCACGTCCATCTCGACAAGTGGATGACCGAAGCGAAATAGGGCATCCCCGCGATCGGACAAAAGGCTGCCGCGAGACATCCCGGCAGCCTTTTTTTTGCCGTTGGGCGGGGTTACAAACCATGTGGCGAAGTGGGGCCAGGGGTGCCCGCGCCCACCCTTTCTTCGGGGCCGGACGGCGGTGCTGCCGCTCCGATGGCAGGACAGAATACAGGCAGAAGCCCCGAACACGCCCTCATTGAAATATAAGGGATATTTGACCTAAGTTGCGGAAGTTGCGGGTTGCCATTGCACCCGCAACTTTGCCCAATGGAAGGCCATGCTTTCGCGAGATAGAGCGTCCGGTGGCCAGGCGGGGGCGAAGCGAAAACGCCGTTCCGATATCCAACATTTTCACATACTCCCCACGACCGGCAAACCGTGAGGACCTATCATGGCCAAGAGCATGTAGGACAGGAATGCGCGGGGACGCCCGCGCCGGACGCCATCAGAACGGCCGGATCGTCACTCCATTGTCGACCACCATTTCTGCCCCGGTGATGAAGCGCGATTCATCGGAGGCGAGGAACAGGATCATCGCCGCCACATCTTCCGGCGCACCGGCGGTGCCCGGTTTCAGCACGCCCGATGGGATCACATTGGGTTTGCCCGGCCGTCCCTCGGCCAATTGGACCATCGGCGTTTCAATCGATCCGGGATGCACGGAGTTGCAGCGGATCTTATATCCTTTCTCCTGGCACATGACCGCGACCGATTTGGTCATCGACCGCACAGCGCCCTTGGCCGCGGAATAAGCGAAGAAGATCGGATAGCCCAGCAGGGCGCCGGTCGACGACATGTTGATGATGGAACCGCCGTCATTCTTATTCATCAGCGGAATGGCGTATTTGCAGCCCAGAAACACGCCGTCGCTCATGATCGCATTGACCCAGCGATATTGTTCCAGCGTCGTATCTTCGACGTCCGCGTTCAACACCACCCCGGCATTGTTGACCAGAATATCCAGACGGCCGAATTTCTCGTCGATGATCTTCATGGTGTCGATCCACGCCTGTTCGGAGGCGACATCCAGAGCAAGCGCGATGGCACCATTGCCGATCTGGTCGGCGACCTTCTGCGCCGTCTCCACCTTGACGTCAGTGACGACGACCTTCGCGCCCTCCCTGGCCAAGGCGACGCAATCGGCTGCGCCCAACCCGGAGCCTCCGCCCGTCACAAGGGCTACCTTGCCTGCCACTCGTCCCATCCTGATCTCCTTTTTTCCGTCCGGTCGCATGGCGCGCCGGGACTGTTCGCATCGCAGCCTTTGGGCCTTCGCGCACCCTATCCCAAAGGCGACCACAGTCCATATATAAAACATGCACGATTGTTTTTATTTTCGGGAACGCTAGGAGGACTCCTTGTCAAAAACAGGAGAGATTGCCGTGAACAGACCTTCCATCATGGGGACGAACCACCGATGACCGCACATCTGGTAACCCCTCTTTCGGACCTGCCCGAGACCGGCAGCAAGGCCTTTGCCATAGCGGGCCGCTCAGTCCTGCTCTGCCGTTCTGCAGCCGGTCTGTTCGCCACTGAAAATATGTGCAGCCACGCCTACGCCTTGCTCGAAGGAGGTAAGGTGAAGGGACATTATGTGTTCTGCCCCCTGCATGGCGTCCGGTTCGACCTGCGCGACGGCAGCCCAAGCGGCAACCTCACCAAAAAGCCGATCACCATCTATCCGGTCCATGTATCCGATGATCAGGTCTATGTTGATCTGCCAGACAATTGATCCGTATCGGCGCATTTTCTTTGGCTAACCCCTCCCCTTAATCGCCGATGAATGGAGTTAGGATCATAAAGCCGCCGATTATCCGGCGACATAAAATATCCCTCAACAACATCGCGAAATTATAAACAAATATAGGCGATGTTATTGAGAGTTATTATTATAAATTACTGTAATTTATCTGTTTTTATTAGTTGAATTTGTTTCACGGTTTCGCCATCTACGCGCCGTCAATGACAATGCTGACGCAAGTCAGTCCGGGATCGTTCGACTGGCGCGGGTCGCAAAGTGACGCTGGAGGACGGTCCCGGTTATATCGGCCCGATTATATTGGCCCGGTTATATAGCTGCACCTTTCCGCGTCCGCGTCCCGTCCTCTAGCGGCAGGCTCGCCAGCCCATCTCTCCCCGCTCCGCCTGATCAAGATGCAAATGATCCCTGTGCGCGGCATTATAATCCGGCGACAGAACCGTGGAGAACAGGCGGCACGCGCCATCCCGCACATCGCGAAGAAACAGGCCGCCGGGATCGTCGCCCGCCCAATCCCCGACCACGCTAATCCTGCGGCCATCGGCCAGGATAAAACCGGATATGTCGATGGCGTCCGCCGTGGCATGTTCGCTGAAGTCGCCGGACGATCGCCCGTACATCCGGCGGCAGCTATAGCTGCCGAAATGGGTGATGCGGACGACCGGCTGTCCGAACAGGCGTTGCGCGGCCGGTTGCACGACATGCCATTCCCACAGCTTCAGGGCGGCAACCACCGGGCAGGATGGCGCGACGTCGACGGGGTCCAGGGCAATCGCGCCCTCGGCGGTCCGCGGACGTATCGCGTCGGCATAGGCGCACTGCCCTTCTCCGCCGGGCTTCATGGCCACGAAGGGCACGCCCGCCTTGGCAAGCAGGTCCTGGCATGTCCGGGGATGGGCGGTCAGTCCGGCGAGTTTGCGCCCGGTGAACTGGCCGACAGGCTGGGCGAGATCGAGCGGCGTCCAGGGCAGATCCTGCGGCCGCCCCTTCAGCAAGGCATAAGCCGTCAGGGCCAATGCCGCGGCGACGGCCATCCATATCGCCCACCGCATTACCCGGATCAGTCGCCTCAAACCGCCTCGCCCAGTTCAGTAATTAAGCCTGGGATACCAGTCCGCAGGCCGTCCGCCAGGCGTCAGGTCCAGTATCGACCAGAGTGCAGCAATGTCCGGCGCGTCGCGCGGGTCCTGACCGGGATCGGCCATCTCGCCCGTCATCTCGCTTGCCCAGAACAACCGCACTGCATCGCCATCGCGTTGGAACACCATCAACGCCGGATTCTCGCTGCCATCGTCATTGATAAGGCCAAGGTCGCGGGCATAATCGTCCCCGACCGTCTGAATGAAATTCAGGTCGCGCCAGCCGCGCTCCTGCGCGAACAGGAACTGCCGGTCGACAGGGCTTCGCCCCAATATCTTCAGCGCCACCCGCTGCTTTATGTCGGCCGCATTGCCGTTCACCGCGCCAAGCCAGTTGGTGCACATCGGGCAGGGACGCTCCCGCTGCGGCCCGTACATCCAGAAATAGGTGACGAGCGTATCCTTGTTCCCGAACAGGTCCGCCAGCCCCACCTCGAACCCGTTTTCGTCCTTGAACCGATAGTCCCTGGTTATGGCGGGTCCGGGCGGCAGCGCGCGCCGCTGTTCGACCAGCCGGGTCATATGGCGGCGAAATTCGATCTCCTCAGCCAGCAGGGCTTGCCGCGCCTGCCTGTAGGCGTCGCTC
Source organism: Sphingobium phenoxybenzoativorans (assembly GCF_001757355.1). Taxonomy (GTDB): domain Bacteria; phylum Pseudomonadota; class Alphaproteobacteria; order Sphingomonadales; family Sphingomonadaceae; genus Sphingobium; species Sphingobium phenoxybenzoativorans. Next base: position 117,896 of record NZ_MINO01000004.1, read on the forward strand.
TCCCCCGGAAAAGGCGTTCTGGCCTTTGCGGCGAGTTGCTGCGCTGGAATCAATTCGGGGTTCGCCACGGCATGCCTCCCGGCTTCGGACAGGATATCACACCGCGCTGCGCTTAATCGGGCAAGGCGAAGGCGGCCCCTCCACAATACGCGGCGCAGCATTCCTGTTCCAAGGGGCCTTGGATCTGCCCCTGCAATTAGGGCGATGTCATGCGGGAACCCAGTGCCGCCCAGGCTCAGTCAGACACCGGCCTGGAGTGCCGCCGCCCTACTTCTTCTTGCCGTCCTTCTTCGGCTTGCAGGTCGACGGAAACATCAGGCACTTATATTTCGCGTCAGCCTCCGCCTTTTCCTTGATGGCGGCCTTTTCCGCAGGCGTAGGCGGCTTCCCGCCACCGGTCTGGCCGAAGGCGGGCGTGGCGAGCGCCAGCGTCATAACCCAGAGCATAGAGCGCATAAGACATCCCTTTCGATCGCGATCGATGGCGCGTTTATAGGCGATCTTCTCTCTCGCTCAGGTTAACGCCAATAAGGCGTAATGATGAGATCGATCCGACTGTCCGTTCAAATGGGGAGAGACGCTCACTTCTCCTCCGCCAGCTCGCTTACGAATGACCGCCGGAACCATGTGCCCGGCATGCCCTCCATCTCATACATCGTCTTGAACATGAGACGATAGCCGTCGCAGGCGTCCGCGTCGGGCGCAGCATCCAGATTGTCGTAAGCCGAACTGATACGGTCGATATCGGCGGGAGGATAGGAGGACAGAGCTTCAAACAACGCATCCTGGAACGCCTTTTCGGAGAGCGTCTTTTGTTGCGCTGTAACGGTGGCCACATACGGCGTACCGGCCAGCTCAGCAAAAATAGCCTTACGGATCAGAGCCAGATAAGCGCCGAAATCCATGGACTGCGAAGCGGCGACGACACGAAATTCGGTCGTTGGGTCCAGATTGTCAGTGGAAAATATCACCTTGCACTGCGCAGGCGTCGCAACCGTAGGGATGATCGCCATATAATGGATGAACATTACGAGGTCTTTGTCATCAAGGCGCCGGATGCCTTGCAATGTCAGATTCTGAACGGCTTGCTGGCCGATCGCTTTCGCCAGACTACCGGAATCCTTCCCATCCAGTGCATTGCGGGCAGCGTAAAGTTCGCTGGCCAGGCGATGGATCAGCAAGTCGCTGGCAAAAAGTTGCGTCAGATGGGCGCGAAAGGTGGCAGCGCCTGCCGCATCGAACTTCGCCGCAGAGATCAACGGTTCGATTATGGCCGGATTGCGCATCGCGCCTTTCAATAAGGTCTCCATCTCCGGAAGCGAATATGAGGATAATTTCTTGCCTTGCAGCGAGAGGGCATCAATGACCGCGGCATTGGACTTGGGCGCATTGGCAACGACCGGATCTGCAACGGCCGCCTTCACGCCTGTTTGCTTCTGGTCGTCGGCGGTAATGAAGTCCTCGAAATTGATCTCCGCCGCCGCCCGGTTCTCCGCGGTAAGCCAGTTAAGCTCGTTGGGGCCAGCGGCTGTCGCGAAAATAATGGCCGTCTCCGACAGATTGAGGTTTGCGAGATAACCGCCGACCAGAGCGTTACCGACGCCGCTTTCTTCGAGTTGGCCATCATTGTCTAAATAGCTTGCGTGGAAGCCCACCCGTCCGTTGGGCGACATCATCCTTCGCAATCCAGCCACCCAGATGAGAGCGCAGGATGATGTGCATTGCGCGCCGCTGATCACCAATGTCGAATAACCTGCAGTCTTGATCATCCTGCCTATGTCGATTGCGGGAAGCAGCGCCCCGCCCGGACTATCAAGAATGACCACCGCATTTTTATATTTGAGCGACAGAGCTTTGAAATTCTCAACATCGGATGCCGAAATCTCCCCATCGATAGAAATAGCCTCAAGGGTTTTGGAGATTTTGTCATGGGTAACTGTACCAGCCCTTGCCAATCCAGTGCCACAAATCAGAATAAGGAGACACGCAAAACCGAAATCCCTAGTTATACATAAGCATAATTTCCGGATTCTCGCGAAAATCGTCATGAAACATGTCCCCCAAGGAGATTTATTTCATAAATCACACTTGGAGCCAATGCCCAGAAATCAACCAATACGGATCGGTTATTATTAGTATTTCAGAGCCTTAAACGAATCGCATTACTGCGTAGTGACCAAAGGAGGAGCCGGTCAGGCTATATGAACATATTGGCGGGGAGGACATCTCCAGCCCCAGCCGCGCAAAATCCCAGCCACGGACGGGCAAAGCCGCCATCCGCGATTGCTTTACAACTGAAGGGGAAACCCTGGCGCACTCGGAGCGATTCGAACGCCCGACCCTCAGATTCGTAGTTTTATGGTCCCCAACGGCATTCTGCGGCCTTTCCCTTAAATATCGGCTTAATGCCGTCAATCCCTTTCCTTCTGTTCCCTTGCTGTTCCCCCTCATTCCCGCTACGGTGATTGCTGAGTGATTGCTGGGATAGGGACATGGCAAAGGGTAAAGTCACGATCAGAAGCGTCGATGCGCTCACCGCCATCAAGGGCGATGCATTCCTGTGGGACGATGAGGTGAGCGGTTTCGGTGTGAAGGCCACGAAGGCCGGGAAGAAGAATTTCGTCTATCAGTATCGGATGGGCGGGCGTGGGTCTAAAACACAGCGCTGGACCATCGGTGCGTATGGCCAATGGACGCCTGATGAGGCACGGAAAGAAGCCAAACGTCTCGGCAAGTTGGTTGATGTTGGCGTCAATCCGATTGAGGATAAGCGGCAACGCGATCGGGCTGCTGTCACTCTTGCCTTTTCTGCATATGTCAAAACCTTCACGAAGGGCTATCTGGAGACTGAATGGGGCACGTCATGGGAGCAGGCGAAGCGCCAGCTTGAAATGCATGTCACGCCTCATCTGAAGGAAAAGCCTCTACCGGAAATCACGGCCGCCGATTGCAACGCGGTACTTGATCATCTTATCGGCCGCCCTGCCCTTCGTCGAAACGTATGGGCCGTGATGAGCAAGCTATTCTCCTGGGCTGAAGATCGAGAAGATATCGAACGCGCACCCAAGATGGCCACTCCGCCCACGGTGAAGCGGCGCAAACGTATATTGTCCCCACACGAGCTGATTGCCTGTTGGCGGGCGTCATATGAGCTGGAAGCCCCTCGCGGCGCTCTGGTTCGTCTGCTCATGATCACCTTGCAACGCCGTAGCGAGGTCGCGGCTGTTCCGTGGTCTGAACTGAAGCACAATGAGGGCGTGTGGCATATGCCCGGCGAGCGCACCAAGAATAATGAGGATCACTTGGTGCCACTCAGTGAATTAGCCCGCACAGAGCTGGATGCGATCGGCTGGAAGCGGCGTGGTCTCGCCCTCCCCTCCTCCACCGGCAAGACACCCGTCTCAAACTTCAGCGACATGAAGTTGGCGCTGGATAAGGCGATGCTGCCGATATTGCAGGAGCTTGCGGACAAGCAGGCAGACGCGGCGGGAGAGGATCGGCATGAGGTGGAGTTAGAGCCGTGGCGGCTTCACGATCTGCGGCGGACCGGAACGACAAATCTTCAGGCGCTGGGCTTTCCGATTGAAGTCGGCGAGCGCGTCATCAATCATCATCAGGGCGGCGAAACCTCCGGCATTCGAGCCGTGTACAATCTCTATGAATATCTGCCTGAGAAAACGAAGGCGCTGAACGCATGGAGTGCTCACCTGAAAGCGCTCGTCGATGGGGACGCTCTCGACACGAATGTTGTCTCGCTCGCGTCAGCGCGGGCGTGAACGGATGGCGCGGCTAGGTTTGGCCGCCGAAAAGCTGGCTCCGCACCAGCCCGCCGCGCCATTTTCTCAAATGCGGGATCGCCAGCGGAGGGCTTTAGTGGACGAGGGTCGTGAAAGCGAGATAACTGCTGATCTGAGCCAAGCTCATGGGGATCCTGAGCTACTTGCGCTATTGGACCGCCCGCGCTGGTATTGGCCGGAAGCGGTCGCATGGGTCTGTCTGCGCGATCTAAATCCAATGTGCGAACTGGCTTTTATGCGCCGGCTCTACGAAAAGAGCCGAGATGGCTCAGAAAAGGTTGTCGGTTCCTCGCTTTTGATCCGACTGAAGATCATTGTTGCGGAACGCGGGTCTATCCAAAGATTGCCCGATACGGTTGAAGACGCTTACGAGTTATTGATCAGCGCCTTGGAGATTGAAGGCAAAATCAATGCGACGGGAAGGCGGTCGCCAACCGGGGAACGCGTCTCAATTCCAAGCGAACTTTGGTCGGGTGCACAGATCATAGATCGCCATCGGCGAACGATAGATATCGGGTCGGCCTTTCATGCAGAAAACTCGCCAGCGATCTGGTTCCATGACATCATGATCGATCGCGCAGCGCTTCAGGATGCCTTTCCAGATGGCAGAACAGAAGTGTCCAGCCCTCCGCTAACGAAGAAAGCTGCGGTATCGGACATTCCATCGCCAGGAAGAGGACGAAGACAGGGAACTGGGATTGATGATTCAAAATTCCTGGAAATGATGCATTCGCTCGTCAGCGATGGCGCCAGTCCTTGGGATGCCGCAGAAAAAATTGCCGCTCGGCGCAAAAGCTTGGGCATCAAAGGCACGTCTGACGGCAGCGTTCAAAAGCGCCTCCACACGAAATTCAAACAGATTTATCCTGACTAAACCTGACTTAATCTGACTTATTGTTCAAAGACTTAGCTGGAAATCCCTGCAAATACCTTGTCACCCCCGATGCTCGCTGTGAGGCACGGGCAGTGATGAGGAAGCACAATGCGTCCAGTTCTCGATCCCGAGCAGGCATCCGCGTATATCGGCGCTGAGCCGAAGACGCTTGCAAATTGGCGCTGCCAAGGCGTCGGTCCTAAGTTCATCCGCGTCGGCCGCAAGATCGTTTACGATCCCGCCGATATCGAAGCCTGGAAGGCCAACAACCGCTTTCAGTCCACTTCGCAGGTCGCGGCCTAATCCCATGGCCCATAAAAACGCCCCCGCCCGTCAGGGCGAGAGCGCTGGTGAGCCGGGAAGCTTCGCCATCGCTTATAACACCGAGAGGACTCAGCAGCAATTCCTGTCGAGTCGTTTCGGACTTTCCTTCGCTCGCGCATCGATCATCGCGCCGCTGATTTTCGGCGAGGTGCGCCATGCCTAACCGGATCATCATTTCCGAGTGCGTCTTTGGGGGTCGTTACGTCACGACCTTCGAGCCGCGCTCGATCTCCTGGCCGAGCATGGAGTTTCGCTCTTATGCCGAAGCAAAAGGGTGCGCCGAAGCTCGCCATAAGGCCCACGGCTGGCCGATCGAGGATCGTACGCAGGAAGGGGGCGCAATATGACCCGCCCCCTTCTAAAGCCGCACCGCTTCGATCTTGACACCATACGGCGGTATAATCCGCTTCCGGGCATTGTCGGCGCATCGCTGAAGCTTATCAAAGCGGGCAACGAGTTTAAGGCCCAGTGCCCGTTTCATCCGGATCGCTCTCCTTCCTTCACGATTTTCGCGGGTGGCGAGCGCTTCTATTGCTTCGGATGCGGCGCCTCTGGCGATGTTCTGGACTACGTGCAGCGCTCACACGGGGTCACGCTGCGCGAGGCCGCGGATATGCTCGGCGGTGGTTATGTTCCTGCTATTCATGTCGCCCAGATCGCTCAGGACGAGAAACCGGAGCGCATCGAGGAAGCCCGCTATATTTGGGGTGACGCGGTTCCGGCGCAGGGCACGCCAGCAGAGACCTATCTTCGCTCGCGAGGGCTTCATCTCCCAATCCCCGACAGCATACGGTTTGCCCGACTGCCCTACGGCAAGGGTGGTGCGGTCCACCCTTGTCTCGTCGCCTGCGTGGCTTCGGTCGATCATAAGGTCGTCGGCATCCAGCGGACTTATCTTGCCGCCGATGGCAAGGGTAAGGCGAAGGTGCCCAAACCCAAGCTATCACTCGGCCGCATTGCCGGTGGCGCTATCCGCCTCGCTCCATGTGCCGCCGATCTGGTGGTGTGCGAGGGCCTGGAGGATGGCCTGACGCTCCAGCAGGAGATGGGCCGCGCGGTCTGGGTGGCGGCTGGTTCGAGTTTGATGCCGGCGATGCAGTTCCCGGAGGGGGCGCGGTCGGTCGTTATCGGCGCTGACGGGGACAGTGCTGGCGAGGAGGCCGCGGAAAAGGCGGCAACCGCATTCGCCAAACGTGGCCTTCGCGTCCGGATAATCCGACCGCTGGAAGGCTTCAAAGACTTCAATGCAGAATTACAGGGGGTGCAGATATGAACGCCGCCAGTTTTAACGCGCGTGTCGATGACGCGCAGGAAATCAATATCTGGCCTATGCCAAAGCCGTTGCCGACCGGTCTGCTACCGGTGAAGGACTTCGACGTCAGTATGCTTCCGGAACCGATGATCGCCTGGGTGGCGGACATTGCGAACCGGATGCAGGCTCCGGCTGAATTTGTCGCCGTCCCTGCGATGGTGGCTGCCGGATCTATTATCGGCCGCAAGGTCGGTATCCGCCCGCAGGCGAACACGGATTGGTATGAAGTGCCGAACCTGTGGGGTTGCATAATCGGTCGTCCGGGCGTGATGAAATCCCCCGCCGTTCAACAGGCGCTCAAGCCCATCAACCGCATCCAGGCTGAAGCCCGGCGAGAATATCAAAGCCTGAAGACACAGTTCGACGCCGGAGAACTGGAACGCGAGATGCGGCAGGATGCGCACAAGGCGGAGGTGAAGCGTCGCCTGAAGGGCAACCCGATGGCCGACACATCGGATATCGGCTGTCCGACCGATGAAGAACCTATCCTGCGTCGGTATATCGCCAACGACACCAGCTATCAGTCGCTAGGCGAACTGCTGATTCAGAACACGAATGGGCTGCTCGTCCACCGCGACGAGCTGCTGTCGCTGCTCCGCAGCCTGGATCGTGAGGATAATTGCGAGGCCCGTGGTTTCTATCTGACGGGCTGGAACGGCACGGACGATTACACCTTTGACCGGATCATCCGGGGCACGAACCTATATGTCCCGTCCGTCACCATCGGCATGGTCGGCTCAACTCAGCCTGGCCGTATGAGGGATTATCTCCAGTCTGCCATTCATGGCGGTGGTGGTGATGACGGCCTGGTCCAAAGGTTCGGCATGATGGTGTGGCCAGACGTGTCGCCAACATGGTCGGATCAGGATCGTGAGCCGGACCCGATTGCCCGGAGTGCTGCTTTCCGGGCCTTCGATCGCCTGAATGCACTCACCGCCGATGAGGTCGGCGCGCAGTACGACGCCTTCGACCAGACGCATCCTTATCTCCGTTTCGATGCTGCTGGTCTTGGCATGTTTCAGGAATGGCGCATTTCCCATGAGGCCCGCCTGCGGAGCGGCGATCTTCACCCGGCGGTCGAAAGCCATCTGGCGAAATATCGGAAGCTGATCCCCGCGCTGGCCCTGATCCATCATCTTGCGAGCGGCAAAATCGGCCCTGTGGGGGATTTGTCGGTTTTGACGGCTCTTGCATGGGGCGAGTTTCTGGAATCACACGCCCACCGCATCTACTCGGCGGCGATCAACAGTGGCGCAACCGGTGCCCGTGATATTCTTCGACATATCCGCAAGGGTGACCTTACGGACGGCTTCAGCGCCCGCACGGTGAGAAACAAAGACTGGTCGGGCCTAACTGACGGGAACAGCGTAGCCGACGCGCTGGACATCCTTGAGGAGCACGGCTGGATCATGTCGGAGGATGTCCCGACCACGGCCAAGGGCGGTCGCCCTACCCAAATCTACCGCATCAACCCAAGGGGGCTGTCATGAGCTACATGGATCGGCTGAAGGCAAAAATTGCCGAAACACACTACCCCAACGAACCGACAAAACCCCCAGAACCCAGTTTCGTAGGTTTTGAGGGTGACCCAGGTAGGCAAATTTTAGAAAAATGTGTGTCGTCATTGCCGCGACAAAACGACGCACCAACGGGAATTCAGGTGCAGCTAACCGCGTCACCTGAAACCTTCTGTAATCAGAACAGCCAACTTTTATGGCGCGAAGGCATTGCCTCACTCGACCCGGAAAAGCCGCGTGGCGGTTTTCACTGGCGGCGCTGGGATCATCTGGTGGCGGACTGCGTGCTCATCTTCAACGAATATGGCGAGCAGGCTGCGGCGACTGGCTGGACCGCTGAAGACCTGTTCGGCGTTGATCCTTCGGGGGCTTCGGGAACGATCGTGGGCGGGCTAGCGTGGAGGCTGGAAGGTCGGAAGCTGCTGACGGTCGAGGTGGGGATAGCAACTTTTGCATATCGCAATGGAGAAATTGGCCGCTGTTCCCGTGGGTGGATCAGGGGTTTGGTGCCGGTGTGGGAATTGGAGGGTAAATCATGAATATCGGAACACGGTTGAATAAGTTGGAGCAGCAGTCTGGCGACGATGATGCTGAAAAGAGGCGGCAAGCCACAATGGAGTTTTTGAGAAACGCGATTGGTCCGGGTCCGCGTCCAGTGCTGACGCCTGAGGAACAGGCCGAAGTGGATAGGTGGATCGCGGCCATGTTGGCCGCGATAGCGAATGAGGGACGGAAAGATGACTAAGAGACCTGAAAATTCAGGCGGAAATCAGGGTAGGTTCACGCCTGGCCAGAGTGGAAATCCTGCCGGAAAGCCCAAGGGCGCGCGCCACAAGGTCACCTTGGCGATTGAAGAACTGATGGAGGGAGAGGCGGAGGTCTTGACCCGGAAAGCGATCGAACTGGCGAAGGGCGGCGATATAGTTGCTCTGCGTCTGTGCCTGGATCGAATTGCACCAGCACGGAAAGACTCGCCGATCGCGTTCGATCTTCCGGCCATCGCCTCAGCGCAGGATGCATTGGGTGCTTCGGCGGCTCTGCTTGCAGCCGTGGCCGCTGGAGAAGTCACGCCGATCGAAGCTGGGGCAGTTATGGGTCTGCTCGAAAGTCATCGCCGCCTCGTCGAAACCGGTGACCATGAAGCCCGACTAACCGCCCTCGAAGAAAGATCAGGAAAATGACCCACAAGCGCCGCATCGCCCATCTTGAAGGGGATCGCAGTCCCTATCTGACCCTTGGCTAAATTCATTGCCAGAACTTATCCGTGACGTTTCGGAAGACTATCCCTCCCATAAATAATATGTCTGGAGCGCTAAGTCAGCTCAATCATCCGAAAATTTAGCCTCACGCGGGAATGGCAAAGCAAATGAACTGGTTGCCTCGCGACGACCCTTCAAATAGCATTTTTAAATGCCTTGACTGAAAGAGGAGCCAGTCATGTCCAATCTTGTAATACCTGCTGAGCGAGCGGCCCGACACGGCGGGCCAGACTTCTTCAAAGGAGGAGCGAAATTTGCTGAAACATTCGAAATTTGGGGTGGCCTTTCATCAAAGGACACGGTTCTGGATATTGGTTGCGGCCCAGGCCGTATGGCGATCGGCATTGGCGAGCGTTTCAACTGGGAAAATGATCTGATCGGTTTCGATGTGATCAAAATCGATGCCGACATTTGCCGAAATGTGATCTCAAGCCAGCATCCAAATTTTAAGTTCGTGCACGTGAATGCCTGGAACGGGCACTATAATCCGGCGGGCACCATCCAGCCATATGAGGTGGAATTTCCCGCATTAGATAACTCGATCGACTTTGCCTTTGCGACCAGTGTGTTCACACATATGTATAAGCGTGAAGCAGGTCATTATTTGAAAGAATGTTATAGAGTTTTAAAGGCAGGTGGCCGTCTGTTTTCGACATGGTTTTCGATTACGGATGCGACCAGCCAATCTAAACATGCGCGACTTAAGTTCTCACATGCACTGCATGACGGTTCTTTTACAGATTTTCCTGATAGACCGGAGGAAGTAATCGGATTTAAGTATGAAGACATTACGGACTTATTTCAAAGCTCCGGATTTAAGAGTGTAACTTTCTTCCAAGGCGACTGGTCAAAGACGGCGGACAGGTCGACCGTCCGGCATGGGCAAGACGTATTTATATGCACCAAGTAACGTACGCTCACGAACCGAGTGATTTTCTCGGCGTCGGTCAAGAGGCGGCTCTATATTGGGATGGGAAACCAGTAGAATAAAGCGGCCCCTCTCGCTAAGCCTCTGGCAGCGAATAGGCGCAGTGGCAGTGACGTTTTCAGCAGTGGCTGGTTCTGGAGCCGCTATAGTCTCCGCTTGGGCAGACATCGCCTGCCGTTGAATATGAGAAGGCTCCGGGCCGGAGAATCCGCACTCATCAAAAAGCCCCGCGCCGATCAGGCTGCGGGGCAAGGGAGGGACGGGCGACAACGGCGTGCCCGCGTGGAAAGAGCGTGGGATATGGAAGTTAGTTCCGTATCGGCTCGGATTCGACGTCCTGGATCGGAGCAAGGGTTATTTTCAGGCGGCCGAGGCGATGCTCATCTTCACCAATTTGGAGTATCGCACGGAGCACGCTCTCGCCGCTAACACTGTATGGCGCCATCTTAAGTGGCACTCGCATCTCGATGAACTGTTGCTCGCCATCATAGGCGGGCGGCATTGGTATGCTCGCAAACAATTCATCAGGTACGTCCAATGAAGTTGAGAATATCACCTGCGGATCTTCCCCAATATCCTCGCGTATCAGATTTAAAGAGCCTGAAAAGGGCACACTTGTTGGACTGATCCTGACTACAGCTAGCATACAAAGTTGGGGTAAATTCACCGGTGATGATGATTGAATAATCATGTCTCCAGAATAAACGCCGACTATCGTTAGCTTTCCATGGATCTCATCTCGTAAATCATCGCAGAATATCGCGTAGCCAAAAGGCATTTGCACAGGTATGATCATACGGTTTCCAATGACAATGTCTGCCGACCACCACTGGCAGCCCCTTTCGACATCTGTACTATTGTCCTGGTCTCCTTTGTGACGAGGACGCCATTAGCTTTCACGAAATGACTAATCTCGTGAACATCGTTAGGAATACCTCGCGGCTCAAGTTCAGCAACCGGTACAACCTGCAGCCTTGGAACGTGCCCCATCGCTAACAATAAATCACTAATCGTATCGATTTCAAAATTGCCGGTGCTGCTCAGCCATCGCGTGATTTGCTCAGGCTTTTTCCCGGACTTGCGCGCAAGATCGGCTTTAGTGAAACCATCGGAAAATTTGGCGGTGCTAAAAACCTCTAGCAGCTTGTCGCGAACTTCCGCTCGAAACTCCTCTTGCATATAGCCTAGCCAAAACTTGGATATTTCAGGTTCGGAGATCGCCTGCTGCAATGGTGTTAGAGAGGTAGTCATTCACGTTCACTCCACTGTGCGGCTGATAATTTACAAAAAGTGTTCGCCAACGTGCTTTGCACAACCGGATTTCCGACCGCCATTCCGGCCAGTAAAGCGCCGACCAGACTGCTGAAAAAAGATCTGGAATTGTTCGAATATTCATCGCCGCGATACAGTCTTTTTCAACGAAGCGAAAAAAAATCCTTATTCCGGGGTGATCACGCTCGCGTATTTCCCACACTTCATCTTTAGCTGGGTCTAGACGTTTTATATCACAATCTTTGTCACGCCGTTCACCTACTACCAGTCTTTTCCCGGCCACGATCCGATCTAGCTTTCTGCGTATGCGCCCCGCATGGACTGAAAGTTCGTCTTCTGCGGTTTGAGGATCGAGCTGATCGAAGACATGCTTCGTTGTCCACAAACTCCGAGGACGAGCTTGACTTCCGAGAAGGGGAATCACTTCAATCAAACTTTTCTCATTCACCCTATCCTTCAAGCAATCTCGTATTGACATATAAGTCAACGCCCCCCGCGTATCAATGTCGGAAGGTGGTTAAAGAGATATGAAATGTCAAAGCGGTTTGGATCTGATTTGGAGCAACAAGCCTCATCATTGCGAGGCTGGAGGCAAAAAAAGGGCCGGCGCAAAGGCCAGCCCGCAGAGTTTGGGAGAGGATGCCTGAATAGGCTTCACTATTGATAGCGGTGTCGGCTTAGCCAGCAATCGCCAAGAAGTGGATAGCGGGTAGCATATTTTGCATACGGCTGGCGGTCACATGCCTTCTGGATCGTGTGCCTCATCCTCCACACCCTTGTCGGGATCGGAGATGATGCAGCCGGGGCCGCTGTCGATATTGAGGAAACGCGTACAGGGTTCATCCTCCGCGAAATTGCCGTCCGTTTCGTCGCCATTGGCTTCGGCTGGGTCGTCCTCCTCCGCGTCGGCGTCGCCATCAGCGATGTCTAGTAGATCGATAGCGACGGTAATGAAGGCCGAAAGCTGCGTGCGATCGAAGCGGCTAAGTACCCGCGAGATAACGGCGGGTGGGAGCGGCTGGGATGCGGAAGGTAGTTCAAGGATCGTCGCCATGTTAGCGTCCCTCCCCATTGCCAGCCCGCGCAATGTAGGCTCGATTGATGAAGAACAGCAGCTTCAATCGGACCTTATGCTTCGGCTCTCTGCCATTGCGCATGTCGAACACGATCCGGGGGTCACCCGCAGCGTCTCGGCCGAAGCGGGATGGCGGAGTGTCAGTGTCGCGCAGGAAGCACTCGACAGCCCGGAGCAGATCGATACCGACATAGGCGGCGGCGACGTTGTTCAGGTCCTTGCCTCGCTTCTGCGCCGCTTGTGATGGCAAATGCACGGGCCGCGAAGGCAGGCAGCGTGCGGGCGGGTTATGGCGCAGGGCGATCATTGAAAACCTCCCTTGCCGGGGTGGAACTGGACAAAGCCGTCCTCGCCGCGCTCAGCCTTGCCAAGACATTTATGGATGCCGGTCACCTTCGACATGGGGATCGACATGCACCGGGGCGGATTGAGCATTTCCACGATGATGGCGGGAGAACACGCGTTGCCGAAAGGAAAATCCTTCGGCGGTGGCCCGACCAACAGTCGTTTGACGAACCCAGGATATTCGTCCTCCGGCACCTGCGCCGGATCGAGAAGGATGCCGACTATATCGCCGTTCTGCACCTTCGCCGTTCGATCAAAGACCAGTAGGTCCCCGTCCTCGATCAGGGGCGACATGCATGTTCCCCGCCCGGTCATCGCGTATTGTTCGGGCAATGTGAAAGGGTCGGCCAAGTAGCCGGCCATGACGGGATTGATGACGCTCATGACAGCGCCTCCCGCGCGGAGCGCGCTTCAATAGCGGCCGTCACGTCCGCCCACAGGTAAATGTTTTCGTCCAGCAGGGTATGCAGACGGCGGGCTTCGGCCTGTTCAGCGTCCGATCGGCCTTGGACTGCCCAGAAGAAGCGAAGTTCAGGGCTAGCGGCATATCCGCCACCGACAGCCTCGAAGCAGGCCAGCCAATCCTCAGCGCGCGTGGGTGTGGTGACGCTCATGCCGCGCCTCCCAGACGCTTCACGTCATCAAAGAAGGGCTGAACATAATCGAGATTATAGCAGGGGGTGCTTTTGCCGCAGGCCTCCGGCCCGAACAGATAGTCCATCTTCCATGTGACCGCTGCCCAATGCGGTGCCGGGGTCTGCATCAATTCATAGGCAGCGTCGCATTCCTGCTCAGCCAAAGCGTCCATGCGGTCGTTGATGGCGTAATAGTCCAGCCTGCGGCAAAGTGCCTCATATCTGGCGTGACTAGTCTTCAGCTCCTCAATCTTCGGACGGATATGGGCGTAGAAATCGAAGCCATTCTCATCGATTTCGTACTGCGCAAACTCGCACGCGGGAATCCGGTACGTCGCGGATGAGCCGTCCTTGGCTACGTGCTTAATCCGATATTCCGGCTGGATCGCCGATACCCGCTTGTAGACCGGATTGTGGATCCTTTCGGCATAATCGTCGGACACAGCCTTGGCCTGAAGGTAGTGCGCCATTGCACTGTTCCATTCGCTGGTCGGGATAGCGGCCGGTGCGGGTTTGGCGCACATGGCCAAGGGCATTGTTGAAAGCGCACCGATGACGGCACGCCGTGAGGCATGTAAGGAGGTCATAGTCGTTCCCTCTACTCAGGGTTGCGATTAGACCTGGCCTTGGCGTTGGCGCGCCTTGGCTAGGTCGCCCTCGTCATGAGGACTTGTGCAACTTGTGCCTGTTAAGCAATACTGTCAACCCATATTGCGCAAGTGGCACAAGTTGAGTATAAGTTGTGTATGACAGACCTGAAAGACCAGCGCATTCCGGTGATGATGACCGCAGCTGAAGTGCGAGCTATCGACGACTGGCGGCGCGCTCATCCAGAGTTGCCCTCCCGTGGTGAAGCTATTCGGCAGCTCGTCCGGCTTGGCATGAATGCGCGCGGCACCTGAACCCTGCAAATTTGCAAGGCTAATTGCTTCTAGGAATTGTACCCGATCTTCCTTTAGCGCGACATTATCCCCTGCGGCCATGTCTGCGCAGCGCAGTCCTTCGCATCCGATCGGATCGCACCGGGTAATGTCATCGCCGCTTTAGGCCGATTAAGTCTCTAAGAGTTTCAGCCATCGCATTGCTACCAAATAAAAATGGTGCGGCCAGTGCTCCAAAAACGATAATGCATTGATCGCGAACGCTGTCAGGCCAGCCGAATATCTCGGCGGCAACCGCGATTGGCAATCCGGCCAGCAAATAACCGCAAACGATGGTTAGAGCCATGAAGGCGAATATGAACGCCCCACGCTGCCACTGATGTATCGCTTTCGCTATTTTTCCGGCCATGCCACTTTCCCCTTCCCTTCCGGGAGGTATCGCCGAGTTTGATTGAAATTCAAACAATCAACGATCTGTTGCGGCCCACCTCGATAAATAGTATGTAGTCAACACGACCACGCAAGCGGGTCTGCGGCGAGAGCGCTGCCTAGAACGGCAATCCATGATTGCATCGGTGACCGCAGAGACGGTCCCACCAGAACCTCCGTTATTCGGAATGAACTGAAGATATCGCGGCATCATCTGCTTGTCTTTCCATTCTGATTTCTGGAGATGACGATGGCTGACCGGCTATCTGTGCACGACACCACAATCCGTTTCCGCGCTAACTCCATGCTCGTTGCCAGCGCTTCCGAAAGGGCGCGCCAGCAGGGCATGACGATGGCGGAATATCTGCGTCACACGATGCGCCGCTCTCTGCGGGATGCTGCCTGATGGTCGCCGCAGCCGTCATTGGTGGCGTGGCCACCCTGGGAGGCGCAGCCGTTTCCGCGTCGGCCAGTAGCAAGGCGTCGAAAGCGGCGTCCAAGGCAGCCTCGACGAACAATGCGCTTCAGGAGCGGATTTATAACGAGAACCGCGCGACACTCGATCCCTACGTGCAGGCGGGGAACAGAGCGACACCCGCTATCCAAGCCCTTCTCGGCCTAGGCGGAACCGAAGGCGTCCTCAGTCCCTCCAAGTCGCCAAGCACGGACTGGTCTGCCTATGTCACCGGCAACCCTGACATCCTCGCGGATTATCAGCGGTTCCATGCGGGCGAGGATATCGGCGCCTACGGCCAGAACCATTACAACCTCTATGGCCAGAATGAGGGCCGGGATATTTCCGCCTATACAAGCGGAGCGCAGCCCCAACCTGCCGCGCTTTCTTCCGGTCAAGGTGTGTTGGATGCTCAAAATGCGGCGTTTGAGAACTTCCGGAACAGCACCGGCTACCAGGATAGCTTTGCTGAAGGACAGCGCGCAGTTACGTCTGCTTATAGTCGTCGTGGCCTTCTGGATAGCGGTGCGGCGATGAAGGCCCTGGCCAAGTATGGCGCTTACCAATCCACTCTCAGCTTCGGCGATTATCTGTCTCGCCTGGTCCAGCAGCAAGGCGTCGGGGCAGGCGCTGCCACCGCTCTAACAGGCAATGCGCAGAATTTCGCGAATGCCACCAGCGCGAACAACAATTCCGCCGCCCAGACACAGGGACAGGCGGCGTTGGCGAATGCGGGGAACATCAATGGCGCGCTGCAATCCGGGCTGAGCACCTATGCGCTCGCTCAGGGTCTCAAGTCGTCTTACTCAAAATAGGGGCAGATCATGGACTTCGATTTTTCAATGGCGCGCACCCCGAACTTCGTGAGCGCCGCTCTATCGGGGTATCAGGTTGGGCAGAAGCTGGGACAGCAAAAGAGGGTTCGGGCTGCGTTGTCGCAATTCGGCACTGATCCGCAAGGCGCGATCGATGAGGCTGTGGCGGCTGGCGATATCGACACGGCCAATGCGTTGCAGAAGCGCTATGATGATGGCGCGGTGCGTGCGGCGCTTCCTTATCTGTATAATCGCCCTGGTGCGACCAAGCCCGCGCTTACTCTGGCTGATGTCACCGGCAATTCCCAGACTGGCGCTCCCCTGTTGCACGGCGGTCAGCCTGCGCTTTCCCGGATCGATGGTCCGACCAGAGTTGGCGTGCTGAATCCCCCTCCACCGGGAGGCGGCGATGAGGGCAACGGCGAAGGCCCTGATATTGTCGTGACGGCGCGTCCGAAAGCGGAGGAGCCGGGCATGGGCGAATTGAACCATGAAGCTTTGGTCAAGATCATGACGCACGATCCCAAGCTGGCGATCGGGCTTATCCGCATGGACGGACAGCAGCGCGCGCAAACCGCGAAGATCGCCCAGCAGCAGGTCCAGATGGAATCCCAGCTCATAAATGCTGTGCGGAAATATCCTGAAGAAGAACGAGACGGCGTTTATCAGGAGTTGCGAGCCGATCTGGAGGCGAAAGGCGTGAAGGGCCTGCCCGAAGTATGGGATGAGGAATTTGCGGAAGGTCGTGCGCGGCTCGGCCTTACTGTCTTACAGGCCTTCAATGTGGATCGCGCGGATCGTCGCCTGGCTGCGGATATTGAAGATGACGAGGCGGACAACGCCCGCGCTGATCGCAACACTGCCAGCATCATTGCAGACCGTGATGGCCGCCGTGGACTGATTGCACGAGGCCAGGATATCGCATCCCGCGATCGGCGCAGGGGTCAGGATATTTCGTCTACCCGTC
This sequence comes from Sphingobium phenoxybenzoativorans, assembly GCF_001757355.1. GTDB lineage: Bacteria > Pseudomonadota > Alphaproteobacteria > Sphingomonadales > Sphingomonadaceae > Sphingobium > Sphingobium phenoxybenzoativorans. Next base: position 134,780 of record NZ_MINO01000004.1, read on the forward strand.
CGAAGGGTGGAAAAGGCGCGGGCACTGCGCCCGTCATCCATGATGTTAAAACCCCTGCTGAGGCGCGGGCGCTACCGAAAGGGGCTTACTTCCGCATTCCGGGCGGCGGCGTGAAGGTCAACAAGTGATGGCGAGCCAGTGGGATGATTTCCCGGACGCGCCGGTCGCGGATCAGGATTGGTCGCAGTTCGAAGACGCGCCCAGGAGCGTTCAGAAAACAGCAAAGCGTCGAACGCTGTCTGTCCGCAAAGCGCCTGCTGCCGGATCGATCTTGTCCGCTCCAACCGGCGAAAACCATGACGGTGACACGTTCAGACTGAAGTCCGGCGACAACGCCCGGCTGTATGGCGTCGATGCCTTCGAACTGGATCAGCAAGGCCGCAGGAACGGCCAGCCCGTCGCTTTGGGTCATATGGCAAAGGACTATCTCGGCCAGAACCTTGGACCTGATGGCGTCGTCACTGCAACCGGATGGATGACGTACAACCGCCCGGTGGTTGCCCTGTCGTCAGGCGGCCGAGACGCCGCGCAGGGGGTATTGAGCAGCGGTTTGGGGATGGCGACGCCGGAATATTTGAAGAACGATCCCGACCGGCTCCTGGAATATATGGAAGCGGAGCGCGGAGCACGTCTCAACCGGCGTGGCGCATTCGCGGGGCAAGCCCAATATCCGAAAGACTTCCGTGCGGGCAAAGCGGACCCGTGGGCAAAAGCAGAAGAAGGCCAGTACGGCAACAGCATCGCCGTATTCCCTGATGAGCCTACGCCGTTCCAGGGTCTGAGACCGGAAGTTGAGCAAGGCTATATGGCGCTTGCAAAGGACCGGAACAGCACTGCTGCCGACCTGCTGGCCTATGCCAAGGCGAACGGGTTCCAGATTGATCCCAAGGTTGTCGAGCGCTTCATTGCCGAACGGAACAAGGGCCGCGATGTCGCTGATGGAGTGACCTATGAAGCGCTTCCCCCGGTCCTGACTAATCAGGGCGACGGAGCATTAGGTGCAGGTGTTCGCGGTCTTGCCGACCCTATCAACATGCTCGATGAAATCGGCGGCGTCATCGATACTGTGGGTCTGACGCCCGGCAGGGAAAATATCTGGGATAGCGACCGCCGATTCGGCGATATCCTCTACAACAACATCGATCAGAACCGGGGTGTCCTTGCCTACGATGATGCTGAGCATCCTTATGCGCGCTTCGCTGGACAGCTTGCCAGCGGCCTCGTTCTGCCTGGCGCATCGGTTGAGGGCGTCGGCGCAGCAGCCGCCCGCGGTGTTCTCTTAAATGGCGGATCCCGCTTCGCGGCGGCACAGGCTGCGAAATCTGCGGTTCGTCGTCGTCTCGCCGTTGCCGGGGCAGCCGAAGGCTCATTGGCTGGCTTCGGTGGTGCTGAAGGTGGTGTGGTGGACCGCCTGCCATCGGCTGGCGTTGGTGGCGTGGCTGGCACAGTGCTGGGTGTTGGTGGCGCTGAACTGCTCAATGCCGTCGCACCTGCCGGTCGAGCCGTTATCAACAAGGTGCGTGGCCGCGTTGAGGAAGCTGCTCCGGATGTAATGCCATCCCCTGCCAGTAGAGATTGGGACGCTTTCGCGGATGCGCCGCAAGATATCGTTGAGGCGGCAGACCAGGCATCAAATGCTGCCTCCACAACCGAAAGCGCCCGCTTGGCCGATGAGTGGTCCGCTATGGAGGCAGGCAAGGCGCGATATCAGCGCTCGATCGCCGACCTCTGGCGGCAGACACCGGAAGAACTTGAAGCTCTACATAGCCGGGCGTTGGCGAAAGAGCGCGTTGACCTCATGGACGCCGCGACGCGTAGCGGCATGGAGCTTTCACCCGAACTGCGCCGAACTATCGAGAAAGGCTCGATTGAAAGGGCCGGCGCTAGATTGGCGGATGCGCTGGATAAGCACTTCGGCGGCAATGTCCCCGATGACATAGATCGCCTGGTCAATCCCAGATGGGCCGATCACCAAGACGGCGGTTTGCCGAACAGCGATGACGTGGATGAGGTGCTTAAGGCTTATGGCCTGATCATCCCGACCGACGATGACCACAGCATCGCATCGGAAATGGGCTGGGCGTTAAGGAAACTGAACACCGGCGATCTGGAAGCGGTCGCACGTGGCGAGGGCGGCGCGCCGCAGCAGGCCGCTATGGCTACCGTCCGCGAAGGATATCGCATCCTTGGCGATCGGGGCGTCAACAAGGATAGCGTGCCTCCGATGATTGCTGAGGCGATGGTGAGGAATGGCGTGCCTCCCCATCTCGCAAACGAATTGACGGGACAACTGTTCGACATGCTCCGGCAGGCGGCTGGGCCTCGATCAGAGATGAGCGGCGCGGGTGCTGCACTTCCTGGGGCGGCAAGCAGTGGCTCGGCGGGCGGCAGGGCTGACATGCTCAATGAAACCACCATGCCTTCGATCAGTAGCCCGCGAATAATCGACCGCATCGATGTGAACGACCGCGCGAGACCGATGCTTGATGCCGCCACGGATATGGCGCGGATGCAGCAGGCGGAGCGTGTGAACCCTGCGGATGTCCTGCCCATCCCGTCGAATGAGGTTGCATCGCTCGATGAGGCAGCGGCGATCAGTGCCGGCCGATATCCTGCGGTTAAAGCGCCGAACGAGATGGACGAGCTTGGCCGCCGCGATTTGCCATCGCCAGTCGATGCGACGCGCACCTTACCCAAGCGTGGGCCGCTTGATCTGAACACTTTCCTGCGGACCAAAGGCGGTCTGATCGATAAGGGTGGTGAACTTCGGCATATGGGCGTGACGAACGCCGGGCGGGATCTGGACTTTGCCAAAGGCGAGCAACGCTTTGGGAAGTTGGTCGACAATGAAAACGGCATGACGCTGGACGATGCGGCCGACCTCGCCTGGAGGGAGGGCTATTTCCCCGATTATGCCGAACGGCCGACCGTCGCCGAGTTTCTGGACGCGGTGGACAATACGAACCGGGGAATCAACCGGTCTTTCCGTCCCGACGATCTCGCAGAGGTCGATGCCTTCGCCGTTGCCCGCGATCAGCGCCTTGCAGTGGAACGGGCGCGTGATGAAGGTGCGCCTCTGGTCGAAGATCGGGGCCAGCCCGTCACGATGGACGATCTTGAAGCGAACCAGCCCCCCGTCACGGCTTATGAAGAATGGGGCGAAAACGCCCCCGACTTTGCCGGGAACATTCGATTAAGCAAGCTGGAAAGCCCGCAGGATATTAAACGCGCGCTGACAATGACAAACCAGAGGGTCGGCAGTTTCGATGCCGCCACCCGTGGACGGATTGCCCAAGCCGAGACCGAGCAGCTTGCCAGTGAGATCGGCATGACGGCGCGCCAACTCTTATCCCGGCGCGCTGGGCAGGCATTCAATGCCGAGCAGGCTTTGGCTGCGCGTCAGATCCTTGCGAAGTCCGGCAATGAGCTGGTGAACATGGCGCGTGCGATCCAGCGTCTTGATGATCCCGGCGAAGAAAAGCTGGCGGCTTTCCGCCAGGCATGGGTTAGGCATGTCGCGATACAGGAGCAGATAGCGGGCATCACGGCCGAAGCTGGCCGCACGCTGGCGCAGTTCCGCATGGTCGCCGATGGTCGGAATGTCCGGGGCAATATCCTCAACGCCTTGTCTGAAGGCGGCGGTGGAAAGGAACGTCTGAAAGCGGCGGCCGACCTCATCCTGGAGAATGCCGACAGCCCCGGCGACATGAACAAGATGGCGGCGAAGGCGCTGAAGCCCAAGTTTCTCGACCAGATCAACGAATTTTGGATCAACTCGCTGCTATCTGGTCCGGCAACTCATGTAGTCAACGCGGTGTCGAACACCATGACGGCGCTTGCCCAGATCCCCGAACATGCCGTCGCGGCTGGTATCGGTGGCGCGCGACAGCTTGCCCTTCAGAAGCATCGCACCGATCGCGTTCTGTTTTCCGAGCTTGGCGCGCGGACCGTGGGTTTGCTTCAGGGGACCAGGGAAGGTTTGGCGCAGGCGGCACGGACTTGGCGGACGGGCGAAGGCTCGGACTTTGCGGGCAAGGTGGAGGCGCGGACGCAGGATGCTATTCCCGGCAAGGTCGGCAATGTTATTCGCACGCCCACGCGCTTGCTGAATGCCAGTGACGAGTTGTTCAAAGGCATGGCGCGGCGCATGGAATTGTCCGGCCTGGCTGTCCGGAAGGCGGCAAGTGAGGGCCTGACCGGTGAAGAAGCCAAAGCCCGCGCGGCGGAGTTGCTGGCGAACCCCACGGAAGAAATGCTGGATCGAGCGTTCGATTATGGCAGATACCTGACCTTTCAACGCCCCCTGGGTGAAGGGATGCAGCATATATCGCGGGGCATTCAGAAAATTCCCGGCTTTAAGTTCATTGTGCCGTTCGTCCGGACGCCGACGAACCTTCTCAAGTTTGCTGTAGAGCGATCCCCGGCCGCCCCTATCCTGACAGAGTGGCGCAGAGATGTGGCTGCTGGAGGAGAGCGCCGCGACCTGGCGGTTGCCAGAATGCTGGTTGGGACCGGCGTTGGCGCGGTTGCAGCGAAGATGGCGGCCAACGGCCTTATCACTGGCAACGGCCCGGCCGATGAACAGGCGGCAGCCTTGCTCCGTGCCGATGGATGGCAGCCTTATTCCATCAAGATCGGTGACAAGTATGTCAGCTATTCTCGCCTTGATCCGTTCGCGACCACGCTGGGGGTTGCAGCGGGCCTTGTCGAGCTTCAGGACCACATGACGGAGAAACAGCAAGACGAGGTGGCGGCATTGCTAACGGCGTCGATCGTGCAGAACCTGTCGTCAAAGACTTGGCTCTCCGGCATGTCCGGTGTGATCGAAGCAATCAACGATCCGACCCGCTATGCTGACAGTTTTCTGCAAAGGCTTGGCAGTTCGTTCGCTGTTCCGGCTGGTGTCGCCCAGCTTGCCCGCACGGTCGATCCGACGATGCGCGAAGCCGAAAGCGTTCTTGATGCCGTCCGCGCCCGTGTGCCTGGCCTGTCGAAGACGCTGGAGCCGCGCCGGGATATCTGGGGGCAGCCGATCGTCATGGAGGGCGGGCTGGGTCCGGACATCGTTTCGCCAGTTCGCCAGTCCACGCGCGAGAATGATCCCGTCACGAAGGCCTTGCTTGATGCCGGGGTCCACATCTCCAAGCCGCCGGAGAAGGATGACATGACCGCGCGCGAATATGGCCAGTTCCATGAACTGTCGGGCAGCATCGCCAAGGATCAGATCGGGGAACTGGTCACGACGCCGGAATGGAAAGGCATGGATCGCGAGGACAAGCAGCACGAGGTTTTCACAATCCTCAAAGCGGCGCGGAAGGAGGCGAAATCTATCCTGGCCGACGGCGGAAAGGCGGATGATCCCTGGGCGGCCTTCCCTGACGCGCCGAAGTAAAGGCGGATATCGCAACTCAAAGCACGCTTGCGCGGCGAACCCACCGGCATTAATGTGGGCGCAGATTGCTACATATGTGGCACGGCGCACCAGCGCCCTAGATTGCGGCAAATGCTCGCACGCTGGTCTCCAGCATCTCAGATTTCCTTCCGTCATTCGGATGTCATCTCATTGCATGGAGGCCATGATGGCTGACCGTCCTTTGATCCATGACGCTGTTTTGCGCGTCCGCATCAACTCCGCTCTGATCCAGAATGCCGCTGACAAGGCACAGCGCGAAAGTATGAGCCTTTCTGATCTTGTCCGTCAGGCTATCCGCAATGAAGTGGGGTTGGGCCAATGACCGACAACCGAACCGATGCAGAGGTTATTGCCAACCTTCGCGCCGAAGTCGCCGCCGCCAGAGCAGAAGCGTTCAAACGATCTGAGGATTTTGCCAATCAGTGCGTTGCCGTCGATTTTCTCAAGGCTTTGGCGAACCACTTCAACGAGCCGTTTGATACGGCAGTGGGAGCCTTCCAGGCCCTGTCGTCAAATCTGCACTATGTGATCCACTCGCCCCAAGGTCAGTCCGCGCTCAGCCTATGCTTCATCGCCCAGTCCGGAATTGACCACGATATGCTGCGCCCGGTGCTCCACTGATGCGCAACTTCCTCAACATCGCGGAAGGTATCGACGTGACGCCGATGCTGGACGCGCTCGCCGCTCATCCGGAGCTATGGAACCAGAACGACCTGCGGACGACGCATCCGCAGTCGCCTCATACGGCCGTCGATGATATCTGGCTGCGCTTCAACCGGCTGGGCGTCAGTGCCGCCGACACGATCGACGATATCCAGACCTATCCCTATCCCGCGTGGGATATCCTGCACCCCGTGCGGGACATGGTGCTCAACCTTATGCGCCGCGTGGGAGGAACCCAGCTTGGCCGGGTCATCATTACGCGTTTGCCCGCTGGGGCGGTCATCACCCCGCACGAGGATCATGGCGCGCCAGTCACGTTCTATCGCCGCTATCAGATTATCCTCCAGTCATTGCAGGGGTCGATCTTCACCTGCGGTGGTGAACAGCTTCAGATGCGCTCTGGCGAGGCTTGGTGGATCGACAACAAGCAAACGCATTCGGTCACGAATAATTCTGCCGACGACCGGATCGTCATCATCACGGACATCTGCACATGCTGACCGCCTGCGTTGAACCCTTCCCGCCCTTTCTTGATGAGGTAAAGCCCATGCTGCCCAGGCATTGGGAGGAACTGGCGCTGAATAAAGACAAAGTGCCACTGGACCCGCAATATGACGAATATCTGCGCCGCGATGCTGCTGGTCAGATTCTTCTTATCGTCATGCGGGAAGCGGGGAAGCTGGCTGGCTATTTCGTCGGCTTTGTCGCCCCCGGCCTGCACTACCAGTCATGCCTGACGCTCACTCTCGACATATTCTGGATTGCGCCGGAGCATCGCGGGCAGATGGGCGGCGTCCGGCTATTCAAGGCCGTCGAGGCTGAGGCCAAGCGCCGGGGCGTGGATCGGATGTTCGTCGGATCGAAGTGCCACAAGGAAGCGTCGTTCCTGTTCGAGCGGCTGGGCTATGAGCGTGTAGAAATCTATTACTCGGCTTGGCTGGGGGACTGACCTAAATCAGACAGGTCGCGCTGAAGCCAACCGAAATGATTGTGGATATCCACCACCAGCATCAGCATACTATGCGCAAGCGGTACAATGCGGTCTCGCTCCTCTTGCAAGGCTCTTGGAGTAAAAGTTTTCACAAGGCGGGCGTCATCCCGGTCGGGCTGGCGATGAAACTTCTGAAAATAAAGACCGGCATCTCCCGATGGCGTGTAGTGAAACTGACAAAAGCCATGAGCTAGTAGGTTTCTTGTCTCTTCTGTTTTTTCGAATTGGTCGATGATTGGCAAAAGGCCCTCAGCAAATTGCTTCATCGGCCCCTCTGCCCCTAGGATCGCTCTTACCTTTTTTATCCGCTTGGCCGCGCTGTGCGTAAAGGTTTCGGTATGGGCTGTGTATTCTGGGAATGCCCTGCATCTGAGGATGAGGTCGCCAAGCAGATATTCGATTTGCGCGTAGGAGTTACTGATCCACCCACGCATTCGAGTAAGGTCTTCAATTAACGCCTTATGCTCCTCGCTAAAAATCATTTCTGAACGTCTCCAGCACGGTTCCGCAGATTCTGCTAGTGCTTTGAATAGGCGGCCGGCTCGATGATCAGATCCTCGGCCTGGACAAAGAGCAGATGACCATCAGGGCTTTCATGCAATGAGCCGTCGATCTCATCGACCCGGTATCTGTTTCTGATCCCGATCTCCAGCCAGGCGATGAAGCCTCCGACCCTATGCAGGGTGTCGTCGGGAAGCGCTTCGCCCGCGGCCATTAGCGAGGCCTGGGAAACCTTTACCAGAATTGGCCTGCCATCGCTGGCGTGGAACAGGAGTGCATCACCGATGCTCTGCCCGGTTTCCCAGAATATGGTCAGTGGCTCGGTCATGAATAGAATATAGTGAGCGTCGACGCGCCTCGCATGTACCTCTCGATCCAATTTGGGCGAAGGGGCTACAGTTACACGATCGGTCGCGGCTCCTTCAGACGTACCGTGCAAGCATGATCGACCGACCAGCCCTTTTTAATTCTATCGTTGAAGGCGCTGCGAGAGATGCCATTTTCCTGCGCGACGATCATCGCCAGGCGGCCATCATGATACCGAAGATCGCGTGTTCTGGGCATGGCTGGCTAACGAGGATGCCGAACGCCAGTTCCCTAGAGACATACTCAAGAGGGTTTTGTCGGTTTTGTCGGTGTGCTGGGTAGGCACTTTTCCGAAAATTATCTGAGCCGTGCGCGGTCGAGATCAATCAGCGCTTTCGCCTTGATACGGAGGATCGACCGCCCTTCGCCAGGTGCTGCATATTCTATGACGTCGAGAGGTTCGTTTTCACCGGGCCGGGCAATGCGAACGACGCTGTCCCTGGCTTGGTACGAGATTTGATAGCCGCGATAGGCTTCCTGCCAGATTGTCATGCGCCCTCACGCAGATGCGAATGTTTCCATCGATAACAGATTATCAATCAAATCGGACCTATTGCGCGCCTCGCTTGTGGCGGGGGCCATATGCCGTCCCGGCGCGATACTATCCAGAATGCGCGCCGGGACATCTGCCTCGCTCCACATCGTATATCGTTACGCCACTGTCCCTGATCTGGATCAGAGACTGATCTTCACTGTTGCAGACCGAGGGATTTGCGCCAATATGGACATTACGGAAGATATGGGGTCCTTCGGAAGTCGCGGTTCGATACCCAGATTAAGGTGATTTCGTTTGTGCCCGGGCCGTTGCTGGTGCAGTGCCGCCGCGCGACCCGAGCGTTAAACCAACGCTTATCCTAGCCCGGTGCTCTTCCCTGCGCCGGGCTATTTTTCTGCCTGGACGGCGCTGAAGTCTGCCTCTTCCAGTTCGAGAATAAAGCCTAGTGAGCCGACTTCCTGATGAAGTGTTCCGGCCAGCAACGCTAATTTATGCCGGTGAACTATCGCTTTCTCGGTAAGTCCGCGTGCGCCACCCAGCACGTCCAGCCTTTCAGGCGTTAGAGTTGCACATGCGTCAGCGAGTGCGGACCGGGACAATCTTACCCAGAAAGCCCGGCCGTCATCAGCCGAAATCCAAACACTCTCTCCAGTGGTATTTGTGGTCTCCCACTTTATGAGCAGTGGTTTGGGCATAGCTGAACATAGCGCCGCTGGTGGGTCGAGTGACAGGCCCAATCCTACCCAAAACGGCTGCGACCCTCAAACCCGCTGAAACTCAGCGACGTTTTTTTTGGCTGCGAGATCCAGGCTCATTTTAACGACGCCCTAAATACTGCCGTGCGTGCCGAGCCACCGCCTCTGGAAGTTCATACTCGGCAATCGACTGATCCTGCACCGACACGACCTGCACGGCGCAAAGGCGCTGCGGCGCTATCCGAATATAGGTGATCGCATGCAGCCCTGCGGCCATCTGCGCGTCGATCATCGCAATCAGTTCATTCTCCGGAACGTCCGGACAAGGCACGCGTCTCAGCATTGCCATCTCACGCTGCGGTCCGCGTGGGAAATACCGGCCCCCGCATCCGCATCTGGTCCGCAGGATAAGGCCGCTGCAGATCGACCGCATCCTCATAGGAACCCTGCAGCCATCGATCCCAGTCAGTCTCATGCAGAATCGTGATCATTGCCTTTGGATGGATCGGCGCGACCAGCTCGTTCGGATCGCAGGTGACCATCGCGAAGTGTTTGGCGTCGCCCAGTGCCTGCCAGAAGCCCGCCACGGCGAAAATCGGCTGATCAACCACGTCGAACCACATCTCCCCGCGTACCGGCTTCTTGCCGTCGCCCAGGTTCGTCGGCTTCGGCGCCCACTCGCAAAACTCTGTCAGCGGCACCAGGCAGCGCTTCGTCGGATCAGACGCCAGCTTGCGCCACTGTGGCAGGAACAGGTTCCGGACATTCGTCATCGGGAAATTTGCCATGCCGCCCAAGACGTCCCAGTGCATCACGTCGGCAATTCGCTGGCCCGCTTCCTCCCTAACGACATAGGTCCGGGACTTGGGATACAGCTCCACGGGGTTGAACCGATTGTCCATCGGCTTTTCGGCCGGGAACAGGGCATTGAAGCGCGTGAACAGCGTCTCCGGCTCGCCGCGCTGCCTGGCTCTGTTACACATGACTGTCCGCTCCGGCATCATGGGAGGTATGGCTGTCCCTTAGCAGATTGATCGTGAGTCGCGCATGCCCGCGCATCACATGTTGCCAATAGCCCTTCGCATCTTCCCATGTGCCCGCGACATCGCGTGGAAAGCTGGCCCACAGCGCCTGCGCCACTTCCTCGACGAGACCGTCAATGTCATTGGTCGAGCACAGGCGGCAGCGGGTCATTCGGACAGCTTGGTCGTGAAATAGAGTGGGTTCTGAGCCAACCCCGGACCTCGCACCTGCAGGCGTTCGAACCGGACCGCGATCTGGTCGACGATGTAGCGGCGCGCGGCAGCCGACTTCAGTTCGTTCTTGCCCGCCCAATCTCGAAGCGCGCCGCGAGACAATTGCCCGAAAGCAAAATCAATCTCGAAGCGGATTTGGCTAGGCGTCAGGATCTCCGGGAATTTGCCATTGTCATGCACAAGGGTAGCAAGCCTCGTCGTCGGAGCGGTCGGCGAAGGCGAGCACGTCCCTATGCTCGGCCCTAATCTGCTCGCGGGTGTCGATGGTCAGCCCGTGCCGCCGGGCATAATCCTCCATCGCCTCGATAAGCTCGTCGACACTGCCATAGGCGCCAGGAAGCTGGTCAAAGTCACCATCGGGGCGCTTTAGCCACATCGTGCACCAACCGTCGCTATATCCATAGCAGACGTCAGCGCTTTTGCCCCCAGCGGGGCGGAGAAGCTCCCTTATTGCGGTCATCGTCCAGTCCTTCCACGAATCAGGTCATGACCGAAGGATAGAACGAAATGAGAACAAACGAAATGGCTAGACCTCGACCTCCCGCTCCATCAGCTCGTCGACCACGGCCTGCTCCCAATCAGTAAGGTGATGAAGGTCCTGAATTTTCCCATATTCGATGACCAGCTCTGCGTCGGTCATGCCGGCGCATTTGGCGGCGAAAACGAGCGGGTCCGAGTCGGCCATTTCGATATGGTAACAGAAGCGAGTTGACGCCTCTATTGTCCCTAGCGTCCCTATTGTTCTAGGCGTTCTTCATCATCTGCGGGGAACTGAAGAGCACAAGGGCGATTTTTCCGCGAATGCCGAAGCTGAAGGTCTTCAGAACGCCGATCGGATTTCACGACGCCTATGTCGCCGCGCCTAGCCAGAAAGCAGCGCTGGAAGCATGGGGTGCTGACGCCAACCTATTTGCGCGTGGCATAGCGGAGGTTGTCACCGATACCGATCTTATCGAAGTCCCATTGCAGACTCCAGGGAAGGTAATCCGCGTCCTGCGGAAGGCAGACGAGGCAAGCGAACCTACGCCCGCTCGGTCTAAGCGGCCGAAGGCCAGGCAATCTCGATCTCCCGAAACAACAGCACCACCACGCCGCCGTGCGGCTAAGGCGACGCCCGCCCCGCCACCACCGAAGGCTGAGAAAAAGCCCAAGCCCAACCCCCGTCCCAGTCGCGACGCTTTAGATAAAGCGGAAGAGGCGCTGGCATCTGAAGACGAAGCCTATGCCGAAGCGGATCGCGTTCTGCGGAACAAAGAACAGGCGATCAAGGAAGAGAGGCGGAAGCTGAGGCAGGCCCATGATCGCGTAATTGAGAAGCTGACCAGTCGGCGGGATAAGCTCAAGGCGGACTATCTTCGGCGGATTGAGGCATGGGCTTCAGAGTGACCGGCAAAAGCGCGGAGATTAAGAACTGGCTGGTAGCCCAAGCAACTCCCGGATCGATGCCGTGTCGACCAATGTTCTGCGCCCAGTCTTGACCGTCCTCAGCCTGCCCTCGTTGATGAGCTTATAGATTGAGTTGCGGCCTAGCGAGGTCAGCTCGCGAGTTTGCGCAATCGTAACTACCAGCGGTTGGAGTATCATGATCGTCGGAAGACCGAAATTGGACGTGGTGATTACTATGTGATTGCTACGCCAAAAATCGCGCAGAGCCCATAATCGCAAAAATGGCTGAAATCCCTGGCGCACTCGGAGCGATTCGAACGCCCGACCCTCAGATTCGTAGTCTGATGCTCTATCCAGCTGAGCTACGAGTGCGCAAGGGAAGTGCGCAGATAGAAGGGGGAAACGGTTCTGGCAACCCCTTTTCCGTCGAATATCTGACAGCCCTCTGATGCTCCTTTCCCGCCGCCGCAACCAAACGCCCCATCGCCGGTTCTATGGGGACAGGATGCAGGAGGTTGGTGCAATGGTTATCACGGCGAATCTGTGGGTCATGCTGGGCATTACGCTGCTGATCGGCTTCATCTTCGGCCTGTTCGTCAGCAATGCCGGCAAGCATAAACGGCGCTGGCGTGAGGAAGCGCGATTGCGCGAACGCCTGGAAAAAGAGCGGGCGGCCCTGATCCGGGATCGCGACAGCGCGCTGGCGCATCGCGACGCGCGCATAGCGGAGCTGGAGCGGAAGGATGCAACGCCAGCGCCAGTCAATCCAGCACTGGTCAATATCGCGGGCGGAAGCGCCGCCGATGGCCGTGACAGGCTGTCAGTGATCACAGGGATCGATCCGCAGGACGAAATCCGCCTGAATGAAGCAGGCTATTATCGTTACGATCAAATCGCCCGCCTGGGATCATCGGATGAACGCGCGCTGGAAGATCAGATGCAACGGGGACGCGGGTCCATTCGCGACGAACATTGGCGCGAACAGGCAAAGTTGCTTGCCGACGGCAAGACCGACGAGCATCTGACGCGATACGGGGCGTCACACCGGGTGGTGTAACGCCCCGCATATTCTCTGCCTTAAGGGTCAGCCCTTCTTGAGCGCAGCCTGCGCCGCTGCCAACCGCGCGATAGGCACGCGATAGGGGGATGCCGACACATAATCGAGGCCGGTCTGCTCACAGAAGGCGATCGAGGCCGGATCGCCGCCATGCTCGCCGCAAATGCCAAGCTTGATACCGGGGCGCGTCTTGCGGCCACGCTCTGCGGCCAGCACGATCAGCTCGCCCACACCTTCGACGTCGATGCTGACGAACGGATCGCGCGGGAAGATGCCCTTGTCGACATAGCTGCCCAGGAAACGGCCCGCGTCGTCACGGCTGATACCGATGGTGGTCTGGGTGAGGTCGTTGGTGCCGAACGAGAAAAATTCGCCCACCTCGGCAATCTCGCCCGCCTTCAGCGCGGCGCGCGGCAGCTCGATCATCGTGCCGGTCAGATATTCGACGCTGTCGGCCTGCTCAGCGAAAACCTCCTGCGCGACGCGATCGACGATGGCCTTCATCAGCTCCAGCTCACGCCTGGTGGCGACGAGCGGGATCATGACTTCAGGAATTGGCGCAGCGCCCGAACGCTTCTTGACGATCAGCGCCGCCTCAAAGATCGCCCGCGCCTGCATCTCGTAGATCTCGGGATAGGTCACGCCCAGGCGGCAACCGCGATGGCCCAGCATCGGGTTGAATTCGTGCAGTTCCGATGCGCGGCGGCGCAGCTCGTCCACGCCGACGCCCGCAGCCTTGGCCACTTCGGCAAATTCGGCTTCCTCATGCGGCAGGAATTCGTGCAGCGGCGGATCGAGCAGGCGAATGGTCACCGGCAGGCCGGCCATCACCATGAAGATCTGCGCAAAATCGTCCCGCTGTTCAGGCAGCAGCTTTTCCAGCGCGTCGCGGCGGCCCTTCTCGCTGTCGGCCAGGATCATCTGGCGGACGGCAGTGATGCGCGCCGCGTCGAAGAACATATGCTCAGTGCGGCACAGGCCCACGCCCTCCGCGCCGAATTCCCGCGCGGTCTTGCAGTCCTGCGGCGTTTCCGCATTGGCGCGCACCCGCAGGCGGCGGACCTTGTCGGCCCATACCATCAGCGTGCCGAAATCTCCGGCCAGCTCCGGCTGCACGGTCGGGACTTCACCCGCCATCACTTCGCCGGTGGAGCCGTCGATGGTGACGACATCGCCCTCGGTCAGTTCGCGGCCGCCAATGCGCAGCGTTTTCGCCTTGGCGTCGATCGACATGCTGCCCGCGCCAGAGACGCAGGGACGACCCATGCCGCGTGCCACCACGGCGGCGTGGCTGGTCATGCCGCCGCGCGCGGTCAGGATGCCCTTGGCCGCATGCATGCCATGAATATCCTCCGGCGATGTCTCGGTGCGGACCAGGATAACCGCATCGCCCAGTTCATTGCGCCGTTCGGCCGTGTCTGCGTCGAACACGACGATGCCCGATGCGGCGCCCGGCGAAGCCGGAAGCCCCTTGGTCAGCACGTCGCGCGGCGCCTTGGGATCGAGCGTCGGGTGCAGAAGCTGGTCGAGCGCGGCCGGGTCGACACGGGCGACGGCTTCCTCCTCGGTAATCAGCCCCTCGCCCGCCATGTCCACGGCGATCTTCAGCGCAGCCTTGGCGGTGCGCTTGCCAGACCGGGTCTGCAGCATCCACAGCTTGCCCTGCTGCACGGTGAACTCGATGTCCTGCATGTCGCGATAATGGGTTTCGAGGATGTTGAAGACCTTCGCCAGTTCGGCATAGGTCTCCGGCATCGCTTCTTCCATCGACAGCGGCTTGGCGCCCGCCCGCTCACGCGCGGCGGTGGTCAGATATTGCGGCGTGCGGATGCCCGCGACGACATCCTCGCCCTGCGCATTGATCAGGAACTCGCCATAATAGACATTCTCGCCGGTCGCCGGATCGCGGGTGAACGCCACGCCGGTCGCGGACGTGTCGCCCATATTGCCGAACACCATCGCCTGCACATTGACGGCCGTGCCCCAGTCGCCCGGAATGTCGTTCAGGCGGCGATAGACCTTCGCGCGGTCGGCCTGCCAGCTTCCGAACACGGCGCTGATCGCGCCCCAGAGCTGGTCATTCACGTCCTGCGGGAAGGGCTTGCCCCACTGCTTCTCGACAATTGTCTTATATTCGGCGACCAGCCCCTTCCAGTCGTCGGCGGTCATCTCCGTATCGAGCGTATAGCCCTGATCTTCCTTGGCGATCTCCAGCGCTTCCTCGAACGCGCCATGGTCCAGCTCCAGCACGACGTCGGAATACATCTGGATGAAACGGCGATAGCTGTCCCAGGCGAAACGCTCGTCGCCCGAAGCCGAGGCAAGGCCGATAACGGTGCGGTCGTTGAGGCCCAGGTTCAGAACCGTGTCCATCATGCCCGGCATCGACACGCGCGCGCCGGAACGGACCGACACCAGCAGCGGATCGGCCTGATCGCCGAAGCGCTTGCCGGTGACGCCTTCGATATGGGCAATGCCGCCCGCCACTTCCGCATTCAGGCTATCTGGATACACTTCTCCGTCAACATAGTAACGGGTGCACATTTCGGTGGTGATGGTGAAGCCCGGAGGAACCGGCAGGCCGATGGACGCCATGCCATCCAGATTGGCACCTTTGCCCCCCAGCAAATTCTTGTTGCCATTCCCGCCGTCATTCACGCCGCCCCCAAAGCGGTAGACGTAGCGGGTGTCAGTCGTCGCAGTCTTCAGGCTTTCAGCTTCCATCACTTCCACCATTTCCGGCCCTTTATTCGGAACGTCACGGGCCATGTTGTGCATTGCAGCAAGGATTCGATCAAGTGTCGCGCGACCAGTTGAGGCTTTAGTCCCGTTACGGGGCAGCATTGTTAACGCCGTTGACGCGGACGAACCTCTATTTTCTCAAAAGTCTATACTGTTTTCCCGTCCACTTCCAACGCCCTGTTTTCAGGGACTCGGACCGAACGCCTATCCTTCTATCCGGGAGAAATCGGCAACGCCATGCACCGCGTCACGCATCCGCGCGAGCAAATCGAGCCGGGCGTGACGCTTGACCGGATCAGCGTCGTTGACGGTCACGGCATCGAAAAAGGCGTCGATCGGCGCGCGAAGTGTGGCCAGCGCAGCCATCGCCCCTTCGAAATCCTCCTGCGCCACCGCCGCGGCCGCCCGCGGCTGCGCGGCGTCGAGCGCGGCGATTAGCGCCGCCTCGGCAGGTTCGGGTGTGTAGGACAGCGCGCCCGCCGGATCGGCATGGCCCAGCTTCGCCACCGCGTCCGCAACATCGGGTTGCCCGACCATGACGAAGGGGTCCTCCTCGCCTGTCTGCGGAATCCCCTGCTCCGCCTCATCCGCCATGACGGTTTCCGGCTCGCCCCAATTCTCTTTTTTGAGGATATTGGCCGCGCGCTTGTACCCAGCGAGGAGATTTGTCCCGTCCTCCGTGGAGATGAAGGATTGCAGCGCCTTTACGCGGGCGAGGAGGCGGACGAGATCATCCTCACCGCCGAGAGCGAATACAGCGTCGATGAGGTCGTGACGGACGCCAGCCTCGCGTTGCTGGACCTTGAGGCGGTCGGCGAAAAAGTCGAGGATGTCCTGCAAAACTGCCCAACTTTTTGCCATAAGTTCGGGCTTCATTTCCCGAACTTTTGCCAAGCCGGTTTTGAAAAACGCCTTACCTAATTCTTCCAAAAGTTCGGAAGGCGCCAGGTGTGTTCCAGCATCACTAATCTGATCAGCTAGTTCAGAATAAGGTGCGTGAGCCTCTGCAATTACGCAGAAGTATATCATACGGACGATTGCTGGCCTGATTTTAAGCCGCAAGCTATTCACTTGAACTAAAGCGAGGACGCCAAGAGCGCTACGTCGCAGCGCAAATGGGTCTTTAGAACCTGTAGGAGGCAAACCGATTGCAAAAAACTGTGTAATCGTATCCAGCTTGTCCGCCAGCGACACAGCCACAGTCACCGGCGCGGTCGGCACTTCGTCGCCCTGCCCGACCGGCTTGTAATGGTCGCGGATCGCGTCGGCCACGGCGTCCGGCAGGCCCTCGGCGCGGGCGTAATAGCCGCCCATGACGCCCTGCAGTTCCGGGAATTCGCCGACCATCTCGGTGACGAGATCGGCCTTGGCCAGCCGCGCCGCCTGTTCGGCGAGGTCCGCCAGTTCTTCCCTCGTCACCCCTGCGGAGGCAGGGGTCCCGCTGCCTTGATCGGTCGCTGACGAAGTAAGCGGGATCCCTGCCTTCGCAGGGATGACGGATGTGGCTCCCCGAGTAGGATTCGAACCTACGGCCGCAACAATCCCCTCCTCCACCAGCCACCGGGCCAGCTTCGCCACCCGCTCCACCTTGTCGGCGACAGTGCCCAGCTTCTCGTGGAAGGTGATCCGCTCCAGCTTCTTCGCCTGCTCGGCCAGCGGCGTCTTGCGGTCCTGTTCCCAGAAGAAGCGCGCATCGGAAAGCCGCGCGGCGAGCACCTTGCGGTTGCCCGCGACGATCGCCGCGCCGCCATCCTTCGCCTCGATATTCGCGGTGCAGATGAAGGCGGGCGCGAGTTTCCCCGCATCATCCTGAACCACGAAATATTTCTGGTTCACGCGCAGGGTGAGCTGGATGACCTCTGGCGGCACTTCCAAGAAGGCCGGGTCGAAATCACCGATCAGCGGCACAGGCCATTCTGTGAGGCCTGCATTCTCGGCGACCAGTCCCTTGTCCTCGACCAGCACATAGCCCTTGGACGCGGCCGCCTCTGCAGCCTTCGCGGCGATGATCTCCTGCCGCTCCTGATGGCTGACGACCACATGGCAGGCGCGCAGCTTCTCTGCATAATCACCCGCCCCGCCGATCGTAATCTCGCCTGCATGATGGAACCGGTGCCCCAATGTCGTGAAGCCGGAGCGAACCCCGTCAATCTCCATCTCGACCAGATCGTCGCCGAGTATCGCAACGATGCCCTGCAACGGACGCACCCAGCGCAGGCTCTCGGTCGTCTGGCTTGCTTTCCCCCAGCGCATCGATTTGGGCCAGGGGAAGGCGCGCACGATCGCCGGAATCGCCTCGGCCAGCACATCGCTGGTGGCGCGGCCCGGCTTCTCGATCACGGCGAACAGGATGGCGTTGCCCTTCGCGTCCGCCCGCTCGACAAGCTGCTCGCGCGTCAGGCCGGTGGAGCGCAGGAAGCCCTCCAGCGCCTGCGCCGGAGCGTCGGCACGCGGTCCCTTGCGCTCCTCGCTTACCGGCTCGGTCTGTAGCGGCAAACCCCGCGCGATCAAAGCAAGGCGGCGGGGCGTGACGAAGGAATCGATGACGTCGGGTTTTAGCCCGGCCTTCGCCAGTTCCTCGGTGAACAGCCGCGCCAGATCCTCCGACGCCTTCAACTGCATGCGCGCGGGGATTTCCTCACAGCGCAGTTCGAGCAGGAAATCGGTCACATTCCCTCTCCTTTCAGGAGAGGGAGGGAGCAGCGAAGCTGCGGAAGGGTGAGGATGACAGCAGGCACGGCGCCCTCACCTTCCCACTGCTTCGCAGCGGGCCCCTTCCTCTCCCAGAGGGAGAGGAGAGTTTTGGTCGCCCCCATCACGCCGCCCACCCGTTCGTCTTCATCCACGCCTCGCAACTGCCTTTCGCCAGATCGCGCACCCGTGCGATATAGCTGGCGCGCTCCTGCACGGAGATGACGCCCCGCGCCTGCAACAGGTTGAACACATGGCTGGCCTTGATCGCCTGGTCATAGGCAGCGAGCGGCACATCCTCGGCGATACATTTCTGGCATTCCGCCTCCGCATCCTTGAACCAGCGGAACAGCTTCTCGGTATCGGCGATTTCGAAGTTCCACTTCGACATCTGCTTCTCATTTTCCAGGAAGACGTCGCCGTAAGTGACTCCGGCGTCATTGAATTTCAGGTCGTATACGCTGTCGACGCCCTGGATATACATGGCCAGCCGCTCCAGCCCGTAGGTCAGCTCGCCCGCCACGGGCTTGCAGTCGAAACCGCCCATCTGCTGGAAATAGGTGAACTGCGTCACCTCCATGCCATCGCACCACACTTCCCAGCCAAGGCCCCAGGCGCCCAGCGTCGGGCTTTCCCAGTCATCCTCCACGAAGCGGATGTCGTGCACCAACGGATCGATGCCGATCTCCGCAAGGCTGCCCAGGTACAGCTCCTGCAGGTTCGCAGGGCTAGGCTTCATGATCACCTGATACTGGTAATAATGCTGCAACCGGTTGGGATTTTCGCCATAGCGGCCGTCCGTCGGGCGGCGGCTCGGCTGGACATAGGCGGCATTCCACGGATTTGGGCCAAGGCTGCGCAGGGTGGTCGCGGGATGGAAAGTGCCCGCGCCAACCTCCATGTCATAGGGCTGCAGGATGACGCAGCCCTGCTTGCTCCAATAGGCATGGAGGGTCAGGATCAGGTCCTGGAAAGAAAGGGGTTCGCCTTCGCGCACGCTGTCTGGGGCTTTCTGCAGGCCAATATATAGGGGCCGTGCCTTGGCGCATGGGGCGCGTAGGGTCAAGACGGCAGGGTTAAGAGGCCGGACTTTGTGTTGCACAAACGCAGGCGTGCTCCTGCGAAAGCAGGAGCCCAGCTCAAACGTCAGGACTCGGCTCCTGCTTTCGCTGGAGCGGGCCAAATTTATGGGTAATCAGGCCGCACGCCCCACCCCATCACCGGTAACCTCCCATACACGCCTTCACGCATAGAACGCCCTTGCCCCGGCCCCGCCCGGACCGCATGGAGACGATATGACCAGACTGTTTTCCCTGTTCGCCGGCATCGCCCTGCTGCTCGCTCCCTTCCCCGCGCTGGCGAAGGCGCCGGAAAGCGCAAGTCCGGCCCTGTGGGTGGTGAAGGATGCGGACACGACCATCTATCTTTTCGGGTCCGTGCATGTGTTGAAGCCCGGCACGCTCTGGTTCGACGATGAAGTCAAAGCCGCCTTCGACGCGTCGGACGAGCTGGTCCTGGAAATGGTCGAACCGCCAGCGCCGGAAATGGCGAAGGTCATGGGCGAACTCGGCATGGCGACGGACGGCAAGCCGCTTTCGGAAAAGCTCGATGCTACGGCGCGCGCGAAATATCTGGCGGCGATGGCGGATGCGGGCATCCCCTGGCAGGGTTTCGAGCGGTTCCAGCCCTGGATGCCGGGGGTGATGCTTTCCGTCATGCCGCTGGTGAAGGGCGGCTATCTGGCGGAGGAAGGCGTTGAGAAAATCTTGAGCGCCGCCGCTGCAACGGCGGGGAAACCTGTTATCGGCCTTGAAACCGCGTCGGAGCAGCTCGGCTACTTCGCTGGTCTCCCGGAAGCGCAGCAGATCGCCTTCCTCAATGAAACCGTCAACGGCCTGCCGAAAGCCGACGCCGAATTTGCCAACCTTATCAAAGCGTGGAAGGCCGGAAAGCCAGACAGCCTGGGGCGGCAGATGAACCGTTCTCTGGAGGCGACGCCGGAACTGGCGCAAGTGCTGCTGTTCGGCCGCAATGCGAAATGGGCCGACTGGATCGCGAACCGGCTCGAAAAGCCCGGAACGCTGTTCATCGCGGTCGGCGCGGGGCATCTGGCCGGTGCCCGGAGCGTGATCGCCGACCTAGGCGACAGGAAAATCGCCGTGAAGCGCATGACCGCGCGGGACTTCAAGCAGAAATAACCTGCCCCTTCGCCGCGGTTCATTGACCGGCAGGTCCGGCATCCTAAATCTGCGATGATGCGCAAATCCCTCGTCACCGTTATCGGCCTTGCCCTGCTGCTGCTCACTGCCTGCGGGTCCGAGCGGCCGCTGCGGGACACCCGCGAAGGTCCAGCGCTATGGAAAGCGCAGAGAGGCGAGACGACCGCCTATATCTTCGGGACGATCCATGTCCTGCCCAAGGGGCTTGCCTGGGAAACGCAGACGCTGCGCGATGCGATAGCCGGATCCGACCGGCTGGTGCTGGAGGCCGCAGGGCTGGACGATACGGCCGGATCGCATGAGATTTTCGCACGCCTTGGCCAAAGTCCCGGCCTTCCTGCTATCACCGACCGCGTGCCGCCGGACAAACGCCCAGCGCTGGAGGCGCTGATCCAGCGCGGCGGCATGAGCGCGCAGATGCTCTCCTCCTATGAAAGCTGGGCGGCGGCGATGCTGGTTTCGACGGTCAGCCAGCAAGACCTGAAACTTTCCGGCGAACAGGGCGTGGAGACGATATTGACGGCCGATTTCCGGGACGCCGGCAAACCGGTCGAGGGACTGGAGACAATTGAGCAGCAGCTTGGCGTGTTCGACCGCATGTCCGAACAGACCCAGCGCAAATTCCTCGCCGAAACCATCGGCCAGTCGCAGGATGTCGCGGCGCAGTTTGCGCGGATGAAATCGGCCTGGCTCTCCGGCGACATGGACGCCATCGCCCGCGACTTCGTGGCGGAAATCGCGCCGGAGCCGGAACTGATCGGGCCGCTGTTGACGGATCGCAACCGGGCCTGGGCCGCCAAGGTCGCCGTGATGCGCGGCCGCCCCTTCATCGCCGTCGGCGCTGCGCATCTGGCCGGACCGGACAATCTGATCGCGTTACTGGAACGCGAGGGATTCAGGGTGAGCCGGGTTCAGTAGCTTCCATCCCTAGCCCAAATCTTCACCTCCGTTCAGGCTGAGCGAAGTCGAAGCCCTCCACTGAGCAAAGCGAAGTGCCTCACTGCGTTCGGCTGAACCCTTCGACTTCGCTCAGGGCGAACGGGATTTATGTCGTACCAGGCACAGTCCGGCTCACCGCTTCACCGCCTCCGCCCGCGCGATCAACGCCCTGGCCGCTTCGACATGCATCGCCTCGATCATCGCGCCTTCATGCCGTTCCGCCCCGCCGGTCGCGGCATCGATCAATCGCCGGGCTTCGGCCAGCGCTACCTCGTCCGGACCGAACACCGCATTGGCCGCCTCCACCTGATTGGGGTGGATCAGCGTCTTCCCGTCAAAGCCAAACGCATGCCCTTCCCGGCATTCCGCCTCAAAACCCGCGCTATCGTCCAGCTTGTTATACACGCCGTCAAACACCGCCTTGCCCGATGCGCGCGCCGCCAGCACTACGGATTGCAGCGCGAAGGAAAGCCCGGCGCGTCCCGCCCCCGCCGGTATGCCCAAATCCCGGCGCAAATCATTATTCCCCATGAACAGCCCGGCCACACCGGCAAAACCGCCAATGGCCACGGCCTGCGTCACGCCCAGCGCGCTCTCGATCATCGCGATCACCGGCTTGGCGCACACGCCATAGACATCATGAACCTGCTTTGCATTCTCCACCTTGGGCAGCACCACAAAGTCGGCCGCGCTGTTCTTGACCGCGATCATATCCGCGCCATGCCACGGGGTTCCGGCCATATTGATGCGGATGCCGACCAGCTTGCCCGCATAGTGGGCGGCCGCTGCGGTTGCGCCGTCCCGCGCCTCATCCTTGCGATCGTCGGGCACCGCATCCTCAAGGTCCAGTATCACCATGTCGCAGTCCAAAACCCGCGCCTTCTCCACCGCGCGCGCATTGGACGCGGGCAAGAACAGCAGCGAGCGGGCATGGTGAAGCTGGAAATTATGGTTGAGCATGGGCCTGAAACATCCTTCCGCATGGGAAACATCTTTCCCCCTCTCCCTTTTGGCGGCATAGTCAAGCCGGTAACCGGGGGAGGTCCTTTGATGGTCACGACTTTTGCACTGACGGTCGCGCTGCTCGTCATCATCTATCTTGCAAGCAGCCTGAAGGTCGTCCGCCAGGGCTATCAATATACCATTGAGCGCTTCGGCCGCTTTACCGAAGTGGCGCGGCCCGGCCTCAATTTCTACCCCGCCTTCTTCTATTCCGTTGGCCGCAAGATCAACATGATGGAGCAGGTCGTTGATATTCCGGGGCAGGAGATCATCACCAAGGATAATGCGATGGTGTCGGTCGACGGCGTCGTATTCTTTCAGGTGCTGGACGCCGCCAAAGCCGCCTATGAAGTCTCCGAGCTATATGTCGCGATCATGCAGCTTGCGACCACGAACCTGCGCACCGTCATGGGGTCGATGGATCTTGATGAAACCCTGTCGAAGCGCGACGAGATCAATGCCCGGCTGCTGTCGGTAGTCGATCACGCCACCAACGCATGGGGCATCAAGATTACCCGCGTCGAGCTGAAGGACATCCGTCCGCCTGCCGATATCGTCAACGCCATGGGCCGCCAGATGAAGGCCGAGCGAGAGAAGCGCGCCAACATCCTGGAGGCGGAGGGCCTGAAAAGCTCCGAAATCCTGCGCGCCGAGGGCCAGAAGCAGGCGCAGATTCTGGAGGCCGAGGGCCGCCGCGAAGCCGCCTTCCGCGATGCGGAGGCCCGCGAGCGCGAGGCGGAGGCAGAGGCCAAGGCGACCCAGATGGTTTCGGACGCCATTGCTCAGGGCAATCCGCAGGCGCTCAACTACTTCATCGCACAGAAATATACCGACGCGGTCAGCCAGTTCGCCAACTCCACGAACGCCAAAACCATCCTGTTCCCGGTCGAGGCGACACAGCTCATCGGCACGCTCGGCGGCATCGGCGCGCTCGCCAAGGAAGCACTGGGCGACAATGCCACGCCGCCCGCCCCGCCAGCGCCGCGCCCGCGCCCCGGCCCGTTCGAGCAGGGCGGCCGCTGATGGAGCTGCTGTCCGGCATCGATTTCCACGACCATTGGTGGTGGATGATCCTGGCCGTGCTGCTGGGCATTGGCGAGATCATCATTCCCGGCGTGTTCCTGATCTGGGTGGCGATCGCCGCCGCCCTTACCGGCGGCATCGCGATGGCGAC
>NZ_MINO01000005.1 GCF_001757355.1 Sphingobium phenoxybenzoativorans
CGGCTGTTCACTGAAGCGCCGGGGGGACGGCGGCGCTTTCTGGACCGGCTTACGCTGGCGCTGCACCCCGGCCACGCCACGCACAGCGCCCGGTATGAGGCGGCGATGCGCGCCCGCACCAAATTGCTGACCGACGACCGCCCGGCCGACCCGTCCTGGCTGGCGGCGCTGGAGGCGCAGATGGACGAGCATGGCGCGGCGCTGGCGGCCGCCCGTCAGGATACGGTAACGGCGCTCGGACTGGCTCTCATGGATCAGCCGGATGGTCCCTTCGCCCGCCCGCTCCTGTCCATACAGGGATGGCGTGCGGACGGCGAACCGCTGGTCGACCAATTGCGCGAAGGGCGGCGGAGGGACGCCGCCGCCGGGCGCGCGCTCAGCGGCCCGCACCGCAGCGACCTCTCCGTCATCCACGCGGAAAAGGGCCAGCCCGCCGCGCTTTGTTCGACGGGGGAGCAGAAGGCGCTGCTGCTGTCGATCATCATCGCCCATGCCGCCCTGGTGGCGCAGCGGTCCGGCCGTCCGCCCGTGCTGCTGCTGGACGAAGTGGCGGCGCATCTTGATCCCGCCCGGCGCGCGGCCCTGTTCGACCGGCTCGCTGCAACCGGCGGGCAGGTATGGATGACCGGCACCGAATCCGAACTTTTCTCGGCCCTCGGCGCGGCGACCCGCCTGCACGTCGAACAGGGGCATATCCGCCCCGCCTGACCATGGCCGGGTCGCGGCTTATGCGGCGAACCGTTCTTTGACGCGCTGCAGCAACGACTCATCGCAGGATCGACGTTCGTCGTATTTTCTTATTAACCGCGACCTGCCTTAACCCTTCCAACAAGAGAGCGAGGGGTCGCAATCGCATGATTAAAGGGTTTCGCGCAGCCATTGCGCTGGTGTTGGCGCTTGGCTGTCTGACGGTCGCAAATCCGGCCGTCGCCGGCGTTCTGCAATGCGCGCCCTATGCCCGTCAGGTTTCCGGCATTCAGCTTTTCGGCCGCGCCGCCAACTGGTGGGCGCAGGCGGACGGTTTGTACGACAAGGGTCAGGAACCCCGCGAGGGCGCGGTCCTCTCCTTCGCCGCCAGCCGCGCAATGCCCGCCGGCCATGTCGCCGTCGTCAGCCGCATCGTCAATTCCCGCGAAGTGCTGCTGGACCATGCCAACTGGTCCTATCGCGGCGGCATCGAACATGATGTGCGCGCCATCGACGTGTCGCCGAACAATGACTGGACCGACGTGCGCGTCTGGTACGGCCCGATCGGCGACCTCGGCATCCGCAGCAACCCGGCCAACGGCTTCATCTATCCGGAAGCGCACAAGGCGCCCGGCGCCCCCACCCAGATCGCTGCGCTCGGCAGGAACACCGGCGGCCGGTAATCGGCGGGTTCCCGGACACCTCATCGGCCCGGCGGAACTGTCCAACAAAGGCGAAGGTTCCAACAAATCCTATTTTTGCTGAAACCAGGCAAATATATGAAATTTCTGGAGTAATCCGGAATCCGAAAAGCGCGAAAAAGCTATATACCCTCGCGTTCCCCGTCGCTTTCGGCCGCATTTTCGAACCAGGCTTCGACCGGTCCTGACAGCTTGATCGTCAGCGGCTGGCCATGCCGGTCGCGGGTCTTGCCCGCAGCGACGCGGATCCAGCCCTCGGAAATGCAATATTCCTCGACATCGGTGCGCACCCGGTCCTTGAAGCGGATGCCGATACCGCGCTGAAGCACGTCCATGTCGAAATGGGGGCTGCGCGGATTGGTCGAAAGGCGATCTGGCGGCGTATCTGTCATGGCAGAGCGCCTAGCGCCGATGCGGCCGGGCCGTCAACCGCCTGTAGGAGCGATCGACGGCCAAACCTCATGCCTGGCTTATGCTGTCAGCGGCAGATGCGGACCCGGACATCGCGATGGCGATAGCGATCATACCGCCACTCGTTCCAGCACCGGCGGCGGTCGCCGCGCCAGTTCGAACGGCGATGGTCCCGGCGCCAGTCGCGGCGGTCATACCGGTCCCAGCGGTCGCCGCGCCAGCGATCCCCGCGATAATAATCGCCACGGTAATTGTCGCCGCGCCAGCCGTACCGGTCATGCGCCTGCGCGGGGGCCGACGCCGCGATCATGGCGCTGCCCGCGATCAGGGCCGCGGTCACGCCTTTCCACAGAATGTTCATCTTCACGCTCCTCCTCATCCGGGCTGGAGGGGGGCCGCCAGCCTGTATGAAAAGAAATATTCCCGCCCGGCTGAACCGGACGGGAATATGGCGTTAACTAGATGTTCAGCGGGCGAACGCTCGCCCGGCCGGATCAAGCCGCCTTGGAGCGGGACTGGCGCTTGCGCTCATTGGGGTCGAGCCAGCGCTTGCGCAGACGGATCGACTTGGGCGTCACCTCGACCATTTCGTCATCGTCGATATAGGCGATGGCCTGCTCCAGCGTCAGGCGGCGCGGCGGCGTCAGGCGCACCGTGTCGTCCTTGCCACTGGCGCGGAAGTTGGTGAGCGCCTTCGACTTCATCGGGTTGACCTCAAGGTCTTCCGGCTTGGCGTTCTCGCCGACGATCATGCCTTCATAAAGCGCCTCGCCGACGCCGACCATCAGGATGCCGCGCTCCTCCAGCGGACCCAGCGCGTAGGCATTCGCCTCGCCCGCGCCGTTGGAGATCAGCACGCCATTCTTGCGGCCTTCGATCTTGCCCTTGTGCGGGCCATATTTCTCGAACAGGCGGTTCATGATGCCCGTGCCACGCGTGTCGGACAGGAATTCGCCATGATAGCCGATCAGCCCGCGCGAGGGGGCGGAGAAGGTGATGCGGGTCTTGCCGCCGCCGGACGGACGCATGTCGGTCATCTCGGCCTTGCGGATGTTCATCTTGTCGACGACGGTGCCGGAAAACTCCTCGTCCACGTCAATGACGACGGTTTCATACGGCTCGGTCTTGCCGCCATTCTCATCCTCGCCAAACAGCACGCGCGGACGGCTGATGCCCAGCTCATAACCCTCGCGGCGCATCGTCTCGATCAGAACGCCAAGCTGAAGCTCGCCACGCCCTGCAACCTCGAAGCTGTCCTTGTCGGCGCTCTCGGTCACCTTGATGGCGACGTTCGATTCCGCTTCGCGCTCCAGCCGGTCACGGATCATGCGGCTCGTCACCTTGCTGCCCTCGCGGCCCGCCATCGGCGAGTCATTGACCGCAAAGCGCATCGACAGCGTGGGCGGATCGATCGGCTGCGCCTGGATCGGCTCGGTTACCGAAGTGTCAGCGATCGTGTTGGCCACGGTCGCGACAGTCAGGCCCGCAAGCGAGATGATGTCGCCCGCCTTCGCTTCGTCCACCGGCACGCGCTCCAGCCCACGGAACGACATGATCTTGGAGGCGCGGCCGGTTTCGATGACCTTGCCCTCCATATCAAGCGCATGGATCGCCTGATTGACCTTGACGGTGCCGCTGGTGACGCGGCCGGTCAGCACGCGGCCAAGGAAGTTGTCGCGGTCGAGCAGCGTCACCAGGAAGGTGAAGGGCGCATCGACGTCCAGCGCCGGCGGCGGCACATGGTCGACGATCTTCTGGAACAGCGGCGTCAGCGTGCCCGAACGCAGCGACGGATCTTCATTGGCGTAGCCGTTGCGGCCCGACGCATAGAGCACCGGGAAGTCGAGCTGCTCGTCAGTGGCCTCCAGGCTCACGAACAGGTCGAACACCTCGTCCAGCACTTCCTGGATGCGCTCGTCCGGACGGTCCACCTTGTTCACGACGACGATCGGGCGCAGGCCCAGCGCCAGCGCCTTGCCGGTCACAAACTTGGTCTGCGGCATCGCGCCTTCGGAGGAATCGACCAGCAGGATCACGCCGTCGACCATCGACAGGATGCGCTCCACCTCGCCGCCAAAGTCGGCGTGGCCGGGCGTGTCGACGATGTTGATCCGCGTGCCTTCCCACTCGATTGACGTCGGCTTGGCCAGAATGGTGATGCCCCGCTCTTTTTCCAGGTCGTTGCTGTCCATCGCGCGTTCTTCGACGCGCTGGTTTTCGCGGAACGTGCCGGACTGGCGGAACAACTGGTCAACCAGCGTGGTCTTGCCATGATCGACGTGCGCGATGATGGCCACATTGCGGAGGCTCATGAAGGATCTGCTCATTTTGTGAGGACTGTTGGGCGCGCCCTTAGCGGAAAGTCCGCTGCGCCGCAACAGCGCGCTAAAATGGGCGGAAAGGACCCGGACGCCGGTGGGGTCAGTGCTTTACGGTCTTTAACCCGCACTTCTTACGGATATAGCGCGCCAGGTTCGGATCGCTCAGGCCGTTGCCCTTCTCATAGGCGGCATGCAGCTCATCGCGGATTTTCTGCGCGGCGCTCCGCCGGTTGAGGTCGGCAAAACCGGCCTCCGAGGCGACCAGCTTCTCCAGCGCCGCATGGATGCCTTCGCTCACCTTGGAGCGCGCGGCGGAAGCGGGCGCGGAGCTGACCGCCGCAACGGCCTCGACGACCGGGACCGGTGCTGGCGATGGCGTTTCCACCTTCGCTTTCCTTTTCGCCTTCGCCGGCTTTTCCGCCGCCTTCTTCGACGGCTGGACGGGTTTCGACGGGGGGACTGGCGGCTTCTTCGCCTTCACCTTTGCTTTGGGCTTTGACGGCTTGGCCTTCTTTTCCACCTTGGCGGCGGGCTTTTCCACCTTGGCGGCAGGCGGCGTTTCCGCAACCGGTTCCGCTTCGGCGATCGTCGCCAGTTCCAGCACGGGCCTGGCTGCAGCGGCGGGGATGGCGGCGGGATCGGTAATCCGTACCCGCTCATAGGTGGTGCCGTTCAGGCGGACGACGCTATTATCCCAATCCGCGCTGGCCTCTGCAAAGAAGGACGGGTCGATGGGGACCGGCGCGGCCTTCTTGTCCTTCCCCGCATAACCGGTAGCGATCAGATGATCCGTCGCCAGCACCTCTATCAGCATGTCCTGCAGCAGCTTGCGGCTTTCCAGCTTGTCGAGATGGGCTTTTCCGACTTCCTGCAGAGCGGACAATATCTTCTTCCCGTCCCGCGTGCTCTGCGCCACGGCGACCAGATGCTGGAGCGTGCCGGTGAAACCCGGCTTGCTCTCATGCTCCTCCCGCACCGCCTGTTCGGCAAAATGCAGCCAGGCGTCGCTGAGCGCGACACCGGCTTTCCATATCTGCCTTGATGGGTCGGTTGTCATCGGGTGCCGTTAACCAAAGATCAGAAACAGGACAAACAGGATTCGCAAATAGCCACGTCTTGCGCCAATAGACTAGGGTGAAATCGCGGCATCATGGTTACTGGCCCCGCTAACAGCGAATTGTTTCATCTTGCAACATGTCAGACGCGCGGCATCCGGTTCCATGCATCAAGCGCCGCGATCTTGTACGCCTCCGCCAATGTCGGATAGTTGAATGTATTCTCGATGAAATAATCGAGCGTTCCGTGCAGGTTAAGCACTGCTTGACCGATGTGGATCAGTTCCGTCGCGCCTTCGCCCAATATATGGACGCCAAGTAGACGCCGGGTCTTGAGCGAGAAGATCATCTTCATCAGGCCCTGATCGAGTCCCATGATGTGCCCGCGCGACGTTTCGCGGAACCGCGCGACGCCGCACTCATATTTGATTCCCTTCTCGCGCACTTCCTGTTCGCTCATGCCGACAGTGGAGATTTCCGGCACGGCATAGATGCCATAGGGGAAATATTGGGGCGCGGGCGGCATCGGGAGGTTGAAGGCGTGGCAGGCGGCGATCCGCCCCTGCTCCATCGATGTCGAGGCGAGGCTGGGAAAACCGATCACATCGCCGGCGGCATAGATATGCGGCACGGAGGTCTGGAATGTCGCGGGATCGACCGTCAGGCGGCCGCGCCTGTCGGTTTCCAGCCCGCATGTGTCGAGGCCCAGCGTGGCTGTCGCCCCCACGCGCCCGGCTGCATAGAGCAGCATGTCGGTGCGGATCGCCCGGCCATCCTCCAACGTGGTGACGACCTTTCCGCTGTCGTCCTTTTCCACCGTGGAAACCGGCGAACCCAGCCGGATGATCATGCCCCGGTCGCGCAACTGGTGGATAAATTCCTCAATAATTTCCCGATCGATGAAATCGAGGAAGGTCGTGCGCGGTTCGACCAACGTAACGGCCACATCCAGCGCGCTGAAGATGGTGGCATATTCGATGCCGATGACCCCGGCGCCCACCACCGTCAGGCTGCGCGGCACGCGCGGCGCTTCGATCACGGCGTCACTGTCGAGGATGGAAACGTCATCAAAGGGAATATCGGCCGGGCGGTACGGCGCTGTGCCGACCGCGATCAATATCTTCTCGCCCTGGACGATCAGTTCGCTCTCGTCCGGCGACGTGATCGCCACCCTGTGCGGGTCGAGGAACCGGGCGAAGCCGGACATGGTGCGCACGCCGTTGCGCTGAAACTGATGCTCCAGCACGTCGACCTCATGCTCCAGCGTCTTGTTGAGGCGCGTGCCGAGATCGCTGCCGTCGATATCCTTCTTCACGCGGTAGGAGCGGCCGTAGAAACCCCGCTCCCGCCAGCCGGAGAGGTTGAGAACGGTTTCCCGCAATGTCTTGGACGGAATAGTGCCTGTATGCACGGAAACGCCGCCCACCCGCCGGCGGCCCTCCACGACGAGAACCGACTTGCCAAGCTTCGCGGCCTGCACTGCGGCGCGGCGCCCTGCCGGGCCGCTGCCGATCACCACCAGATCATATGGCTCCATATGGCTTCCCCCCAATGCGCCGCCAAACGGCGCTTTGTCAGCCACAGGCATCCCCTAATATGGTTATCATTATGTGAAGCACGGCGGAATGCAACGGAAAGCGGCGGAATGGATGATGCTCTACGGCTTCCGTAGCGGGGCCATCACCGTTATACCGGTTGCCGCATCCCACTTGATGCCGAGGTGTTTTATATACATATAACACCAGAGGAGATGATATGGCTTCGACCGCGACCACGACCGATACGCAGCAGGAGATTAGCGCACTCACCCTGGAGGCGCCCAATCCCGTGCCGACCGTGACGCCGGAGAAGGCGGCGGGACTGGTGCCGCTGGACGACGGCAAACGGTCGAAACTCGACGAGAAGGTTGACGCTTTTATCGAGGATCTGGTCGCCCAGGATGCGAACAGTCCCGAATTTGGCATGCGGGTCGACCAGCTCACCAATATGGGCCGAAAGGAAATCGCCGACGCCGCCGGCCATAGCAACCGCTTCCTCGACCGCCCCGTGCGCGCCATGGATTCCGATAACAGCGTTGGCGCTGACCTTGCCGAACTGCGCCGCACGGTCGAGGACCTTGACCCGGCGAAGCGCGGCAGCCTGACCGCGCCCCGCAAGCTGTTCGGCATCATCCCGTTCGGCAACCGGATGCGCAATTATTTCGACGGCTATAAGAGCGCGCAGGGCCATATCAATGGCATCCTGGGCAGTCTGGCGGGCGGCAAGGACACGCTGATCAAGGACAATGCCGCCATCGACGTGGAACGTCAGAATATGTGGGCGTCTATGGGCAAGCTGGAACAGATGATCCATATCAGCAAGACGATGGACAGCCGCCTGGAAGCCAAGGCGTTGGAGCTTGATTCCACTGATCCAGCCAAGGCGAAGGCCATCCGCGAGACCGCGCTTTTCTACGTCCGCCAGCGCAGCCAGGACCTGCTGACCCAGATGGCGGTGACGGTGCAGGGCTATCTTGCGCTCGATCTGGTCAAGAAGAACAATGTCGAACTGGTGAAGGGGGTCGACCGCGCTTCCACCACCACCGTCGCTGCGTTGCGCACCGCCGTCACCGTTGCCCAGGCGCTGGTCGGGCAGAAGCTGGTGCTGGAACAGATCACCGCGCTCAACACCACGACCGCGAACATGATCGATTCCACGGGCGAGATGCTCAAGACCCAAACCGCGCAAATCCATGAGCAGGCCGCGTCGAGCACGATTCCGATCGAGACGCTGCAGCGCGCCTTCCAGAATATCTACGATACGATGGACAGCATCGACACGTTCAAGCTCAAGGCGCTGGAATCGATGAAAACGACGATCGGCACCCTCTCCAACGAAGTGGAGAAGTCAAAAGGCTATATCGCTCGCGCCGAGGGTCAGGCGCAGGCGCAACTGAGCGGCGGCGCAGCCAGCAATCCCTTGCTGAGCGCTATCGAGGCGTAAGAGATGGGCCGGTCAGATCAGGTTCTCGCCGATGCGGAGGCGATTCTGCGCCGTCACAGCGAGCGTGGGACAAGCCTGTCGTCACGCGCCCGCGCGCGGCGCAATGCGGGCATGCTGCGTAAGCTTGGGCGGATCGCGGCGGCCGCCTTCGCCATATTGGTTGCCGCCGTGGTGACCGGCTGGTTCCTGCCGCTCGGTCCTAATGGGGTGATGATCGTGCTCGGCGCAATCATTGCCGCCACCCTCCTGATCGCCGTCCTGCCGTCCGAACGGACGGTGAAGGCGGCGGCGCTTGCGGAAACCGATCTGAAGGCCCTGCCCCTCCAGACCGAAATATGGCTGGAAAGTCAGCGCAAGGCCCTGCCTCCGCCCGCGGTCAAGCTGATCGACAGCATTGGCGTACGCCTGGAAACGCTTGCCCCCCAGCTCAACCGCCTCAATCCGCAGGAGCCGGCGGCTGTGGAGGTGCGCAAGCTGCTGTCTAACCATTTGCCTGAACTGGTCACTGGCTATCAGAGCATTCCAGAGCCGCTGCGTCGCGAGGAACGCAATGGCCGCGTGCCGGAACAGCAGTTGATCGACGGCCTGTCCGTCATCGACGGCGAGATCGACCGGATGACAGAACAGCTCGCCAGTGGCGACCTCGACAAGTTGGCGACACAGAATCGCTTTCTTGAGCTGAAATATCAGGAAGCCAAGGCGCTGGGGGAGCCGGGGCGGTAGCCGTCCCGGAAACGGCCCCTGATCCATCTAACCCTCATCCTTGTCGATTTCCTGACCGGCCTCATCGTGGCTGGCGCGTGGGCGCTATTGGTGATCTCTGCGGGCATAGCCGCCATCGCTGGCGCGGTGGTCATGGGAGTGGCGGCTTTCCGGCGTTGGCGCAGACGTCAACAGGGTTAATGCTCCATTATTGCCTTTTTGCGGCGAATTGAGTAGAAAATGGGCAAGAGCAAGAATCGCCATAGGCAAACACGGCAGGTCGCGATGCCCGAATTTGCTGAGTCCATACGGGCAACCATCAAGCGCGAACCGTAAAGAATCGGTCCACCCCCGCCAGAAATTCAGGCGAAAATACAGGAAGCCGGTTCGCCCGAAAAGCGTATTACAATGCGCAGAAAGGGCACGAGGTAGGAGTGGTTAGATGAATTCCAGCCCCACGACAGATCTCCATCCGGTCGTCAGTGCGCCCGAGCAGGTGGAACTGGATTGGAACGACAAGCTGACCCTGTTCTACAAGGAACATGCCGACAGCGCGCGGTTCCTGTTCAAGATCGGCGCGACCTTCGCCTTCATTACCGCCACGATCTCGCTTCTCGCCCTGATGGCCTGAAACAGATTGCGGCCTGTCAGGCGAAATGCCTGACGGCGACAACGCCCAGAATGACTGACGCGCCGAGCGAAAGCCCGCACAGCACATAGCCGACATAGATGAGCATGGGCGGATGCGGCCGTTGCAGCTTGTTGTTGCGGCTTGCCGCCGACAGGATGAAGCTGGCCAGAAACCCGTAAGTCAGCGCCGCAAATGCCGTCATGATCCCTTTACCCCGAAAAGCCCGTTCATGGGCCAATGTGACGGGGAAAGATGAGAACATCATTAACTACGCCGCCGGAGGCTCGAAAATTCTGCCGGACTGCGTGTCCGGCGGCCCGGCGCTGCGTCGGAATAGCAGTCGGCGAAGGATGAGCAGCGCCGCAATCGTCCCTGCCAGAATGATCGCCGCGCATATGACCGCCAGCATTGGGTTGGCCAGCACGGCGATAAGCATCCCGCCCGACACCACATCCTCCCCGGTCGACACGATCGCGTTGCTGAACGGTTCCGGACTGGTGTTCACGATCGCGCGCGTTCCGGCCTTGGCCGAATGGGTGAGCAGCGTCGCTCCGCCGCCCAGCAGGAGCGTCGCGACCTGCCAGACGGGATCGCCGGCGTCGACCAGCGCCAGCGCCAGCAACGCCCCGCCGACCGGACGGACCAGCGTATGCACCGCGTCCCAGACCGTATCGACCACCGCCACCTTGTCCGCCAGGAACTCCGCCACGGCGCCGGTCCCGGCAATGCCGATGATCCAACCATTGGACAGCACGTTCAGCGCCTGCAGATGCTCCGGCGTCGCCACCCAGCCGAATCGCATCGCCATTCCGACCGCAAATATGCACAGATACAGACGCCACCCGGCCAGCAGGCTGACACTCGCGGCCACGCCAAGGATCTGCACGATGTCCATGGACCGGTTCTACCACAGACGGGCGAACAAAATACAGCATGGGAAAGTGGATGCCCCGCGAGGATTCGAACCTCGATTGACGGAGTCAGAGTCCGTAGTCTTACCTTTAGACGACGGGGCATCAGCATCCAGCCACGGCCGGAGCGAAGGGCGCAGATAGGCCGGTGCTTTACGATGGTCAAGACCGTTCGCGCTGCACTGTTCCGGGACATGACACAGCACGGGCGGCACAGCGCCAGAGGCCAACTTGCGCTTTGGCCGCCACCGGCTTACTCTGACATCAAGTACCGCCGCCTTTCCGGCGCGCGGAGAGCATAAGATGAGTACGGCCTTGGCGCAGCGCAGCAGCCCAACGCCGCAGACACCCCCAGCCGGTTCAGCAAAGGGCGGGGGCGCCCCTGCGGCTCACCAGATGGCCAAGGCAGCGGCGGTCAGACCCCGCGCGGGCTGGCAGAATCGCAAATCCTATGCCGCGATCGATCTTGGCACCAACAATTGCCGGCTGCTTATCGCACGCCCCTCTGCCGATGGCTTTGTCGTGGTTGACGCCTTTTCCCGCATTGTCAGGCTGGGCGAAGGGCTGGCGGGCACTGGCCGGATCAGCGACGCGGCGATTGAGCGCGCCATCGCCGCGCTCACCATCTGCGCGGAAAAGCTCAAGCGCCGTCATGTCACCCTCGCCCGCTCCGTGGCCACGGAGGCCTGCCGCCGCGCCAGCAACGGCAATGATTTCATCGAACGAGTCTACCGGGAAACGGGCATAGCGCTGGACATCATCACCGCGCAGGAAGAAGCGCGCCTGGCGGTGTTGGGATGCCATGCCCTGCTGGAGCCGGGAGACGGCCCGGCGCTCATCTTCGACATTGGCGGCGGATCGACGGAGTTGGTCCTAGTCGACACCAGCACGGAGACGCCCCGGATTCTTGACTGGCAAAGCGCGCCTTGGGGCGTGGTGTCGCTGACAGAAAGCGAGATATTCGATCCTGAAAGCCCATCCGAGCGGCTGCTTGCCTATGACCGCATGCGCACGCGCGTAAAGGATGCGTTTCAGGCGCTCGCCAGCCGGTTGCCCAGGGACGCCGATGATATCCGCTTGCTCGGCACTTCGGGCACGGTCACGACGCTGGCCAGCATTCATCTGGAACTGCCGCGCTATGACCGGCAGGCGATCGACGGGCTGATCGTACCTGCCGAGGCCATGCGCGGCATCTCCTCCCGGCTGGCGGCCATGTCTATCGCCGAACGGCGGCAATTGCCCTGCATCGGCAATGAACGGGCCGATCTGGTCGTTGCGGGATGTGCGATACTGGAATGCATATTGGATATCTGGCCCGCCAAGAGCCTGGGAGTCGCTGATCGCGGCATCCGGGAGGGGATATTACGCGGCCTTATGGACCGGGATGGAAGCGCGCGATGAGAGGCGCAGGCGGCCGGGTAAAGGTCAAGACAAGCAAGGGACGTACGGCCCAGTCAAACCGCTGGCTGGAGCGGCAACTCAACGATCCTTATGTGCGCCGCGCCAAGGCGGAAGGGTGGCGCAGCCGCGCCGCCTTCAAGCTGATCGAACTGGACGAGAAGTTCGCTCTCCTCCGCCGCGCCCGCCATGTCGTCGATCTGGGCGTAGCGCCGGGCGGCTGGGCGCAGGTGGTCCGCAAGCTTGCTCCCAAAGCGCAGGTGGTCGGCATCGATCTGCTGCCGGTGGACGCCATCAACGGCGTGACCCTGTTTCAGATGGATTTCATGGACGACAAGGCTCCGGACCTGTTGCTCGATGCACTGGGCGGCGCGCCGGACCTGGTATTATCGGACATGGCGGCCAATACGGTCGGCCACGCCCAGACCGATCATCTCCGCACCATGGGCCTAGTCGAGGCGGCCGCATGGTTCGCGATCGAAAATCTGCGTCCCGGCGGCGCGTTCGTCGCCAAGGCTTTTGCGGGCGGCACTGACACAGAGCTGCTGGCGGTGCTGAAAAAGCATTTCACCACGGTCAAACACGCCAAGCCGCCCGCGAGCCGCAAGGGCAGCGTGGAATGGTATGTGGTGGCTCAGGGCTTCAAGGGCGCGGCGCAGGAAAGCGGCGGCGAGTAGGCCACTTTCTCCTACAGCCGGATAGCGCGCACCGTATTTTCCGAATATTTCTGATCCGTGGGATCGAAGCCCTCCAGCGGCGTGAACCGCTGCCCTGTCATCGCCACATCGTTCAGTCCGGACAGCTTGAATGTGCCAAGCTTTGGTTCACGCGGCGCTTTCCCGTCGCATTCAACCGTCATCGCGTCGATGAACAGGTCGTCATGCTTCGTATACAGGATATGCGGCGCCATCAGGAAAGACGCCTTGTTATATACAGCGGTCAAACACACCCGCACCTGAATAGCCTGAGCGATCAGATTGGCGGGATCGTCGGGCGAGAGATCAGGAAGCTGATCCTTCGCCATCTTGATTGATAAGGTTTTTCGATTCTGTTGCATCGCAACATCGGCCTTTATCGCCCTTCCGGCATGGTGGCAATCGGGTTCGCGCGGCCACTACCTTGCTAACGCTCCCCCGGAAAAATTCTGATCCAGCAATCTGAAGCGAAACAGCCTCTGTTCATCGTTAACAATTCAGAAACCGACGAATGTAGTATCGACAACTTCCGGCACTCAAGACTAACCATAGAAATCCGGTGTCGCTCGACGTAGAGTCGAAAGCATATGTCAGAAAACCTTATCGCAATGATGGCGTCGAGGAAGGCTGTTTCGATGTATAAAGCTCGCGCCGCATTATCACGATGACGAATACGCCCCCTGATCACTCCTCCTCCATCCTGCGCATCCTGTGCGTCGATGATGAACCTGATATCAGGGCGGTTTTGGAACTTGCCTTGAAAATGGACCCCTTGATGGAGGTCCGGTCGGCAGGGTCAGCCGAAGAAGCGCTGGCGCTCCTAAATCAGCGGGAGTGGATACCTGACCTCGCCCTGCTGGACATGATGATGCCGGAAATGAACGGGTGTCAGCTTGCCAACGCCATGCGAGCGTCAGACCATATGGCGGATATCGCCATTATCTTTGTCAGCGCCAACGATCAGCCGTCCGATCTGGCCAAGTACCGCGCCGTGGGAGCAATGGGGTTTATCCGCAAGCCTTTCGATCCCCTCAATATGGCACGGCACGTGCGGGACCATTTGACAGGGGCCATCACCAGTCTTTCCGAGTGACGGCCCCTGAAAAGCCCGCTGTCAGTCTATCGCATTCTTGATTCCCTTGCCGGCCAGAAGGCCCATGACGAGGAACAACGCAAAAATGGCGAGCGCGATAAAGAACAGAATCTTCGCAATTCCGACAAATGTGCCTGCCGCTCCACCGAAACCAAGAACGGCAAGTACGGCAGCGATGACGAGGGAAATTATAGCAAGCCGGATCATGGCGGCACCTCTCTGATTATAGTGCTTTCATAATCCGGCGACCTCTTTTTGGTTCCATTCGCCGGACGCCATTCAAACAGGGATCACTGGAATTTGTCCAGCGATGATGGCCTCTGGAACGGCATTCACAGCAACGCGTTAAGCATGATGCCGGACACGAACCGGTTTGCCCCCTCATGCTGGCCGCATGCCGGAAGGAATAGCGCATCTATGCTGATCCGCGCGGGATATGAGATCGCCTTCGATATACCGGCGCCCACGGCAATGCTGGCGCTTCTGAATATTCATCCCTCGCGCGAGAAGGATCTGCGCACGCCCCACCAGATCGCTGTGTCACCGGATATCGCCATGCGCAACCATATCGACATGTTCGGTAACCTGTGCACGCGGCTGACGCTACCACCCGGCCGCGTCACCCTCTCGACCGATTTCGTAATAGCCGATGAGGGGGAGCCTGACGTGCGCGCACCCGATGGGCCGCAAATGCCGGTCGAGGACCTGCCCGACGACGTGCTCATCTACCTATTGGGAAGCCGCTACTGCGAAACGGACAGACTGATGCAGGTGGCATGGAACCAGTTCGGCGGCATTGCTTCGGCGCGCGGCCGGATCGAGGCGATCGTGGATTTCGCCCATAACCATATATGTTTTGGCTATGAGCATGCCCGCGCTGATCGTACCGCCTGGAACGGCTATTCAGAACAGGTAGGCGTATGCCGCGATTTCGCGCATCTGGCGGTCACCCTGTGCCGCTGCATGAATATCCCGGCGCGCTACTGCACAGGCTATCTGGGGGATATCGGCATTCCGCCCGTCGATGCGCCGATGGATTTCAGCGCATGGTTCGAAGCCTATGTCGACGGTGACTGGTACACCTATGACGCGCGGCATAATGTGCCGCGGATCGGGCGCATCCTCATGGCTTGTGGAAGGGACGCGACGGAAACAGCGCTAACCACCGCATTCGGTACGGCTACGCTTGTCTCCTTCCAGGTCCATACCGATGAAGTCGATACGGATTCGTGAAAATCTTCCAATTTTTCAGTGTGGTGGAACTTTTTTACGGATCGCGCGATTGGCAGAAATGACCGAGCTTGAACGCCTCAGCGCCGCCGCGCGCAATTATCGCAAACTCGCCGGGCGCATGCCGCCGAGCCGTTCGCGAAAGGCTTTGCTGGAACTGGCCAATGAATGCGAGGTCAAGTCGCTGGCGTTCCAATAAGCTTTCCATGGCACCGCCGCGCCAGATGCCCTGACGCGACGGATAATTCGGAAGGCTATTCGGCGACCATCGCCCGCGATGTCCACTCGTCCAGAAGGTCGTAGGTCGTTCTGGACAAATGGAGATAGGTCCGGCGGCGATCATAGGGGTCCGCCACCCTCTCTATCATGCCCGCTTCCGTCATGGTGGTGATCCAGCGGATACCAGTGCTAGGCGGAACCGCGCCGGCAACCGACACAGCGGTCACGCTCAACTGACGCTTCTCCAACTCGGCGAGATAGAGTTCAAGGAGCATGTCCCACGCCGGATCTGCGAAGATCTCGCCGAACAGTTTCTCGCGATAGCGGCGCATCCGCAGATAGTGGCTGACGGCCCCTGCCCGGCCTTCCTTGCGGGGCCGTGACGGGAATGAGACCGGCATCGCCATCCTGTCCGGATTCGCGGCGATTTCCTTGAGATGTTCAAGCGTGCGTTGCGCATGCTTTTTCGATTCAGGAATGCCCGGAAGGGCATTTGTGTGACCCTTTGTCATTGTCTTTTCCTGTAAAATCCCGGAGTCCTTCTTGTTGAAAGATCTGCCGGGGTTATGTCAGCCGGCGTCCGGCTCTCGCCGAAACAGGCCCTTGGCGAACCGGGATCGCTGATCAGCCATGATCCCCGACAGCATCGCGAGCTGCATGGGAATGGTCCACACCTGCTGGAGCGCCTGATAGGCCTTTGGAGCGACGTCGATCTGCCAGAATGTAGCCAGATGGATCAGCACCGCCACAAACTGGAAACCCGCAGCCCATAGGGGCCACAACCGATCGCTCCGCATGGCGAGCACCATGAAACAGGCAAGGCAAACGACGTCGATGAACAACAACGGATACATCGTTCCCTGCCAGGAGTAATCGATCCAGGCCGTAGACAGATCCAGCACGGTCTTGATCAGGATGACTGCCGCCCCTGCCCTGCCGGTCACGCCGCCCGCCGCCAGTGCGTAGCCGCAACAGCATAGGGTGAAGATCACATAGAGGTGCAGGAGCGTCATCTGTTGCTGCACTTTAGCAGCT
Organism: Sphingobium phenoxybenzoativorans; assembly: GCF_001757355.1. Taxonomy (GTDB): domain Bacteria; phylum Pseudomonadota; class Alphaproteobacteria; order Sphingomonadales; family Sphingomonadaceae; genus Sphingobium; species Sphingobium phenoxybenzoativorans. Next base: position 16,072 of record NZ_MINO01000005.1, read on the forward strand.
CTCGATATCAGTCAAGACCGTCACGCTGCTTATGACACCTCGCGCAGGTGCGACGTTTGCGGCTGCACCGGCTGGAAGGGGTTGCAGATCGGGCCGGGCGAGCAGCCGATTTCCGTGTTCTTCAGGTTCGACGCATTCTTCATTTCCACCATCTTGTGATGGGCGGACACGAACTGGCCGCGACCCTCTACAATCGTGGTCAGGCCCTTCACCATATCCTCCAGGGCAACCTGTGCAGCCGATGCCGGCAGCTTGGCTTCGTTGTTGGCGGCTAGGAAACTCGACGTAAGTTGGGTCATCCGCATCAGCGATGCGTCGATCGCCGCATGAGTGCGGTTGATTTCCACCACGATCCGGCGGGCGGTCATTGGATTATATCCTTGCATGAGTCCTCCTTCGCTGCCCGAAGGGTGCAGCGTTGTTTGCTTCTGGATGTCTGGGATAGGCGGCGCTGTTCTTACGAAAGAAGAATGAAGCCGCCTTTTGCGATAATGACGATGGCGATTGTAACCACCGTCGAAACAAGCGCGATCCGGAAGATCGCGAACAGTCTGGTTACGGAGTCGAGGTCATTTGGCTTTCCTCCTGTCGGTGGCAGCCTGAGCGCTGCCAACCAGTTCTTACCGCGAACTGTGACTGGAGGATTGGCGGATTCCTGCGGCTCCGCAACCGGCGTCGATTTGAATTCAAACCGTCTTAACTGCTGGGACGCCTCCCACTCGACGAATCGCCGCGCGGCTTCCCGCCTGCTTGTCGTCCCCAGAATCGCCATTGCCCGGTGCAGATACTGATCGACCGTCATGGGGGTCAGATCCGTTTCGATGGCGATTTCCTTGGATGTTTTTGCTTCGGCGACAAGACGCAGGCATTTTTTCTGCACCTCCGTCAGCCTTGCAATTTCATTATCCACGCCAGTCTCCACGGCATTCGGTGTGCGCGGTTCCATATGCAGCAATTAACCGTAATGTGAACAGCATTGCCGTCGCGGAATCGCGGATATTTGACGCGACTCCGCCGACAACGGTGTCATTCGCGAAAGACGACGGTCTTGTGTCCGTTGGTGAATGATCGCCCCTCCAGATGGGCGGCCACGGCGCGCGCCAGAACGCGCCGTTCGATGTCGCGCCCCTTGCGGATCAGGTCGTCGGGCGAGTCATGATGGCTGATGCGCTCGACATCCTGCGCGATGATCGGCCCCTCATCCAGGTCGGCGGTAACATAATGCGCCGTTGCGCCGATCAGTTTGACGCCCCGCGCATGCGCCTGATGGTAGGGTTTGGCGCCTTTGAAGCCCGGCAGGAAACTGTGGTGGATGTTGATGCACCGCCCCGCCAGAAAAGCCGCCAGGTCATCCGACAATATCTGCATATAGCGGGCGAGCACCACCAGCTCTGAGCCGCTGGCCTGCACGATATGTTTTATCTGTGCTTCCTGCGCAGATTTCGTGCTGGGCGACACTGGCAGATAGTGGAAAGGAATCTCTCCAAAGTCCGCCGCGCCGAAAGTCTCTCTCGGGTGGTTGGAGACGATGCCCACCACATCCATCTTCAACTCGCCATTGCGCCAGCGGTAGAGCAGATCGACCAGGCAATGATCGAATTTGGAAGCCAGCAGCAGCACCTTCCGCCGCATGCCCGCAGGCCGTATCGCCCAGTCCATCCCATAATGTGCACCTACGGCATCGAAGTCCTCGATGAGCGGCCCGGCGCTTTCGCCAACGATGAGATTGAACAGGATTCGGGTAAAGAAGCGGCCGGTTTCCGTGTCGTCGAACTGATGCGCTTCCAGAATATTGCCGCCATGCTCGAAAAGCTTTGCGGTCACCTTCGCGACGATACCAGGCTGATTGGGGCAGGACAGGGTGAGAAGATAGGAACTGTCAGACATTGGCGACCTCGATATTTCGAAACCGTCTGAACCGCCAACCTCGCATCCGGTCAATAGGCAATGCCAGTTGCGGTATCGCTGCATGTCCCAGCCGGGGCGGTGTCGGAACCGCCACCGCAGATTGTGCGCCGAACTTCGCCGGCTGTTAGCATCCCACGGCCAGCTTGGCCGCCCGACGGCCAGGCGCGTGGAGTGACGGGGCAGGCGAGGATATGACCTTCAGGACGACAATGGTCCTTAGCGCAATCGCGTTGCTGTCATCCCTTGGCATTCTCATCGCTACGTCCGTTTGGAGCCATTCGTCCGGCGCTCGCCTGCTGACGCGTGTCGATATGGCGCACCGCCAGGCATTGCTGGTCACGCGGCTGGAGGCCGACATCATGGCGCACGCTTCGTCAACGCGGACCTGATGGAAGCGAAATTCTACAAGGCGAACCTGGAGGGTGCGACAATGGAGGCGTCAAACTGCGTTTCGCGCTACTCCACGACGCGTGAATGAAGGATTGCAAGGGCTGCCCGACCCAATGGCAAACCGGCGAAACGGTATGGCAGACGGAGGAAAAAGAAAGGCGGCGGAACGGGCAATAGACCTTGCCCGCCCTGCACTTTCATCACATCAAACATTCGGGAACGCTGGCCGGGCGTCCGGCAAACTCCTATATATGAACACCCCCAGCGACTTCGATACGCTGGGCATTGACCCAACCGAACGCATCCGAGAGCAGCCCGGCAATCACTGGCCCTACATCTTCGGGCAAACCAGCGCGGCCAAGCGCGGTGTGGGCGGCTACCGCCTTGTTCACCTCCGGATTGTCACGGACAATCCCGCCGCTGAAATCGGTGGCGATCGCACCTGGCGCAACCACATTCACAGCGATCCGGCGCGGGCCCAGTTCCAGAGCCATGTTCCGGCTCAACGCCTCCACCGCCGCCTTGATCGGACCGTAGCCGATGCGCGCCGCCATGGCGAAACGGGCGAGACCGGAAGATATATTCACGATACGCCCACCATCATTCATGAGCGGCAGCAACTTCTGCGACAAGAACAACGCGCCCTTGAAATGCACATTGTAGAGCGCGTCCATTTCCGCCTCGGTGATTGTCTCCAAAGTCGCATTGGATGAGGTGCCTGCATTGTTGACGAGATAGTCGAACCGCTCCGCTCCCAGCACGGCCAAGGCGGCCCGCACCTGATCCACAAAGCTGTCAAACGACGCAGTCTCTCCGGCATCGAGATGGAGGGCAACCGCCTCCCCACCCGCTTTCAAAGCGAGCGCCACCACCTTCTCCGCTTCTGCACGATTGGACTTATACGTGAATATCGTGCGGACGCCGCGTTCGGCCAGGCAGAGCACAGTGTTCCGGCCAATTCCCCGGCTGCCGCCGGTAATGATTGCGATCTTACTATCTGACATACCTTCACTTTCTTTCTCGAAAGGATTGAGAGGCGGAAAATTATGGCCACATAATGCAGCGCTCACGCCGTAACTCGGAATGCCGGAACCGATCTATTTCTTGCCTATTTCTACTCTACATATAGGATCTGGATCAGGTTCAGCATGAAGGCGTGGATATGAATCCGTTAGCGGATGCGCTGTTGCGATACATAGAACGCCATCCCGGAGATTCTCCGTTCATGACGGCTATCGATGGCATGGCGATCATGCGGTCCGACCATCCCAAGCCGCCGGCACACATGATTTTCAAACCTTCCATGTGCGTCGTGGCCCAGGGTGCAAAATGGGCGACGTTTGGCGGCACCCAGTTGGAGTACCGGGCGGGACAGGCGCTCGTCATTGGCGTGGAGACGCCCTCGGTCGGCCGTGTGATCGAGGCGACACCCGGCGAACCGTGCCTGGTTCTCGCGTTTGAGCTGGATGTCGCCATTATGCGAAGCGTCGCCGAAGGCCTGAAGGAACCGCCCAGATCGAATGGAGAGCCTGGCCGGGGCGTCCTCGTGACGGATTTTCAGGGACCGCTCGCCGATTGCGCCCTGCGCCTTGTGCGGTTGCTCGACACGCCGCAGGCGATATCGACGCTATATCCCGTAATTATGCGGGAAATCTGCTACTGGCTACTCACCGGTCCGCATAGCGGCGACATCGCCAGAATGACCCTGGCGAACAGCCCGTCGCGTCCGGTGATGGACGCCTTGCACGATTTGCGGCATCGCTTCAGGGAGACTGTAAGGATTGAAGAACTCGCCGCGATCGCCCGGCTAAGCCCTTCCGCCTTTCACCGTCAGTTCAAGGCGCTGACCTCGATGACGCCGCTTCAATATCAAAAGCAACTGCGCTTGCTGGAGGCGCGCCGCCTTATGGTCTCGACCGCTGTCAATGTCGAAACGGCATGCTTCCAGGTCGGCTATGAAAGTCCTTCGCAATTCAGCCGCGAATATGCGCGCATGTTTGGCGCGCCGCCGAAGCGCAACGCCATCGCGATGCAGATCGCGCTGATCGAAGAACGGGCCTCAGCCGCTTGACCGCACGCTAAGCAGCCCAGGCGCGGCGATAGATTTCCACCATCTGGTCGACTGACGGGACAGCGGGGTTATTACCCGGCGATCCAGAGGCGAGCGCCTGTTCCGCCATAAGGGGCAACAAGGCGAACCATTTGTCAGGATCAATGCCATAGGCTGCAGGAGACGGAACTTGCAGGTCTGCGTTCAACCGCTCCAGTTCTTCCAACAGCTTGCCGACCGCTCCCTGATTGCTTTCCTCATCCCCTGCAATGGCCATGGCGCGGGCGCAGTCGGCGTAGCGGGCCAGTGCCGCAGGCGCGGAGAAGGCCGTCACCATCGGCAGCAGCATGGCATTCGACAATCCATGCGGCACATGGAAATGCGCACCGATCGGCCGGCTCATCCCATGCACCAGCGCAACGCTGGCGTTTGAAAAGGCTATCCCCGCCTGGGTGGAACCGAGCATCATAGCCTCGCGGGCGTGACGATCGCCCGGATCGGCCCATACGCGGCGGAGATTGGGCGCGATCGCCCGCATCGCTGATAGGGCAAATCCGTCCGAAAATGGGTTTGCGCGCCGCGACACATAGGCTTCCATCGCATGCGTCAACGCATCTATCCCCGTATCCGCAGTCAGACGGGGCGGCATCGTCAGAGTCAGCTCAAAGTCAATGAGCGCCGCGACCGGAAGATAGGCGAGGCCCGCACAGAGCATCTTCTCGTCGCTGACCTCATCGGTGATGATTGTGAAGCGCGTAGCTTCCGAGCCGGTCCCCGCAGTCGTCGGAATGGCGATGATGGGCAACCCCGGCATATCCTGGAGATGCGGCGCCTTATAGTCGCGACAGCGCCCGCCATGAACGGCAAGCACGGCAATCGCCTTTGCGCTGTCGATCGGGCTGCCGCCGCCGAAGCCGACCACGCAGTCATGATCGCCTTCTAGAAGAAAGGCCAGGGCCGATTCAATGGATGCCGCCGTTGGCTCCGCCACTGTGTCGAAGAATATCCGGGCATCGAGTCCTGCTGCGGCGACGGCATCCTGCAGCATCGCAGCCCGCCCCGTGTCAAACAGAAAGCGGTCGGTTACGATCAACGGACGGCTAAGTCCGAGCGACGTTAGAACCTCAGTCAGATCCCGCACAGCGCCCGCGCCGATCCGCATCAGTCGCGGCAGGGTGATGTTGAACGCCATTCCTCTCTCCATTCAATCATCACATCATGACGCCTGCTTCTGGAACCACAAGCTAATGGATCAGAGAATGCTTGCGCCACGCGTTGTGGCGCTCAATTATGATGGCGGTTTCCACACCAGAGGGAGATGATCGATGGTGTTAACCGGCCCCGCACGAGCCGGGACTTCAGCACCTGCGGCGACCGAAAAGTCCGGGATGCGGCGGAGCCATTCTTCAATGAATATCTGAACCTCCATCCTGGCAAGCTGTGCACCAGCACAGCTATGCACGCCTGTACCGAAGCTGATATGACGCGGCGGCCTGCCGAAATCGATCCGTTCGGGGTCGGGGAAGATCGCCGGATCAAGGTTATGGAGGCTCGGCGACAGCATGATATGATCGCCGCGCTTCATCGTCACGCCGTTATGCACCACATCTTCCGCCAGCACCCGGCCCATATTGCTGGTGGCGTAGCGGCGCAGTAGCTCCGGCACGATCGCGGACATATGGTCGGGGTGGCCGATGATAAAGCGCCGCATCTCTGCGTTCCGCGCCAGAAAAAGCGCGATGAAGCCGAACATGGCCGCCACGGTATCAAGACCGGCAAAGGTAACCATGGTGCAGGTCGATAACAGTTCGCTGGAGTTCAACGGACGGCCATCTACCTCCGCCGACAAAAGGTGACTGATCAAATCGTCGCCCGGCTTGGAGCGGCGCTCGGCGATGCGGTCATCGAGATAAGCGCGCACCTCGCCATAGGCGGCAAGCTTGGCTTCAAGATCGGGATGGCGCGCAAAAACTTCGGTACGGGCATGCAACCAGGCGCGATCGGCAATCGGAAGGTCAAGGAGCCGCAAGACGATGATAAGCGGCAATCGATGCGCAAAGTCTCCAATAAATTCGCAAGCGCCAGCCGGAAGAAAGCCATCGATCAGTTCGCCGGTCAGGACACGAATGTCCTGTTCCAATGCGCGGACGCGGACTGGCGTAAGGAAAGACATGATCGCCCGGCGATAATCGCCATGCGTGGGCGGGTCCGCCTCAAGCGGCAGCAAGGGATCGGCGGGTACGCTTGGAATAGTAACGCTGGCGCTAGAGAAACGCCTGTGGTCGCGAAAGAAGGCTGCGACGTCGGCGCCCTCCGTAGCAACCCAATGGCCACCATTATGCGGCGAACAGATGATCGGCCCGAAACCCCGAAAATTAAGCCAGGCCCGCTGCGGGTCCTCGCTGGCGCCCGGCAGGTCATAAAATGTCAAGGTCGACGACAAGCTCCGGGGGAATATGGTCGGGAATTGCCAGGGCAGCCATCAAGAATCTCCCATCGGGCTGCTCTGCGGCAACCGCCCGCAGAGAGGTAATCCGGGGCCGAAGCCTCGTCAATCTTAACACGGATGCGCTTCTTCGATATTGCCATCCGTGGCCCCGTGATCGTCAAACTCTCGTTCATCGTTTCGAACCTGTTTTCTAGAAGGCCGGGCTGCGTTATCCGGAGCCCCATGACCGAGCCTCGCAAAAATCCAAGGAAGCGCCGTTCCCTCGGCCCTTATCTCAGTACGGAGATGATCGCGCGGCGGTCACGGATATTGCGCACCGCCATCGAAATATTGGACGAGGGCGGGGAGGAGCATCTGACGATCGCCAGGCTCTGCGATAGGGCGGGAGTCGCTGCCCGTACGCTCTATCGCGCGTTTGGCGACCGTGAGGGCATTATCTATGCTGCGCTTGCCGAGCATATGGGATCGCTGACCACGGTCCTCTCGCACAAGCCGCGCGGGCAGGATGTCGATGCAGTGTTCCGGGAATATGACTGGATCGCGGAGGAATTATTCCGTGGGCCGGAGTTTGCGCGGCTCATCATCAATTTTTATTTTGCGTCCAAGCCGCGCGAAGCCGTTTTACAGGACCTGCGCAGCGTGCCCTATCAACGGATCGAAAAATGGCTGGTCAATGCGCAACAGCGCGGGGAATTGCTGCCCGGCATCGATCTGCAACGGATCGCCATGTATCAGACGGACACGGAATATGTCCTCTTTCACAAATGGGCGACTGGCCGGGTGCCGGACGAATGCATGGCCCGCGAGTTGAAAGTGAATTTCCTGATGACGGCGCTGAGCGTAGCGAATGACGCCTTCCGGCCGCGCATAGCGGGCAGGCTGGAGAAGTTGCACAAGGAGTTATCGGCACTGCGCGCTGAACTGGAAGCCGGTCCCGTAAAATAGGGCGGCCGGGGACATGCCCCGGCCGTCCAGTTTGTCAGTTGGCCGCTGAGGAGAATTTGAGGCCAACCTCCAGCCCGAAGTAACGCGGCGGACCATATTGGCTGTTCTGCCAAAGACCGCCCACCACCTGCGACGCGGTTTTGTAGCGCTTGTCCGCGAGATTCTGGCCGATATGCTGGCCTACTCATTCATCCTTTCCTGTAAAAATGGCCGCCGCATGTCGCCTGCGGTCGGACAGTAATGCCTCAGCTTCCTGGGCCTGCGCCTCCCTCACCATTGGGCGACAAGGATCGGGTAAAGGGCTTAATTTGGCGGGCGCATTATTATCCAGCGCTGCGCTCAGCGTCCGAGCCAGGTCCGAACTGCCATCGGTTACCGGGTCAATCCATTTCAAACAATGATGAGCAGGGAAATGGTGCCGGGGACGTGATCCAAATTAACCGGTAAAATATTATAATCCAATGATAAAATGGCAAAAAGAAGCCGATTTATACCGTAAATATACCGTCTGCAGAATTATTTGTCATTCGCTTGTGATGGTCGCGGATCGATGACGTCAACATTAGCTAAGTGCACCTTAAATTTTGAGCCCTCTTTGCCATTCGATAGGCCAATTTTCCGTTTTCAACTGCGGAAAATGCTCCTCGAAGGTCGGCCAGCGCTTGGTAGAACTAGGGTGGGAAGCGGACTGGCGGCTATTCCTCGATCCGTTCGGGCTGAGCCTGTCGAGACGCAGTCGACCGTAGGTCAACCCCTGCACTTTCTTAAGAAGGACAGCCCTTCGACAAGCTCAGGGCGAACGGAGAGTGAGAGGCCGCTAATGGTCGTCTCGCGACGGGCAGCTTTCTGAGCACGCGGTTGGCTAGCCGCCGTTCACCGGTCGGGGCCATCCCTTGGCATACAGCGCCTGTGGCCCCTTCAATCGCTTGAGGCGCACCCGCCGATGAGCAAGGCCAACGGCGACGATCAAAATCCCAACGACCAGGCGAATTACATTGGCGGTCGTCGGATTGATGAGAACGGCAACGGCATACAACAATACCATGATGCCAACGCCGCCAATGGTCCACAGCTCGAAACGAGTAGACGGTTTGCGTCGAGCATAGAGGCGGTAAGCAAGACGCCAGAACAGAGCATTCATTTTCTTATCATGGGCTCCAATCTCTGCAACTGGTAGACAGTCAACCGGCTGGATTTCCCTGTCACGCAATCAAAAGAATGATCCATTTTCGTCTGAATGAAATAGCCACCGCCGAGGTCGACCCTTTGTCGCCATTTAGCCGCCAATTTTCCCTTCCTAGGTGCGGTCCGTCCGCTAACCGGCAGGTCGCGACCAACATGCGCCGTTCGCCGGTCGGTTCTAGAACAGCAGCTTGTCTCAAAACCCGCCATTCGTTTAGATCGGGCCCGTCAGGCAGCAATGCCCCCAATCCTATAGCTCATCCGCCGAGACGCTATCGCCGACAGCTGCCGATCAGTGAGTAGCAGTTCGCGAGAACCTGCATCACGATGACTCCAGTCACGATCAAGCTCATCCCCGCATCCATCTGCGGCTAGGAACGGTTCAACTCGATCCGCCTCCGCCTACCACAAACAGCACGCGTTCTGGAACGCGTTTATCTGCGAAGGGTTCTTCAAGAGACGAACAACGACAAGGAGAGTGACATGAGCATCGAAGGAAAGGCCAAGGAGGCCGCCGGCTACGTCAAGGAAGAGCTGAACGAGCACGGCAAGTCGCCCGAGGCGCGGAAGAAGGCACAGGAGGGCCGCGATCTGCGCAACGAAGGAAGGGTGGAAGACGGCAAGGCGCCGAAGACTACTCCGGTCGGTAGCGACGCCAAGTAGCGTCTCACCTTTCCGAACGCGAAAACGCCGCCCCTCACCGGGCGGCGTTTTCTTTTGGGGCGTGCCTATTTCAAATGTGTATAGCGGCAGATGAAGGCCGGCTGGCCCGAAGCAGCGCCGGGCGTCAGGTGAATATGCAGCTCGTCACCGACAAGCCGATCGAGCGCGAACGCCTTGTCGGCCTCGTAGATGTCGTCGCGGTGCGCGTACTTCCAGTCTGAAACGGTCGCGAGCGCGCGGTCCTTCGCCTCCTTCATCGAAGTCGCCACCACGAACATGTTCCGGTGCTGCTCGGCGAAGTCCTTGCCGTCATAGCCGCCAAGATTGACGAACCAGAGCTTTTCGCGAGCGCCTGACGGTTCGGGCCGCAGGTCAACGGTCCAGCCATCGGCATGGCTGATCTCGGCATAGCAGTCGACGTGCAGCGTCCCCGGCGTGCCCCACCATTCGGTCCGGAGTTGGTCATGGGTCGCCTTGATCGTCTCGGCAACCACGAAACGGACGTCGTGGATCTCGATGTGCGCCGAGGGATGCTCGCCACCTATATAGATCGCCCACAGCTTCACGAAGCCGTCTCCTCAGTCCCGACGGCAACGCCCTGCCGGTCTCCCATCGCATCGACTGTATGCGCCAGAGCCGCTCCGACCGTCGCGCCCAATTCATGCGAACTGGTGATCCCCTGCACGAACGGGTGCCGCTCGAGGATGAACGGAATGCTGAGACAGAAAAGGCGCTCGCGCGCGGGATGATCGCTCACCGGATGGAACTGCTCGTCCACCACGATCCCCTTGATGCCCGGCGCATCATCCTCCGCGGCGTCACGGACGACATCCTGCTCGAGCAAAGTAGGAAACGGAAACTTCTCGGCTTCCAGCGGCCGCTGCCCGGTCGCGTCGATGAACGCTGGGAAGTGCCTGCGCTCGCCATCTATGCTCACAACTGCTCCCGCCTCCGACCCACGCGTGTCGATCCTGTGATCCTCGCCCAGCGCGATGACCGAGAGATACCCGGCGCGGTGCAGCGCCAGCAGCCTTTCGATCGAGAGGTGCGGGACCGTCGCATATTCATCGACGAAAACCGGCTTCAGATAGCGGTTGAAGCGCTTGAGAGCCTCTTCCTCCAGGTGCGGCACGATCAGTCCCAGCACCTCGTGCATGCGCAGGATCGCGTAGCGCCAAGGCACGGTATACTCGCGCGAGAAATTCTCACGCGCCTCGGCAAGATTGGCGACCGCCCACTCGAATGGATCGGCGGCGACGCGGTCGGCGAAATAGCACTCGGCGAAGTCTTCAAGCGAGAGATTGGAAAGCCCGACCTTCTCCGCATAGGCCGGATCTGCGGCTGTCAACTCTTCGCAGAACAGGTCGTAGGACCGGTCGAGCAGATGGTCGCAGTCCTCCACGATCAGGCGCTCGATGGCCTCGGGCGTGCAGATGGAAAGCGGCTCGAAAGGAATTGGATAGTAGAAGTCGGCCTCGGGCAGCAGACCCTTGCGAGACATCATCGTGATGTGGAGCTTCTCGGCACCCGGATGAATGCGGTAGCCGATCGCCTCACCCTCGGTCTCGATCATCGTGCCGTGCGCCACGGCCAAAGCCACCGCCGCATCGATCGCCGTGAGCGAACTGCCACGGATCCCGACCGACACCGGAGGGATGCGCTGCAGCGCCGTCGCCGGCCACGGACTCAGGAAGTAGCCGGGACGCACCTCAGGTTCCTCCGGCCATTGATGACCGGTAGCGAGCACGACGCGGTCATAGAGCCGTTCACACGCATCTCCATGGCGCGGCTCGACCGACAGATGCAAGCCATCATCCTCCGCGCGGATGTCGGTCACGCGGCAACTGGTAGCTATCTCGACGCCGATCCCTCGCCCACGGGCGTCGTCGATCAGCCCATTGAACTGATCGAGGAAATACTCGCCAAGGGCGACGCGTGGGTAGAAGGCGTGATCGTCGATCTGGTCCGGATCGATCCCGAGCCGCACCAGCCGTGCGCGGGGTTGACGCTCAAGCCAGTCGATCAGCGTCTCGCCAATCGGAGGGATTTCAATGGACGCGATGTTCGAGAGCATCGCCGGGTCGTTCCACCCCGGGCGGTAGGGCGTGCCAAGGCCAGCGCGAGGCTGATCTTCGTAGATAGTGACATCGGCGGCACCGCTGATCTCCCGCAGGAATGCGCAGAAGGTGTAAATGGTGGTCGGGCCAGCGCCGACGAAGGCAACCGAGAATGGTTTCGTCATGCGGTGGTGACCTCGACGCTCTGGCTGTTCATTACTGCGGTCCCGAATGCGGTGAGAAAAGCGACGTCCGCCGCGTCGCGGCCGATGCCGATCTTCGCCATGTCACGCTCCTTGGCCATGCCCGTCGCATCGACCAGATGCCATTCACCGCCCAGGAAGACCTCGGCGACCGCATGGAAGTCGGGTGGCTCGACGCCGAGCGCATAGACGCTGGCGATCCGGGCGGGAATGCCGGCGGCACGGGCGAAGGTGATCATCACATGAGCATAGTCGCGGCAAATGCCCTGGCGCTTCACGAAGGTGTCGAGCGCCGTCGTCTCCGAGGTGCTGACACCGGGCACATAGGCGAAGTGACCCGCGATCCAGTCACGCATCGCTATGATCTTCGCCCCGCCCTCGACGCGGGCGAACTCCGTCTCGACGAAGGTCTCGAACTGATCCGAAGGGCAGTAGCGCGACGCCCAGAGATACTGGACGGTCTCACCAGGCAGTTGATGCGGCGCGACGAGTGGGAGGTTGAGGCAGTCGTCCAGCATCCGCTCGACCCGCACGGTGGCGCGATAGTCGACCAGGAGCTGGCCCTGCACACGGAGCCATATCCGCTCACCGATCATGTCATGCGAGGCGACGCGCGCGAAATGCTCGGTGGGCGTGATGTCGATATGTGCCGCCTCGGTCACCTGCTCGGGAATCGCGGCGGCCTCAACCTGTAGGAGCACATCGGTCGGCTGCTCGAACCAGTAGTCGAGACTGGCATGGATCGCGAGGCTCATTGAGGACGCGTGCGCTTCAACCGCCGCGCGTTGGCGGTCGCGGTGCGATAGACCGGCGCGAGGGCGCGCTTCCCCATCTTTGCCCCCGCGGTCATCACGCCAACAGCATAGTTGGCGCTTTGGCTGGCGAGCGCTGTCACCTCGCCAGCGCTCGGAACTCGTCCGGCGAGCATCAGCATTCCCACCCGCTGCATTTGCCCGACCCAAGCCGACTGCATCGCCATGGTGTCGCGCGCGACGACCTGTGCACTGCGGCTGAACGCAGCAACCTTCTCGGGCACCATCCGCGACAGCTCGGCATAGTCGCCGGTAAGCGGCGAGGCGGTCGCCGCCCGCATCATCTCGGTCCGCGCGCCGATCACATCGCCCGACGCCTTCATGGTCTCCGCACTGCTCAGCCAGGTTGATTGCATGTCGAGCCCAGCTGACACCATGCGCGACCAGGCGCTGAACGGATCGAACATTCCGCCCCCGCTCATGCCAGCATCCTCAGCGACGGCTCACGCGCGTAGAAGCGCTGCGCTGCGGCCTTCACGAACGCGCCGTCCAGGCCGGTGACACCCTCGTCGGGCTCCACCCCGGCCTTGTTGAGCAACGGCTGTGCCGCGTCGCTCGCGCCGATCGCCTTGAGATGTCCGAAAGCGTTCATCAAGAAGTCGACCGCAGCCGCCTCCTTGAGCAGCGTCGCGCAGCCCTCCTCAGAAAGAACCACGGCTACCGCGTCGAAGATCTGGCTTGGCGATCCGGCGAGTTGACCATCGGCCTTCTGCACGGTCCCGTCTGAGAGCTTCGCGCCACCGACTTTGGGAGCAACCACCACCGCCTTGCCCTTGGCCTTCTTCACCGCCTGCATAACTGTCGAGAGTTCGTCGGCGTGTGTTCCGTCGGCAATGAGGATGCCGACCGCGCGTCCTTCGAGCGTCGCCTTCATATTTTTGTGAATTGAAAGCGCATCGGATGGCGGCATGTCGATCGGCGACTTCGCGGCCGGTGCCTTCTTCGGCAGCTCAATGCCAAGGCCTATAGCCACACGCCTTGCCAGATCCTCATCGACGTTGCGTAGATTGGCGACCATGCGGCTGGGCACCTGATCGAGCAGGCCCACCTTCGACAGCTCGAACACGAACGATGATGCGATATGCGCCTGCTCGCTCTCGGTCTGCGAGCTGTAGAACAGCCGCGCCTGGCTGTAGTGATCGGCGAAGGTCTCCGGGCGGACCCGCAGCTTCTCGCCGCTCTCGTCCGGCCCCGTCGCGGCATCCACCGTCGCAAAGCCCGCCATTGGGCTTTCACGCGGTCCGCCTTCCTCGCCATGCGCGGCGAGGCTGTTCGGCTCGTAGTTGGCGCGACCCTTGGGCACCATGGTCTGCATCTTGCCGTCGCGCTGGAAGTTGCCGAACGGGCAGCGCGGCGCGTTTATCGGGATCTGATGGAAGTTGGTCGTGCCGAGCCGCGAGTTCTGGGTGTCGAGATAGGAAAAGAGCCGCCCCTGCAGCAAAGGATCGTTCGAGAAGTCGATGCCCGGCGGGATGTTCGACGGCAGAAACGCGACCTGCTCCGTCTCAGCGAAGAAATTGTCGACGTTGCGGTTAAGGGTCAGCGTCCCAATCAGCCGAACCGGCACATCCTCCTCGGGAATGAGCTTGGTCGCGTCGAGCACATCATAGGGCTGAGCGTCGGCGAAGGCCTGATCGAAAACCTGGATGCCGAGATCCCACTGCGGAAAATCCCCGGTATCGATCGCCTCGAACAGGTCACGCCGCTGATAGTCGTTGTCGGCCGCCTGGAGCTTGAGCGCCTCGTCCCAGATCGTCGACTGGATGCCGAGCCGCGGCTTCCAGTGGAATTTGACGAAACTCGTCTCGCCGGCCGCGTTGACTAGCTTGAAGGTGTGGACTCCGAACCCCTCCATCGTCCGGAACGAGCGCGGGAGGGTGCGGTCGGACATCGCCCACATCAGCATGTGGGTCGTCTCGGGCATCAGCGATGCCCAGTCCCAGAAGGTGTCGTGCGCGCTCCCTGCCTGAGGATAGCCCCGGTCGGCCTCCATCTTCACGGCGTGAACGAGATCCGGAAACTTCAGCGCGTCCTGGATGAAGAACACCGGGATGTTGTTGCCGACCAGGTCCCAGTTGCCCTCACGGGTGTAGAACTTAACCGCGAAGCCGCGGACATCGCGGGGCGTGTCGACCGATCCGGCGCCGCCCGCGACTGTAGAGAAGCGGACGAAGACCTCCGTTTTCTCACCCTTGGTGAAGACCGCGGCCTTCGACAGGCCGGAGATATCGTCAGTCGCCTCGAACACGCCGTGCGCGCCCGAACCGCGGGCATGAACGATCCGCTCGGGAATGCGCTCATGATCGAAGTGGAAAATCTTCTCGCGCAGGACGAAGTCCTCGAGCAGCGTCGGTCCCCGCGAACCGCTCTTCAGCGAGTTCTGATTGTCGAATACGGGAACGCCGTGATTGGTGGTGAGGACGGCCGCGTCCAGATCCTCGGCGATCTGGTGGGTTTCGCCGCCGGTGGGCTTGCTGCTGGACTCGGGTGACTTGGCCATGCGGGCTGTCCTCTTTAAACGGGCACCTCCGATCGCACCGGCACTGTCCGCCCGCAGTCGACGCCAGCCTTGCTGGTAATCGGCAGGTCCATTGCTGGTGTTCGAAGCACGGACCAAGACGTTCGACCCGCGCGTCCCAAACGCGCGAGAACTGTTTTGGTCACCGCGAAGCAACGCTCGCTGCGATTTTTCTCCGGCACTTAACCTGTGTTTACGTTCCGCAGTTTTTCAACAGATTGATCTGAAGCAAGGCGCGCCCGCGAATTATTGGCCTAAGTATGCGAGACGATCTGGTCATTTCGTATTATGCAAGCATGGTCGGTGTGCCTACCGATCTGATGAGTCTTCGCCCAGCCGATGGTCAAGCGAGCGCCATTGGCCGGCGGCGCGATCGAAGGAAGACGAAGGCACGCGGCACATGAATATCGACAATCGACGCATCTCCACTGGGAATACGGGGCTCGACCTCGTCCTGCGCGGTGGGCTCCCGGCCAGTCGGCTGTTTCTGGTAGAAGGGATGCCGGGCTCGGGGAAGACCACGCTCGCCCTCCAGTTCCTGCTCGATGGACTAAAGGCTGGCGAGAAGGTCCTCTACATCACCTTGTCGGAGACCAGCGAGGAACTGAACGTCGTCGCGCATTCGCACGGCTGGTCATTGGAGGGTGTCAATCTGTTCGAGCTGGCATCGGCCGAGGACGTGCTGGGGGTCGGGCGTGACCAGTCGATCCTGCACAGCTGGGAGATGGAGCTCGGCGGGACGATCCAGCTGATCCGCGACGAGGTCGAGAAGATCAAGCCCAAGCGCATCGTGTTCGACAGCCTATCCGAGCTGCGCCTGCTCGCACAGGATCCTTTGCGCTATCGTCGGCAACTTCTGTTTCTGAAACAGTTCTTCGCCGGCCTCGATACCACCGTGCTGCTGGTTGATGACCTGACCGGCGGTAGCGGCGTGCGCGACAATCACCTGCACAGCCTTTGCCATGGCGTGATCACGCTTGAGCGCCTCACTCTCGAGTTCGGCGCGGCGCGCCGGCGGATGCAGATCCAGAAGATGCGCGGCGTCGATTTCGTCGCCGGCTATCACGACCTCATCATCCGCAAGGGCGGCATCGACATCTTCCCCCGCCTCATCGCGTCCGATCACCATACGCCGTTTGAAGGCGAGGCGCTGCCCAGTGGGATCGAAGAGCTCGATGCGCTGCTGAACGGCGGCCCGGCACGCGGCACCTCGACGCTCATCACTGGTCCCGCCGGATCGGGCAAGACCACGCTCGCGCTCCAGTATCTCGATGCCGCCTGCGCGCGGAGCGAACATGCAGTCATCTATGAGTTTGACGAGCGCATCGGCACGATGATCAGCCGTGCGAAAGCCTTTGGCATCGATCTCCAAGCGCGTATGGATGCTGGGTTTCTCACGATCAAGCAGATGGACCCAGCCGAGATTGCGCCGGGCCAGTTCGCGGCGATGATTCGGGAAGAGGTCGAGACGCGCAAAGCCAAGGTCGTGATGATCGACAGCCTCAACGGCTATATGGCGGCTATGCCGCAGGAACAGCAGCTGGTCCTCCAGCTTCATGAGCTGCTGTCCTACCTGAACCAGGCCGGCATCGTCACGTTCCTGATCAATCCGCAGCAGGGTTTTTTCGGAACGATGCAGACCCATGGGCTTAACGTCTCCTATGTCGCGGACATCGTCATCCTGCTGCGCTTCTTCGAGAGCGAGGGCCGCATCCGCAAAGCGATCTCGATCGTCAAGAACCGCAGTGGACAGCATGAGGATACGATCCGCGAGTTCCGGGTTGATACACAAGGCGTTCGCGTCGGGGCGCCGCTCGCCGAGTTCCGGGGCGTTCTGACGGGAACGCCAGAATATACCGGCGCTAAAACGCCGCTCATGGAAGACCGCGGCTAAGTGCATCGGACTGCAACAGAAGGCTACCGCGTGCTGGTTAGCGCGCCTTACGGCACCGATGCGCAGAGCGTTGGCAAGTTGCTCAGCGACAATGGCTATGACGTCGCGCTCTGCCTGACGCTGGCCGATGTCGCGGCCAAGCTAGACGAGCATGTCGGGGTGGTGCTGATCACGGAAGAGGCGCTGCTTGCCGATCTCGGGCCGCTCCACCGCGTGCTCGAGGCGCAGCCGGCTTGGTCGGATGTGCCGTTCGTGCTGCTCGCGGGGCGCCAGGCCGGGCGCCAGATTTCGACCGAGGCAATTCGCAGGCGCCTGCCCGACAGTGCGATCAACGTCGTGTTGCTCGAGCGGCCGCTCTCCAGTGAATCGCTGCTCAGCGCCATTTCCTCGGCGATGCGCGCACGCCAGAAGCAGTTCGAGATCCGCGACCAGCTCGCCGAGCTGGAGAGCGAACGCGCGGCGCTGGCGAGCGAACGCACGCGCCTGACGACATTGCTCGATACTCTCCCGGTCGGCGTCGCCTTCGTCAATCCGGATGGCACTACACTCCTGTCCAACCCGGAGTTCCGGCGTTTCCTGCCCACAGGTGACATTCCTTCGCGTTTGCCCGACGGGGAACAGCGCTGGGAAGGCTATGAGGCCGATGGCTCACGGATTACCCGCGACCGGTTCGTTACCGTGCGCGCGCTCAAGGGCGAGCGGGTGCAGGGGATGGAGTTTCTCCACCGGCCCGAAGGAGCTTCTGCGATCTGGACGCGGGTCAGCGGCATTCCGCTGGTCGATGAGGGGAAGGTCACCGGCGCGATCTCGGTGATCGTCGACATCGACGAGCAGAAGCGTGGCCAGACCGCGCTTGCTGACGCCGCGCAGAAGCTCGAGCAGCAGGTCGCCGAACGCACCGAAAAACTGACCAAGACCTTGGCACAGCTCGAGCAGGAAGCCGCCGAGCGCGAGCGCGCCGAAGCGGCCTTGCGCCAGAGTCAGAAGATGGAGGCGGTCGGCCAACTGACCGGCGGTATCGCCCATGACTTCAACAATATGCTGACCGGCGTCATCGGCGCGATTGATATCCTCAAACGCCGCATCGCGACCGGCCGGCTCGACGACATAGACCGGTTCATGGAGGCGGCGACTGTGTCCGCGCAGCGGGCTGCCGGTCTCACCGCCCGCCTCCTTGCTTTCTCGCGCCGCCAGTCCCTTGACAGCCGCGCGACCGATGTCGATGCACTGGTCGGATCGCTCGAGGATCTACTACGGCGCACGATCAGCGAGCAAATCGCGCTCGATATCCTGCGGAGCCCCGATCTCCCTGCTGCGGTGGTCGACGCCAACCAACTCGAAAATGCCATTCTCAATCTCGCGATCAACGCGCGCGACGCTATGCCGGAAGGTGGCCATCTGACGGTCGAGACCAAGGCGATGGCGCTCGACGAGGCCTATTGCGAGACGCGCCCTGGCATATCCCCCGGCGACTATATAGTGGTGTCGGTATCGGACACCGGGGTCGGCGTGGACCAAGCAACACTCGACAAGGTGTTCGATCCCTTCTTCACCACCAAGCCGGTCGGCCAGGGAACCGGACTTGGACTCTCGATGGTCTATGGCTTCGCCAAGCAATCGAACGGCCAGGTCCGCATCCATTCGGTGGTCGGTCAGGGGACGACCGTCAGCATTTTCGTGCCGGCTGCCGATCAGACGCCGTCAACCGAGCAGGATGCGCCAAGCGCTGTCCACCATGGCGATGGTGAGACTGTGCTGCTAGTCGAGGATGATGCTTCGGTCCGCATGCTGGTGTGGGATGTGCTTGAAGAGCTGGGCTATACGGCGATCGAGGCGGCAGAGCCCAATGAAGCAATCGAGCTGCTCGCCAGCGGCCGCAAGTTCGACTTGATGATCTCCGACGTTGGCCTGCCCGGCATGAATGGGCGCCAGCTCGCCGAAGTCGCGCGCGAGCACCTCCCCGACCTGCCGATCCTGTTCGTCACCGGCTATGCCGAAAATGCAGCGATCCGTGCAGGCTTTCTCGGCACCAACATGCAGATGATCACCAAGCCGTTCCAGATCGAGCGCCTGTCCGAAAAGATCAGCGAAATGCTGACCAGCTAAGCACCTGCCGCGCGGCCAATGTCGATAAGTGAACGCTGAACACAGCCTTCGTGGACGATGCGCATGCTGCGGTTGTGCCAGTGTGGAAGCTGCCTGACCGCAAGCGGCCCAGCCTCTGTCGCTATGCGATGCTGATCGGGCCACCGATGAACATCAGCTTCTGGCAGAGCTGCCATTCACCCCGTTGCATGGGAACGACCACGTTGTCCCAGAGGAGGGCGTTGCGCTATCCCCCAAAATCGACCCTTTCCAGTCGCTCAGCGCCACCCTTCTTCTTCCCGGAACCGGACATGCAGCCCAGTAGCCGGAACTGGCCCCACAGGAGACTGTCTGGTTTACGTTGGCCTACGATGAAAAGCTGCCGTTCGGCAGCCCATCAAATCATGCGATTTAGCGAAATGGCATGAGCGACCGCTCGTGCTAGGGCTTGTCATTTGGCGGGTTAACAACAACCGATCGATGGGCAAGGCTCTGTTTGTTGCCGTTGACGGGACATTTAATGGAGAAGCGAAGTGAGCGTCGCAGCAAGCTCACCCTTCCGAAATGGTTTGGTTAGCCGCGGGAGTTTGGCATCGATACCTTCGAGCTCGGCATAGCCAGAGACAAGCAGGATTGGCAGTTCCGGCTGGGCCGACTGGAGGTGCCGAGCCAAGTCGGTACCCGTCATGCCCGGCATGAGATGGTCGGTCACAACGATGTCAATGGGCGCACCGCCCTCCAGGATACGTATCGCCTCCTCCGCTGAGCTGGCTTCGATTATCGCGTAGCCAAGCTCCGTGAGCATATCGGCCGTGCTCATGCGGACCAATTCCTCGTCATCCACAAGCAGTGCCACACCTTGATGCGCGGCAGTGGCTGCTGCGTGCTGGTGGTCCGTTACCTCCTCGACACGTGTATCGCTAATGGGAAGCCAGAGTTCGATGTTAGTACCCATGCCGGGTCGGCTTTGAATGCTAAGCCCGCCGCCCAGCTGTGAAGCCAGGCCATGCACCATCGACAAACCAAGTCCAGTGCCCTTGCCGATCCCTTTGGTCGAGAAAAAAGGCTCGATCGCGCGGGCGAGCGTCACCTCGTCCATGCCTGAACCAGTGTCGGCAACAGAAATCCGAATATAGTCGCCCCGGGAGAGGCCGGGTCGGTGATGTGCGCCTACTGACTCTGCCGTCGCCGAGATATGAAGCGTTCCGCCATCGGGCATGGCGTCGCGCGCGTTTACCGAGAGGTTCAGTAGCGCCATCTCGAGCTGGTTGGGATCAGCCTTGGCCGACGGCAGATCGCCAGCGGCATCGACCACCACTTTGATCTGGGGCCCGGTGGTGCTTTCGACGAGATCGCCCATACCGGCGACTAGCTGGGCAATATCGACGGCGACCGATTGCAACGGCTGGCGGCGCGCAAATGCGAGCAGACGCTGCACCAGCACTCGAGCGCGCTCGGCAGACTGCGCCGCGCCCGCGATCAAGCGCTGCTCGCGCTCCGTTCCGATCCCCTTGCGCTGGAGCAAGTCCAACGATCCAACTATCGGGGTGAGCAAATTATTGAAATCGTGCGCGACGCCGCCAGTAAGCTGGCCCATTGCCTCCATTTTCTGGCTTTGACGAAGCGCTTCGTGAGCCGCCTCGCGTTCTGCAAGCGCATCGAAAATACGCGACTCAAGCGTTGCATTCAGGTTCCGCAAGTCCTCCTCGGCCTGCTTGCGCGCGGTAATATCAAGAGCGGTGCCAGTGACACGCACACAGCGGCCGCCGGCGTCGAACACACCGCGCCCTTTGGCAGCCACCCAGCGCAGTACGCCATCCTCCTTGCCAATGGTGCGATAGTCGACATCGTAGAGTGCGCGCCGCGCTGGGTCCGCGGCCGCCAAATAGGCCGCGACCGTTGCTTCACGGTCATCGGGATGCAGGCCCGCATAGAAGTCCGCCATGGAAACCGGCACGTTGGCCGAGATCCCGAACATGGCCTTGGTTTGAGCTGGCCAGGTCAGCCGATCGTTGGTGACATCGACATCCCAAAAGCCGATCTCGGCGTTCTCGACGGCAAGGCGTAGCCGCTCCTCGCTCTCTCGTAGCCGTGCCTCGGCGCCGACACGCTCGACATGCGCCCAGCAGCGCTCGACGACCTCGCGGATTAGGGCGATTTCGCTCGGACCCCAGTTGCGCGCGACGTCCTGATGGACCGCCATCATTGCGGCGAGCTGATTCTGCTTTACGAGTGGGCAGCAGACGATCGCCTCGATGCCTATGGACTGGAACATTGTGCGTCCTTCATCTGCACCAAGCTCGCCCGCCACGTCGCGCACGATCAGGGTCTGTCCCTGCCGCAGTTCGGCGGCAGCACGCGGGCCGAACAAATCGAGGCTATAGGTTCCAGCCGAGGTGGCGATGCCCGGCGCTGTATAGTCGTTGCGGATCCAAAAGCGATCATTGTCGGCGTCGACGTCGGCATAGGCGCAACGGGAGGCATTAATCTGCTGGCCCAGCATCTCGGCTGCCGCCTGCATCGCATCGTCAGCGGTAGCCGCGCTGAATAGTCGCTCTTCCAAAGCCCCGAAGAAGCGCAGGCGTGCCTCGCTCTCGCGTAGGGCCGCCTCGGCTTCATGCTCGGCGGTGCGGTTGCGAAAGATGGTGACGAAGCCGCCGTCGCGTTCGGCGAGCGGCATGGTGAGGCCCGAGCCCCAGAATCGGCGACCATCCTTCCGCACATGCCATCGCTCATTGATGGCGCGTCCCTCGGAGGCTGCCCGCGCCATCTCCAAGGCAGGCACATTCGCGGCCCGGTCCTCGGGGGTGAAGAACAGACTGCTGGCCTGGCCAATCGCTTCGTGGGTCGAATAGCCCAGCAGATGTGCAGCGCCGTTGCTCCACCCGGTGATCGTACCGGTAGGGTCGAGCGACACGATTGCAAAATCCTCGGCCCCCTCGACAATCTGCCGGTAGCGAACCTCACTCGCGCGAAGATCGGCTTCGGTACGCGCCCGCGCGATGACGATCCCTGCGATCCGAACCACGAAGTCGATTATTGCGAGGTCAGCCGGCGCCGGCTCACGGGGCTCGCGATAGTACATGGCAAAAGTGCCCAGGGTTGCGCCATCGACCGATATGATCGGAATCGACCAACAGGTGCGCAAGTCATGCGCTAAGGCCAGATCACGAAAATCGACCCAGAGCGGGTCTGTGGCGATATCGGCAACAAACACTGGCTCCTTGCGATATACCGCTGTTCCGCACGAGCCGACCGAAGGTCCGATCTCAATGCCGTCAATTTCCTCATTATAGGCGGCCGGCAGACTTGGCCCGGCGCCATGGTGCAAGCGACGACCGTCTTCGTCCAGAAGCAGAATTGATCCAATCACGCTTGAAGTGGAAAGCTCTTCGACTTCGCGAACGATGGCTTCAAGCGTGGCGGGGAGTGGCGCCGCCTCGACGGCAAGCGCGAGAATACGGTTCTGCGCTGCGCCCAACCGACCAACGTCGCGGGTTTCAAACTGCCGTGCTCTGGCTTTAAGCGATGATCGGATCGCGCCAAGCAATGCCTCCGCATGAAGCGGACGTTCCAGCAGAACAACATTGCTTAGCTCAGCCAAGCGCTCAGTTGCTGCGACCGTGCGCGGGGTGCGTGAACCGTTCGCTAGCACCACGAACGGGATGTCGGACCAGCTTTCCTGTCCAGCAACCCAACTACCGATCTCAGCGGCATTTGCCCCGACAAGCGCTTCCTCGGTTAGTAGCACCGTGCCGGCACGTTGACCTAGATGACCGACAAGGTCGCGCACATCTTGGCAAATCCGGGCTGCTAAACCGTGGCGGCTGAGCAGATCGGCAGCAATTGCGGCATCACGACCGCGCGGCGCAAGTATGAGGACGAGATCGTTCATTCTATGGGCGGAAACTATCCGGCTCCAAGCTTCCCATCAGGTTTCTCGCCTCGCCTGAAAAGGTCGGCACTCCCGTTAGCACACCCTGAAATTGCTTGAGCGGTTGGCCGAGTTGCAATCCGCTGGCGCCAATCTGGAACTCCCGGATAGTGCGCTCGTGCCGCGCCGTGCGCGTCTTTATGACAGAGATTGCCTGTCGGACTTCGCCATGCGCCTCAAAATAGCGCAGCTGGACGACAGTATCCGACAAGTAGCTCAGATCGACATCTGAACGGATGTCGCCGGTGATGCCGTGCAAGCCGAGAATGAGTATGCTGACAACGCCTTTCTGCCCCAGATAGCTCAACATCTCGTGCATCTGGAGCACCAGGAACTGCTCGTTCGGCATCGACTGGAGGTAAGCGTTGAGGCTGTCGATCACGACAACGCGGGCGCCATCATCCTCAACCGCCGACCGAACCGAACCTGCGAACTCGCCGGGCGACATTTCGGCGGGATCAATCGCCCGCAGCTGAAGCTGCCCGTTATCCATAAAGGGTTGGAGGTTCATCCCGAGCGCCTCGCTACGCGTTATTAGCGTCGGCACGCGTTCATCGAACAGGAAATAGGCGGCACGCTCACCGCGCTCGAGCGCGGCAACCATGCACTGAACCGACGCCGTCGTCTTCCCGACTCCGGCCGGCCCCGTCAGCAGGGTCGCGGTACCGGGCACCAAACCGCCTCCGAGTAAGGTGTCCAGTTCTTCCGAACCAGTCGTCATCGGCGGCCCGCTGTCGAGCGTTTCATGGTCGCCAGCGACCAGACGCGGATAGACGCATAACCCGCCCCGCAAGATCTCAAAATCATGATAGCCGCCACGAAAAGGTACGCCCCGCATCTTGACGACATGCATTCGCCGCCGCTGCCCGCCAAATCCAGCCAATGCCTGGTCGAGCGAAATCACCCCATGCGCTATGCTGTGAAGCTGCAGATCACTCCCGCTTGCGCCCTTGTCGTCCAGCACCAGCACGGTGCAAGCCCGGGTGGAGAAGAAATGCTTGAGCGCGAGAATCTGACGGCGGTAGCGGATCGGGCTTTGCGAGAGCAACCGCAATTCCGAGAGACTGTCGAGTACGACACGTGCAGGCCTTAGTTCGTCGACCTTTGTCATTATGTTGCGAACGGTTTCACCCAGTTCGACTTCACTCGGATGAAGCAGCGTTTGTTCGTGATCCTCTGTAAACCCATCTGCAGGAACCATCTCGAACAATTGCAGCGGGTCGAGCGACCATCCATGCGACTTGGCGACTGCGCGTAACTCAACCTCGGTTTCCGCCAGCGTGATATAGAGGCCAGTCTCTCCCACGGCCGCGCCCGCCAGCAGGAAGCCAAGGCCCAGCGTGGTTTTGCCGGTACCTGGCGTTCCTTCGACCAGATACATGCGTTCGGACGTCAGGCCGCCGCTGAGGATCTCGTCAAGACCGGCAATCCCGGTAGAGGCCATCGCAGGTAGCTGCCCATCAAATATCACGCACAGCTCCAGAGTCGTTACAGGGGGACAACCAATAAACTCATGGCCCCCATTTTGGGTCCTATGAAGGCTCGCCCATCTGTTATGGACAATGTAATTTTCCTGGCGACCCCCAGGCGGACATTTCACTTCCTGTTGGCTTTGACTGGTCAGCGGGTCGCGTTTCGACCCTTCCAAGACACTCGACTGCCAATTTCTCTTTCCCAACTGCAGAACGGCAGCTTTTCAAACGGACACCCGCGCGTGATTGAGCAGTGGGTGGATTAGAGACCGACTGGTTTTGGTGACGAATGGCGCTAGTCAGCCAACTCTAAGCGCTCAGCTTGGACCATTGACTGTCCCGTCGTGCCGTTTGCAATGACCCGACCCGACAGTTTTACCTTTCGCTCGATGAACCCATTCCCATCCGGACGCGAGGCGTGAACAATTCTGTCATACGCGGCATCGATAGTTTCATTGGCGGTAGCGAAGCTGGTAATTCCGGGACAACGATCAGCAGTGAGGTAAGCACCGCACTCGATGCACCCTTGCCCAGCATAGGCATGAAGTATCGCAGTGCCTTCAACCTGATCGCCGACCGACACTGTCCAGCATTGGTCTGCAGCGATTTTCATCGGCTCTGAACCGCAGGAAGCCAAGGCCATCAGGGGTAAAAGGACTGTCCGCATTTAAGCGCTTTCACACCACGACTGAAGTTCTGCAAGTGGTCGACGGCCGACCGGCAGGATTGCGCTGCCAAGCAATGAAGATAATGATCCATTTTCGTTCGAACGACCGCCGCCGAAGTCGACCCTTTGGAGACATTCAGGTGCGAAGATCGCTTCCTCGAAAGCAAACGCTCTGCCCACGACCCTAAGCACCGGTGCACTGCCAGCTTGCGTACTTCGCGTTGAAGGCTGACGACGCACTAACCGCTATCAATCCGTCGGAGCGACACGCGCCCAGAAATCGTTAAACTCGATAGCGTCGAAGAAGGCCGAGGCCCGCACGATTTGCCCCGCCCGCATTTCGAGGAACCAGGCGTAGGTGTTCACATAGGGACGACCGTCGAGCGCTGTACCCCGCGCATCGAAGAACACAACCACAGTGTCCCTGTCCGCATAGATGTTGCGAACCGCTGGCTTGAGTGGCGCCTTCATCCGCGCGTTAAAGGGTCGAATGACCGCCTGCATGAAATCTTCCTTGCTGGGGTAGGTCCTCGACGCGACCGAATTGCCCTCAATGGTCCAACGCGCATCTTCGGCGAGCAGTTCGAAGGGGCTGCCGGTTCCGTTGCTCCAGGCGTCGAAGCGGGACTGAACAAGTGCACGGTTGCGCTGCTGGGTTTCGCTTGAAACCTGCGCCGCAGCAGGCTTCACAGCAAGAGCTGCCAATGTGCTGGCAAGGAGGCCACCGACGAATGCGCGGCCTAGATATTTCATGAAACTGGGCATGGGCATTCTCCTTTTGATTGGCAAGGAGCCGGCATCCAGAGGATGCCGGCTCTCACGCATCGTCAGATCCGGTTTTCCCAGGCGGCAAGCTGGTGTGCTTTCAGCATGTCCTCGATCGCCTTGGGGCTGACGTTGCGGAACTTGCCTTCGTCGGCCGGAACGATCTCGATCATCGCGTCGATTTGCTCCTGCGGATCCATCTTGCCTTCGGGCGTGGCAAAGAAGTCGTCGAAGCCCTTGCGCAGGTCTGCGCGCTTGGTGAAGTTCTTCGCGTCATCGAGCCAGCGGAAAGGGTTATCCGCCATCGTCTCGTTGTAGCCGGTGTAGTAGGCGCCGGGATTGATGGTCTGGACCTTGATCCCGTAGCCCGCCAGCTCCTGCTGCATCGCTTCCGCAAACGCTTCGATCGCATGCTTGGTCGAGACATAGGTGCCCCAGTTGGCCGGGGTGAACAGGCCGCCCATCGAGGAGGTGAAGACCACCTTCTTGCCTTGGCTCTTGCCTTCTCGGATCCAACGCTGGACGACGCCCTGCGTCAGCTCAAGCGGCAGGAAGACGTTGTTCTCATAGTTGCGGCGAACGATGTCGACCGGGATTTCCCAAACCGGGCCTGGCTCGCCGCGCCCGGCATTGTTCCAGAGGATATCAAAGTCCCATCCCTGGGCCTGCTTGATGTCATAGGGATCATAGAGGTCGAGGCGTTCGACGCGGATCCGGTCAGAAAGGCCGAGCGCTTCCACTTCGGCGCGTAGTGCCGTCACCATCGGCGAAACTTCGCAGGTGGCAATGATATTGTGGCCGTTCTTGGCCATACCGATGGCGGCCGCCTTGCCGAAGCCAGAGCCCGCGCCAGTGATGAGGATGGTCTTGGTGGTCATGATGAAGTCCTTTCGTCTGCCTGATGTTTGGAGGATTGAAGGTGTCAGTGAGTAAGTGCCGCCGCCGCCGCGGTAGCGATATCGAGGTCCTGAGCGACTGCGCCGCCCGACACTCCGACCGCGCCGATCACGGAGCCGACGGCATCGACGAGGGGAAGGCCGCCGGCGAAGACGACGAGGCCACCGTTGGTCTGTTCGAGGCCGGGCGAGGTGCCGCCGGGCTTGCAGAATTCCCCAATGGCTTCTGTCGGCATCGAGAACAGCGCG
Source organism: Sphingobium phenoxybenzoativorans (assembly GCF_001757355.1). GTDB lineage: Bacteria > Pseudomonadota > Alphaproteobacteria > Sphingomonadales > Sphingomonadaceae > Sphingobium > Sphingobium phenoxybenzoativorans. Next base: position 43,211 of record NZ_MINO01000005.1, read on the forward strand.
GCCGTGCGGGCCTTGCCGAGGGCGATGTCGATGGAGCCGATGAGGGCGCCGTCCATTCGGACGAACGCCTTTAGCTGAGTGCCGGCGTCCAGCACGGCGATATTGACCGGAACACCGATTTCCTTTGCCCGCCCCTCGCCGGCGGCGATGATCTTGCGGGCGGTATCAGAGCTAACCATCTCGTTTCTCCTGCCTGTTTCGAGGATCGGGAGGGCTTGTTCCCTTCCGATGAGGCAGGTGTAGGCGACAGGCGGTCGGAGATATTTCCCGATCCTGCGCCCTGATGAGCAGATCTTGCTATAGTGAGCGAGTTGGCGTCAGCTGCGATGCATGTCGCGATATTGGCCCGGCGTCAGGCCGGTCACCTTGCGAAACACCCGGATGAAATTCGCTTGGGAACCGAAGCCGGTGTCTAATGCGATCTCGACGAGTGAGGACTGGCGTAACGCCAGCTTTTCACGTGCAGCCTGTACCCGGCGTTCTGTGAGGTAGCGGTTGGGGGATGAGCCCGTTGCCTCGCGGAATAGCCTTGAGAAATGGAAAGGACTGAGACAGGCCTCCGCAGCAAGGTCTTCCAGGCCGATATCATCGGTGAGCCTGGCTTCGACGAAATCGAGGACCCTTTTGAGGCGCCGTGGATCGAGGGTATGCGCCCTGGTCTGCGGCTGCCACCGATCGACGCCGTAATTGCCGAGCAGATGCCCGGCGAGCGCCGTCTGCATCCCGTCGACCAGCAACCGGTCGGTCGGCTGCTGCGGGCGACCGAGAAGACCTTGGAAGGTGTTGCCGAGTTGCTGGAGCACGGGGTCGGCAAAGCCACCTGCATAGGCCAGCTTCGCCTTGGCTGGATCTATATCGTAGTCGACGAGTGCACTCCGCTCGATCAACGTCGGCGGCAGGAAAATGTGCAGGGTCTCGATAGAGCCGTTCAACTCCAGCCTGCGCTCATTCGTTCCCGCCGGAACGATCCAGGCTGTTCCGGGCCGAGCAACCCCTTCTTCCAAGTGGCCGTCACCCTCCCGGCTCACGCCGGCTTTGCCAGACAGGATGAGCACTAGCTCGGTGCATTCGGTTGTCACCGCATTTTGTGCACCCGAGCCGATGAGCCGGCGCTCAAGGCGCAGCGAAGACCATTCAGCCGGATCATCCAGCTGTTCGCTGATGAGATATTTCTGGTCACCGTGCGTCGCAAGAGCCATGTCGACACCTCACGAGGACAGAAATTAGGGTGTTCGTTTCGAAGTAGCAACCGCTGTTCGTGAGGGATCGGGCGGGCGCTGTTTGCCCGGCTGCCGACCCTTCCAAGACACTCGGCTGCCAATTTCTCTTTCCCAACTGCAGAGCGGCAGCTCTTCGAACAGACGCCTGCGCATGATTTAGCAGTTGGGGTGGAGAATGGCAGGTCTGTTAATGGTGCAATTTGCGCGCCGTTTTCGCCTTTATTGCGAACAAATCAGCAGGCTGGGCATAAATCTCCATGCTTACTGCGAACAATTTTAATCCGACTAACACAGTTTAAAGACCTGGCAGCATTGCGTTTTTTGAGGGCTTCTCGATAGCTTAATGGCCCATACCTATGCTCCGATTGCCCATTGGGCGATATCGGCACATTAGTTCGAGGAGAAGCGCCTGGTTTTCGAACGATCTCATAAATGGGGCATGAACCCTTCGAAGTGATTAGAAGGTCATAGACAGGGCTGATCTTCTTCAGCGACTTGTTTGGGTTGGCCTCAGCACTCCTTGGCGAACAACCCACGGCAACTAAAATCAAGATAGATGCTATGGGTCTATTCATCTAGCTGCTCTTACAATCATAGGCTATTTTAGACTATCAGCGAATGTCTGAAACTTGGTTCCCTCCGATAACAGTCTAATGGCTACAAATACCGGCAGGATTGCGCTGCCAAGCAATCAAGAGAATGATCCATTTTCGTTCGAACGACCGCCGCCGAAGTCGACCCATCCCAGTCACTCAACGCTGGATTTTCGATCCCCACTTCCGGACCGTCCGGTATTCCGGCGGCTCTCGACCAGCTCAAGACACTAGTGGCTATGTTGCGGGCGGCGGCTGGTGTCTAAAGCTGCCGCAAGATGACGCAGCTTGTCAGGGTTTCGCACGATGTAGATCGCCGCAATCCGCCCATCTCGCACGTCTAGAGCGGTCGTCTGGAGCACATCGCCGCGATCGATACTGACATAACCAGGCAGTCCATCGATCATCGCGGTGCGCAGCAGCGTTGGCACTGATATATATTTGCGCCGTAGCCCAGCGAATAAGCGAAGTGCTCGATCGAGCCCGCGAACGATATTTCGAAAGGCGATCACCCTGCCGCCGCCATCCGAATAGATCTCGACGTCGTGCGCAAGCAGCGCAGACAGCGTGTCCGTGTCGCCGTCGCGCGACGCGGTGAAGAAGGCCCGAGCGATCTGGTCAGCCTTGCTCGCTTCCACCGTGAAACGCGGTCGCGCATTCTGCACATGTTTGCGAGCGCGCGAAGCAAGCTGGCGGACCGTCGCGGGTTCGCGTGCCAATGTCGTCGCGATATCTGTCAGCGCCACGCCAAACACGTCGTGGAGGAGGAAGGCGGCGCGCTCCAGTGGGGACAGCCGCTCCATTGCCAGCATCAACGTGAGCGTCACGTCGTCGGCGATCGTCTCTTCGGGCTCGGTGGTGCCCATCAGCGGCTCGGGCAACCAAGCACCGATATAGGTCTCCCGGCGCGCACGGGCGGACTTGAGCTGATCGAGGCAGAGGCGGGTGACGATACGGGTCAAATAAGCAGCCGGAGCATCGACGCTTTCCACTTTTGCCGACCAGCGCAGCCACGCCTCCTGAACAATATCCTCCGCTTCGCTGACAGAGCCGAGCATCCGGTATCCCAGGCGCAACAACCGTGGCCTTTGCGCCTCGAAGTCAGCGAGATATTCATCCCTATGCGGCATTCGTGTCCTCCACAGAGCGCGGTCGGCAGCTCTCATGCGCCGTATCCCGCCATGCCCACAGGGCAAGCCCGGCCGTAAGTATAGCCGGCAGCGTCACCGCGGGAAAATCTTGGGCGAGTGCACCGGTGCCGCAGATGCCCACCGCCACTTCCCAGAAGTGGAACAGCGCATGGCCCGCCAGCCAAAGCGCGGCGGCGGACCAGAGCGGCAGGCGCGCCGCCGGCCGCACGACGCCCGTGAGCATCGCTATCGCGACCAACAGGAAAATCAGCCCGATGTCGCGCACGAAATGCTGGTTCAACGGGCCGGTGGTGGTGACACCCGGCACTGCGAAATACCAGTTTGCGGGCGAGATCAGCATGAAGAGACCGTTGACGGCGGCTCCGATGCCGAGCACCGCAGCCAGCGCGAGAGGAAGGCTCCGATTCATGCCGTCTGCTCCTGTGTCCTGAGTGGAGAGCCAATGATCGAAGCGTGTGGGCGCGATCCTCAGAAGGCCGACAAGGCCGGCCGATCAGTCCCGTGCCGCCGACAATAACAATCTTCATCTCCATGTCTCCCATGCAAGGTGTCTGCATACATGACGAGATGGCCGCAGCCAGTGTGACACGGGCGATGGCGGAATGAAAAAATATGCGCCGCCATGTCACGCAGCGCCCGCCTGTCTCGTCATGCCGATGTGCGCCGACAAACGACGCCCTGACGAGGAAAGCATCATGACCGAAATGAAACGTTTGAACTGGTCCGAGGTCGCGCCCGACGGCGCCAAAGCGCTGTTCGGGGTTCACTACTATGTGACGAAGAAGACGGATCTTCCCGAGGAGCTAATCCATCTTGTTTTCCTTCGGGTATCGCAGATCAACGGCTGTGCCCATTGCATCGACATGCATACGCGTGACCTGCTTCGGACCATGCCGGTCGACAAGGTCGCGCTGCTCTCCGTCTGGGCGGAGGTGCCGCACCTGTTTTCCGATCAGTATCGCGCCGCGCTCGCTTGGGCCGAGGAAGTGACGAACGTCAGCAACACCCACGCCTCCGACGACGCCTATGCGGCTGCGGCCGCCGCCTTTTCGCCAAAGAATCTGGTCGATCTCACACTCGTCATCGCGGCGATGAACGCATTTAATCGGCTCGGCGCCCCATTCCGCCTTCCCGTTGCAGCGAACCCATAAACATACAGAGGCGGGCGCATATTCTTGCTCCCGCCTCTGGCAGCAGGCGACCAGAATGCGTCCTTCGCCGATCGGCCTTTGAACGGCGGCTTCCGTTAGAACCAGTCATTCGCTCAGTTCGGGGCTATAGCGGCTCGCACGACGTTGGTGATTGCAAAGATATCCACGTGGCCTCCTAGCCTCCGGGGGAAGCAATTTCGATGGCATCAAAGGCTCTGATTGCAAAGAAGCCGCGTGAACAGGCAGGCTCGGTGGCCTCACGCGCATTCGATTTTCAAATGCACGCGTCGATGGCGCGCATCCTTGATGCATATCAAAACGGCGAGGCGTGCTGGAAAAGATCAGCAGCCGATCTCACCGCAATACAACGATGGCCTCGGACGAACGGCCCATCCCAAAAAAGCCCTCACTGATAGCGGAACGCTACACATCGTAGCGCACCCTCAAGCAGACCCTTCATCGTCCTGGCGTCGGACGCGCAGTTCCGGGGCTTCGCGGGCAGGAAGGTCCGGCCGCCGCTCGAATGCGCCGCCTTCGCCGGAGATGCGTTCCTTTTGGATGATATCCGCCGCGCGTTTCCTTGATACACCCAGGCTGCGCAGTGCATAGTCCGCCAAGCCGAACGACAACTCGCGCATGCCCATGATGGCAAGGCCGACGCCCTGGCTTTCAAGATGGGCCACCTCGGCATCACTCTGCGTCCGCACGGCGACATCGATGTCCGCATTGAGCTCACGGGCGAGTTCGATGATTCGCCGAGTCTGGAAGCTTTCGGGCGTCGCGATCACAAGAAGGCGTGCAGCGGCGATACTTGCTTCCCCGAGAATGCCGGGGGTGGATGCATCGCCATAGATCGCCGGTATGCCCTTGGCGCGAAGCGCCTCGACACGTCGCCGGTCCTTGTCCACAATGATGACCGGCAGCTTTTGGTCGTTGAGCGCCTTGCCGACCACACGGCCCACCCGACCGTAGCCGACGATGATCGCGTGATTACGCGTTCCCTCGTTCATTCGCTCAGGAAGAGTGGACAGGGCTTGCCCGCCGCGACGCTCAAGCACCGAAAGGATGCGTGGTCGCCGGTCCAGCCATCGCTCGATACCGTCGAAGGTCTTGAAGACGAGTGGGTTGAGCGTGATCGAGAGAAGCGCGCCGGCGAGTATCAGGTCCCTGCCTTCCACGGGAACCACCCCAAGCGTCACACCCAAGCCGATCAGGATGAAGGAGAACTCGCCGATCTGGGCAAGGCTCGCCGATACCGTAAGCGCTGTTCGTACCGGGTAGCCGAAGGCCAATACGATAGCGAAGGCGGCGACGGACTTGCCGACGAGGATGATCGCCAGAACCGCGACCACCGCCAGCGGCTCGCGCACGAGCACAGCCGGATCGAACAACATGCCGACCGAGACGAAGAACAGGACGGCGAAGGCGTCCTGCAACGGCAGCGAATCCGCTGCAGCCTGATGGCTGAAGTCGCTTTCGCTCAGCACGACACCGGCGAAGAAGGCGCCGAGCGCGAACGACACGCCGAACAGCGCCGCCGATCCATAGGCAATGCCCAGCGCGGTCGCGAGCACCGACAGCGTGAACAGCTCGCGCGATCCTGTCCGTGCGACGCGCTCCAGCACCCAAGGCACCGCGCGCGTGCCAACGACGAGCACCAGGGCAAGGAAGAGCGCGACCTTCCCAAGCGTCAGCAACAGGGCCAGGGCGATTGTGCCGCCCGTCGCTTCGCTGCCTTCGCTGGCGTTGCCGCCGAGTACGCCCGCAAGCGCCGGCAACAAAACCAGCGCCAGGACCATGACGAGATCCTCGACGATGAGCCAACCAACAGCGATGCGGCCGTTGATCGAATCCAGCGTATTGCGGTGTTCGAGCGCGCGGAGCAGCACCACCGTCGAGGCAACCGAGAGCGCGAGGCCGAAGACGATGCCCGCGCCGGGCGTCCAGCCCCATACATGCGTCAGCCCCGCGCCGAGCAGGGTCGCGACCGCGATCTGCACGATCGCGCCCGGAATGGCGATCCGTTTGACGGAGAGCAGATCCTTGACCGAGAAATGCAGGCCGACTCCGAACATCAGGAGGATCACGCCGATCTCGGCAAGCTGTTCCGCCATTCCCGCATCGCTGACAAAACCAGGCGTAAAGGGGCCGACCGCAACACCCGCCACCAGGTAGCCGACCAGCGGGGGCAGCTTCAGCCGGCTCGCAGTGAAGCCGCCGACGAAGGCAAGGACCAGCCCCATGACGATCGTGGTGATAAGACTGGTGTCATGGGGCATCGGCATCCTTTCGGAGAGCCCGCCGGGCCGACGCGCTTGGTGAACCATCGATAGAAAAGCACATTTGAGGCGCGCGGCGCCCGTAGCCCTTGGCCTGTCATCCGTTTCGATATTGATGAGACGTTCGCCCTACACCACTCCACCGGTAAACGCGATCCGCTCGCAGAGAAAATGCGCCGCTCGCCCGGCTCTGCGAACCGAATGGATGCTCATATAGATTGAGGGCGTTTATTCATGCCGGCGGCGAGGACCATCTTGTTATCGGTCGGCGCAATGCACATATCGCGTGCATTGGCACTCTCGGCTTGAGACTGTCAGCTCGCAATTTGGCAGCGCTGGCTCCCGCTTGTGAAAGCGACGATTTCGTCGCGATCCAGCGACAGGATGGCTGATCCATGACATTTCGCCCTCTCCACGACCGCGTGCTCGTGCGCCGGCTCGAAGCAGTAGAAAAGACGGCTGGCGGCATCATCATACCCGACACTGCCAGGGAAAAGCCGCAGGAAGGCGAGGTCGTCTCCGCCGGCAGCGGTATCCGCGCCGAGGATGGCAAGATCACGCCGCTGGACGTCAAGACCGGCGATAAGATCCTGTTCGGCAAATGGTCGGGCACCGAGGTCAAGCTCGATGGCGAAGACCTTATCATCATGAAGGAAAGCGACGTTCTGGGCGTCATTGGCTGACCCAGACTTTTTCTATCAGTCTGGCCGTAGCGAAACGGTTCGCAGATTTTTCCATAAAGGATCACTAACCATGTCAGCCAAGGACGTAAAATTCTCCCGTGACGCGCGCGAAGGCATCGCGCGCGGCGTCGATATTCTCGCCAACGCGGTCCGCGTGACGCTCGGCCCCAAAGGCCGTAACGTTTTAATCGACAAGAGTTTCGGCGCACCGCGCATCACCAAGGACGGCGTCACCGTCGCCAAGGAAATCGAACTGAAGGACAAGTTCGAGAATATGGGCGCGCAGATGATCAAGGCTGTCGCGTCCAAAACCCACGACCATGCGGGTGACGGCACGACGACCGCGACGGTGCTTGCGCAGGCGATCGTGCGCGAAGGTATGAAATCGGTGTCTGCGGGTGTCGATCCGATGGACCTCAAGCGCGGTATCGACCTGGCCGTCACTGCCGTGGTCGCCGAACTCAAGGCGCGGTCCAAGCCGGTCGACAACAATCAGGAAATTGCCCAGGTCGGCATCGTCTCGGCGAACGGAGATGAGGTCGTCGGTCGCAAGATCGCCGAAGCGATGGAGAAGGTTGGCAAGGAAGGTGTCATCACCATAGAGGAGGCCACTGGCGTCGAGTTCGAGCTGGACGTTGTCGAGGGCATGCAGTTCGATCGCGGCTACCTCTCGCCCTATTTCATCACGAATACCGAGAAGATGTCGGTCGAGTTGCAGGATCCCTATATCCTGATCCACGAAAAGAAGCTGTCGAACCTGCAGGCGCTGCTTCCCGTTCTGGAGGCCGTCGTCCAGTCCGGCCGTCCGCTCCTCATCATCGCCGAGGATATCGAAGGCGAGGCCCTCGCCACCCTGGTCGTAAACAAGCTGCGCGGGGGGCTGAAGGTTGCGGCCGTCAAGGCGCCGGGCTTTGGCGATCGACGCAAGGCGATGCTCGAAGACATCGCTATCCTGACGAAGAGCGAAGTGGTCTCCGAGGAACTGGGCATTAAGCTGGAGAACGTCACGCTGGAGATGCTGGGTACCGCCAAGCGCGTCACGATCGACAAGGACACTACGACCCTCGTCGATGGCGCCGGCGCCGCGGATAGCATTAAGGGCCGGGTCGACGCGATCCGGGCGCAGATCGAGAACACGACCAGCGACTATGACAAGGAGAAGCTCCAGGAGCGTCTTGCCAAGCTCGCCGGCGGTGTCGCGATCATCAAGGTCGGCGGTGCAAGTGAAGTCGAGGTCAAGGAGCGCAAGGACCGCGTCGATGATGCCCTCCATGCGACCCGCGCGGCCGTCGAGGAGGGTATCGTACCCGGTGGCGGGACGGCCTTGCTCTATGCGGCGAAGGCATTGAACGGTCTCAACGCCGTGAATGACGATCAGCGCCGCGGCATCGACATCGTCCGCAGGGCACTCCAGGCACCGCTGCGGCAGATCGCGGAAAATGCCGGTCATGACGGCGGCGTGGTCGCGGGCCGGCTTATCGATGGTAATGACGAGAATCTCGGCTTCAACGCGCAGACCGAGCAATATGAGAATCTGTTCCAGTCCGGCGTCATCGATCCCACCAAGGTCGTGCGCACCGCGCTTCAGGATGCCGCCTCGGTTGCAGGGTTGCTGATCACGACCGAAGCCGCCGTTGCCGATTTGGGCGACGATAGCGCCGGTACGCCTGCGATGGCCGGCGGCATGGGCGGTATGGGCTTCTGAGCCAGGCGGTGAACCCAGACATGGGAGGCAGAGGTGTCATACCCTCTGCCACTCACGTTTGGATCCGGATTCAAATCATGCGACAACGTCGCCGATGTGTTATGGTCGCGCATCACCCGCATAGTGCCGCAGGCATATCGTGACTGAGAGACCATCGTGCTCCCGCCTGCCGTCGGGAGTCGCATCGATGTTCCTCATACTTGCCAGCTCCAATCGTAGCGATCGGCGACCGACATGACGGTTCGCTCTACGAGAAGCTCGGTCACGTTCGCCGCGCCCTTCCGTTTGCCCGGCTTCGACGCCCCGCTGCCGGCCGGCAGCTATGCGGTCGATACGGAGGAAGAGGCCATCGAGGGAAATGTCCGCACGGTCTTTCACCGCATTGCGACGACTCTTGTGGTGGAGACGACCGGTCGGGTCGAACATCGCGCCGTCGATCCCAAAGACCTGGAGACGGCCTTGCGGCAAGACCGCGAAGCCGCAGCTCTTCGGACAGACGTGCTACCGCCCGAAGTGCTCGATCCTTCGATACCGCCGCCCGTCAGTTGGCGTTGGGTTCCGTTGTGGGTCCGCGTCCCCTGGTCGGGCAGAGGGGCATAGCTTCAGCCATGTTCAACACTTCCGCGCTGTGCAGACAGCAGGAGGCGCATCACCGCCGGATCGCGGCGGAGACGGACCTCCAGAATGTTCGCAAGGTTGCGCTGGCCGCCGCCCGCGCATGGGAAGTGCAAGCGCTGGAAGCCGAGAGCCGCGAAGCTGGAGCGAAGGACGCGCTCAGCGACGAGGACGCAGCCATCGCACTGGAATTTCTGCTGGAGGACGAAGCCGATGCGGAGGACGCCGACGACAGGTTGGAGGATGACGATACGACGCGACAATCCGCTGTGTCGTCCCATATCAAAAATGAGGAAAAGCCCGCGTGATACTGCATAGTCTTCTGGGTCAACATCAGGCCGATCCAGCCGGTCAACGCTGGGAAAACGGTCTGTTCGTCAGTGTGTGCCTGATTTGCCGCCGGGCCATGATCAAGCCGGTCAACGGTCAATGGCAGCTTGCAGGGCAAAGGGACTGTGACAGCGATCGACTCCTGTTCCGCCGAGACCGACGACAAGGTGACGTTCGGCGCCTGGTTGCTGACCCAGCATGATCGTTCGGATTGGGTCGGCGATCTGGCCAGGGCTGCCAAGGCGGACCGTAAGTTTCCCCGCGCGGGCGATCCCGATGCGGTGCGCAGCCATCTGGGCAGCATGCAGGCTGAGAGCGAAATGCTCGAAGCGCTGGATGATGCCGAACAGATATGGCTGCGCAAATGATCTATATCGCGCGCAGTATCAACGAAGCAAACCTGCCTTCTCAGGCGATCGTCAATACGATCCGCGAACCACTTCTTGTGCTCGATGCCGACTTGCGCGTGCTCGCGGCCTGCCGATATTTCTATGAAACATTCAGGATGGCTGGCACCCATCAGCGCAATGATGACAACCAACTCGGCAAAGCGCTCGGTAATCTGCGGGTAATGGAGCGGCAAGGGCCGCAAGGTCACTTGCGGTAGCGGGAACAGGACAACTCCGATGACGAGGCAGACGATTGGGGGCGAAAGCGGCAGACGTCTCAAGGCGAGCGGCAATCACGCTACGAGCGCGATGAGAAGGCCTGTTCCGGTGAGGATGAGGATGTAAGGGTCGGGAAGCAGGTGCATGTCAGACGAGCCTCCGGACGCATGTTCGAGTAGACCTGTCATCAGATGGCAGCCGGCCTCTTACACTGCGGTTAGACCTCTTCAACGGTCACTCGCACCTCCATGCCGCTGAAATCCTCCGCGGCACCGGCATAGCCCCCGGTGACGGGCATGATCTGCGTGTTGCATCGGCCAACAGCCACCGGGATGAGGTTGGCCGATCCCACCCGGCGGTGCGTGGGATCGAAGGCTATCCAGCCGGCAGCGGGAAGATAGACCTCGGCCCAGGCGTGCGTCGATCCTGCATCGTCAGGAGAGACGTCGGGATCATGGAGGTAGCCGGAGACAGCGCGGGCGCCGAAGCCGAGGTGGCGCACCGCGTCGATGAACAATGCCGACATGTCTCGGCACGAACCGCTCGCGATCGAGAGTGTCTCGAGCGGCGATTGCGTGCCCTCCTCGTCGCGTGTGCGATAGGCCACAGCATCCGCGATGCCGGCATTGATGTTCTTCAGCAGCGACAGCGTGTCAACAGTAGGCCCGAGAACAAAGCTTCGTGCCCAGGTCGCGAGCAACTCTTCGGGATCATCATGCTGCGGATGCAGGAGCGCGCCGAGATCCGCCATCTCTCCGTCCGAATAGCCGAACGGATAGGAGTGCGCGCCGGGCGCGATCCGATAGATGGGCCATGCGAGCGCTTGCTGCTCGACGAGAAGCTTGCTCGATATTGCGAGCAAGTCCGTCGGGAACGCAAAGCTCGCCGCCGCCACCAGGTTGCCGAACACATCCTGCGCCCACGCCATATCGGCATTGGGCGACAGTTCGAGCGAGCTTGAAAGGATGATCAGGTCGTGACTGCTCCGCGGCACTAGCATCAGACGATGCGGCTGCAGCGATACGGCGCGCCGGTAGCGATAAATCGTGTCGTGGCGTATCCGGAGCTTCACCAGCGCTAACGCATCAACCCGGCCGCTCGGAGCGCGTCTTCGATAATCCTGCCTACGCCCGAAGGGTCGGCGGGCGTAGGCAGGATTATCGGCGGCTGGTCGAGCGGAGTTACCGATAGCGGGTGATGATTCATAGTTGTCCGCACGAGAGTGGCGCTAGCCGGCATGGCGATCTCTGGAGAGGAGAGAGGTTCGACGGTTGCCAATCCCCAGAACTCGCAAATCCGGTGCGTTGAGGAAATGCTCGCTTCCAGCATGTAGGGGCCGCTTCTGCCGCAGCCATCGTTCAACGTATCGAGCGGCGTGCCGTGCCCCATGCCGGTAATGCTGTATTCCTCGATCACCTCCCGGTCATCGTCGTTCCGCCAGACTCGGCGTGGATACCCATCCACCGCCTCGGTGCGGTCGGGCTCGAGACCGACCCCGTGCAAGCCACGCCACTGGCTGATGATCGCATCCGAATTGACGGGGTTGACGGTCGCGTCACCGCTTCCGTGCCAGATTGAGATGGTCGGCCAGGGCCCCCCATGATCGGAAGCACTGCGAATAAGCCTTGCTAGCTCGGCCTCACCCAGTCCGCCGCGTCCGCGCATGAGGCTCAAGGCCTCCGGTATCGTGTCGGCACAGCCATAAGGAAGGCCGGCGATGATCGCACCGCCCGCGAACAGCTCGGGGTAGGTCGCGAGCATGACCGATGCCATCGCTCCGCCGGCGGACAGCCCCGTGACGAATATGCGGGCAGGATCGATGTCATGTCGGTTCGCCACGGCAGCAATCATCTGCCGAATCGACAGCGCCTCTCCGCCCTCTCGGCGATTATCTTCGGCGGAAAACCAGTTGAAGCACAGGTTCGGATTGTTTTGCCGTTGCTGCTCGGGAAACAGCAACACAAAACCGAAGCGATCGGAAAGCTGCGACCAGCCCGAGCCGACGTCATAGCCGGCGGCCGTTTGGGTGCATCCATGAAGAACGACCACGAGCGCAGGAGACTCCTCCAGCTCGGCGGGAACATAGGTCGATGCGCGGAGCTGGCCGGGGTTGGAGCAGAATGAACACAGTTCTTTTAACCTGCTGGCCTCGGCGTGCTGGGTACTTCCCGCCGCCGAGCCGCTGAGCTGAGATAGACGGGCAATCGCATCAGATAGACGGGGCATCGCAGCATCCTTGTCTCAAAAAAGCTTTTTCGAGCATGACCGCACTCTTTGCTGCGCTGCACAAAAGATGGGCCGCGGCTTCGGAGTTTGCAAGAAGGGCAAACAAACATGTCGCCGGTCCAGACGGGAAAGGCTGTTGTTAGCCTGCCTTACTTATTCGTTATGTTTATTTGGGGAGGGGCGCCAGTTGGCGGGTAGCGTAGCCATTGTAGTGCTTCAGGAGCAATGGCGGCCCATAGCGGCACGCGGCAGTTTGGCAGGCACGCCCGATGATAATGAGCACTATATCTACGCCATAGCGCTACGATAGGCCTATGCGGCTGGATCTTCGGCAGTTTTGGGCGACCAATCGGAACAGGCTCTCGCAATCACGGCAGCACCGATGAAAGATTTGTCACTAGTAGTAATTTGGCCTTGCCTACCCCATATAGGGTCTACCGCGCTCCGTTTGCCTCGGGCACGAGTGCGGCTGAGAGATAGTTCGTGCTCCCGCTCATGGATGGAGACGAACGATGTCCATTTTATCCAGCTCCGTTTCGAGGAAAGGCAGAGCAGCCCTTCCCTTTGGTCGCGCCATGATCCCGGCATCCAGCAATGCGCGTGATCATGCGCGATCCCTGCGCGAGGACAATTGGGAGAATGAAGGCGGTCATCTCGCCAGTGAGAGTCCCACGATCGCATCTTCCGCTATTTCAGCCAATGACGTCGATGCCCTGGCGGCGCAGGTCCGTGTCCTGGAGAGTACCCTGGCCAGCGACTTTGCCAATGGCCGGGTGGGGATGCGCTACAATAGCTATGCGCATCGCTCGCGTGTTCTGCGCCAGCAAAAGGCGAAGCTCGATCTCCTGCAAGCCAGCATGCGGTCGCAGGAGCCGCAGTCGTGAGCGGCCCCTCTGAACCTGACGCAACCGCCGCAGCCGAGCAGATGGCGCGTCACGGGATCATCCGCGTCCCCGCAGATCAATATCACTACAAGGATTATCGCTACTCGAAGCTCAGCGACGCAATCGCCCAGGCGCGGCGCGACGCGCAGTCGTCATGATCATCGCCACCTGGGCATAAATCTAGTGAAAGGACGACGAATGGAACTTTCATCGACTTTCTGCCGGATGCATGAGACGGTCCAAAGCGATCGCGCGGCCAATGCGATACTGCAGAACGTCCGCCTCGTGGCCGAAAAGGTGGCCAAAGCGTGGGGCGCCGTGGCGCTTGCCGCCGAGCAGCGCGAAGCGCGCCGCGAGCGGACACGCGTAATTGCCGATATGGCGGCTCTTCGAAATGAACCTGTGCCCAGCGAGGAAGACAGGCTCCTCAGCGAAAATCCGGACCGGGGGTGCGAAAACCCCTGAGGCGTGCTGGAAAAGTTCAGCATCTGATCTCTCCGCAATACAACGATGGCCTCGTGCGACGCCGTTTAGGCAACGCCAGACGTCGGTTTGTGACAACGGCTCCCGTTCCACGTGTCGCTTGGGAACAGCACAAATGTCCCAAGCGCCCGTGTCAGGCTCTCTACCAGAAACGGGCGCCAAGGGTTCAGATCTCGGTGTTTTCGGCAAGGGCAAGCGCGTCCTCCACGTCGATCCCGAGATAGCGCACCGTATTCTCGATCTTGCTATGACCGAGAAGAATCTGGACTGCCCGTAAATTGCCAGTCGCCCTGTAGATGATCGATGCCTTCGTTCGCCGAAGCGAGTGGGTGCCATACTCGCTTCGCATGAGGCCGACCCCTGTCACCCATTCGTCGACAAGCCGAGCATACTGTCGTGTGCTCAGGTGCCCATTGTGATCGACCCGGCTCGGGAAAACATAGTCGTCCAGCGTACCGCCGCGGCGTTCGAGCCACGCCAGCAAGCTTGCCCGCGCATCTGGCAGAAGTTCGAACTGAACGGGCCGGCCTGTCTTCTGCTGCATAACGATTGCGCGCGTTCGGATCTGTCCGCCGCTGACAAGGTCCCCGATCTTCATCTGCACCAGGTCGCAACCCCGCAGCTTGCTGTCGATCGCGAGATCGAACAGCGCCCGGTCTCGCAGGCGTCGGCGCTGATTGAAATAGAAACGAATTTCCCAAATCTGCTTTGGTTTCAGCGCCCGCTTTGCACCTACGGTTCTTCCAGCATTCCAAACCGGCCGCTTGGCGGCGGTGAGTTCTGTTTCGAGCATCTCCATGATCGTTCTCCTGTGGCCACATTGGCCATCGGCAGAACGCTTGCCGACGAGTATGCGTAGGACCCGCCGTCGGGCTCGTGCCGACCAAAGTACGTCGTTCGCCGATCGGGCTATGCACGGCAGCTTCCGTCAGAACCAGCCATTCGCTCACCGCGGAGCCGTCAGGCAAAAAAGGCCTTCATTCCGGTCGTCCTTGTTCTTGCAGGTAAACCGAAACCGCCATTTCCACATAAGTCGCACGTCACATTCAAAGGTGGGTCTCCGTTGGCCGAACGGGCAATAGTGGCCTGATGATTGTTCGAGCGAGCAGACGAGCGACGTCGTCCTATTGGTCGAGCATGGACTGATGCCAGCTCACTTTCGCCTGAACCCGTTCTTCGGAAACCGAAACGGGGTTCGTCAGTTACCGCGGCATAGCCAGGCTCCAGCACGGAAGGACGCGACATGCCGGACGAAACTTACACCGACGCCATTGCCCTCCTCAAGGCCGATCACCGTAGGGTCGAAGGCCTGTTCGAGAAGTTCGAAAGCGCCAAGGGCGGCAACAAAATGAAGATTGCTCAGGAGATCTGCAACGAGCTCAAGATTCACGCCGTGATCGAGGAGGAGATCTTCTATCCCGCGCTCAAGGGCAAGATCGAGACCGATACCCTTACCGAAGCCTATGTCGAGCATGACGGGGCCAAGGTCCTCGTCAACGACATCGTCGCCGGCGATCCCGAGGATGAGTATTTCGACGCGAAGGTCAAGGTGCTCTCCGAGGAGATCAAGCACCACGTCCACGAGGAGGAGATGCGCCAGGAAGGCATGTTCGCGCAGGCGCGCGACGCCGCTGTCGATCTCGTGGCGCTCCGCGACGAAATGCTCGCCCGCAAGGAAGAGCTGAAGCCCAAGGCCGAGGCAGGCGCCCTGCCCCCGGCCGAACTGAAGGTCGTCCACGCCTGAAGCATGGGCGAAGCACCCGCCATCGATGGCAAAGGCGACGACCTTGCCGCCCTGGCGAGCGAGGTCCTCGAGCTGGCGCGGCAAAGCAGCCTGAGGATTGTCACGGCGGAGAGCTGCACCGGGGGCATGCTGTCATCGCTTCTCACCGATATCGAAGGCCTCAGTTCCTGCTTCGAGCGCGGTTTTGCGGTCTATAGCGATGACGCCAAGACCGAGATGCTGGGTGTCGCCCCCAAATTGATAGAGCGCTACGGTGCGGTGAGCGCCGAAGTGGCGCTCGCCATGGCGCAAGGCGCGCTCGCGCGCTCGCTGGCTCAAATCGCTGTCGCCATCACGGGTTTTGCCGGGCCGGGTGCCAAGGAGGACGAAGAGGGCCTTGTCCATATCGCGCTTGCACGCGAAAGCGCGCGACCACAGTTGCGCGAGTATCACTTCGGACGCGGCGGGCGCGATCGAACACGACACCATGCAGTCCAAACTGCGCTTCAAATGATGCACGACGCTCTCCGCTGAACCAATCCTTCGTAGAGGACCTCCTACCGCTGTTGTGTCACTGCCCGCAAAGATCCAACTCGCCGTCATTGTGCCTTGACCGACATCAAGCGCTCTGCCCATCCTTGCGGCGATGCAGAACGGTGCGGGCAGGATCGGGTTTATCGGCCGTGGGCTGATCGTCTGCGTCAGCATCGCGGCGCTGATCCTTTGGTATGGTCTGTCCGGCAGATTCGGCGCGGCGGATCCGCCAGCGACCGCGCAGCGCCTGGTCACGCCAAGGGGTGAACTTGCCGCCGACGAGCGATCGACAATTGAGCTTTTCGAAAAATCGCGCGCCTCGGTGGTCTACATCTCGACGTCCCAACTCGTTCAGGATGCCTGGTCGCGCAATATCTTCTCAATACCCCGCGGCACGGGCTCCGGTTTCTTCTGGGACGAGGCCGGGCACGTCGTCACCAACTTCCATGTCGTCCAAGGCATGTCGGAAGCCTTCGTGCTGCTCGCCGATGGCCGCAAGTACCGAGCGCGCCTGGTCGGCGCGAGCCCGCAGCACGACATTGCCCTTCTCAAGATCGGTGTCGGGTTCCAATCGCCGTCGCCGGTTCCGATCGGCACGAGCGGCCACCTTAAAGTCGGCCAGAAGGTTTTCGCCATCGGCAATCCGTTCGGGCTCGACTGGAGTTTGACCACCGGCATCGTCTCGGCGCTGGATCGCACCCTACCCAGCGAGAACGGCGGCCCGGATATCCAGCACCTCATCCAGACCGATGCCGCCATCAATCCTGGCAATTCGGGAGGTCCGCTGCTGGATTCGAGTGGTCGCCTTATCGGTATCAACACCGCGATCTACAGCCCCTCCGGGGCCTCGGCCGGCATAGGCTTCGCGGTTCCGGTCGACACGCTCATGCGCGTGATCCCGCAGCTGCTCAGGAGCGGCAGATATGTGCGTCCCTCGCTCGGGATTTCGGTTGACGAGCAGGTCAACGGCCGGCTCAAGGCGCTGACCGGCCGTGACGGTGTTTTCGTGTTGGCGGTTGAACCCGGTTCCGCCGCCGCCAAGGCCGGTATGAGCGGTGTCACGACCGGTCCGGCCGGTCTCCTGCCCGGCGATGTCATCACCGCCGTCGAGGGGAAACCAGTAGGCACTATCGGCGCGCTCCTCGCGCGACTGGACGACTTCGAGGTCGGCGCCAACGTCCGGGTCACCCTCCAGCAGGGGCAAGCTACGCGCGAGGTCAAGATCGCGCTTCAGCCGGGCGAGTAGCTGCCACCAGGTGCGCGCAATCGGAAATCCTCCCGCGACTCGCAGGTGCCGCGACGTTTCATGCGTTTCGAGAAAGGGTCAGGCATCGATCGGCCGGAGGACTTCTCCGGTTTCGTCGATCAGGTATGAGCCGTCGGTGCGGCGCGTGACGACAAGACCGCTATCCAGGATGAAATCGATTTCCTCGCCCTTTTCCATCTGGACGATAGTGTGTCGCCGGCCACTCTCGCCAGCTGCGGGCAGCCGCTTCGTTACGCGCCAATGCATCGCCAGGTTCCTTGGCCTGTCCCATAGATTGTTGCTGACAGACAAAGGAGCCCCGGCGGCTGGCTCGGGGCTCCCCGGTCCATTCTCGCGAGCTTCCCCGAACGGGGCGGACGACCATGCAACGTAGATGGCCGCCATCGGGTTTCCGGCAAAAGCTCGCTGCCGGTAAGCGGTGGGCACTTGCGCGGATCGTCCGCACCAGACTCTCGCTCAAGCGGCTTCGCGCTCTTCCTCGTGACCCGAGCAGGCCGCCATCTGGTCCTTGACCGCCAGCTTCAGCTTCTTGAGCCGGCCGATCAGGAAATGGCGCGGATGGAGACGCTTCTCCTCTTCGCGGATTTCGGCATCGAGACGCGCATGTTCGCGCTCGAGGTAGCGCAGATAATGGTCGTTCATCGTCGAGTTCCTCATATTCGATGATGGGGCCCGGCCCCAGCCGGGCCCTTCGTCTGTCAGTACTCCATTTCGGGCATCGCAGCCTTCGCGCCCCTGTCATCCTTTGGCGCTTCGGCGACGAGCGCCTCGGTCGTGATCAGTAGCGAGGCCACCGAAGCTGCGTCCTGGAGCGCGGTGCGGACCACCTTGGCGGGATCGATCACCCCGGAGCCGACCAGATCCTCATAGTGGCCGGTGGCGGCGTTGAAGCCCCAATTGTAGTCCTCGCTCTCCAAGAGCTTGCCGACGATGAAGGCACCGTCCTCGCCGGCGTTGTCAGCAATCTGCCGGGCCGGCGCGCGCAGCGCCCGGCGGACGATATCGATGCCCGACTGCTGGTCGTCGTTCGCCGCCTTGAGGCCGTCGAGCGCCTTGAGCGCGCGCAGAAGCGCGATACCGCCGCCGGGGAGGATGCCTTCCTCTACTGCGGCGCGCGTCGCATGGAGCGCGTCGTCGACGCGGTCCTTTTTCTCCTTGACCTCGACCTCGGTTGCGCCGCCCACGCGGATCACCGCTATACCGCCCGCGAGCTTGGCCACGCGCTCCTGCAGCTTCTCGCGGTCGTAGTCGCTGGTCGTGGTCTCGATCTGCGCCCTGATCTGCGCGACGCGGGCGTCGATGTCCGAATGCGCGCCGGCGCCATCGACGACGGTGGTGTTGTCCTTGTCGATGATGACTTTCTTGGCGCGGCCGAGCATGCCGATCGTGACATTCTCGAGCTTGGTGCCGAGTTCCTCGCTCACGACGTTGCCGGCGGTGAGGATCGCGATGTCCTCGAGCATCGCCTTGCGGCGATCGCCGAAGCCCGGCGCCTTGACCGCCGCGACCTTGAGGCCGCCGCGCAGCTTGTTGACGACGAGCGTCGCCAGCGCCTCGCCTTCCACGTCCTCGGCGATGATGAGCAGCGGTCGGCCCGACTGGACGACCTGCTCAAGCAGCGGAATCATCGCCTGCAGGTTCGAAAGCTTCTTCTCGTGGATGAGAATGTAGGGGTCTTCGAGTTCGACCTTGAGCTTCTCCGTGTTCGTGACGAAGTAGGGCGAGAGATAGCCGCGGTCGAACTGCATGCCCTCGACCGTCTCGAGCTCGGTCGCGAGGCTCTTGGCTTCCTCGACCGTGATGACGCCCTCGTTGCCGACCTTCTCCATCGCCTCGGCAAGGATCCGGCCGACCTCCTCGTCGCCGTTCGCCGAGATGGTCGCGACCTGCGCGATCTCGCTGTTGGCGCTGACCTTGCGCGCATGGGCCTCAAGGTCTTTGACCACGGCGCCGACGGCGAGGTCGATGCCACGCTTCAGGTCCATCGGGTTCATGCCGGCAGAGACCGCCTTCGAGCCCTCGCGCACGATCGCCTGGGCGAGCACGGTCGCGGTCGTCGTACCGTCGCCGGCCTTGTCGTTCTGCTTCGAGGCCACTTCGCGCAGCATCTGCGCGCCCATGTTCTCGAACTTGTCCTTGAGCTCGATTTCCTTGGCGACGGTGACGCCATCCTTGGTGATGCGCGGCGCGCCGAACGATTTCTCGATGACCACGTTGCGGCCCTTAGGCCCCAGGGTCACCTTCACTGCGTTGGCCAGCGTATCCACGCCGCGCAGCATGCGATCACGCGCGTCGGACGCAAACTTCACTTCCTTGGCAGCCATTGCCTCGTCTCCTTTCTTCGATTTCCTTCCACGTGTCAGAGGATGCAGGTCGCTGTCAGGCGGCCTGCTTGAGCTGCGCCGCGGCCTCGATCACGCCAAGGATGTCGCTCTCCTTCATGATGAGCAGATCCTCGCCGTCGATCTTGACCTCGGTCCCCGACCATTTGCCGAAGAGCACGCGGTCGCCCGCCTTGACGGCGAGTTCAACAAGCTTACCGCTGTCGTCGCGCAGGCCCGCGCCGACGGCGACCACTTCGCCTTCCTGCGGCTTTTCCTTGGCAGTGTCGGGGATGATGATGCCGCCCGAGGTCTTCTCCTCGGCTTGGATGCGGCGGACGACCACACGGTCGTGCAAGGGGCGGAAATGCATGCATAACCTCCAGATGCAAAACTGAGATGTGATAGGCCTGGCGTTCATTCGAATGTCAGGTGACGCGGAAATAGGAAAAGCCATTTTTTGCGTCAAGATGGCGAGCGAAAATTTTTGGCACTCGCAGGCATCGAGTGCCAAGCGCCGGCTTATCGAGCTGTTACAGTGCGACTTTCCCTCTTGACGCGACTCGCGCGCGTTCCAAAATTTGCGGCGTGGGCGGCGCGCCCGCTCATGAGAAAGGAGCGACACCAAAGGAAGGAGGCAGAGCCATGTCGCAGCCATTTTCCCGTTATCTTCATCCGTTCGACGTTGCGCATAACCCGAGCCTGGAGCCCGAAGTGAAGCGCGCCATTCTGGCATCCTGGGCGTCCGACCGTTCCGCGGTGCGCGATCATCCCGGCCTGCGCAAGCCGCCCGGCGCCAGGCGGGCGGTGCCGATCGATGACATCATTGCCGCCATGCATGCGATCGACAGGCCCGCGGAAGGTCCCCGCGCTTCGCCATGAGCCGACGCGATGTCATCAGGCAGCTCGAGGGCCATAGGCTGACGACGGCAGAAATTCATTACTACCGCCTGGATGCGCCCTCGCTGCTGCAGCTGTTCGTTTGGCAGGAGTACGATCTCGCGCCCGACTTTCCGGCGCTGTTCGCGTTTCTCGAGCATTGGCGGCGCGAGATCGAGGCCACGCTCCACTCGGTGCGCATTTCGCATGACGGGATGATCCGCCCTACCGAGTCGCGCGCGGTCGATGGCGTGATCGATATCCAGTGAAGCGCTTGTCTCTCGAGCGGTGGCGCAAGCCGAAGCCGGACGACGTGCCGGTGCGCCTGCCCTTCAGCGACACCATGGAGTTTGCGATGGCGCTCCTATCGATCTCACCTCGCGAACTGCGAGCGCTGGGCTGGACCTTTGCCCAGCGCAAACGATTGCTCGATCACATGCTGGCTTGTGGCCGTAACGCCGAGGGCATCGAGCCGAACAAACTGGCCACCAAGCAGATCGAGCTGCGCTTGCCCAAAAAGGACCTTGTCCGCTTGCAGCATTTCGCGGTGCGTGGACTGCCCAAGGCCACGAGCGACGGCGGTCATCGACCGCGTGCTCACCGCCCTCGACGAGGCATGGCATCGACACGAGCGTCCCTCGCACGCTGCGAACTTTGACAAGCAATCTTCGCCTACCTGAAGTGCGCCCCAAGCTATGCAGACCTGCGCTCATCGTCCCCGTTGCCGGCTGGGCTAGCGCAAGGGAAATTGCCGCAGCACAGGGCATGCGGGCCGGTGGGCCAGCAGCAAAGCAGGGGATCCAAGGCATCGGGGAAAGCTGGACGGATTTGGCCTGGCGATGGCGCCGTCCGGCATTCGAAGATGAGACCCTGCCTCTGACAATATCGCTCGGCCGAGGCGCGATCGGGAAAGCGCAGCTCGATCGTCGCGAGGGGATCGCCTCCGCCGGTCCAACCCATCAGCGGGTCGGCAACCGGGCCCCAGCGCGGCGCAAACCTGACCAGCCATCGATTTTGACGGCGTCGGCCGCCGTTTGTGGCCAGAACCAGCGGTTCGATTATCGCCTCGACGCCGTGCGGGAACGAGGTCGCACCCGCGAGGGCAACCGCCAGATTGTCGTTGGCCGAAGGCCCGGACTCGAAAGTCCGGGCGCGGCCGTCAGCGGGCGCCGCCATTGACGGGAATTCGGCGGATGTTCTGCTCCGCCGCCTCTGTCCTCGGCAGCGTGACCGTCAGCACGCCGTTTTTGAAGGTGGCTGCGACCTTATCGCGTTCGATGCCCCTCGGCAGGCCGATACGGCGCTCGAACCGGCCATAGCTGCGCTCCGAGTAGCCGCGATCCTTGTCCTCGACTTCGGACTTCTTTTCCCCGCGCAAGGTCAAGGCGCCGTCCTCGACGAAAATCTCCACGTCTTTCTCGTCGAGGCCCGGCAGTTCCGCCGTTACCCGAATCTCCTTGTCGGTCTCGCCAAGCTCGAGGTGCGGCCATTCCGACCTGCGGTCGAAGCCGGCAAAGGCGGGCATGCCGAAGTTGCGAAAGACATCGTCGAACAGACGGTTCACGTCGCGGTGAAGCGACTGCAGCGGTTGGGTTTCCCTTTCCCGTTCAGCGCTCACCGGAACGGGCAGCCGGTTTTCCTGCCGGCTCCAGGGAATGAGATCACGAATTGCCATGATGACATCTCCTTTTCTGGCTGGATGAAAGGCTGAACCTGCCGGCCGCCGCGTGCGGGGGGTGTGCAGGAGGCGGCGCCGGCAGGCCGATGGGCGCGGGGGATCAGGCGGGCTCGGCCGCCTTGTCCTTCACATCGCCCAGTCGCTTGTTGCCTGAAGCGGCGCCGCCGATCTCGATGCGGCGCGGCTTCATCGCCTCGGGCACGACGCGCGTCAGTTCGATCGACAGGAGGCCGTGCTCGAAGTTCGCATTGCCGACCTCGATGAAGTCGGCGAGCTGGAATCGCCGCTCGAAGGCCCGGGCCGCGATACCGCGATGCAGATATTCGCTCTTGTCGGCGTCGTCGGCACGCTTGCCGGTGACCGAGAGCAGATTCTGGTGCGCGACGATCTCGATATCCTCGGGCTTAAAGCCGGCGACCGCGATGGTGACGCGGAAATTGTCGTCGTCGATCCGCTGGATATCGAAGGGTGGGTAGCCTTCTTCCTCGCGCGCACCCGCTTCGAGCAGGTTGAAAAGACGGTCGAAGCCTACCGTCGAACGGCGATAGGGCGTAAAGTCAAAGTTCGGTCTCATCTCCAAATCCTCCAAATGAAGCAATTCGGGCATGAGATGCGCCGGTAACCAAGAGTCGGCGCCCTCGATGTCCAACCGGACCCGGTTTGGCGTCCGGTACCCGTGAGCTAATTTTGGTCGCGCGGCTTTCAAGATGGTGGGGCCAAAAATTTTTGGCGGCGCGAGCAGATTTGCTCAGGCGGTGTGCTCAGCCGGGGAACCGATCGCCGGCAAGACCAATTTACCGGGAGTTTTCAATCCAAATGGAGGAAATGTGTTCTCATGAGGTACCGACTGCTGCGCGATGACGACCGCTCGGTGGCGACTATGAGCGAGGATCTCGAGGGCGAACTGGCCGCGACGACGTGGGCTCGCGCATGGCTCGAAGACCATGCCGATCACGATCGCTACCGGCTCGAGCCTACGGGCGGCACGCGGCCCATGCAGATGATCCGCACGGCCGCCGGGCAATGGTACGCTATTCCGATTGCTGCAGAAACGGAACGCGCCTGAGTTTGCCGAACGACGCGCGAACTTCGCGTCAGGACGCGGGACCGCCTTCTTCGTAGATCGGGCCGAGCGTTCGCCAGCGTCCGCTGCGCGAGCGCTCGATCGGCGTGCCGCACCTGTCGCACAGCGCCGAAAGGTCGCCGCCTCGCTTGCCCCGGCCGATCGAGATGATCGATGGCCGATGCCATCCCACGAGACAGAACAGCAACCGCGCGTCGATCATCTCCGGCATTGCTTCGTCATGCCGCGATCTCGCTTGCCGCCATTACCGATCCCTGCCGCTTTCTTGTCGCCCAATAAAGATGGCAGGGCGGGATGTTCCACCATTCGTAGCTCGCGCGCAGGCTCGCGAAATGCCGCCCGAGCAGCGGCCGGATGGCGGTGCGCATCTGGTAGGCCGCCAGCATACCGCGCGGTGACATGGCCCGCACCGTCTCGCGCATGATCGTCTCAGCTTCGCTCGGCTCAAGCGTCGAGAAAGGCAAACCCGTCAGGATGCAGTCGACCTCGCCCAGTCCATGCTCGGCAAGGTGGCGGTTGACGTCCCGCGCGTCTCCTTGAACGACGATGAGCCGGCGATCGTCGCAGCGCTGCCGTAGAGCCTCGACGAAGCTCTCGCCGGTCTCGATCGCCAGGAGAACGGCATCGCGCGGCATGCGCTCCAGCGTTTCGAAGGTGAAACGCCCCGTGCCCGGACCATATTCGACCAGAATGCTGATGCGCTGCCAGTCGAGCGGGGCGAGCATACGGCGAACCATACGTGCGCTCGCCGGGACAGCCGAGCCGACCATGCCGGGATGGCGGATGAACTCCGAGACGGCAACCCAAGCGGAATCCCGCGCCATAGCTCTCTCCTTGCAGCCGTGATAACGATGCTCGCGGCCAGTGGTTCGCGGGGAGTGAAGCAGTACCTCGAACTGCGCCGGTGGCGATGATGGTCGTGCTCTTCCTGTTCGGCGGTTCGCTGGTCTATGGCCTCCTCTTGCCGCTCGGTTCGGCCGAATGGGCGGTGGCCATTGCCATCATCATAATTGAGCGACCGCCCGCCGGGCTGATCGGCATGATCGGTTTCAGGGCGGCGGCGCAAGAGAAGTTGATGCTGACCTTTTTCGGCCTCCTGGTGTCGGATCTTTTTACTATATGGCCTATGGGGTCAACGACGGCCCGTTTGCCGGTTGCCACCGGCTGCGAACCCCTGGGGATGGTTGGCCCCTTGTCATCCTGCCGGCCAAACGATCGATGAATATCGGGTTCTGAAAAAAGCTGCCCTCCGATCCATCGCTTGCGAACGGCAGCAAAGTCCCAACGCTTGCCATCCAAAGCTGACGCCCATAACATCGCCAACGTCAGCTTCTGTATATCGGGCTACCCAAACCGGACCGAGCACAAGGTCCCAGTCGCGGTCATCAGCCGCTACTTGGGCGATCGCCGAATTGCCCACACCAGCGAAGCCAACCCTGACAAGGTGGCGGCAAAGCCCATCAACAATGGGGCATCGATCATTACCATAGCGCGACTCCTCTTCGCGCCCTTGTTCCCTGTTTGTTTGAACTAGGACAGCCCTTTTCCGGATATCCGGCCCCGGTTCGCTAGCTTAGCCTGTCTATCAACGCTTTCAGACTGGCGACCGGGATCAAAGTCACAGCGCCAAGCTTGATGACGTCAACCTGCCCTTCGGCGATGAGCTCATAGAGCTTACTGCGCCCGATCCCGATGATGCGACAGGCATCGGGGATGCGGACCGTGATTGGTTCGAATGCGGCTGAGATAGGAGTTGCAACCGGCCCATCCTCCGGTTTTGCTCTGCGCATCATTGCAGACTCCTCAGCTTCTGCATTGTCGGATCGCTCGTCGGGGGAACATCCTGACCCGCGAACCGGTCAGCGATTTCATCGATAAAGTCTGCGAACAGCTTCGATCCTGCCGCCACGTCTTCCTTCGCTGGCGGCATGGCAACGCCCCTGATCAGTTGGTGCTTGACCAGCCTCGCCATGACCTCCCAAGAGAGTCCCTGATTGCGACGAAGCCACTCGACATTGCGCTCGATGCGCACGAGCCGGATGCCGATCGCCTCGTCTGTTTTCGGCGCGCCGCGACGGGTAAGCCAGGCATCAAGCGCTTCGACCAGTATTTCTGACCGGGCGCGGCCCGAACTCTTGGCCAGATGGGCGAGGCGCTTGCTCATGTCCTCGGGCAGGAAGAGCTGGTGCCGGGTCTTGAAGCTCTTCATAGCCACCGCCCTTCAACGGCTTTCGTCCAGACATTGGCAGGCTGGGCTATGCTTGGGTCTAATCTCATCAATGCGCCTTCATGCATATGGCGACGGCGATGCAGGAACCATCCGAACGTCCATCTGCGACAATTATTTGCTGATCCGGCCGGCAAGGTAAGATGAACAGATCGGCATAGCCCTACACAGACGTGCACTATTCGCCGCGCCATCCGCGAATGCCGATCTTCGCAGACGCTGCCGCTGATCGAGTCGCCTGCCGCATCGGCACAGCCGTCTTCACGCAGGAATGGCAGGCAGGTCTCGCAGGTCTTCATGGGGCCTTCGCCTCATCTCGGATATCGACGATGACGGATTGTCCGGCATCGGTGTCAATTATCCGCGATCCGCCAAAGCCCCGGAAGGGTGGTGATGGGCGGTGTTTGAGCGTCTTCGGCCGTCTTTAATGGCTCACATGCCGATACCGGGTCCGCTGCGCTCCCGGCCGATGGTCCAGCTCACCGAGTCGCTGCCGCGCATGATGCCGGACATGGTCTTGCCGATATGGCGTTCGATCTCGGGCCGCCAGGGTACCAGCGTGAACTCCCGGCTTTTCTCGATCAGCGCAAATTTGCCCGACGCCAGGGTGACCGTGCGCTTGTACGTCCCCTCGATCGTCTCGCCCGGCCTTGCCTCAGCAAAGGGTATGCCCAGTTCCTTGGATAGCTGGCCGGCGGTCGCGCGGACATCGCGGTCGCGCAAGGTTCGCAGCAGGTGATTGCGGTTGAACAGGAGATCCCGTCCCTGCCGTTCAATGAGCTGCTCGTCGATCAGCCATTGCTGCCGCCGCACAACCGCGTTGCGCACCTCCGCGCCATACCCCTCGGGGGAGAGCGTCTGCCGGTCGGTTGAGGTCAGCTCCCTGTCCAGCCAGGTCACCGCCCGCACGTTGGTCTGCCTCTCGATCGGCGTATTGGACAGCATCTCGATTTTGACTGGGCGCTCGCGCTGCTTCTGCCGCTCATAGGCAAGCACAGTATCGAGATAATCGGGCGCGATCCGCCATGTGCCATTGGGCTCGCGCTCCAGTTGACCCGTGGCCTTGCGGATCGCCTCCAGACGCCGGACATGGGTCTGCGCATAGGTCTCCATAGCGTTGGGATCATGGCGCAGATGGATGTCGACATTATAGCGCCCGCCATTGGC
Organism: Sphingobium phenoxybenzoativorans; assembly: GCF_001757355.1. Lineage (GTDB taxonomy): Bacteria > Pseudomonadota > Alphaproteobacteria > Sphingomonadales > Sphingomonadaceae > Sphingobium > Sphingobium phenoxybenzoativorans. Next base: position 70,019 of record NZ_MINO01000005.1, read on the forward strand.
GGCGGCGACCTCGACGATGGTCCGGTCGGCGGGGCGCAGCTGGACTTCCTTGGGATCAAGGCGCACCAGCCCGCCCATGGGGGTGGGCGTGTCCTCAAGACCGATATCGACATAATGGCTGCGGCCATCGATCCCATCGACAATCAGATAGCGGCGGTCATGATGATCGTCAGCCGCGCCCCGCTTCATGACCTTGCCGATGATGGAGCCACTCGACGGCGTATCGATGCCGTGAACGACATAGCGATCCTTGTCCGCACCGCGTGGACGGTCGATCGCTTGGTTGATACCCGCGTCCTGGTCCTTCGCCGCCAGCATCTCCTTGTGCATGGTGCGGATGATATCGCCGCGCCGGCCCATGTCGGAGAGGGTCTGCTCCATGTCGGTCGCTAGGGTCCAGGAGAGCGGACCAGCCTTCTCGGCAAGCTCCATCCGTTCAAGCACGCGCAGCCGCGCGACCAGCAGCTGGTGATAGCTGGCGTCGCCCGCCATCGGCCCCGCGATCTGGCGCAGGTCGATGACATGGTCCCTGGCCTGGTCCAGGACTGCACGATCGAGACGGGTCAGCCGTTCGGCGTCCACCTCATGTTCGAGCTGCTGGCGCACCTCGAGCTCGCTTTGCGGACCAAGCGCCCGGGTCATGATTTCTGAGGCGCGATAGCGGATGCCATGGGCGATATAGTCACCGGCGATATTGAGGGTCTTGCCGTCTTCGGTGACGCCCCGGATCAGGATATGGCTATGGGGATGGCCGGTATCGAAATGGTCGACCGCTACCCAGTCGAGATTGGTGCCAAGATCCTGCTCCATTTTCGCCATGAGGTCGCGGGTGAAGCCGCGCAGGCTGCCGAACGCCGGACCATCCTCGGGCGCAACGATCAGGCGGAACTGATGCCGGTCCCCTGCCCCGCGCTCCGTGAACGCCTTGGCGTCCGCCTCGTCGGCAAAGGTCGTATAGAAGCGGCCCGGCTCGCCATCGCGGCTGACGCCGTCGCGCTCCAGATAGCGCATATGGATGGCGACCGCCCCAGCCTTGCCCGCGAGCTTCACGACCCGCGCCTTCACCGTCACCCGGCGGGGCCGCACCCGCATGCCGCTGCCCCGGTCGAACGACCAGCCCGAGCCGCGCGGAACCGCCGCTGCGATCTTCGCGCCGCGACCCCGCGCATTGAACCGGCCCGAGCGCGGCGCGGGAGATGAGGATGGCGATCCCAAGCGGCGCGGATTGCCGCCCCGCCGCGCCACCTGTTCGAGCAGCTTCGCGCGGAGCCTGGGTGTAGGCGACGCACCACCGCCATCCCGGCGGGCGCGGCCAAGGCGCGGCTTAAAGAGATCATCATCCTGTGCCATCATGCAGGATATGGCGAAGGACAGCATCCCGCCTCAAGTATCTCTCGGAAAAGGGGCGGGAAACCGCCATTTCCAGAGCCAATGGTGCCAAAGTATCTCCTGATCCGCTGCGCGGAGACAGGCCGTCTCCTCAAAAAAAGATGTGCAGACAAAGCGTTAGCCCGCAAAATACGGTGAGCCGTTGCGGGCTTTATCTTGCACATACCCCCTTCTCCCCAGCCCCTTCTCCATCTTGCCTTTTGTTCCGTATTTGTTCTATCCTCCCTTCCTCACAGAATCAGGAGCAGGGACAAGGCATATGGGCGTGGAGATTGCAACGAGCGATGACCATAGACTGGGTCTGACAGGCGATGTCGAGACGGTGCTCGACCTCCCCGCCCGCGCGAAAACGGACGGTTTTCGCTGGCGATTTCCGATGGGAGTCTGATCCGTGGCGACTATGATACGCAGGCCAAAGCCTGGCGCTTTGGGGTGCTGGCGGAGGGGGCTGCGATCATCGCGATACGCTCGGATGGGACAGGTGACCGGCTCCATATCGCCTGGCGGATCGACTGGATTACGCTTGCCTGCGGCAGCGATACGCTCTGCCCGATTGATGCCGATGCCGCGAGCGATACACGGCAGCTCGTGCTCGATATCGATGTAAGGAAGGCAGCCTAGGCCGCCCTGGCGAGGCTCTCGATCCGCAGTTCACAGGCGGCACGGACCAGCGTCTGCAGCAGCGCAACACGGGCGGCGATCCAGTCCAGCTGCTCGGCGGTGATGCGGTAGGAGCGCGAATAGCGGGCCTTTACATAGGCGTCGCGCAGCAGCGCATAGCAGCGTTTTTCAAACCGGTTCTCGCGCGGCCAGACCGCTTTGAGCGACGGTTCAAGCTCTTCGGCCATCTCGCGCAGGCGGTTGAGATTATGGGTCTTGGGGCTGTATAAGGTGCGGACCAGGAACAGGCAGTGGTAGAAGCGTTCTGTGGCTTGGTGGAGGAGAAATGCCGCCTCCTTCTGCATACCTTTCCCGCGCGCATCCTCAGCTAAGCTAAGGAAATTTCCAGCGCTTTCGAACCACTCTTCATAATAATCCCGCGTCTCTTGAAGTGCCTGTTCGGGCGACAGCGGCTGGGGCTCGGCAAAGGGATGGCCGGGCTCCTCGAACAGCACAATGCCTTCACGCAGGATGTCCATGAAGAAGTAGCGGCCAAGGCGCAGCTTCTCGTTCACATCGTCGAGGCTGTGATAGATCGGGCCGGTCGGCGTGCGCAGGATGGTCCCCGCCGACAGGTCAGCGATGAACTGGTTCTCGATCTTCTCCCAGAACTCGGCGACGTCGGTGAGGTCGTCATGATTGACGACGACCAGCAGGTCATAGTCGGAATAATAGCGGCCGATTGGGTCTTCGACCCAGTCGCCGCGCGCATAGCTGCCGAACAGGATGATCTTCAACAGCCTGCCATTGCGGAAGCGCGGCTGGGTGCGCTGCGCCGTCGCTTTGGCAAAGCCGGCGCGCAAAGTCTCGACCACATAGGCGAGCTCGCGCCGCTTGCCTTCGGGCAGATGATCGAGGCTGGTCTTCATGGAAAACAATCCTAACCCGCTATGACGCGGCCGCCAACCGTGCCGCGCGATTTGCGTCGGAATTGGCGGCGATGGTGGTCACCACAGCCATAAGCGCCTCCATCGGCGGCGCGGGGCCGGAACGCTACCATAGCGCAACGCATGATCGAGAAGGCCGATGGCCTTGGCCATGTGGCGCTCGACCATGGTGATGGAAAGACCTGTGGCCTTGGCGATCTCGCGATACGACATAGCGTCCATCCGCGCGGCCAGGAAGATCTCCCGTGTCCGCACGGGCATCGCCTTCAATGTCGCCTCCAGCAGCGCAAGCGTTTGCGGATCGGGTGCTTGCTCACCTGCGCTATCCTGCCTCTGCGACCGCTCCAGCGCATGCCGCGCGCGCTGCCGCAGGTCCGGTTTGCCAATGTCATCCGTCATGTCCTCACTCCTTCCAACAGCCGCAACCGGCGCCGGAATGGCGGATGGGCGGCAGGAGCAGCACGCCAGGCCCGCCGGCAGAGCCGGGCTGCATCCGCAAGGACCGAAACGAAAGTGGAGGAGCCGGGCGAAGCCCGGCTTGCGGCCTGGCGCGGCGGGCCTAGAGGGCGGCGACGCCCATCCGCCAGAAAGGACGCCGCCAGGCCAAACGCCGCCGCGCGCCGCGCGGCGACCGCTGGACGGCGCGCAGTGCCGGCCCTCACGTTACGGATCGTCGCCCGGCAGGGACGAGACGCGCAACGCGCGGCCCGGTGGCGCGAAGCGGAGTAGAGCCGGGTCGCGCCAAGGTGCGGAACGCACGGAAACTAAGTCTTCAGATCAGCGCAATGCGGACCCTTACGCCTGGCGGAAATTTCCGCTCAGTATCTTCGCTCCGTCACGCAACTGGTCGAGATAATCCGACCAGGCCTGCATCATGCGGACGCGCTCATCCCAATGCTCGCCGCGCAGATACGCCCGACGCACATCATTATTTTCGACGTGGGCAAGCTGACGTTCAATGGCATCCGGGTGCCATTGCCCGCTTTCGTTGAGCAAAGTGCTCGCCATCGCGCGAAACCCATGGCCCGTCATCTCAGTCTTATCATATCCGATGCGGCGCAAAGCCGCATTGACCGTATTCTCGGAAATGCATCGGTCCGGCGTCCTTACGCTGGGAAAAAGATATTTTGATGTTCCGCTCATCGGCTTGAGACGTCGAACGAGCGAGATCACCTGTGATGACAGCGGCACCCTATGCGGGCGGCGCATCTTCATTTTTGCCGGGCCGATGGTCCAGACTGCTTCTTCGAGGTCAAACTCACTCCACTCAGCCATTCGCAGTTCGCCCGGTCTCACAAAGACATGCGGGGCCAGCCGGAGCGCAGCCTCGACAACGGGCTGACCTTCATACCCTTCAATTTCGCGGAGCAGCTGCCCGACCTTGACTGGTTCGACGATAGCCGCACGATGCGTTACCTTCGGCGTGATCAGCGCGCCCAGCAAATCCACCGATATGTCACGCTGGGCTCTACCGGTAGCGATGGCATAACGGAAAATGCTTCCACAGGTGCTGCGCAACCGCCTAGCGGTCTCGTAGCGCCCGCGCGCCTCAACAGTCCTCAAAACGGTCAGCAATTCCGCCGGCTTGATCTGACCGATTGGCCTAGTTCCCAATAACGGTTCTGCAAGGCCAAGCATCCACCGCATTTTTTCGATCGTACCCGCTGCGCGACCTTCCGCTTCCAACTTAGCGACCCATTCATCCGCTACTGCCTTGAAGCTATCCCCTGCCGACAATGAACCGACCCCCCGGGTGAGCTTCTTATAGCTGGAAGGGTTGATTCCCTGCGCAAGCAAATCCCGTGCCTTGGTCTGCGCAAGCCTGACCTCTTTAAGGCTCACTTCTGGATAAATACCCAGCGAAAGCGTTGCGCGCTTGTCGGCATGCTTATAGTCCATCCGCCAGTATCGCGACCCGTTGGGATGAACCAACAGATACAGGCCATGGCCGTCGGCCATTTTATAAGCCTTTTCCTTGGCTTTCGCCGCCCGGACCGCTTTGTCTGTCAGCATTTTACGGTACATTTCCCAATCCGCTGGTCGATGTACCGTATTTATACCGTATTTTAGAATGGCAGGCAACAGACCAGCCCGGATGCCAGTGGATCAGACTTGGCCAAAAACCCCGGAAAACATGGACTTTTGTGGATGGTGATGGATGTCTGCGGAAGGGGTGATGGTGCCCGGGGACGGAGTCGAACCGCCGACACTGCGATTTTCAGTCGCATGCTCTACCAACTGAGCTACCCGGGCGAGCGCGCCAGCGAAGCGTGGCGCGATTGGGAGCGCTGCCTATAGGCGCGGGCCGGGCCTGATGTCTACCCTTTAATCCTCGTCATTTTCATGATCGCCCGACTCGTTTGCAACGGGCCGTCCGGGAACCCGATATCCCTCCCCCAGCCACTGGAGAAGGTCTCGATCCCGGCAGGCGGTCGAGCAGAAGGGGCGTTGTTCCTGCGTCTGCGGCTTGCCGCAAACGGGGCAGTCATGAGTCTTATTCGGCATAGCCAGCGGATATGGCGAGCGCAGCATCAGCGCGCAAGCCGACATGGCCACCACGACGGCGCTCCAGCATGGCAATCCAGTCCGGCGCTTTGTGCAGCCGGTCAATCACGGCCGGCCCGGAAACCAGCGTCACCGGGCCACCATTGCCATGCCGTTCTCCCCGGCGGATAAGCGCCAGGGCTGCGGTCAGCACCTTATCCTCCCGCACAATCTCCATAAGGTTTGGCCGTTCCCGTTTGCGGATGATCTGGATGAAACCGAAACCGTTTACGGCGGTCCGCTCGAACGGCAGCGGCAATATCTTGTCGATCTGCGCTGCTGCGATGGCGCGCTCATCCTTGTTGTTCATTGTCGGCAGATCGATGCCAATGGAACCTGCCAGCCCCATACGCCGGATCGCCTGGGCGGCCAGCTTCGCGCCCTTCGGCCCTAGCTGCGCCGGGGGCAGCGAGCCGTCAACGTCGATCAGGATCATGGCGGGCGTCAGGAAAATGCGGAGCGCCGCATCCTCCGCGCCAACATCGCCGGTCATGGCCTCCTCCAGCGTTTCGGACCAGCCATGCGCCTCCAGCCGATCCTCCTCATGCGCCGGACAGGGCGTGATCGGGATGCCGGTCGCGCGCAACCGCTGGAGCAGACTCGGTCCCGGCCGCGCCTTCGCCCCCGGCTGGGCAATGCGCCCCTTGGCCAGCTTGTCGCGCCCGTCCTCGCCAATGCGCTCGCGCAGAATATCGATGAGCACGACCGTGCCCTCGGCGATCTTTGGCGGGATCGGCTCGATCAGCACCTCCTCGCCACTGTCGAGGCGGGCGATGCCGCGCTTGCGGGGAATGACGGTGCGAACCAGCCGCCCCTGCGCCACAGCCCCGGCCAGCACATGCCTGCCCTCACGCTCGACCAATGCCTCGACCAGCCGGCCCTTCTCGATCAGCGCAGCCCGGCTTTCGCCAATGCCTTCCTCGTACAGCCATTCAGCCACAGGGATATCCCACTGCAAGAAGCAAGGTCCGCACTTCATAGAGCGGCAGCCCCATGATCCCAGGATGACTGCCCTGGATCGTGCGAATCAGCCCGGCAGCGCGCCCCTGTATGGCGTATCCGCCCGCTTTCCCTTCCCACTCTCCGCTTGCGATATAGGCGTCGATCTCACCGGGATGCAGACGCTTGAACGTGACGATGCTCTCCGACAACCGATGACGCGCCTTTCCGTCCGGCGCGATCAGGGTGACGGCGCTCAGCACACGATGACGGCGGCCCGACAACAGTTCCAGACACATGCGCGCGTCGTGCCCGGTTTCCGTCTTGGGCAATATGCGTCGGCGAGCGGCAACAACGGTGTCGCCGGACAGGATCAGGGCACCGGGATGCCGCTCGGCCACGGCCACGCCCTTCTCGGCCGCAACACGCGCGGCGTAACGCGCAGGCAGCTCGTCTTTGCGCGGAGTTTCATCAATGTCAGCGGGATCAATGGCATCAGGAGTCACGCCGATCTGCTTCAGCAAATCGAGGCGGCGCGGCGATGCCGATGCAAGGATCAGGCGCATGTCGCCCAATTCCGGTTATTTGAAGCGGTAGGTAATCCGACCCTTGGTCAGATCATAAGGCGTCAGTTCGACAAGCACTTCGTCGCCCACCAGCACGCGGATGCGGTTCTTGCGCATCTTGCCAGCGGTGTGGCCGAGGATTTCGTGATCATTTTCCAACTTCACGCGGAACATGGCGTTGGGGAGAAGCTCCACAACCGATCCGCGCATTTCAAGAAGTTCTTCTTTCGCCATATATTCCGATAAGCCTGAGAAAATTCGCGCCGCCATAGCGCCAAAAGCCGCGAATGAAAAGCTGAACCGTGCCCATCGTCGTCAGGACAAGGCGGCGGACTTTTCTATCGCATCGAAGATGTGCGCCAGTTGATCGTCATCGATACAATAAGGCGGCATGACATAGATGGTGTTCCCGAGCGGCCGCAGCAAGATACCACGGTCCAGAAAGAAGGCGCGGAGCTTTGGCGCGAGATCGGAAAGATAGCCGGCATCCCTGACCTTCATGTCGATCGCAGCTATCGCGCCGGCCTGACGCGGATTCTCGAATGCCAGGTGCGCGGCGAGTGTCGCCATATGCTCCGCAAGTCTGCGCGACAGCCGGTCGACGGACGCGAGCACATCCTCCTCCCGCCATATCGCAATATTGGCGGCCGCGGCGGCGCAGGCAATCGGGTTCGCGGTATAGCTGCTGGAATGGAAGAACTGCCGTGACCGATCGGTGGAATAATGCGCGTCAAAAATCGGCTTCGTCGCCAGCGTGACCGCCAGCGGGAGCGATCCGCCGGTTATCCCTTTGGACAGGCATAATATGTCCGGCGTCACGTCCGCCTGCTCGCACGCGAGGAATGTGCCTGTCCGCCCCCATCCCGTCATCACCTCGTCGGCGATGAACAGGACACCATAGCGGGCGCAGATATCGGCCATCTCGCGCAGGATCGTAGCGTCATAGGTGAGCATGCCACCAGCACCCAGGATCAGCGGCTCCACAATGAAGGCAGCGGGCGGCTCACCGGCGGAACAGGCGGCCTCCAGCGCGAGCAACGTCTCTTTTTCGACACCAATCGCCGGAAAGGGAATTGTCGATACGTCGAAAAGCAATGGAGCATAGGCGCGATTATACACACCCCTCTCCCCTACTGACATCGCACCGATCGTGTCGCCATGATAGCCATGCTGCAGCACCAGGATGCGGTGCCGGGGTTTTCCGCTATTTTGCCAATATCCAAGCGCCATCTTCAGCGCGACTTCCACCGCGGTCGATCCACTGTCGGAAAAAAAGACATGGGCCAGCGGCTCCGGCGTCATCTCCACAAGGCCGCGCGCGACCTCCTCTGCCGTATCGTGGGTGTATCCGGCGAAAATCACCTGATCCAGCCGCGACGCCTGCTCCGCAATGGCCGCCGCGATGCGCGGATGGCAATGGCCATGCGTAGTCACCCACCAACTCGAAATGCCATCGATCAGCGTCCGGCCATCAGCCGTATGGAGGACCGCTCCCTCGCCGCGCACGATGTGAGGGATCGCTTCCTCCAGCCCATGCTGGGTGAAGGGATGCCAGACCGGCGAACTCAAGGCTCGCCCTCGATCATTGCATTGAGCACCGCCTCGATTGCCGATATATCGACGCTCTCGCGCATCGCGCGCGCAAGGCCGCCGGGCGTCAGCGGGTCGATCACAGGCAGCCTGCCCAATGACCTGACTTGGCCCAGCAACGGCACGATCCGCTCATTCTCGCCATGCGGCTCGCCGATGAAGATGACGCCGAGCATGGGCACGCCCCGCGCCTTGAGCGCCTCTATGCTCAACAGGCTATGGTTGATCGTGCCCAGTCCCGTGCGGGCGCAAAGGATAACCGGCGCCTGCCACTTGGCGAACAGGTCCGCCATGCTGAGGCTTTCGGACAGCGGCACCAGTACGCCGCCCGCCCCCTCAACGACCAGCCGCTGCTTCCCCAGCGCCGGCAGCGCGAGATGCGCAGGATCGATGGTCACGCCATCCATCCGGGCGGCAAGATGCGGCGAAGCGGGGACCGTCAGCCGATAAGCCTCCGGCAGAATATGATCGGGCGACAGACTGGAGAGGCGCGAAACGGTCTCGCTGTCTCCCTCCGGATCAACGCCCGCCTGCACCGGCTTCCAATAGTGCGCGCCGAGCGCACCTGCCAGACCCGCTGCAAAGACAGTCTTGCCGATGCCTGTATCAGTGCCGGTCACGACAACCGCTTGAGTCATAGGATGATGCCTTGCAGGATTTCGCCGAGTTCGCGGATATCGCCCTTCCCCACATTCAGGGTCAGGGAGATGCGCAATCGCGACGTCCCGGCGGGAACTGTCGGCGGACGAATGCCTCGCACGTCTAGGCCCGCCGCCTGCAGCGCCGCCGCAGCCGCCATGGTTCGCTTGTCGTCACCGGTCATGATCGGGATGATCTGGCTTCGCGACATGGACAGCCCCAGCCGCGCGCAGATCGCGTCATCCGCCTCCCCCCGCAATTCGGACAGCCGCGACCGCAGATCGTCTCCGTCGGCCACGCGATCCAACGCAGCGCTCGCCGCCACCGCCATCAGGGGCGATGGCGCGGTCGAGAAGATGAACGGCCTCGCACGATTGACCAAATAGTCGATCGCCAGCCGTGGACCGCAGATCAGCGCGCCCTCCGCACCCAGCGCCTTGCCACAGGTATGGAGCGAAACGACATTGGCCTGCCCGTCCAGATGCGCCGCGATACCTTTGCCCTTGTGCCCGAACACACCTGTTCCATGAGCCTCATCCAGCACCAGCATCGCGCTATGGCGGTCGGCTATCGCCGCCAGCGCATCGATCGGCGCGATATCGCCATCCATGCTGTAGAGCGTTTCCGCGGCGATCCAGACTATTCCCCTGCCCCCCTCCGCGCGCCATCCGGCGATCAGATCATGGAAGGATTGCGGGTCATTATGCCGGGCAAAGAGAGTTGTTGCCTTCGACTGGCGCAGCCCGTCATGAACGCTGGCATGGATCAGCTCGTCGGCCACCACAAGATCGCCCCGCTGGGGCAGAGTGGAGAAAAGCGCAAGATTTGCGGCAAAGCCATTGGCCAGGAACAGCGCCGCTTCCGTCCCGAAAAATGCGGCCGCCTTTGCCTCCAGCGCCTCATGCTCCGGCGCATTGCCGCGTAACAGGCGCGACCCGCCGGAACCGACCGGCACGCCATTCCCGATCGCATCCGCCACCGCCTGCGCGACTGTCGGGTCGGACGCCAGGCCAAGATAGTCGTTGGATGCAAAGTCCCGGCCAGAGCGTGGAGAAAGCGTGCGCAAGCGGCCTTTCTCCTCAAGCAGGGTAAGTTGCCGGACTTGCGTTTCCCAGATCGCCATGCCGCCCCTTTAGGCGCTAGGGAAGGCAGTGCAAAGCGGCATCGAGCACGTCCAAGCATCAGGCCGGATTATGCTCGGCCAGAAACGCCTCCAGCCTTTTCAGGAAGTCCAGCCTGTCGGCCTCCCGCGAAAAATGGTGATCGCCCAGGGGCTGCTCGACATAGATATAATCCTTGCCCGCCGCTTTCAGCTTTTCCGCCATTTCTCGCGATTGGCCCACCTGCACTCGCCGGTCCTTCTTGCCATGCATCAACAGGATGGGCGTAGAGAAACTGGAGGCGAAATTTACGGGCGATACGGCGCGATAGTCGGGCGCCTGCGCCTTCAGCCAATCGCTGCGCGCGCCATGATACAGGAATCGGCTGTCGTAGCGCATCATCGCCGCCAGATCGGATACCCCGGCATAGGATATGGCGCAGCGGAATTTGCCGCCGTCGCGTTGCGCGGCGCGCATGGCCGCATAGCCGCCATATGACGCGCCGGCGATACACACGCGCTTGGGATCGGCGATTCCCTCCTTCACCGCCCAGTCCACCGCGTCATTAAGGTCGTCCTGCATGGCCAGACCCCATTGCCCCTCGCCCTTTTCGGCAAAACTCGATCCATAACCGGACGATCCGCGATAATTTGGCTGGAGCACCACATAGCCACGATTGGCCAGGAACTGGACCCACCAGTCCCAACTCTCCTCATCCCGCGCAAATGGGCCGCCATGCGGCATGAGTATCAGGGGCAGGTTCTTTTCCGGGCGGCCTTCCGGCACGGTAAGCACGGCCGCGATCTCCAGTCCGTCCCGCGCCTTGTACCGCACGGTGCGGACAGGTGCGAGGCGCGCCAGACCTATCGTCTCATTCACCCTGGCGAGCAGGTTCATCGCGCCTGACGGACGATCAAAATAATAATAAGCGCCGGGGCGGTCAGGTCCCCCGACATGGACGAGCAGCTTGGACTGATCGCGCGACATGGATGTGATGGTGGCGCGACGAGTTCCGACCGCTTTGTCTATATCCGCCTGCACGGTGGCGAGATCAGAGTCGAACCAATGCACGCGCCGCCGCTCATCGGTATAGCGGACGCCGGCGAGCCCGGTCTGCGTGCGATCGGGGACGATCTCACCGATATCATAACCGGGAACCTCGAAAATCTTCTTGCCCAATTCCAGCGTGGTAAGATCGAACTCATATAGCGCTTCCGCGCCATCACTGTCGTCGCTGGCGATTGCCTTTCCCGCTTCGGGCAGAAAAAGTTGCGGAACGATCAGGGATTCATCTTTCCGCCGGTTCGCCCGCGCGACTGTCTTGAAAGCCGTCTTTGCGTCCGGTCGATAGAGCATCGTCGACGTGCGTTGGGCGTCATTATATCCGATCCCCATGCGGACGGTGCCCGACGCGTCGGCATACCAGGACCTGACATTACTGTGAGACGCGACGACAGTGCGCAGCCTCCCGGTCGAGATGTCCACTTCGTCCACCTTCGGCCAGAATCCGACATTGTCGCCATAAATTGAGGTTTGATAGGACAGGAGTATGCGCGGTGTGCCGTCCCGCGCTATCCATATCGCGTCATCGCCATTCTGTGCGGCAGTGCGGGAGGCCAGCATATTGACCTTCGCGGTCTGAACGCTCAGCCCGACTGCCCGTGTGATATACCAGGGCATTCCTTCCATGGGCTGCTCCGCGCCAAGGCCCAGGAGCAACCAGTCGTCATTGACCCATGTCCACCAGTTGAGGTCATTGTCGCCAAGAGACATGACGCGCGATCTGTCATTCCTGCCATGAATATCCATGATGACGAAGCGCTGTTCCGCGTTGATGGCGACGCGGGCGGCGATCTTGTCTCCGGCAGGGGAAAGCTGGAGATTGTCCATGAAGGGAAGCTCAGCGAAAGCTTCGACCGGCCACCGCTTGACCGCGGAACCCGCCGGGTCCTTGACGGCATCCTGCGCTTCCGCGGGATAGGCCGCAGCCAGCAACGCCGCTCCGGCCAAGCCCGCACATTTTGTGAAAAACCGCACCCTGTCCCCCCAGAATAAAAGGCTCCCTCGCTGCCGGATAGCGAAAGAGCCTTCTATTTTCTTCAATGCATATTCGGGAGACTGATCCAGATTGGCCGGATCAGAATCAGATCGCGATCACGCCCCGTGCGCCAGCGCCGCCAGAAGAAGCAGCGCGACGATATTGGTGATCTTGATCATCGGGTTGACCGCGGGACCCGCCGTATCCTTGTACGGATCACCCACGGTGTCGCCGGTCACGGCCGCCTTGTGCGCGTCCGACCCCTTGCCGCCGTGATTGCCGTCCTCGATATATTTTTTGGCATTGTCCCATGCGCCGCCGCCGCTGGTCATGGAAATGGCGACGAACAGGCCGGAGACGATGACGCCCAGCAGCAACGCGCCGAGCGCCGCGAAGCCATTGGCGATCCCGGCGACCTTGGCGATCGCGAAATAGACGATGATCGGGGCCAGCACTGGCAGCAGGCTTGGGATGATCATCTCCTTGATCGCCGCCTTCGTCACCAGATCGACGGTACGGGCATAGTCAGGCTTCGACGTGCCGGCCATGATGCCGGTGTTGGTGGCGAACTGCTCACGCACATCCTTCACCACGTCGCCCGCCGCGCGGCCAACCGCCGTCATGCCCATCGCGCCGAACAGATAGGGGAGAAGCGCGCCGAGCAGCAGACCGACGATGACATACGGATTGGAGAGGCTGAAATCGACCGGCTCGGTCAGGCCGAGCGCGGCGTTGTAGAATTTCAGATCCTCGGTGTAGGCGCCGAACAGAACCAGCGCGGCCAAGCCCGCCGATCCAATGGCATAGCCCTTCGTCACAGCCTTGGTCGTGTTGCCCACGGCGTCGAGCGCATCGGTCTTGACGCGCACGCTGTCCTCCATGCCCGACATTTCGGCAATGCCGCCAGCGTTGTCGGTCACCGGTCCATAGGCGTCGAGCGCCACGACCATTCCCGCCAGCGCCAGCATCGCGGTTGCGCCGAAAGCGATGCCGATCAGGCCCGCAAGCTGATAGGCGATGACGATGCCAACCACGATGACGAGCGTCGGCAGCGCCGTCGATTCCAGGCTGATCGCCAGACCCTGAATGACATTGGTGCCGTGGCCGGTTTCCGAAGCCTTCGCAATGGACCGGACCGGGCGATAATTGGTGCCGGTATAATATTCGGTGATGACGACCAGCAGTCCGGTGACGCCAAGACCGACCATCATCGACCAGAACAGCGCCATGCCGGTGTAACCGCCATTACCGTCCAGATCAGCGCCGAACACGATATTCATGCCGCCCAGCACATAATTGGTAACAACATAGATGGCAGGGATCGACAGCAGCGCTGTCGTCCAGAAGCCCTTATAGAGCGCGCCCATGATCGACTGGCTGGAGCCGAGCCGCACCAGATAGGTGCCGATGATCGAGGTGATGATGCACACGCCGCCAACCAGCAGCGGCAGGGACATCAGCTTCATCAGTTCCGCATTGTCGATTCCGGTGACGAGCAGCGCCGTCAGCACCATCGTCGCGCCGACCGTGACGACATAGGTCTCGAAAAGATCGGCGGCCATGCCTGCGCAGTCGCCGACATTATCGCCGACATTGTCCGCGATGACCGCCGGGTTGCGGGGGTCATCCTCCGGGATGCCGGCCTCGACCTTGCCGACCAGGTCAGCGCCCACGTCAGCGGCCTTGGTGAAGATGCCGCCGCCCAGACGGGCGAAGATGGAGATGAGCGAAGCGCCGAAGGCCAGCGCCACAAGGCTGTCGATGACCGCGCGATCATCCGGCGCGTGTCCGGCGGGGCCGGTCAGATACCAGAAGAAAACCGAGATCGCGAGCAGCGCAAGACCCGCCACCAGCATCCCCGTGATCGCGCCCGCCCGGAAAGCGACGGTGAGGCCACTCTGCAGGGAACCGCGCGCAGCCTCCGCCGTGCGGACATTGGCGCGCACCGAGATATTCATGCCCGCAAATCCGGCCGCGCCGGACAGGACAGCGCCGATCAGGAAGCCGACCGCGGAAGTCACACCCAGGAAGATCAGCACCAATATCGCAACGACGATGCCGACCATCGCAATGGTGCGGTATTGCCGCGCTAGGTAAGCCTTTGCGCCTTCTTGGATCGCGGCGGCGATCGCCTGCATCTTCTCATTGCCCGGCGATGCGCCGAGCACCTGCTGACTTGTCACTATGCCGTAGAGTACGGCGAGTACGCCGCACGCCATGGCGATATATACTATTGTCATTGTGGTTCCTCTCCCCCGTTGTTGTCTAGGTCATGGCCACTCCGCAGGGAAAACCGGGCAGCATGATAGCGCAAAGGGGAGGCGCGGCCGGAAGGGTCCATTCCGGTCGCTCTGGCAGTCCGGGCATTGGGCGGCGCAGGGTCATGGCCGGCCTCCTCATCCGAAGCTGAACAAATCGAAAGGTTAGAGTATCGGCGGGACGCGCCGCGTCAAGCCGCTTAACGGCCGATCATGTCCCGTGTTCGTACCCCAGCGCAGGCGGCAGCGGCACAGATGCGCCGTCCAGAAACAATGTCAGCCCCTCCCCAGCCTCGAAACGTCCGGCCCGGATCGCGGCAACCGGTGGATCGACCCCATCGGGCAGAGCGAACAGAAGCTCATAATCATCCCCTGCGGTGGCGGCCGCCAGCAATGCGCCGATACCACCGCCTGCAAGTCCGGCGAGTTCCGTCGATATGGGGATATGTTCAATGACAGCCGCCAGGCCGCTGGCTTTAGCCATCCGGGCGGTATCGATCAGAAGGCCGTCGGAAATATCCATCATCGCATGGACGGCGGAGACGAGGGTCCCGCCCTCCCGGATCCGCGGCCGAGGGCGACGATAGGATTCGATCAGCGCGGCCGGCGCATCGCGGCCGTCCTGCAGCACTGTCAATCCCGCGCCCGCATCGCCGACAGGACCGGTGACGTAGAGAATATCGCCCGCCTGCGCCCCGGAGCGGGCCGGAATGACTTCGGAAGTCGCCTCCCCGATCGCCGTGAGGCTGAAACTGCGCGGCGCACCCGGGGGCATCGCTACCGTGTCGCCGCCGACCAGCGGCATGCCATAGCGGTCAAGAGCCTTTCGCAAGCCGGACAGGAACGCCGCGTCCCACGCCGCATCACCCGACAACGCATAGTTCATCAGGCAGGCGACCGGCTTCGCGCCCTTGGCGGCCAGATCGGACAGGTTCACCGCCGCGAGCTTCCACCCGATGGTTTCGGGCGGATCGCCGGGCAAAAAATGGACCGATTCGACCAATGTGTCGCTGGTGACGATCAGGCGCGCCCCGCCCACATCCAGCACCGCAACATCATCCATCAGCCCCCGCGCAGCGGGATCGGCGGCTCCGGCCCGGAGCAGCGAAAGGAAGGCGGATTCGCCGGTCAATCAGGCGCGGACCGTTTTCGCCACCGCGTCGAGCAGGCCGTTGACGAAACCCGATTCGCGTTTGTCGTAGAAAGCGTGGGCGACATCGACATATTCGCTGATGACCGACCCGGTGGGCACATCGATCCGCGCCAGCAACTCATAGGTGCCGGCGCGCAATATCTGCCGCATCGGCTTGTCCAGCCGCTCCAGCGTCCATCCCTTGCCCAGCTTGCTTGCGATCAGCGCGTCGATTTCCTCCGCCCGCGCATCGACCCCCGAAACCACATCGTCGAAGAAGGATGCCTCCGCAGGGGCGTAGGTCACATCCTCAATTGTCGCGCCCAGCCGGTGCTGATGAAATTCATGCAGCAGGATCGGGAGCGGCGTCCCTTCCATTTCCTTTTGATACAGCGCCTGCACGGCGGCCAGACGCGCGGCGGAGCGGGATTTCGAGCGTTCGTTCATGGGTTCCCCCTACTCCGTCCGGTTCGGCCTTGTCGAGAACTGAAGGGGATGCGATGGCATGACGCATACGCCGAAAGATTGAGGTTCTGCGCATGGAATTGCCGAAAGTCGCGGCCCCCGCGATAGCCATAGCCGGGTCGAGCGAGATGTTTCCCGTGCGGCGCATCTTCTGCGTTGGGCGCAACTATGCCGAGCATGCCCGTGAAATGGGCAGCGATCCGGAGCGGGAGCCTCCCTTCTTCTTCACCAAACCGGGCGACGCCGTGACGCCGGGCGGCCTGCTGCCCTACCCTTCCATGACAAGGGACCTGCATCATGAGGTCGAGCTGGTCGTGGCGCTGGGCAAAGGCGGCGGCGATATCGACCCTGCCGATGCCAATGCCCTGATATTCGGTCATGCTGTCGGGATCGACCTCACCCGGCGCGACCTTCAGGCGGAGGCCAAGAAGGGCGGCCGTCCATGGGACATGGCCAAGGGCTTCGACCAGTCTGCGCCGATGGGTCCGCTCAAAGCCGGCGCGCCACCGGCGGACGCCGCAATCGCCCTTACCATTGATGGCGCGTTGCGGCAGTCGGGGCGTATCGCCGACATGATCTGGAGCGTGCCGGAGATTATCGCCATCCTGTCGACCTATGTCAGACTGGCTCCCGGCGACCTGATCTTCACGGGCACGCCGGCCGGCGTTGGACCGATCTTGCCGGGCGAAACCGTGATGGGCATGATCGATGGGGTGGAGCCGGTCGAAATCCGGTACGGAGCGTGAGGCCAAAAACCCCCTGCTGACGGCGCTTTCGCGGCCCTCGCGCATGATCCGGGGGAGCGAAGTTGCGGAAGTTGCGGGTTGTGCGCGGATTTGGCCGGAAAGTCGCATGTAGGTCGCACAAAAGTCGCATGTAGGTCTCATGTGCGTCTCACCTGCGTCGCATGTACGTCTCACATGCGTCTCACTTGCGTCGCACGTGCGTCTCACTTGAGTCTCACCCACGTCGCACTTGGGTCGCACGTGCGTCTCATCCACGTCGCATGTACGTCTCACTTGCGTCTCATTTACGTCGCAGTCGGGACGCCTCGGAAGCATCGGCGGGATCATCGCTACGGCGTGATGCGCGGCGGGGGCAGAATGCTGTTCCATGTGCGGAAGTAGAGCATGGACGCCCGGATGTAGGACAGGCATTTGGCGGAATGGCTGCAACTCGTCAGGCGGGCTGAATTAAGCAGCCGGTCTGGAAGCGACCACTTCCAGTCGTCCAAACCGGATATTTGCCGACCCAAAAGCCGCCATGCATGCAGCCTTGTCTAACATCATCTGAATTTAACTAATGTGATCACATGGTGACGCTTCCGCACAATAGAGAGCGTGTATGATACTGAGATATCGCCCCGCCCGCATGGTTTTGGCTGCGGGAATCACTGCAGCCGCTGCTGTAGCTTGTGGCTGGTTCGGATTGCATGTTCCGGTGCCGCATCACGGGGGACGTTATTCGCTTATATATGGTTTGTTGGGCCATAATGGCGTGACGGCTTTTTTCTTAATCGTTACAGCCATTCTTATCTACTTAGCGTTCAAGCTCGTTCTTCCAATTGCTTCGGGCTATGTGGTTGCCGAGAGCGACGACGTTGGCGTTCGACTGCGCACTGCCGGACATCCCATAGCGCTGAAGTGGAACGAAATTCATTCGATCGAGCGGAAAGAGATCGGCACAAAGCACAAGGTTCCAATTGTGGTGCTGCACCACGAGCCAAAAAAGGCGGGGATCCTCGGCAGCAGGCGCACTAGCACCCTAGTTCCGGAACTTCTGACGGTCGATGAAGACGTTTTTGAGAATTGGCTAGGGCAGGTCCAGGCTCGAATTCGGCAATCGTAGCGGAGTGGCAGTTTATCCTATCGAACGACCGATTTTCATCGTTCGCAACCAATTGCAGCGGTTCCCCTAACCACCCCTTCGTCATCCCGGACTTGATCCGGGATCTATTGGCTCCATGCTGGCGTGACGGCACAAGCGCCAGCGCTCATGGATCCCGGATCAAGTCCGGGATGACGAAATAGGGATATGTCCGCTTCCCGCCCATTCCAGTCGTCGCGGCCCCGTCAACAGGGGACAGTGACAGGGACGCCCCTATTTCAGACGCAGCGCCACCGATGCGGCATGGGCGGGCAGGCCCTCCGCTTTGGCGAGCGCCACCGCGGCCGGGCCGATCGCGTCAATCGCACGCTGATCGAGCGCAAGGAAGCTGGTGCGCTTCATGAAGTCCAGCACCGAAAGCCCGGAGGAGAAACGGGCGCGGCGACCGGTCGGCAGGACATGGTTGGGACCCGCGACATAATCGCCCACCGCTTCCGGGGTCATGCGTCCGAGGAACACCGACCCCGCATGACGGACCAGCGCGAACAGCGCATCGGGATCGTCCACGGCGAGCTCCAGATGTTCCGGCGCAAGGCGGTCGACAAACGGCATTGCGGAAACCAAATCCTCGACAAGGATGATTGCGCCATTGGCGTTCCAGCTCGCCGTCGCCGTTTCCCTCGTCGTAAGCTTAGGAAGCTTCTGCTCGACCGCCGCCGCCACGGCGTCGGCAAAGGCCGCGTCGTCAGTGAACAGGATCGACTGGCTGGTCGGGTCATGCTCGGACTGGCTGAGCAGGTCGGCGGCGGTCCAGTCGGGATCATTCCTCCCATCCGCCACCACCACGATTTCCGAAGGCCCGGCGACCATGTCGATGCCCACCACGCCGTAAAGCTGGCGCTTCGCCTCCGCGACCCAGGCGTTGCCGGGACCCACGATCACATCGACGGGACGGATTTTTTCCGTGCCATAGGCCAGAGCCGCCACCGCCTGCGCGCCGCCGACCCGCCATACTTCGCCAATCCCGGCAATCTCCGCCGCCGCCAGGACAAGCGGATTCATCTCGCCGCCGGGCGTAGGCGTCACCATCGCGATGCGCTCGACACCCGCGACCTTGGCCGGGATGACGTTCATCAGCAGCGACGAGGGATAGGCCGCGCGGCCGCCCGGCACATACAGGCCAGCCGCATCCACCGCGCTCCAGCGCGCCCCAAGGCGGACCCCGGCGCTGTCCGTTCCGTCGCTGTCCTGCGGCCGCTGTTTTTCATGATAGGCGGCGATGCGCGCGGCCGCGAGTTCCAGCGCGTCGCGCAATTCCGTCGAAAGGCCATCGAGCGCGGCGCGGCGCTCGGCGGCGGTCACGCTCCAGCCGCTCGCTTCCAGATCGTGCCGGTCAAACCGCTGCGTATAGTCCGCCAGCGCCGCGTCGCCCTCGGCGCGAACGCGCTTCAGGATCGCGGTCACATCCCGCGACACATCCTCGTCCGCCTCACGCCGGGCATCGACCAGCGCGGAGAAGGCGGCGGCGAAACCGGCATCCCGGCTGTCCAGCCTAAGCGGCATCCTTGACCCCCACGGCCCGCCGGAACGCCTCGACCAGCGGCGTCAGTTCGCCCGACCGCATCTTGAACGCCGCCCGGTTGACGATCAGCCGGGCGGACACGTCCATGATGACGCTGGTCTCGACCAGGCCATTAGCCTTCAGCGTCGCGCCCGACGACACAAGATCGACGATCCGGCGGGACAGGCCGAGCGAAGGCGCAAGCTCCATCGCGCCGTTCAGCTTCACGCATTCCGCCTGCACGCCCATCGCCTCGAAATGCTTGCGGGTGAGGCCGGGATATTTGGTGGCGACGCGCACATGGCTCATCGTCGCCTGATCCTCAGCCGCCAGCCCCTCCGGCTCCGCGACCGACAGGCGGCAATGGCCGATGTTCAGGTCAACCGGCGCATAAAGCTCCGAATAGTCGAACTCATCGACGACATCCGATCCGACAATGCCAAGCTGCGCCGCGCCGTGCGCGACGAAGGTCGCGACGTCGAAGGCGCGGACGCGGATGATCGAAACATCGGGCTGGTTTGTGGCGAAGCGAAGCGCCCGGCTCTTGCTGTTATGGAAGTCCGCCTCCGGCTCTATGCCGACGCGGGCGAGCAGGGGCAGCGCTTCCTCCAGGATGCGTCCCTTGGGAATGGCGATGATGAGCGGGCGGGCCATAATCCGCGCGCTTTACGCGGGGTAAGGGCAAAGGGCAATGATTGCTGTCGGGGATGTTTTCCGGTCAGCCCGGCCTGCCCGCCTCCGCCGGCCGGTCCTGCATCAGCCATGCCTCCGCGGCATCGGGCATCAGGAACATTTCGAACTCGGCGCTCTTCACGACCCGGCGCATCTGCATCTTCGCCAGGTTTGAATGCACGACGATCGCTATCCTGTCCCCCTCAGTATAAACCGCGCCCGCGCGGTCCGCGAGGTGAGACACCAGCTCAGGCGATTGCGCGACCGCGCCGCGCAGATCGACCAGCGCCATGACCCGCGCGCCGGCCGTACGCGCAGACCGCACGGAATTGCCGAGTTTCTCAAAATGCCGGTCGATGTCCGCCATCGTCCAGAAGCCGTTGCCGGTTACATGGACAATGCCCGTCGCAATGTCCCTGCGGACCGAAAATGGCCCGGAATCCTGTCCCTCGCCCACCATGAAACTCCCGACAATTTCCGCCACGCCCATGGGCTTTCTCGCCCGGCCGCACATCGCATCCGGAGGTTAATGATCAGTGGAACGGGGCCTTGCTGGAAGCAACCCGATCGACCAAAATATTAATCTGGAGCAAGTTATCCCTCTGTATCGGGATCATATTTTCGCCGGATTGCGCGCCGCGCCATGCATCAATCCCGCCCCTTGGTGAAGGCGATGGTTTTCCCTAATGGTGGCACTGGTCCCCCTAAACAGGAATGAGCAAAGCGTGGCGCGGTTGATCCTGTTTAACAAGCCTTATGGCATGCTCTCACAATTCACCGATCGCGGGACCATGGGTTCGGACCGGCCGACCCTTTCGAGCGCCATCGACCTGCCCGGCATATATCCGGCCGGGCGGCTCGACATGGACAGCGAGGGCCTGCTGCTGCTGACCGGCGATGGCCGGCTTCAGGCGCAGATCGCCGATCCGAAATTCAAAATGCCCAAATCCTATCTGGTGCAGGTGGAGGGGGAGATTGGCGAGGACAGCCTGGCCGCTCTGCGCCGCGGCGTGCAGTTGAAGGATGGCCCGACCCGCCCGGCCGAGGCCGAACGCATCGACGATCCCGCATTATGGCCCCGCGATCCGCCGGTGCGATACCGCAAGAGCGTGCCCGACTGCTGGATCAGGCTGACGATCCGGGAGGGACGCAACCGGCAGGTGCGCCGCATGACGGCGGCGGTGGGCCATCCGACCTTGCGGCTGGTGCGGTGGAGCATCGGCGAATGGACGGTCGACGGCTTGCAGCCCGGCGCATGGCGGGAAGCGGCCGCCGGACCAGCCGCCCTCAATCCCCGGTTTCGAAAGCCACGCTACCCTGATTGAACAGGGCGACGATCAATTCCATTGCTGCAGCCGACCGCCCAAGCGCCTGATCCATCTCGATCCGTCCCCCCGCGCACAGCCGTTCCGCCAGCGCGGCGGCTTCACCGGCCAATTCGAAACATTGCCCGTCGACGAACAGCAACAGCGAGTCCGCGTCCTGCCGGATGAAAGAGAAGCGGCTGGCCGGATTGCGGGTCAGCGGAACGGCATCGGCGATGAAGGCCCGCACATCCCTGCCGGTGACCGGCTGTTCGGGCCTGAAATCCACCTCAGGATATTTGGGGGCGCTGTTATGCTGCCCGAACCAGCGGGCAAAGGCGGCCCGGTCGCCCATGGTCTCCATGACCATCGCGTGCAGCTTCGCAATCGCTGGCGCGGAAATTTCCCCCGGATTGTCCTGCGGCGCAGGCTCCGGGTCCTCATATCGGTCGTCGTCCTGCAAACGGCCGAGCAAGTCGCCGCACCAATTCTCGATCAGGTCGCTGCGGGACGGCGCGCGAAAACCGATCGAATAGGTCATGCAATCATCGCCGATCGCCACGCCATTATGCGCCATCCGGGGCGGGATGTAGAGGATATCGCCAGGCTCAAGCACCCATTCCTCCATCACATCAAAATCGGCGAGCAGGCGCAGGTCGTCATGCGGCAGCAATGGCGTGGCGGCATCGCACATCGCACCGACCTGCCAGCGCCGCCTGCCAAGACCCTGGATCAGAAACACGTCATACTGGTCGAAATGCGGACCTACGCCGCCCCCGTCGGTGGCGTAGCTCACCATCACATCGTCGATGCGCCAGTCGGGAATGAAGCGAAATGGCGCGATGAGCGCGGCGACGCCCGGCGCGTAGATGTCCACTGCCTGCACCAGCAGCGTCCAGGGATTCCTGCCCAGCTTGCCGAAACGCGATTCCGGGATAGGGCCATGTTCAACCTTCCACCCGCCGCGGGCCTGCACGATCAACCGGGATTCGACATCCTCCTCACAGGAAAGACCGGCAAGCTCATCAGGCTCGACCGGATTCGTCCATGACCGCCAGGGGTTGCGAATCAGCAACGGCTTCTTTTGCCAATAGTCGGCCAGGAACCGCCCGGCGTCGAAATGCGCGAATTGCATGGGAATGTTCAGGGATAGCTGACAGTCTTGGGCCGCCCCTGCGGTATCGGGATAAATTCCTGATCATCGCCGGGGATCAGCGGGAAACGCATCGCCTCCCAATCCTCACGCGCCTGCATCAGCCGGTCCTTCGTCGATGACACGAAGTTCCACCACACATGGCGCGGCGTCGTGAAAGCTTCTCCCCCGCACAGGATCACCCGGCCGCCATCCACGCTGTGCAATGTGGCGCGGGTGCCGGGACGCAGGACATAGAGCGTCTGCGGCAGAAGGGCGACGCCATCCAGCCCCGCATCGCCACCGGAGACATAAAGCGCCCGTTCCTCCGCCTCCGCATCGATGGGGATCGACCCGCCCGGACGCAGCATGATGTCCGCATAGATGGTGTTGGCGTAGGTCGTGACCGGCGCAGCCGCTCCCCACAGGCTGCCCATGATCACGCGGGCGCTGGCCCCCCGGTCGTTGAGGACAGGTAGCCTGTCCTCCGATACATGCTCGAACGCCGGGTCCATTTCCTCATTGCGGTCGGGCAGCGCGAGCCATGTCTGGATCGCCGAGAGCTTGGAAGCCCGGTCGCGCTCCTCCTGCGGCGATCGTTCGGAATGGACGATGCCTTTCCCGGCCGTCATCAGGTTGACCGCGCCCGGCTCAATCAATTGTTCCGATCCAAGGGAGTCGCGGTGGAGGAAAGCGCCCTCATACATATAGGTCACGGTGGCTAGGTTGATGTGCGGATGCGGGCGCACATCTATCCCCTCCCCCGGACCGAATTTGGCGGGTCCCGCCTGGTCGAAGAAGATGAAAGGGCCAACCATCGTCCGCTCCTTCACCGGCAGGCTGCGATAAACGCGGAAGTCGCCCAGATTGTGGCTGGTCGGCGTAATGGTCTGGATGATCAGGTCGCCTTGCGGCCCGCCAATTTCGGTCATGCAGCGTCAAGCTCCGGATAGTGACGGAAGATGCCGTCATTGTTGAATGCGATTCGCCGGTTGCTGCGGAAATAGTCCTTCAGTTCCGGCATGGCGGCCACCAGATCGCACAGTTTCATCAACCGGGGATAGTCGCCCTCTATGCTCTTTATCCGTTTCGGAAACGCGTAGCGCAGGCCGGAAACGAGCTGAAACAGGGACAGGTCGGCATAGCTCCAGCGGCTGCCGGTCAGCCAGTCCCCCGCCGCCGCCTTCAACGCCTTTTCAAACCAGGCGAAATATCCCGGTATCCGTTCCTTGCGAAATTGCTCCGCGGCACGCGCGGCCTCCGCCTTCTGATCCTCATAATAGAGCATGGCGGCCACCGGATGATGCACATTATGCGCCTCCGCCACGACATCCATGATGGTCAGTTGCACCTGGTTCAGCCAGTAGCGCGTCTTCATCGTCGTAGGGCCGCAATCATGCCGTTCCGACAGGAACATCAGGATATTTGCGGTCTGGGAAACCGTCTGACCATCAATGCCGATATAGGGTGGAGCGTAAGCCGGGCCTTCCACATGCCCGGCCATGTCCTTCATCATTGCTTCGGCCCCATCTTCCCGCGCGCGGTCCCTATAGGGAATGCCACACGCCTCCAGAGTCAGCCGGACGAACTCGCCGCGGCCGGGGATACTGGGCCAGTACCAGAAGTCATAGGCGCCCGAGTCAGACGAATCCGCCATGCTCGCTTCTCCATTTCTCGCGCCCTCCTCCGCCAAGGGAAAGAGGATAAGGCCCGGATCGTCAAGCCTCCTGCGGCGCGCGCGCCTTGATCGCCAGCGCATGAACCTTGTCGCGCAGCAGGTCGGACAGGGCGGCGTTCACCATCCGCTGCCGGGCCACACGGCTCTGTCCGGTGAAGGCGTCCGCCACCACCTCCACGGTGAAATGACTCTCGCCCGATCCGTCATGGCCGGCATGCCCGCGATGCATTTCGCTATCATCGATCACCGCCAGCCGGGCGGGATTCAGGGCGGCGCGCAGACGCGCTTCAATTTCAGTGGCCACGGGGCCTTTCGATTCCTGGGTCATGGGCCTTATATAAGCGAACCGGCTTAGTTTGCATCAGGACGATTTTGGCTACCGATCCCTTCTCGACGAAACGGCATAACCGCTTTCATGGCCGCGTGGAACGCCAGGGCAGTCCTTGCGCGGTGCCCGGCTGCGAGGAAGCAGGCGAATTCCGCGCGCCGCCGGAGGGCGGGCATGGCACGGGGTCGGACGGTCCGCGCTGGCGCTGGCTGTGCCTGGATCATGTTCGCGAGTTCAACCAGAAATATAATTTCTTCAACGGCATGAGCGCCGAACAAATCGCCGACGCGCAGCGCCCCTATGCCGGATGGGAACGGGAAACCCGCGCCTTTTCCAGCAATGCGGCCAGCCCGCCGCCCCGCTGGGCGGACTTTTCCGATCCGCTGGACGCCATCGGAGCGAAGTTCCGGGACCGCATGAAGCGGGCCGAACAGGCCAATCGCCAACGAGCCGATGGCAAGTTCGTATCGCCCGATGACCGCAAGGCGATGGACCTGATGGGCCTTGACCTTGACGCAGACCGCAAGGCTCTGCGCGCGCGCTATACGGAGCTGGTCCGCCGCTTCCACCCCGACCATAATGGCGGCGACCGCAGCCATGAGCAGGCGCTGCAGGATGTCATCGCGGCCTATGGTCAGTTGAGGAAAGCGCCCGCTTTCGCATAGCAGCCTTATCCCGGCGGCGCCCTTGTGATGGCGATGCTTCACTGCCATAGGCCCCGGCCCTTCCACAGATTCCCGGAGACTTTCCATGCAGACCGGCGCACGCGCTCTGGGCCTAGATTTCGGCACGACCAACAGCGTCGCGGCTCTGGGCGAAGGCGGCCGTTCCGATCTGGTGGAATTTGCCGGCGAACAGGCGACCGGTCCGGTGTTCCGTTCCGCCTTGTGCTTCTGGCACGACGATGGGGTCAAGGGCGGGATGGCGCATGAGGCCGGGCCATGGGCGATCGCGGAATATCTGGAATATCCGCAGGACAGCCGGTTCATCCAGTCATTCAAATCGGTGGCGGCCAGCCCGATCTTCGAACATGCGACCGTGTTCGAGAAACGCTATGCGTTCGAGGAACTCGGCCGCATGTTCCTCGAACGCATGGCCGAACATGGCGGCGGCGCGCTGAGCGCCCTGCCCAGCCGGATAATCGTCGGACGTCCGGTCACATATGCAGGGTCGCGGCCCGACGAGGCGCTCGCCCGGCGACGGTATGACGCGATGTTCGCCGCATGGGGAACGGACATCCATTATGTCTACGAGCCATTGGGAGCGGCGTTCAGCTATGCCTCGCGCATTACCGAACCGGCCACCATCCTGGTTGCGGACTTTGGCGGCGGCACCAGCGATTTTTCCGTCGTGAAGGTGGACGCGCCCGGATCGGAACGGCGCTGCATTCCACTGGGTTCGGCAGGCGTCGGAATTGCCGGAGACCGTTTCGACTATCGTATCGTCGACAATCTGGTGCTTCCGATGCTTGGCAAGGGCGGCAGTTACCGGTCATTCGGCAAAAGCCTGGAAATCCCGCGCAGCTATTTCGCGGACTTCGCCGACTGGTCGCGCCTGGCCCTGATGCGTAACCGCAAGACCATGGCCGAGCTGGAGCGGCTTCAGAAAAGCGCGGCCGATCCGGACGCCATCGGCCGCATGATCGCCCTGATCGAACAGGAGCTTGGCTATCCGCTTTACGATGCTGTCGGACAGCTCAAGCGCGCGCTGTCGAGCGCGGACAGCGCGCATTTCCACTTCGACGGGGGCGGCCTGGGCATCGAGGCCGAGGTAACCCGTTCCGACTTTGAGCGCTGGATCGCCGAAGATATCGCCCGAATCGAGACAAGCGTCGATCAGGCGCTGAGAAATGCGGGCGTGACGCCGCAGGACATCGATCGCGTGTTCCTGACCGGCGGATCGTCCCTCATTCCCGCAATCCGGGCGATTTTCGACCGGCGTTTCGGCGCCGGGCAGATTGCGACAGGAGGAGAGCTTACCTCCATCGCGCATGGGCTGGCGCTCATCGGGCTGGAAGATCATCTGGCCGAATGGACAGCTTGATCCTGTTTTTGCCTTATCTCAATCTATCGACATCGCCTTCCCCAATCGGTTAGGGGCTTTGGGGGACTCGCAGGAAGATTTGCACATATGACCGACATCCCCAACACCCAGCCAGACACGCGCAGCGAGACGCTGCTGGACTCGCCCGACCGGGAGGTTGACGCGCGCGAGACGTTCGGCGTCGATGTCGACATGAAGATTCCGGCCTTCTCGGAGGCCGACGAGCGCGTGCCCGACCTTGACCCCGCCTATGTGTTCGACCCGGACACCACGCTGGCGATCCTGGCGGGCTTCTCCCACAATCGCCGCGTCATGGTGCAGGGTTATCACGGCACCGGCAAGTCGACCCATATCGAACAGGTCGCCGCCCGCCTCAACTGGCCATGCATCCGCATCAATCTGGACGCGCATATCAGCCGTATCGACCTGGTCGGGCGCGACGCCATTGTCCTGAAGGACGGACAGCAGGTCACTGAGTTCCGGGAGGGCCTGCTCCCCTGGGCGCTGCAGCGGCCGGTCGCGCTGGTGTTCGACGAATATGACGCCGGCCGCCCGGACGTGATGTTCGTCATCCAGCGCGTGCTGGAAACGGACGGCAAGATGACCTTGCTCGACCAGAACCGGGTCATCCGACCGAACCCCTGGTTCCGCCTGTTCGCGACGTCCAACACGGTGGGTCTGGGCGACACGACCGGCCTCTACCACGGCACGCAGCAGATCAATCAGGGCCAGATGGACCGGTGGAACCTGGTCGTCACCCTCAACTATCTGCCCGCCGCCACGGAAGCGCAGATCGTCCTCGCCAAGTCGGGCGAGTACGACCATGAGGGCGGCCGCAAGGAAGTGGAGAATATGATCAAGGTGGCGGAACTGACCCGCCAGGGCTTCATCAACGGCGACATCTCGACCGTCATGAGCCCGCGCACGGTGATCAGTTGGGCGCAGAACGCCTTGATCTTCAAGAATGTCGGCTTCGCCTTCCGCCTGTCCTTCCTCAACAAATGCGATGAGGCGGAGCGCGCGCTGGTCGCCGAATATTACCAGCGCGTGTTCGGAAAGGATCTGCCGGAAAGCGTTGTGGGCAAGGCCGGGTGACCGTTCAGGCTGAACATTCCCCTCGTCTCATTCCGTTGCAGGCAAGTTTCAACCTGCGCGATTTCGGCGGTTATCCGACGGGCGATGGCCGGGTCGTGAAGCGCCGCATGCTCTATCGTTCAGGCACGATGACCTTGCTGACCGAAGCGGATGAGGATCATCTGCGGGCGTTGGGCATCCGCAGCATATGCGATTTCCGCCGCTCAAATGAGCGCAAGGCGGAACCGACGCGCTGGCATGAGCCGGCCGGCATCGCCTATTGGAGCCGGGACTATATCGAAAGCAGCGGCGTCCTTTCGGAAATCCTGAAGGATGAGGCGGCGACGCCGGAAAAAATGCGCCAGGCGATGACCCATCTGTATCGCGAAATCCCGGCCGATCATGCCCCGTCCTACAGCGCGATGTTCGCCCAGCTCGCGCGTGGCGACGCCCCCCTGCTGATCAACTGCGCGGCGGGCAAGGACCGCACCGGCGTTGGCGCTGCCCTGATCCTGACGATGCTCGGCGTTCCGCGTCCGCTGATCGATGAGGATTATCTCCTCACCAACGACCATGCCGACTGGCCCATGCTGTTCGGCCGGCGCAACACCAAGGTCGCCCGCGTCGCCCAGAGCGCGCCGGAGCTGATCGCGCCATTGCTGGCCGCAGACACCGCCTATCTGGACGCATTTTTCGACGAGCTGGACGCCAGCCATGGCGGCGTGGACGGCTATCTGGCGTCGATCGGCGTGGATGCGGACGCAAAGCGGACGATCCGCGCATTGCTGCTCGACTGATGGCCGAACGCTCCCACCTCGACGCTTTCAAGGATGTGCTGTCCGGCGCGGCGCGGTCGATGGCGCGCGATGCGGAAGTCGAGGTCGGCTTCACCGCCGATGCCCCGCACATGTCGGGCAAGCAGATCAAGGTGCCGACGCCGGGCCGCAACCTGCCCCGCGATCAGGTGGCGATCGCACGCGGCTTTGCCGACGCCAATACGCTCAAGCTGCGCCATCATAATCCGAAGATTCATGGATCGGCCCTCCCGGCCGAGGCCGTGGCGCGCGCCGTCTACGATGCTGTCGAGCAAGCCCGCGTCGAGGCCATTGGATCGCGCCAGATGGAGGGCGTGCGGGAGAATTTGAACCACGCGCTGGAAATGCGGTTGAAGTCCGATCCCATCATCCGCGCGCGGAACAGGGATGAAGTGCCGCTGAGCACCGCCATAGCGCTCAAGGTCCGGGAAAGGCTGACGGGACAGCCCGCGCCTGAAGCCGCGCGGGACGGCATGGATATGGTCGACCAGTGGATAGAGGATAAGGCGGGGCCGGATCTCGACGCGCTTGGCCTGGCGCTGGACGACCAGCGCGCTTTCCAGAAGCTGGCGACCGCGATGCTGGAGCATCTGGAACTGGTCGACGCCGACTCTCCGCCTGAACCGACGGACGAGCAGGGCGAGGAAGACGGCGAGGACCAGGAGCAGCAGCAGGACGAGGGCGACCAGGGCGAGGAGCAGACCGGGGACAGCGACGCCCAGACGGAAGCGCGCGCCGAACAGCAAAGCGGCGAAAGCGAGGACGGCGACAGCGAATATAGCGAGGAGTTTGACGCGGACAGCGACGCCGGCGCCGACGATATGGGTGAGGAGGGCATGATGCCCGTCCGGCCCAACCGGCCGATGTCGGACCTGCCGCCGGGCTTCGATTACACCGCCTTCACCACCAAGCATGACGAAATCGTATTCGCAACCGACCTGTGCGACGACGATGAACTGACCCGCCTGCGCGGTTTCCTCGATCAGCAGCTTGTCAGCCTGCAGGGCGCGGTGACAAAGCTCGCCAACCGGCTGCAGCGCCGCCTGATGGCGCAGCAGTCGCGCAGTTGGGATTTCGACCAGGAGGAGGGCATGCTGGACGCCGCCCGCCTCGCCCGCATCATCATCGATCCCACCCGGTCGCTCTCCTACAAGATTGAGCGCGACACCGAGTTTCGCGACACTGTGGTCACGCTGCTGATCGACAATAGCGGCTCGATGCGCGGCCGGCCGATCAGCATCGCCGCGATCAGCGCCGACATCATGGCCCGCACGCTGGAGCGGTGCGGCGTCAAGACGGAGATTCTCGGCTTCACCACCCGCGCCTGGAAGGGCGGGCAGAGTCGCGAGGACTGGCTGGGGGCGGGACGGCCTCCCCTGCCCGGCCGCCTCAACGACCTGCGCCATATCGTCTACAAAAAGGCCGATGAACCCTGGCGGCGCGCGCGCAAGAATCTGGGCCTGATGATGCGCGAGGGGCTGCTGAAGGAGAATATTGACGGCGAAGCGCTGCTCTGGGCGCATAACCGCCTGATCGGACGGACCGAGGAGCGCCGCATCCTGATGGTCATCTCGGACGGCGCGCCAGTGGACGACAGCACCCTCTCGGTCAACAGCGGCACCTATCTGGAGCGGCATTTGCGGCAGGTGATCGAATGGATCGAGAACCGATCGCCGGTGCAGCTCGTCGCCATCGGCATCGGCCATGACGTGACCCGCTATTACAAGCGGGCCGTGACGATCATGGACGCCGAACAGCTTGGCGGCACGATGGTTGAACAGCTCGCGGGACTGTTCGACGAGGATTGACCTTCCGAATTTACGGGAGGAGGCATTTTTCTTTTACGAGCGACCCAATATCCGGCGCTCCAGCAACGCCTGCATATTCCGCCGCGCATCGGCAATAAGGGATATCATCACCTGCGATCCGATTACCCTGTAGATCAATCGATACGGAGGAAGGGAGATTTCCCGAAAGTCCTGGATTCCCAAAGCCTCCAATTCTGGCGGGACATGTCCCCGCAATGGGAAGCTTTCCAAATGCATTATCTTTTCCAACAGCGCATCGAGCAGTCCGTCCGCCTCGTCAGAGGATCGAGTAGCGGCGACGTAGGTGTGAAGCGCCTCCAGATCATCCTCTGCTCCCTGCGTCAGGAAAACCTCGAACATCTTGTTCGTCATCAGCGCGATTTGGTTTTCAACCGCGCGATGACCTCTCGGGCTGGCCTGATGCGCCTGGCCTCGGCATCCTGATTGCCCAGCGCAAGCAGTTTCAGCAGCGCCAAAGTTTCCTGCCCCTGCTCATAAGACGCGACGTCCTGCAGCACGGCTTTTGCTTCGCCATTCTGGGTGATGACCATAGGTTCACGACTCTCCGCCAAATCGAGCAGAATTTCGGCGGCGTTCGCTTTCAAATAGCTGATGGGCTTGACCTGAGCGGAATAACGCATGAACACTCTCACAAGTCTATATAAAGACCAAATATAGTCCAATTATCCGTATAGGGCAATCTTGACCTTCTCCGGCAACCGCACCATGCACCCGGCATGACCGACACCGCCCCCCTGCGCCTGTTCAACAGCCTGACGCGCTCCGTGGAGACCTTCGTGCCGATCACGGCCGGCGAAGCGCGCGTCTATAGCTGCGGGCCTACCGTCTATAATTATGCCCATCTCGGCAATCTGCGCGCCTATGTGTTTACCGACGCGTTGCGGCGGACGCTGCTGTGGAAGGGCTATGCCGTCACCCATATCATCAACATCACGGATGTCGGCCATCTGACCAGCGACGCCGACGCCGGGGACGACAAGATGGAGGCCGCCGCCCGCGCACAGGCCAAGAGCATCTGGGACATCGCGGCCCATTATACCGACGCCTTCAAGAGCAATATCGCCGCGCTCAACATCATAGAGCCAAGCGAATGGACGGTCGCGACCGACTATGTGCCGCAGATGATCGAGTTCGCAAAGACCATCGCCGACCGGCATTGCTACGAGATTGACAGCGGCCTCTATTTCGATGTGTCGACCGTTCCCGATTACGGCCGCCTAGCCCGGACGAAGGACGATGAAGGCGAGGGCCGGATCGACCCGGTCGCCGGCAAGCGCAACCCGCAGGACTTCGCCATCTGGCGCAAGTCCGCGCCCGGCGAGAACCGGCAGATGGAATGGGACTCGCCCTGGGGCAAGGGCGCGCCGGGCTGGCATCTGGAATGCTCGGTGATGAGCCATGCGAAGCTCGGCCATCCGTTTGACATCCATACCGGCGGCATCGACCATCGCGAAATTCATCACCCCAACGAGATTGCCCAGAACCAGGCGTTCTGCGGATGCTCGGACGCGGCTTCGGGAGTCGGGGCAGGCTTCACCGGCGCGCGCTGGTGGATGCATAACAACTTCCTCGTCGATCGCTCCGGCAAGATGTCGAAGTCGAAGGGCGGCTTCACCACGCTATTCTCGCTGATCGATGCGGGCGTGCATCCTTTGGCCTATCGCCTGCTGTGCCTGTCGGCGCATTATCGCAGCGAGTTGGAGTTTAGCAGCGGCACGCTGGGTGCCGCATTAACGCGATTGAAGCGGATGAAGAAAGCGATTGCGGTCAAACGCTGGCAAGAGTTCCAAGAAACTGGACAGGCCTTAGATAACTTTGCGGACATTCGTCCTATTTCAATTGAAAAGCGCGAGGATGCCGACATCACTGGCGTGTTGGCGTTGTTCGATGCAGCGATCAGAGATGACCTTAATACACCAAAATGCCTGCCGTTAGTCGAAGAGGTGCTTACCGATCCGACTATCGACAACAGGTTGCGATGGCATCTCATTGCTACCATGGACGAAGTGCTCGGACTTGATCTCCTTAAAATGGATCGCGCGGACCTGCGCATCCCGCCCAAAGATGCCGCCATCACCGAAGTCGAAATCGAGGCAGAACTCGACCGCCGCCAGGCTGCGCGCGCGGCGAAGGATTTCGCGGCGTCGGATGCGATCCGTAACGCCCTCATCGCCAAAGGCGTAGATGTGATGGACGGCGATCCGCTGCGCTGGGAATGGAACATCCGGCTGGATTAACCGCGCGGAAGGAGCAGGCGGCATGACGCGCTATGACCGACGCACACAGGCCCTCGCCGTCTGCCTGTCCGCCCTGGCCGGTTATGTCGATGCTGTCGGATATATGGCGCTGGGCGGTTTCTTCGTCTCTTTCATGAGCGGGAATACCACGCGGCTGGGCGTCGGCATCGCCGGGCATGGCCGGGATGTGGCCATGGCCGGGGGTTTGATCGGCACATTCCTTCTGGGAGTCATTATTGCGTCTTTGGCCGGGGCGGCGGCCGGCGCGGCGCGCAAACAGGCGGTGCTTGGCCTGATGACCCTGCTGATCACCCTTGCGGCCGCATGCGGCGCGTCCGGTCACGCCCTTGTCGCCGCCTTTATCACCGCGCTGGCGATGGGGACGGAAAACGCCGTGTTCGAACGCGACGGAGAGGTCACGATCGGATTGACCTATATGACCGGGACATTGGTGAAGACCGGTCAGCAGATCGCGTCGGCATTGCGCGGAGGCGACCGGCGGAAATGGCTGCCCTTCGCAATGCTATGGGCGGCGCTCGCAATGGGCGCGATCACTGGCGCGTTCGCCTGGAACGCCTTCGCCATCAACGCGCTCTGGTTCGCGGCGGCGGCCGCCATGCTGCTTACGATGGCGGCAAGGCTGCTGGAGTTGAACCGGGCAACGGGCCGATCAGAGTAATCCAGGCAATCCATTTTCGCGAAGGCGGGCTTTAGGGTAAGGAGGTAAAGCTCCTGACGGAGTGGACTTGCCTTATGTGTCGGCCACGCGCATAGGGCGTCCCTTAATTTTTGCCCATCCGTGTAACAGAAGGAGATAGTGCCGTGGCGGCGAAATGGACGCCCCAGAGCTGGAGAACCCATGAAGGGCGGCAGATGCCGACCTATCGTGACGCACAGGCGCTTGCCGCCGCAGAGGCGCAGCTTGGCACTTTTCCCCCGCTGGTATTTGCAGGCGAGGCCCGCGCGCTGAAGGCCGATCTGGCGCGCGCCGTCAATGGCGAGGCGTTCCTGCTGCAGGGCGGCGATTGCGCCGAGTCCTTCGCCGAGTTCCATCCGAACAACATCCGCGACACCTTCCGCGTGCTGCTGCAGATGGCGGTCGTCCTGACCTTCGCCAGCAAGCTGCCCATCGTGAAGGTCGGCCGCATGGCGGGCCAGTTCGCCAAGCCGCGCTCCGCCGACACGGAAACCATCGATGGCGTGGAGCTGCCCAGCTATCGCGGCGACAATATCAACGACATCGCCTTCACGGCCGAAAGCCGGGAGCCGGACCCGCAGCGCATGGTGCGCGCCTATAACCAGTCGGCGGCGACGCTGAACCTGCTGCGCGCTTTCTCGACCGGCGGCTATGCCAGCCTCGACCGGGTGCATGGCTGGATGCTGGATTTCATGGGCCGCAGCCCGCTGGCCGCGAAGTTCGACGCCGTCGCCGACCGGATCGGCGAGTCGCTTGCCTTCATGCGCGCCTGCGGCCTGTCGCCCGAAA
The DNA here is from genome assembly GCF_001757355.1 of Sphingobium phenoxybenzoativorans. Taxonomy (GTDB): domain Bacteria; phylum Pseudomonadota; class Alphaproteobacteria; order Sphingomonadales; family Sphingomonadaceae; genus Sphingobium; species Sphingobium phenoxybenzoativorans. The sequence continues at coordinate 104,212 of NZ_MINO01000005.1, forward strand.
CCGTGCCCCAGCTTGGCGGCACCAGCTTCTACACCAGCCATGAGGCGCTGCTGCTCCCCTATGAGCAGGCGCTGACGCGGCAGGACAGCATCACCGGCGACTGGTACGACACCAGCGCGCATATGTTGTGGATTGGCGACCGCACCCGGTTCGAAGGGTCTGCGCATGTCGAATATCTGCGCGGCATCGGCAATCCCATCGGCCTGAAATGCGGGCCGAGCCTGGAGCCGGACGCGCTGTTGCGGATGCTCGATACGCTGAACCCGGCGCGGGAGCCGGGCCGCATCACGCTGATCACTCGCTACGGCCATGACAAGATCGAGGCGGGCTTGCCCAAGCTGGTCCGCGCCGTCCTGCGCGAAGGGCAGCCGGTGGTGTGGTCGTGCGACCCGATGCACGGCAATGTCATCAAGGCCGCCAATGGCTATAAGACCCGGCCGTTCGACCGCATCCTGGCCGAAGTGCGCGGCTTCTTCGCCGTGCATCGCGCGGAAGGCAGCTTCGGTGGCGGCATCCATTGCGAGATGACCGGCCAGAACGTCACGGAGTGCACCGGCGGTGCGATCGCCATCACCGACGAGGGCCTGGCCGACCGCTATCACACCCATTGCGACCCGCGCCTCAACGCTGCGCAGAGCCTGGAGCTTGCCTTCCTGCTGGCCGAGATGCTGAACGAGGAACTGAAGGAGCGGCGGGCGGCGGCGTGACATTTGCGGCGAAGTGCGCGCATGATTGAGGCTGCCGGAGTGATCCGGCGGCCCTTTTCCCAACCACCTTACTGCCGTTCGGGCTGAGCTTGTCGAAGCCCTGCCCTTCCTTTCATCGTCGTGAAGAAGGACAGCCCTTCGACAAGCTCAGGGCGAACGGATGGTTTACGCAGCGCGGCTAAACATCCGCGAAGGTGAACGGCGCGCTCGAACCCACATAGTCGTCGGGCAATATCTGGCGGCCGATCGGCGGGGCCGAGCGGGCGGCGCAATTGGCGCGATGGCACAGGCGGCAGGTGACGCCGATCGGCGTCGCGGCGACGGAGGCGGCGTCGGGCTGGTCGCGGGTATAGACCAGCTTCCCCGCATGTTCGGCGGAACAGCCGAGCGCAATGGCGCGCTCCACCCGCTGCGCCCCGAACGCGCCGCCGCCCGCGGTCACCGTGCGCGCGATGGAAAAGAAGCGCTGCCCGTCCGGCAGTTCCAGCCATTGGGTTACGATCTGGCGCGGCGTGCGAAACGCCTGATGCACCGACCATAGCGGACAGGCGCCGCCATGCCGGGCGAAGGGAAACCCCGCCCCGTCCAGCCGCTTCGACACGTTCCCGGCGGGATCGATCCGGATGAAGAAGAAGGGCACCCGCTCCTGCCCCGGCTTCTGCAGGGTCGTCAGGCGGTGGGCCGTCTGTTCGAAGCTGGTGCCGAACTGCCGGGCCAGCGCCTCCACATCATAGCGCCGCTGTTCGACGGCGCGGGCGAAGGCGGAATAGGGCATCAGCAAGGCGGCGGCGCTGTAACTCGCCAGCGCCTTGCGCGTCAGCCGCTCCCCCGCCTCGGTGGCGAAACTGCCTTCCTTCAGCACCGTGTCGATTTCCCGCCGCAGTTCCAGATAGGAAAGCTGGAGCGCGAGCTGGAACATCTGACTGGCGGCATCGAGCGAATCGTCGATCAGCAATTCGTCGCGATGCCGGTCCAGCCGCCGCATGGACCCCATCATCACGTCGGAGGGCAGCCGCCGGACGCGCAGATTGTAGCGCGCCTTCAGATGCCCGATGATCCCCTCCTGCCCCGTCGCCCCTTGCACTCCGAAGGTCTGGGCCAGCCGTTCCGCCGAATCGTCGAGCAAAGGGAAGCTGTTGCGGCGCGCGGCCAGGAAGCGCCGCGCCTCCGCCACGGGATCGCCGACCGGATCGGACGCATCGGCATCATATGCGCCATCCGCCGCCCGCGCCTCTACGCCATGATCGGCCAGCGCCAACTGCTCCTCGCGATAGGCGGTGTAGAGCCGCAACAGCGCCTCCGTGACGCCGGGATAGCTGGTCGCGACGTCAGTGGCGTCAAGCGGCGGCAGGTCGATGTCGGCGAACATCGGGTCTTTCAGCACGGATTGCAGCCGGGCGGTAAATTCCGCCCCGCCATCCCCGGCCAGCTCCGTCATGTCCATCTTGTAGGTGCGGGCAAGGCGCAGGAGCATATCGGCGGTCAGCGGCCGCTGGTTGCGCTCCAGCAGGGCGACATAGGAGGAGGATATCTCCAGGTCGGCCGCCATATGCGCCTGTGTAAGGCCAAGGTCCCGGCGCAGACGCTTGAGGCGCGGCCCCATATAGACTGGACGTTCGTTAGCCATAATTCCCACGAATCCTGCGGTTTGTATCTTCCTTACAACATTACAATGAAAATCTGTAAAGTTTTACAGATGGACCTCGCCGCCTCTCACGCCCCTGCTGCGATGCAATGTAACCGGGCGCCACTGTTTCCGAACCCGAAGTTTTCGAACCACGAGGAAGACGCGATGTCCTATCAAGATCATATCAGCCAGATCACTGGCCTCATTCAGAGCCAGGGCGGCACCTGGGACGGCATCAGCGCCGAGTCCGTCGCCCGCATGCGCCTGCAGAACCGTTTCCAGAGCGGTCTGGACATTGCGCGCTATACCGCCGCGATCATGCGCAAGGACATGGCCGCCTATGACGCCGATCCTGCGCAATACACCCAGTCGTTGGGTTGCTGGCACGGCTTCATCGGCCAGCAGAAGATGATTTCCATCAAGAAGCACTTCCAGTCGACCGACCGCCGCTATTTGTATCTGTCCGGCTGGATGGTCGCCGCGCTGCGTTCCGACTTCGGCCCGCTGCCCGACCAGTCGATGCACGAAAAGACCAGCGTTCCCGCGCTGATCGAGGAACTCTACACCTTCCTGCGCCAGGCCGACGCCCGCGAACTGGGCCTGATGTTCCGCGATCTGGACAAGGCGCGCGAGACCGGCAACGAGGTTGAGGCGCAGCGCCTGCTGCACGCCATCGACAATTATGAAACCCATGTCGTTCCCATCATCGCGGACATCGACGCGGGCTTCGGCAATGCCGAGGCGACCTACCTGCTCGCCAAGAAGATGATCGAGGCCGGCGCATGCGCCCTGCAGATCGAGAACCAGGTGTCCGACGAGAAGCAGTGCGGCCACCAGGACGGCAAGGTCACGGTGCCGCACGAGGACTTCCTCGCCAAGGTCCGCGCCTGCCGCTACGCCTTCCTTGAGCTGGGCGTTGAGGACGGCATCATCGTCACCCGCACCGACTCGCTGGGCGCCGGCCTCACCAAGCAGATCGCCGTTTCCAAGGAGCCGGGCGATATTGGCGACCTTTACAACAGCTTCCTCGATTGCGAGGAAATCGATCCGGCGACGGCGCGCAACGGCGACGTCATCCTGAACCGCGACGGCAAGCTGCTGCGTCCCAAGCGCCTGCCTTCGAACCTGTTCGAGTTCCGCAAGGGCACTGGCGAGGACCGCTGCGTCCTCGACTGCATCACGTCGCTGCAGAACGGTGCCGACCTGCTGTGGATCGAAACCGAGAAGCCGCATATCGAGCAGATCGCCGGCATGGTCGACCGCATCCGTGAAGTCATCCCGAACGCGAAGCTGGTCTACAACAACTCGCCGTCGTTCAACTGGACGCTGAACTTCCGCCAGCAGGTGTTCGATGCGTGGACAGCCGAGGGCAAGGACGTTTCGGCCTATGACCGCACGAAGCTGATGAGCGTCGATTATGACGGCACGGCGCTCGCCGACGAGGCGGACGAGAAGATCCGCACCTTCCAGAAGGATGCGGCGGCGCGTGCAGGCATCTTCCACCACCTCATCACCCTGCCGACCTACCACACGGCCGCGCTCAGCACCGACAACCTCGCCAAGGAATATTTCGGCGATGCGGGCATGCTGGGTTACGTCAAGGGCGTGCAGCGCAAGGAAATCCGCGAGGGCATCGCCTGCGTCAAGCACCAGAACATGTCTGGTTCCGACATCGGCGACGACCACAAGGAATATTTCGCTGGCGAAGCAGCCCTGAAGGCCGGCGGCATCCACAACACGATGAACCAGTTCGCTGCATAAGCCTTTACTGAATATCGGAAGATATTGGGGCGGCGGGGATTATAGATCCCCGCCGCCCTTTTTCGTCATCCCGGACCTGATCCGGGATCCATTGGCTCTCTATAGCGCGAACGGGCTGAGGCTTGCGCTCATGGATCGCGGATCAGGTCCGCGATGACGGGTGTTGGGACGAGTGTTGGGAGGTTACCAGTCCGTTCCGGGGTCTCCCGCTTTTTGCAACAAACTTGAAGCGCGGGCATTTCTTCGCCACATGCAGGCCAGAAACATATCCGGACACTGAACAGGGCAAGAATGGCCGATCCCTACAGCATATTGGGCGTTGCCCGCGGCGCGAGCGAAGGCGACATCAAAAAGGCGTACCGCACGCTCGCCAAAACGCATCACCCGGACCGGAACAAGGACAATCCCAAGGCGGCCGACAAGTTCGCCGAGATTACCCGCGCCTATGACCTTCTGACTGACAAGGACAAGCGCGCACGCTTCGACCGGGGGGAGATTGACGGCGACGGCAACCCGACCAATCCATTCGGCGGCGGCGGGTTTGGCGGTGGCGGCTTCGGCGGCCGCGGCGGCCAACAAGGCGGCGGCTTCGAATTCAACAGCGAGGGCGCGGACTTCGGCGATATCTTTGAGGGGATATTCGGCGGCGGACGGCGCGCGGCCGGTGGCGGCGGCGGATTTGGCGGCTTTGGCCGGGGCGGACGCGCAGGCCCGCCCCCCAAGGGCGCAAACACCGCCTATCGCCTTGCCGTCAGCTTCGTCGATGCGGCAACGCTGGCGCCGCAGCGCATCACCCTGCAGGATGGCAAGACCATCGACCTGAAACTGCCCGCAGGCGCGGAAACCGGCACGCAGATGCGCCTGTCCGGCAAGGGTCAGCCGGGCGCGGGCGGCGCAGGCGATGCGATCGTCACGATAGAGGTCAAGCCCCACCCCTTCTACACCCGCGACGGCGACAATGTGCGGCTGGACCTGCCCATCACCATCAACGAAGCCGTGAAGGGCGCGAAGGTCCGCGTCCCGACGGTCGATGGCCCGGTGATGCTGGGCGTTCCCGCCGGGTCGTCATCCGGCAAGACCCTGCGCCTCAAGGGGCGCGGCTTTACGGGCAAGAACGGCCAGCGCGGCGACCAGCTCGTCACCCTGATCGTCGATGTGCCCGCCGCTGATGATGCCCTGGCGAGTTTCCTGGAGGGGTGGACGGACACCCGGCCCGTGCGCGGAAATCTGGGCGTCTAGGATCATCCCAGGGGCATGAGGGACATATCACCCCAATCGCCCGAAGCGCGCAGGCTATATCGCCGCGATGGGCGGGAACGCGCGAAATACAGCCCCTACCGCCTCCGCCACGGGGCCTATGCCATCGAAGTGGTCAAGCGCGTGGCGGTTGGCGTCTATACGGACGGCTTCATTCATGCCGGGAACCTCGCCTATCTCTCGCTGGTGGCGCTGTTCCCCTTCTTCATCGTGGCCGCCGCCATCGCCAGCATCTTCGGCCGGACGCAGGACGGCATACAGGCGGTCAACGCCTTCCTGTTCACCGTGCCGCCCAGCGTCGCCGACGTGCTGCGCGCGCCGATAGAGGATGTGCTGTCCGCCCGCTCGTCCAGCGGCCTTCTCTGGCTTGGCGGCCTGGTCGGCCTGTGGACGACCGGTAGCCTGATAGAAACCATCCGCGACATATTACGCCGCGCCTATGGCACAAAGAGCGGCCGCGCCTTCTGGCAATATCGCCTCGGATCGATCGGCATCATCGTGGTCAGCGTGCTGGCGGCGATGTTCGCCTTCTCCCTTCAGGTGATGATCACCGCGGCCGACGAATTTCTCCATCGCCTGCTGCCCTTCGCCGATGACGCGATCAACATAGTGGCGGCGACAAAGCTGGCGCCGATGGCGATCCTGGCCGTCGCGCTTTACTTTCTATTCGCCGCGCTCACGCCCAGCGCCTATCGCGATCCGCGCTTCCCCAAATGGCCCGGCGCGGTGCTGACGACGGCATGGTGGTATGGCACATTGCTGCTGCTTCCGGTCGCTCTGGGGCAGCTTGGCGGCTATGCCCTGACCTATGGCAGCCTGGCCGGTGTTATGATCGTGCTTATTTTTTTCTTTCTCGTCGGGCTTGGCGTGGTAATTGGCGCCGAACTCAATGCGTCGCTGGCCGAGTTTCCTGAGGAGGAACATGATGCCGCGGCAGGAATACAGGAGGTTAAGCCCGAATGACTGCATCTAACACGGGCAACCTGATGAAGGGAAAGCGCGGCCTCATCATGGGTCTCGCCAATGACAAGTCGCTGGCCTGGGGCATATCGCAGGCGCTGCACGCGCAAGGCGCGGAACTGGCCTTTTCCTATCAGGGCGAGGCGCTGGAAAAGCGCGTGCGGCCCCTCGCCGCGGAAGTCGGATCGGATTTCCTGATCCCGTGCGACGTGTCGGACATGGCGGGGCTGGACGCGACGTTCGACACGATCAAGGAAAAATGGGGCACGCTGGACTTCGTGGTCCACGCCATCGGCTTTTCGGACAAGAATGAGCTGCGCGGCCTCTATGTCGACACCAGCCTCGACAATTTCCTGCTGACCATGAACATCTCCGCCTACAGCTTCGTCGCTGTTGCCAAGCGCGCGCGGGCGCTGATGCCGGATGGCGGATCGCTGCTGACGCTCAGCTATTATGGCGCGGAAAAGGTGATCCCGCATTATAACGTGATGGGCGTGGCGAAGGCGGCGCTGGAAACCAGCGTCAAATATCTGGCGATGGACCTGGGGCCGGAGAATATCCGCGTCAACGCCATCTCCGCCGGGCCGATCAAGACGCTGGCGGCAAGCGGCATCGGCGACTTCCGATACATCCTCAAGTGGAACGAGCTGAACTCGCCCCTGCGCCGCAACGTGACGATCGATGACGTAGGCGGCGCGGGCCTTTACCTGCTGAGCGACCTCGCCTCCGGCGTGACCGGCGAAATCCATCATGTCGACGCAGGCTATAACGTCATCGGCATGAAGGCCGAGGACGCGCCGGACATGGCGCTGGAGAAGTGAGAAAACCCCCTCTCCCTGCAGGGGAGAGGGAGGGACCCGCCGCAAAGCGGTGGGAGGGTGAGGGCATATGAGGCGGCCAGATCCGGACCGCCCAGATTCACTGATCCGTGTCCGCAATATGCGCCATGAGGCGACTGAACCCGAAAAGCATTTATGGTCAAAGCTTCGCAACCGGCAGGTCGGCGGACTAAAATTTCCCCGTCAGGCGTGGATCGGACCTTTCATTGCCGATTTCTTCTGCACCGAGGCAGGACTAGTGGTCGAGGTTGACGGCGATACTCACGCTGGTACGGAAGCGCAGGATCAAGGGCGATCCGCTTGGATGGCTGGCGAAGGGTATCATGTTCTGCGCTTTTCCAATGCGGACGTGATGGGAAATATCGAAGGGGTGGTTCAATCAATCTTGGCTGACATATATTCCCGCCCCTCACCCTCCCAAGCCTCCGGCTTGGGTCCCTCCCTCTCCCCCAAGGGGAGAGGGGTATGAGCTTCAACAGCTTCGGCCGTGTATTCCGTTTCTCGACCTGGGGGGAGAGCCATGGCCCCGCTATCGGCGCGGTCGTGGACGGGTGCCCGCCGGGGCTGGCGATCAGCGAGGCTGATATCCAGCCTTTCCTGGACAAGCGTCGGCCTGGCACGTCCAAATTCACTACGCAGCGGCAGGAACCGGATCAGGTCCGCATCCTGTCCGGCGTGTTCGAGGGCAAGACGACCGGTACGCCGATCAGCCTGATGATCGAGAATGTCGACCAGCGGTCGAAGGATTATTCCGACGTCGCCAAGGCGTACCGCCCCGGCCATGCCGACTATGCCTATGACGCCAAATATGGCTTTCGCGACTATCGCGGCGGCGGGCGGTCGAGCGCGCGGGAAACCGCGAGCCGGGTCGCAGCGGGCGCGGTAGCGCGGCTGGTGATCCCGGATGTCGATATCTTCGCCTATGTCAGCGAGATTGGCGGCGATGCGATAGACTATGCCCGGTTCGACGCCGCACAGATTGACGAAAACCCCTTCTTCTGCCCGGACCCCGTTGCTGCGAAGCGCTGGGAAACGCTGGTCGATGGCGCGCGCAAGGACGGATCGTCATTGGGCGCTGTCGTCGAATGCGTCGCCAGCGGCGTGCCCGCCGGCTGGGGGGCACCGCTCTACGCCAAGCTCGACAGCGAGCTTGCGGCGGCGATGATGAGCATCAACGCCGTGAAGGGCGTGGAGATCGGCGATGGATTCGCCGCCGCCCGCCTGCGCGGCGAACAGAATGCGGACCCGATGCGTCCCGGCCCAGACGGCCTTCCCCTGTTCGGCGCGAACCATGCGGGCGGCATTGCGGGCGGCATCTCCACCGGTCAGCCGATCAAGGTCCGCATCGCCTTCAAGCCGACAAGCTCCATCCTGATCCCCGTCGACACCATTACCCGCGAGGGCGAGGCGGCGGACATCATCACCAAAGGACGGCACGACCCCTGCGTCGGCATTCGCGGCGTTCCGGTGGTGGAGGCGATGATGGCCCTTGTGCTGGCCGACCAGATGATGCTGCACCGCGCCCAGTGCGGGTGATTATATCCAGAAAGCAACCGTTCGGGCTGAGCTTGCCGAAGCCCTGCCTTTCCGCGAAGAAGGACGACAAGGGGTCCTCCATACTCCCCATCCCGAACGCAAAATCCGCCCTCGCCTCTCCTCCCACTGGCGGCATGCGTTGCGCCATACGTCTTAGCTTGATAGGCTCGACCAAAGCCTAGACGAACCGGGTCCATCGCAGCCCGACCATGTAAATCCGGGGACCCAATGGCCAAACGCCTTACTTCCTTCATTCTTATCGGCATGCTTCTGGGCGTTATCACCGGTTATGTCGCACATGCCTGGATAGGCCCCAACAAGGAACTGGCGGAGGAGGTCGCTGGCTATTTCCACCTGCTGGCCGACATCTTCCTGCATCTGATCAAGATGATCATCGCGCCGCTGGTGTTCTCCACGCTGGTCGCCGGCATCGCGCATATGGGCGACAGCGCGGCGCTGGGGCGGATCGGCGGGCGGGCGATCGCCTGGTTCATCATCGCCAGCCTGATCTCGCTTTCCATCGGCCTTGTCTCGGTCAATCTGTTCTCGCCTGGCGAAGGGTTGAACCTGGTAAGGAGCGGCGCGGAATCGGGCGTCAATACGGAGGCGCTGAACCTGCGCGACTTCGTGCTGCACGTATTCCCGACATCCATGATCGGCGCGATGGCGGACAATTCCATCCTTCAGATCGTGGTATTCTCCCTGTTCGTCGGCGTCGCTCTGACCGCCATTGGCGAAAAGGGCAAGCCGATCGTCACCGTGGTCGAATCGCTGGTCGAGCTGATGCTGCAGGTGACGGGTTATGTCATGCGCATGGCCCCGGTCGCCGTATTCGGCGCGATCGCATCGTCAATCACTACGCAGGGCCTTGGCGTGCTGGTGACGTTCGGGCAGCTTATCGGCGAATTTTACCTGTCGCTCTCGGTGCTGTGGGCGGTGCTGGCGTTCGTCGGCTTCCTGTTCCTGGGCAAGCGCATGTTCACGCTGGCCCGGTACATCCGGGAGCCTGCGCTGATCGCCTTCTCGACCGCATCGTCGGAGGCCGCCTATCCCAAGATGCTGGAGCAGCTCGACAAGTTCGGCGTGCCGCGCCGTATCTACAGCTTCGTGCTGCCGCTGGGCTACAGTTTCAATCTGGACGGGTCGATGATGTACGCGTCCTTCGCGACGGTGTTCATCGCGCAGGCCTATAATATCGACCTGCCCATCGCGACGCAGATCACCATTCTCCTGGTCCTCATGGTCACCAGCAAGGGCATCGCCGCCGTGCCCCGCGCCTCGCTGGTCGTCGTCGCGGCGACGCTCGGACAGTTCAACCTGCCGGTGGAGGGTGTCGCCTTCATCCTCGCGGTCGATCATTTCATGGACATGGGCCGCACCGCGACCAATGTGATCGGCAACGCCATCGCCACATCCGTCATCACCAAATGGGAAGGCATGCTGGAGGTCGAGGAACCGGAATATGAGGAACGGCCCCACGCCCCATCCCGCACGGCCTCGCACGGACGGGCAGGTCTGGATCTGGCCGAGGATATGGTCAGCGGCAGCCGCAAGAGGTGACCGGGGCGCTGCCCCGGCTGGCGGCGGCGGGCGTCGCCGTCATCGCCTGGGCGGGACTTGGCATACAGTTCGCCGCGACCTTCGGACAGAATGGCTCGGCCGCGCAGACCCTCTGGATATTGCTGCGTTTCTTCACGGTGACGACCAACCTGCTGGTCGCCATCCTGTTCACCGCCCTGGTTGTGGGACGGGCCGTTTCCCCCCGCATGATCACCGGGGTCATGCTGGCGATCATGCTGGTCGGCATCGTCTATATGCTGTTGCTGCGCGGCCTGCTGGACCTCAGCGGCGGCGCGCTCCTGGCCGATATGCTGCTGCACAAGGTGACGCCGGTGCTGGTGCCGCTCTGGTGGCTGGCTTTCGCCGCCAAGGGCGCATCACAGCGCACCGACCCGCTGCTATGGGCGATCTATCCCGCCCTCTATCTGCCCTATGCATTGGCGCGCGGCCTGTCTGGCGACGGCTATGCCTATCCCTTCATCAACGTCGTGAAACTGGGCTGGACGCAGGTCGCCATCAACTGCGCAGCGATTGCCGCCGGTTTCATTCTGGCCGGTTATGCCGTGCTGTGGGTGGATCGGGCGATGGCGCGAACATCCGTCCGCTGATCAGCCCCGGCCGCCTTTCGCCGCCATCGCCCACCAGACCAACTCATCTGCAAACTTCGGAAAGCCGCGCTCCAGCGCCGCGCCGCCCTCACCCATAGGCTGCGCCTTGTCATCGAGCGTCTGGCCGATCTGCCCCACGGTCAGCGTGTTGGGGATGACCGCCATGCCCATGCCGGACAGGGTGACGTGCCACGCTGCGTTGCTGTGCGTCCCCGCCAGACGTCCTGCGGAATAGCTGGCGATGGCGGCGGGCCGCCGGGCGAACTCGGCCAGATAATGATCGACCAGATTTTTAAGGCCCGGCTGCACCCCGCGATTATATTCGCCCGCGACAAAGACGAAGGCGTCCGCCGTGCGCAGCTTTTCCGCCAGCGCGGCCATCGCCTGCGGCGCTTCCCCCGCCGCATAGTCGCTGTACCGCTTGTCGAGCATGGGCAGGCCGACCGCCTTCGCATCGATCAGCTCCGCCATATGCCCAGCCCCGTTGAAACCCGCCACCAGATAGTCGGCCAGGCGGATGCCCATCCGGCCTTCGCGGTAGGAGCCGTAAAGAATGAGGATCGAAAGGGCCATCGGTTCGTCTCTCCATCATGGGGGCGGACAAGACATGCCGCATGCGGAAAAGGCGATCAACCAAGCATCTGTGCAATGGACGCCGCCGCCGAAGCATGATTAGTGTGAGGTCCCGTGACGACTGAGGATAGCCGGGGCCGGATCGTTTTCGATTAAGAAGAAAGGACGGCCAGTGCGCGGATATCTATTTGGGGTCGCAGCCTGCGCGGCGCTCGCCCCCTGCCCAGCCATGGCGGATACGCCCCGTGAAATCCTGACCGTTGCGGCGTTCCAGACAGCCGACAAGGCAACCGCACTGACCCTGATAAACCGCGCGATCGCCACCGCCGACGCCATATTGGCGAAGGCCCCCGGCGACCGGGAGGCGACGCTGCAAAAGGGGATAGGCATCGGCTATCGCGCCAAGCTGACGAAAAGCCGCACTGACGCCCAGACATCCCTGAAGATTTTCGAGGCGTTGGCGGCAAAGGACCCGCGCGATGCGGAGGCGCAGATGGTGGTCGCGGGCTGGCACCTGGACGCCATAGACCAGCTTGGCGGCTTCATCGCCCGCACGGTGCTTGGCGCGCGCAGGGCGATGGGAGATGCCGCGCTGGACCGGGCGGTGGCCCTTGGCCGGAACCGCGCCTTCTTCCCCGGCCTCGCCGCGATGATGACGATCCGGCAGGACAGCGACGATGTGGATGGCGCCCGCAAACTGGCGGAAGCGGCAATCGCGGCCCCGGCCGTCACGCCGCTCGATCAGCTTATGAAACGCAACGCCGCAGCCATCCTCCCCTCCCTTCGCGCCAATAAGGGCAAGGCGGCGGCGGACCTGTCCCGGACATTGTTGCCGTTCGGGCGTTTGAAGGGATGAGCGGCCCGGCCTAGTCCGCCTGCTTCCTCAGGATTTTCTCCATCGCCTTCCCCTTGGCGAGTTCGTCGATCAGCTTGTCCAGATAGCGAATCTCCCGCATTACCGGGTCCTCGACATCCTCAACACGCACACCGCAAACCAGGCCGGTTATCAGCGACCGCGCGGGATTTGGACGGGGGGCGTGCGCAAAGAAATCCTCAAAACTCACCTTGCCGGCCAACGCCTGGTCCAGCGTCTCCTGGCTGTGCCCGGTCAGCCAGCAGATGACAGCATCAACTTCCGCCTTTGTCCGTCCCTTCTTCTCCGCCTTGGCGACATAGTGCGGATAGACGCTGGCGACGCTGACCGAATAGATACGATGCTTCGTCATACGTCCTCCTCAAGCGTTGAGGCGTAAACTTAATCCGCGAAGGGATCGCGCACCAGAATCGTGTCGTCACGCTGGGGAGAGGTCGACACCAGCGTCACCGGGCAGCCGATCAGCTCCTCGATCCGGCGGATATATTTGATCGCCTGTGCGGGAAGATCAGCCCAGCTCCGCGCGCCAGCCGTCGTATCCTGCCAACCCTCGATGGTTTCATAGACCGCCTCGGCCTTCGCCTGATCCTGGCTGTGGGCGGGCAGATAATCATAATGCCGGTCACCGATCCGGTATCCGGTGCAGATTTTCAGCTCGTCAAAGCCGTCCAGCACGTCGAGCTTGGTCAGCGCGATGCCGGTTACGCCGGATACCGCAACCGACTGGCGCACCAGCACGGCGTCGAACCAGCCGCAACGGCGCTTGCGGCCCGTGACGGTGCCGAATTCATGCCCGCGCGTGCCCAGCCGCTCACCGACCTCATTCTCCTGCTCGCTTGGGAACGGGCCGGAGCCGACGCGCGTGGTGTAAGCCTTCACAATCCCAAGCACGAAGCCGACCGCAGAGGGGCCAAGGCCCGATCCGCCCGCCGCCGTCCCGGCAATGGTGTTGGACGAAGTGACGAAGGGATAGGTACCGTGATCGACATCGAGCAGCACCCCCTGCGCGCCCTCGAACAAGATGCGGTCGCCGCGCTTCTTGGCTTCGTTAAGGGTCAGCCAGACGGGTCTCGCGAACGGCAGGATGAAGTCGGCGATAGCGCGCAGTTCGGCCATCAGCGCGTCGCGATCGATCGGCGGCTCGTTGAAGCCCGCGCGCAAGGCGTCATGATGCGCCGTCAGCCGGTCAATCTGCGGGCCGAGATCGTCGAGATGGGCAAGGTCGCACACGCGAATGGCACGGCGACCGACCTTGTCCTCATAGGCCGGGCCGATGCCGCGGCGGGTCGTGCCGATCTTGCCAGCGCCGCTCGCATCCTCGCGCAGACCGTCAAGGTCGCGGTGGAACGGCAGGATCAGCGGGCAGGTCTCGGCGATCTGCAGATTTTCCGGCGTGATGGTGACGCCCTGCCCCGCGAGCTTGGCGACCTCCTCCTTGAAGTGCCAGGGATCGAGGACAACGCCATTGCCGATCACCGACAGCGTGCCGCGCACGATGCCGGAGGGAAGCAGGGACAGCTTGTAGACATTTTCGCCCACGACCAGCGTGTGCCCGGCATTATGCCCGCCCTGAAAGCGCACGACGACATCGGCGCGCTCCGCCAGCCAATCGACGATCTTGCCTTTGCCCTCATCGCCCCACTGGGCGCCGATCACGGTCACATTTGCCATGGATATACGACTCCGCCCTGCCAGAGCGAACCCAGGCCGCCCTTCGACAGGACTCGGCGGCCGGGCATGAATCGGTTGGGCATACGCCCTGCGGGGCGGCGGTTAGCCCCCCGCGCCGGAGGCGTCAAGCGCTCCATGATGGATGCGGCGCGGGATGGGGCGTTACACTTTATGACAAATGTGGACCTTTACCCGCCCCTCCCTGCAAGGCGATATCTGGCGCATCGATAGGCTGCGGGAATTGCAACGATGCGCAGATTGATCCTTGCCGGTCTGGCTGTCTGGTTCGTCGCGACAATGCTGATGCCGATGCACAGCCACATCGCGACTGCCGGGCCGTTGCGCGACCGGCTGATGCAGCGGCGGCAGGCCGATCCACCGCCACCCGCGCAGGAAATGGCCTATGGCGCCGATCCTTTGCAAAAGCTGGATTTCTGGAGAGCGGCGCAACCCGGTCCGCCCCCGCCCCTGGTGATTTTCGTGCATGGCGGCGGATGGAAACGCGGCGACAAGGATAACGCCACCGGTGGGACGAAGGTGACGCATTTCCTCGGTCTGGGCTATGCCTTCGCCTCAATCGATTACCGGCTGGTTCCCGCAAATACCGTCGAACAGCAGGCCCAGGACGTCGCCAACGCCACCGCCTGGCTGATCGCGCGGGCGGGCGAGCTTGGCTTCGATCCGCGCCGCGTCGCCATCATGGGGCATAGCGCGGGCGCGCATCTGGCCGCTCTGGTCGGCACGGACATGCGCTATCTGACGAAGGCCGGTCTTGGCCCCGATGCGATCCGGGGCGTGATTCCGCTGGACGGGGCGGCCTATGACGTGCCCCGCCAGATCGCCGAGGGCGGCCGCTTCATGCGTGACACCTACCTGCAGGCTTTCGGGGACGATCCCATACGGCAGAAGGCGCTATCGCCGACATATCAGGCCGCAAAGCCCAATGCCCCGCGCTTCCTGATTCTCCATGTCCAACGGGAGGATGGCGCGGCGCAGTCGGAGGCGCTGGCGGCGGCATTGCGGAAGGCGGGAACGCCCGTCGAAGTGAAGGGCTTTGAGGGTACAGGACTACGCGGCCATATGCAGATCAACCGCTCTTTGGGCGACCCGAACTATGCCGCAACGCCTGTGGTGGACGCCTGGCTGGCCGAAGCGTTCGCTCTCAATAGGCGCTGAGCGCCCCACCTTCGAGCCAGTGCGTGCAGCCAAGCGCCGCGCCATCCTCGCCTTCGGACAAGGCGGCAATCGTCTGCCAACCTTCCGCCCGTAGCTTCGCCGCCTGCTCCCCATCATGGCCGATGGGCAGGAACACCCGCCGCGCCTCCACCCGGCCGAACCCGGCGTCGATCAGCGGGTCGGGATAGAGGGAGAAGCCCATTGCAGGCTCCTCGCTGCCATCGGGCCGGACAATGGCGTAGCTGCCGCCACGGCCGATCTCTCCGACAAACCCCTCGGCGAAAATCGAGAAGCCGAACCAGAGCTGATATTCGAAGCCGTGCCGCTCCGTGGGGTCGAGCGTCAGGGTGATGTCCCAGCCGATGGGCTTGGCAATGGCGCGCAGGCCCGCAATACGGCTGGCGAGCGCGCCGCCGATGTCGAGCGCCTCCAGCTTCTCCATCGCGGCGTGGAACGGCCCCGCCGCCTCGATCAGCGGCAGATAGGCGGCAGGCCCCTCGCCCAGCGCAACAAGCGCCCCCGCATCCTTCGCGTCCAGTTCGGCCCGCACGCTCTCAATCTCGTCCTCGCTCAGCGGCAACGGACCGGCGGCCAGCGTATCGATCAGATCCGGCAGAGTGAAGTCGATGGTGATGCCAGTAACCCCGGCGGCCTGCAGCGCCTCGATCGCGACATTGACGATTTCTACGGCGGCAGCGACGCTGTCCGTGCCGATCAGTTCCGCACCGACCTGCAACCGCTCCCGCTCCGGCCGTAACTGGTTGGCGCGCAGGCGAACGACGGGGCCGGAATAGGACAGGCGCAGGGGCCGCTGCGCCCCGGCAAGGCGGGTGGTGGCGATGCGGCCGACCTGCGCCGTCATGTCCGGCCGGATGGCGAGAGTCCGCTGCGACACCGGATCTACGACGCGCAGCAAGTCCTGCGCCCGCGCCGACTTCAACCGGCCAATCAATGTTTCCTCGAATTCCGCGAGCGGCGGCATCACCCGGTCATAGCCATGGGCCGCCAGGGTATCGAGAACCTTGCGCGCCAACCGCGCGGACGCCTCCGCTTGCGGCGGCAGGCGGTCGGAAAGGCCCTCAGGCAACAAGCCCTGGGCGCCACGGGGCGGAGCGGCAGTCATGGATGGGCCTTTAGCGGATTTGGCGCGCTTATCCACCCTCCGTTCGTCCTGAGCCTGTCGAAGGACTGCCCTTATCCTGGAAAAGATCAGGACAAGGCTTCGACAAGCTCAGCCCGAACGGAATTTGGGTATGAAGTGACTTAGGCGAAACGCAGCAGCTTCACCGTGTTCACGCCAGCCAGGTTGCAGATTTCCCAGCGCAGCGGCTCGGTGACGGTGCCATCGACGGACAGAAGCAGAACCGCCTCCCCGCCCTGGTTGCGGCGGCCGAGATGGAAGGTGCCGATATTCACTTCCGCAGCGCCCAAGGTAGAGCCGAGGCGGCCGATGAAGCCCGGCGCATCCTTGTTGACGATATAGAGCATCGTCCCGGCAAGGTCCGCCTCCACCTTGATGCCGAACAGTTCGACAAGGCGCGGCTGCGCATGGCCAAACAGGGTGCCCGCGACCGACCGCTCACCGCTGTCCGTGGTGACGGTGACGCGGACCAGCGTCTGATAATCGCCCTCGCGGTCATGACGCACCTCGCGCACGTCCAGACCGCGCTCCTTGGCCAGGAACGGCGCGTTGACCATGTTCACCGTGTCCGAATAGACGCGCATCAGGCCGGCGAGCACGGCGGCGGTGATCGGCTTGGGATTGAGTTCGGCGGCGTGGCCCTCAACCTCAACCGCAACGCCCTTGATGCCGTCGCCCTCAAGTTGACCGATCAGGCTGCCCAGCTTTTCGGCCAGCGCCATATAGGGCTTCAGCTTCGGCGCTTCCTCGGCCGACAGGCTGGGCACGTTGAGGGCGTTGGTGACGCCGCCGTCCAGCAGATAGTCGGAGAGCTGCTCTGCAACCTGGATCGCGACATTGACCTGCGCCTCGTCGGTCGATGCGCCCAGATGCGGCGTCGATACGAAGTTGGGCGTGCCGAACAGCGGACTTTCCTTCGCCGGTTCGGTCACGAACACGTCGAGCGCCGCGCCGCCGATATGGCCGCTGTCCAGCCCTTCCTTCAGCGCAGCCTCGTCGATCAGGCCGCCGCGCGCGCAGTTGACGATCCGCACGCCCTTCTTGGTCTTGGCGAGGTTTTCTTTCGACAGGATATTGCGCGTCTGGTCGGTCAGCGGCGTGTGCAGCGTGATGAAGTCCGCCTTCGCCAGCAGCTCGTCCAGCGTCGCCTTCTCCACGCCCATATCGATGGCGCGCTCCGGCGTCAGGAACGGGTCGTAAGCGACGACCTTCATGCGCAGGCCGAGCGCGCGGTCGGCGACGATCGAACCGATATTGCCTGCGCCGATCAGGCCCAGCACCTTGCCAGTGACCTCAACGCCCATGAAGCGGTTCTTCTCCCACTTGCCGGCCTGGGTGGAGGCGTCGGCTTCGGGAAGCTGGCGGGCGAGCGCGAACATCAGGGCGATGGCGTGCTCGGCGGTGGTGATCGAGTTGCCGAACGGGGTGTTCATCACCACCACGCCCTTCGACGAAGCGTAGGGGATATCGACATTGTCGACGCCGATACCGGCGCGGCCGATAACCTTAAGGTTCGTGGCGGCGTCGAGGATTTCCTTCGTCACCTTGGTCGAGGAACGGATGGCGAGACCGTCATAATCGCCGATGATCGCCTTCAATTCTTCGGGCGTCTTGCCGGTGATCTCGTCGACCTGCACGCCGCGATCACGGAAGATCTGGGCGGCCTTCGGGTCCATTTTGTCGCTGATTAATACTTTGGGCATTTGGGTTATCCTTAGATCTGAAATCTCGTCATCCCGGCGAAAGCCGGGACACATGTGCGTCCTGGCAATGCCTGAGCGCGGGGAGAGATGGGTTCCGGCTTTCGCCGGAATGACGATTAATGGAGGAGAGCTTAGGCCGCCTTGGCGGTGGCGTAGGCCCAGTCGAGCCACGGTCCCAGCGCTTCAATATCCGCCGTGTCGACCGTCGCGCCGCACCAGATGCGCAGGCCCGCCGGGGCGTCGCGATAGCCCGCGACGTCATAGGCAGCGCCTTCCTTCTCCAGCAGCCCGGCAAAGGTCTTGATGAACGCCTCGTCCGCGCCCTCTACCGTCAGGCAGACGCTCGTCTTGGAGCGCGAGTCCGCATCGGTCGCGAGATGGCCAAGCCAGTCCCGCTCCGCCACGATCTTGTCCAGCGCGGCCGCATTGGCGTCGGACCGCTTGATCAGACCTGCCGATCCGCCAACCGACTTGCCCCATTCCAGCGCGAAGATCGCGTCCTCCACCGCCAGCATCGACGGGGTGTTGATGGTCTCGCCCTTGAACACGCCCTCGGCAAGCTTGCCCTTGGAAACGAGACGGAACACCTTGGGCAACGGCCATGCGGGCGTGTAGGTCTCCAGCCGCTCGACGGCGCGGGGGCCAAGGATCAGCACGCCGTGCGCGCCCTCGCCGCCCAGCACCTTTTGCCAGGAGAAGGTGGCGACGTCGATTTTCGCCCAGTCGATGTCATAGGCGAATACGGCGCTGGTCGCGTCGGCGAAGGACAGCCCTTCGCGGTCCGCCGGGATGAAGTCCGCATTCGGCACGCGCACGCCCGAAGTCGTGCCGTTCCAGGTGAACAGGACGTCGTTCGACCAGTCGATCTGCGACAGGTCGGGAAGCTGGCCATAATCCGCCCTGACGATGGTCGGGTTCAGGTTGAGTTGCTTGGCGGCGTCCGTCACCCAGCCCTCGCCGAAGCTTTCCCAGGCGACGGCGGTGACGGGCTTCGCGCCCAGCATCGTCCACATCGCCATTTCGAAAGCGCCCGTGTCGGAACCCGGCACGATGCCGATACGGTGCGTCTCCGGCAGGCGCAGCAGCTCGCGCATCAGGTCGATGCAATAGGCGAGGCGCGTCTTGCCGATCTTGGCGCGATGCGAGCGGCCGAGCGATTCGGTGGCCAGCTTGGCGGCGCTCCAGCCCGGAGGCTTGGCGCAGGGACCCGAGGAGAAATAGGGGCGAGCCGGCTTGGTTGCGGGCTTGGCGGCGGGCGCAATAGTGGCGCCAGCTTCGGTAACGTCAGTCATGTAATGCGTCTCCTTGCAGAGAGCACGCGCGGCGTTGGGACCGCGTGGCCCGCCGGCGCTCCTAAAGAGTTCCGGTTAATAGTCAACCACCAAGGAGGAGGAGACGAAGGTCGAAGCTGGAGACTGGCCTAACGTCTCAGGCGAGGGGCCAGCATGCCGACCCGTCCGCGATACGCCACATATTTTTCGCCGAACAATGCCGTCAGATCTCGCTCCTCATGACGGATCGCGATCAGAATATAGATGGTCATCCCGACCGCCAGCAGCAAATGTCCCACCGTCATCCTGGGCGTCGCCCAAAAGGCGAGGATGAAGCCGCTATAGAGCGGATGACGGACAAGCCGATAGAAGAATGGCGTGCGGAATACCGGCTCTGTCGCGCCATGACCCAGCATATTGCTCCACACCTGTTTCAGCCCGAACAGTTCGAAATGGCTGATGAGGAATGTGCTGAGCAACACGATCAGCCAACCCAGTGCGAAGATGGCGAGCAGCAACATCGCCAGCGGCCCGCTCCCCGCATCCCACAAAACTGCGGGGATCGGATGCCAAACATGGCAGAGCAGCATGAGAACGATGCTGGCGGACAGCACATAGACGCTGCGTTCGACCGGTTCGGGCACGACGCGCGTCCAGGCGCGCTTGAATGCGGGCCGCGCCATCACGCTATGCTGCACACCGAACAGGGCGATGAGGAAAATGTCGATCGCAGCGGCCTGCCACACCGGCAGGATTGGCCGGCCTTGGTCGACAGTAAATGGCACCAGCGGAAAATTGCCAACAAAAGCAATAAAATACAGAAAGGCGGCGAAGAATATCAGATAGGATATTATGCCGAACACAAGATAAGCGAAGCGGTTCATTGCTCGACTCCCCCTGTTTATCTGTCCCTTTACACCCGATGAAGAGGGACTCCAAAGGCCCTTTTCGGCGCATGGGGCGTGAGCGGAGCACAAGCCGTTCAAATCAGCGCGAAATTGCATATTCCGGCAGCTTAATTGTGGCGCGCTAACCATGATATGCTATAGCCCGGCGCCATGCGGGCCAGCCGGGTTATCCAGATCGTTTCCGCCAAGCGCCGTTCAATCGCTGCGCTGGCGATCCTTTCCCTTCTCGCGGGATGCTCCGTGGGTCCAAAGTCTGGGCGGCGACCCGGCACAACGCCCCATGTTTCAGCGGCGCAGGCGGAGGAAACGCGGCAATGCATGGGCAGGCTGGCGTCCACCGGCATCATGTTCGAACGGCTGCCCGACAAAAGCTATGGTGGCGGGTGCAGTGCGATCGGCGCGGTGAAGCTGACGGATATCGGCGTTCCCACCAGCAATCTCGGCGCGATGACATGCGGCCTCGCCGCCAATTTTTCCGCCTGGGCGCGTTATGGCGTGACGCCCGCCGCGCGGCTCATCCTGGGCAGCGAACTGGTGAAGGTGGAAACCTTCGGCACCTATAACTGCCGCCCCATTGCGGGCAGTTCGAAGCTCAGCGAACATGCCAGCAGCAATGCGGTCGATGTCGCTGCATTCACTCTCGCCGACGGTCGCCGCATTGACATTCGTGCCGGCTGGAACAGCAATGACGAACGGGTGCGGGAGTTTCTGCGCGTGGTCCGGACAAGCGCCTGCAAGCGGTTCCGCACAGTGCTCAGCCCGGATTACAACGCCGCACATCACGACCATCTGCATTTCGATATGGGCGGGAAAGGCGGCTATTGCCGCTGACGGGTCGGGCGCGGCTATTATGGCTCACACCTTGGCAGGCGCCGCCCGGATCGCTACCTGCGCCTCATGACAAAAAAAGAAATAGAGGAACGCAAGTTCCGCCCCGCGCGGCAGGAAGCGCGTGACGCCCAGAAGGCGATAGAAACCCCGCAGACCAGCAGCGCCGCATACCGGCTGGCGTTCCAGGACACGGAATTTCTCCTGCGGGAGGACCTGCGCCCGGTGCGGTTTCAACTGGAGCTGTTGAAGCCCGAACTCTTGCTTGATGAAGCGAAAATCGAGTCCACTTTCGTTTTTTACGGGTCGGCGCGCATCCCTGAGCCGGAGGCGGCGCAGGCTCGCATCGATGCGGCGACCGATGACCGGCAGCGGCTGATCGCCGAGAATCTGGCGAAGAAGGCGCGTTACTATGACGAAGCGCGCAAGCTTGCGCGGATCGCGGCGGATTATCCGCCCAATGAGGCCGGATGCCGTCATTTCGTCGTCTGTTCAGGCGGCGGCCCCTCGATCATGGAAGCGGCCAATCGCGGCGCGGACGACGCCGGCGCTCAGTCGATCGGCATGAATATCGTTCTGCCCCACGAGCAGGCGCCCAACTCCTATGTCACCCCGGAATTGAGCTTCCAGTTCCATTATTTCGCGCTGCGCAAGATGCATTTCCTGCTGCGCGCGCGGGCGCTGGCGGTTTTCCCCGGCGGCTTTGGCACCTTCGACGAGTTTTTCGAACTGCTGACTCTGGTGCAGACCGGCAAGATGAAGCCGATCCCGATCCTTCTGTTCGGCCGGGAATTCTGGACGCGGGTCGTCGATTTCTCCGCTCTGGCGGAGGAGGGAGTCATCTCGGAGGCGGACCTCGACCTGATTACCTGGGTGGAAACGGCCGAAGAAGGTTGGCGCGCCGTGTGCGATTTCTATAAGGATGATGCGATGCCCGGTTGCGGGTGAGATGCATCCATTCCTGAGGCTTACGCTACCCACCGCTTCTTTCGCCTGCCTATAGCGGTCATGTGCCGGACGAAATGCCATATGCCCTGACGGAAGGTCAGAAGGCCTGCCTTCGCCTCGTCGCGAAAGGCATGTCGTCCAAGGAGATCGCCAAGGAACTGAACCTCACGCCCTTGACCGTCGATACCTATGTAAAGGCGGCCATGGCGCGGACCGGCGCGACCAACCGCCGGGATGCGGCGCGGCGATTGCAGGATTTGGAGCACTCCCAAAAATCAGGATCACCACCGGCGTCCATTGCACAGGCCGCCTCCCCGCCCGATGACTGGTCGCCGACGCAACATGGGGGACAGCATGGCGCGGCAGGTGGCGGTGAGTGGCGCGACGCGGGCGAAAAGCCCGGACCGCCACAGGGCGCGCGGCCACGCTGGTCATGGCGGGTTCCCCCTTTTGGAGGACGCCAGCATGACCTGAATGTCTCCGAGACCCTCGCCCAGATCGCCAAGGTGGCGATCGTCGCGGCCCTGGCGATGTCCGCCATCGTCACTTTGATCGAGGGAGCGATGCATCTTCTCAGCACCTGAAGATGCTCCCCCACTTCCCATGCGACACCCAAGCCAACGCGCCGTCCGGGCGCGAAAGGAGAAGCCATGCCCACTTTCACCTATGCCGCCGGTCACACCGTTGCCGCCGATGTCCGCAACGTGTTTTCCGGGATAGACGGCGCATTGCTCAACACCGCGCGGTTGACCGTATCGCTGCTGGAAGCCAGCGAGGGAGCCGACCTGTCCGCCGCAAAGGGCCAGAAGGTGCTCGAATCGGTGGCCGCCGGTTTCAACAAGGTGGTCGAGGGCCGCAAGGAGATCATGACCGCGCACCGCGCGCTCACGGTCATCAAGGGCGAGAGCAATCTCAGCGTCGTGGACTATGGATGCCTCGGCTCCGGGCCGCTGGCCTCGGCCGCGGACGTCCCGGCATCGGCGGCGTGAGGGCGTCCGGCCATTACGCCTTGACCGGCATGATCCCGTCGTGATCGGGTCCGGCCATGGCCACCATGCAGCTTTCCTTTCTCGCCCTGCTTCTGTTGAGTTGCGGCTACGCATTTCTGCGGGGCGGGCGGGATGGCCGGTGGGCGGCCTTTCTATTGATGTCGGCGGCAATGCTGACCATCCCCGCGTCATGGATAGACGTCCACTGGGCCAGCACCAACATGGCGGTTTTTGCGGTCGATCTCGCCCTGCTGGCCGGTCTCCTCATCCTGGCGCTGCGCAGCCACAGCTATTGGCCGATATGGATGGCGGCCTTCCACGCGCTGAGCGTGTGCACGCATATCGCGACCGCTATCAATCCGGTCTTTGTACCGAAAGTCTATCAGGCGCTGGAAAGCTTCTGGAGCATACCGGTCCAGCTCGTCATGCCCTTTGGCATCATGCTGGACGATTATGCCAGGGGGAGGCGGCAGCGTTCCGGGAACGGGCATGAACTTCACAACCGGCAAGATGGAGCCTGATCCATCCGGGCGCGCAATCACCGAACGTACCGGCGACACCGGCCGCCCCGTCCCCGCTGAATATGCCGGGGAAGGCTATCTGGTCCTTGCAAAAGCCGCCAGAAATATTCTCCGCAACCGCCGCCTGCGGGGCAGATATCTGCCCGCCGACCTGTTTGCGGATCCGGCCTGGGACATCCTGCTCGACCTGTTCGCCGCCAGCGCCGAAGGACAGTCGGTTTCAGTCACGAGCGCCTGCGTGGCGGCGGCGGTTCCGGTGACGACGGCGCAGCGCTGGCTTCGTGAGCTGGAGCGGCAGGGCCTGGTCGAACGGCAGCACGACAATGGAGACCGGCGGCGGGTGCTGGTGCGGATCAGCGGCGCGGGCCGCGACGCGATTGCCGCATGGCTGACCGCTACCGGAGGGACTTGAGCCAGAACTGCATGGGATGCTGGGTTTCCACGGAATCGCCCACATCGCGCCAGCCAAATGCGCCGGTCATGCCCTCGACCGGAGCAAAGCCGCGCCGCCGCCAGAAGGGATCGAGCGGCGCGTAATCCGTTGGCCGCGCCGGATGGTCCGGGGGCCGTATGACCGCGCAGAAGCTGGCATGGGCGAAGCCCAATTCCCGCGCGCGCGCTTCCCGCCGGTCAAAAAAGGCGTGGCCCACGCCCCGGCCGCGATATTCGGGAAGCAGCACTGATTCCCCGAAATAATAGATGTCGGCGATATCCATGCCCCGGTCGCGGAACGGCGCGGCAAATTCCGCCGCATGGTCGGCCATCGGAGCCGCCGTGGCCGCGCCGACCAGCCGGTCGCCGTCGAATGCCCCGGCAACCAGCGCGCCGCCGCTCTCCGCATAGGCGCTGAGATAATCGCGCTCATAGGCGCGGTCCCCCTCATAGAGATAGGGGAAAGCCCGGAAAACAGCGATGCGCAGATCAGCCAGACCGTCCAGCGCATCGATCAGCGATGCGCCGGTCAGGTCGCGGACGGCAATGGCGGACGATCCGGCCATGCCATCCGCCACGATCAGATCATTCGGCGGCGTTGGCCGCCTCGGCCGGAGCGGCGGCATTGCCCTCGCCCTCCGCGGCGTTCGCCGCGCCCGCATTGTCGCCAGCGGCGGCGGGAGCCGCGTCGGCGGCCGGCAGCGGCAGGTTGGAGCCCTGCGTATTGAGATAAGCGATCAGGTTGGCACGATCGACCGGATTGCCCAGACCCGCAAAGGTCATCTTCGTGCCCGGCGCATATTCACGCGGAGAAGTGAGCCAGTGATCCAGCGCCTCGAACGTCCAGGTGCCGCCCTTCGACTTCAGCGCGTCGGAGAAAGCGAAACCGCCACGGCCCGTCGCAACCTTGTCACCCACCACTTCGTGCAGGTTCGGGCCGATGCCGTTCGCGCCGCCAGCGGCGATGGTGTGGCAGGCCGCGCACTTGGCGAACACCTTCTCACCCGCCGCCACGTCGGAGCTTGCGAGCAGCGTGTTGAGGCCCGGACCGGCAGCGGCCCCTTCGCCGCCTTCGGCTTCGACGCCCTCAATTTCATAGCCCATCTTCTCTGGACGCTCTTCATGGAAGAACTTGCTGCTGACGATGCCGCCGCCGAGCGCAATGATGCCCGCGAACAACGCCCAACCGGCAATAGTATTGAAACGATCGTCCATGCGTCCGATTTCCTCCCGATTCTTCGCCAGCGCCCTGATTTTCGCGCCACCCCTTAAGTAGCCCGCCATAATGACGCAAGCGCGAACGCGCAAGCTTGGCTTGCGTGGACCCGATGAAGCCCGTAAGCGCGCGGACGCCAATGGAAAACTATCCTCTCCCCGCCCGGCGTCTGGTCGCCGAAATGGCCGAAAAGGCGGCGGCCGATCCGTCGCGCGCAATCGCCTATCAGGGCGCGCCAGGGGCCAATTCCCACCTTGCGGCGCTGGATTATGCGGCGGATTGCATCCCCCTGCCCTGTTTCGCCTTTGAGGACGCCATTGACGCAGTGCGGGATGGGAAGGCCGACCGGGCCATCATCCCGATCGAAAATTCGCTGCACGGGCGCGTCGCCGACATGCATTTCCTGCTGCCCGAATCGGGCCTGCACATCGTCGACGAATATTTTCTGCGCATCCGCCACTGCCTGATGGCGGTCGACGACAGTCCGGTGAAGAATGCGACCAGCCATCCGCAGGCGCTGGGCCAGTGCCGCCACTATCTCCGCGCGCGCGGCATCCAGCCGGTCAGCTATGCCGATACGGCGGGCGCAGCCGCGCTGATCGCTGAGACGCGCCAGCCGGGCGAAGGCGCGATCGCCCCCCATCTGGCGGCCGAGCTTTACGGCCTGCGCATGGTCGCGGAGAATATCGAGGACAGCGACGATAATATGACCCGCTTCCTGGTGCTGGCGCGCGAAGGGTCGATGCCCGCCCCCGGCGGACCGGTGATGACGACCTTCATGTTCGAGGTGCAGAATGTCGCCGCCTCCCTCTACAAAGCGCTGGGCGGCTTCGCGACCAACGGCGTCAACATGACCAAGCTGGAAAGCTACCAGCGCGGCGCAAGCTTCTCGATGACCGAATTCTTTGCGGACATCGAAGGCAGCCCGGAGGACCCCGGCGTTGACCGGGCGCTGAAGGAACTTGCATTCCACACCAAATGGGTGCGGGTGCTGGGCACCTACCGCCAGGCGCGGCCGCGAAGCTAGCGGCAATCGGGCCACATCCGAGCCGAGGTTGCGGAAGTTGCGGGTAGTGCGCGGTTTTGGCCGGGAAGTCGCATGTTGGTCGCACAAAAGTCGCATGTTGGTCTCATGTGCGTCGCAGATGCGTCTCATGTTGGTCTCAACTACGTCGCACCTGCGTCGCATGTTGGTCTCACTTGCGTCGCATGTACGTCGCACTTTAGTCTCATGTAGGTCGCGTCTGCGTCTCACTGGAGTCCCATCTGCGTCGCACTTCCGTCTCATGTGCGTCCCATATGTGTCGCAGTCGGGGCGCACCGGATGCATCGGCTGGATCGGCGCTCTGGCATGGCGCGCGGCGGGTGCAGACTGCTGTTCCATGTGCGGAAGTAGAGCATGGGCGCCGGAATGTAGGACAGGGCTATTCAAAAGCCATAACTGCGGTTGCCGGACGCAAGAAACGCATGGAGAGCAGCCGGTCTTAAAGCGGCCAAAAGTGCAAGGTCCGCTCTGCTATTGGCCGTCATCCCGGCGAAAGCCGGGACCCATATCTCCCCCTTGCCGTCCGCCTGCCGAAGGCGGGATGGGTCCCGGCTTTCGCCGGGATGACGAATAACAGTGCCATCTTCGACCATTTGCAGACTCTCATTTTCCGTTCGCCCTGAGCTTGTCGAAGCCTGTCCTGAGCGCCTGCCTTGCAGGCAGTCGAAGGGGGCTGCACTTCTTCTCAAGAACAGGACAGGGCTTCGACAAGCTCAGCCCGAACGGATCAGGGAGGAGCAGTCAAACCGCTAACCACCCACTCCTGCCGTAGACACCCCTCCCTTCAAGGGAGGGGTCGGGGGTGGGTGCGCCGCGTAAGCGGCGTTCTTCGAGATGGCTCGGACGCTCACTTCGTTCGCACCCACCCCCAGCCCCTCCCTATGAGGGAGGGGAGCATCCTTTCCCAATCCGTCACCCCAGCGAAGGCTGAGGTCTCAGGGAATGAGGTGCTACAAGGCCTGAGATCCCAGCCTGCGCCGGGATGACGATGATGAGGATTGCCGCGCTCCACCCCTTCGTCATGCCGCACGTGATGCGGAATCTATTGGCTCCACGCCCACGTGACTGCAAAAGCACCTGCGCTCATGGATCCCGGATCAAGTCCGGGATGAGGAAATAGGGGCTATGTCCGCGTCCCGCACTCCCGACGCCAGCCACGCCTCCGCTTCCTCCATCGTCATGAACACCCGCACCCGGGGGTGGACGAGGGTGCGTTCCGCCTGGGCGCGGTTGAGCAGGCTGCCCACGACCACCGCCGCGCGGCCGGAGGTGCGGGCCATGCCGCCGCGCATGACGGCGGTCAGCAGGTCGGCGACGTCATTGGCCTGCACCGGGAAATCGAAGGATTCGACGATCGCGTCGAAATCGTCGCCAACCTCTCGCAGGCTGGCGTCGATGCCCTTTGCAAGTTTGGGAACGTCGGCGGGGTTCCAGAAACCCTTCACGGTGATCCGCAGCACATTGGTCCGCGGATCGTGCGTTATGTGAAACATCGATGGCCTTTTGGTGAGACGGAGCCGCGCTTTGGGCGAGCATCCGGGCGCGCGCAACTGACATTTTGGCCGGGGTGGGGCGCATCGAAGTGTGCTCCTGCGCGGGGAGGAGCTTTGCGCAAATCACTTATGCCTCCTCCGTTCGCCCTGAGCTTGTCCGAACGGAGGGCGATATGAGGGTCTCGCGAAAGCAGGAGTCCAGTTCGAAAGGCCGGACTGGGCTCCTGCCTGCGCAGGAGCACGCTGGGTTTATACCTGCGAGAACGAACCCTAGTGCGCCGCGCCCCAGCTTGGGCCGGTGCCAATCTCTACCCCCAGGGGCACGCTGAGCTTCACGGCCGGTTCGGCAGCGCCCGCCATCGTGTCGCGGATGACGGCGCTGGCCGCCTCCACATCGCCTTCGGGCAGTTCGAACACCAGTTCGTCATGGACCTGCAGCAGCATCTTCACATTGGGCAGCCCCGCCTGTTCCAGCGCAGGTCCCATGCGCGCCATCGCCCGCTTGATGATGTCGGCGCTGGTGCCCTGGATCGGCGCGTTGATCGCGGCGCGCTCGGCCCCCTGCCGCTCATGCTGGATCGATGCGCGGATGCGCGGGAACCAGGTCTTCCGGCCGAACAGGGTTTCGGTGTAGCCGCGCGCCCGCGCCTTCTCCAGCGTCTCGTTGATATAGATGCTGATGCCGGGGAAACGCTCATAATAGCGGGAGATCATGTCCTGCGCCTCATCCGCGCTGATCTCCAGCCGTCCGGCCAGTCCCCAGCGGCTGATGCCGTAGAGGATGGCGAAGTTGATCGTCTTGGCCCGGCCGCGCGTGTCGCGGTTCACCTCCCCGAACAGTTCCTCCGCCGTGCGGTTGTGGATATCCTCGCCATTCGCGAACGCCTCCTTGAGCGCGGGCACATCCGCCATATGGGCGGCGAGGCGCAGTTCGATCTGGCTGTAGTCGGCGGCGAGGATGACATTGCCCGGCTCCGCGACGAAGGCGTGGCGGATCTGGCGGCCGGTCTCCGTGCGGATCGGGATGTTCTGAAGATTGGGGTCGTTGGACGACAGGCGGCCGGTCTGCGCGCCGGTCAGCGAGTAGCTGGTATGGACGCGGCCGGTCTGCGCGTTGATCTGCTGCTGCAGCGCGTCGGTATAGGTCGATTTGAGCTTGGAGAGTTGACGCCAGTCGAGCACCTTGCCGGAAATCTCCGACCCTTCGGTCTTCAGCTTCTCCAGGATGGTGACGTCGGTGGAGTAAGCGCCGGACTTGCCCTTCTTGCCGCCCTTCAGGCCCAGCTTGTCAAACAGGATCGCGCCAAGCTGCTGCGTGGAGCCGATGGCGAAGGGCTGACCGGCGAGCGCATGTATCTCTCCCTCCAGCCGGGCGATGCCGTCCGTGAACTCGCTCGACAGGCGCGAGAGATGCTCGCGGTCGACCTTGATGCCGGTATGCTCCATCTTCGCGATGACGGGGACGAGCGGGCGGTCGACCATCTCATAGATGCGGGTCGCCCCCTCCTGATGCAGGCGCGGCTTGAACAGCTTCCACAGGCGCAGGGTGACGTCGGCGTCCTCGGCGGCATAGGCGGTCGCCTTGTCCAGTTGCGCCTCGGCAAAGCTGATCTGGTTCTTGCCGGAGCCGACCACATCCTTGAAGCTGATGCAGGTGTGGCCGAGATGGGTCCTGGCCGCCTCATCCATGCCATGCCCGGCCAGGCTCTGCCCGGCGTCGAGGTCGAAACTCATGACGATCGTGTCATCGAACGGCGCGACGGTGATGCCGTGGCGGCCGAGCACGGTCAGGTCATATTTGATATTCTGCCCGACCTTCAGGATGCTGTCGTCCTCCAGCAGGGGTTTCAGCTTCGCGAGAACGAGATCGAGCGGAAGCTGCAGCGGCTTCTCCGCAAACATGTCCGTCCCGCCATGCCCAACGGGAATGTAGCAGGCGAGGTTGGGACCGGTGGACAGGCTCACCCCGACCAGCTTGCAGGACACGCAGTCGAGCATGTCGGTTTCCGTGTCGACCGCCAAGATCCCTTCGGCATAGGCGGCCGCGATCCAGCGATCCAGCGCCTCCTCCGTCACCACCGTTTCATAGGCGGAACAGTCGATCGGCGGGGCGTCCTCGACCTGGGGCGGCGGCGGAGGCGTGCTGGCGGTTAGCGCTGCCGATGTCGCGGCGACGGCTACCGCGGCGGCCGGTCCGCCCAGACGATTAAGCAGCGCCTTGAAGCCGTGATGCTCAAGGAAATCGCGCAACGGTTCTTCCGGAATGCCCTTGAGGGTCAGGTCGTCGAGCGGCTCCGGCAGGGTCATCTCGCAATGGAGCGCCACCAGCTTGCGCGAGAGACGGGCCATCTCGCTATGCTCGATGAGGTTTTCCTGCATCTTCGACTTCTTCATCGAAGGCGCGGCGGCGAGCACCGATTCCAGATCGCCATATTCAGTGATCAGCTTCGACGCGGTCTTGGGGCCGATGCCGGGGACCCCGGGGACATTGTCGACGCTGTCCCCCATCAGGGCCAGCACATCGCCCAGCTTTTCGGGCGGCACGCCGAACTTGCCGACGACATAGTCCGCGCCGCGCCGCTCATTCTTCATCGTGTCGTACATGTCGACGCCGGGCTGGATGAGCTGCATCAGATCCTTGTCGGAGCTGACGATGGTGACGTTCCACCCCGCCTCCACCGCGC
Organism: Sphingobium phenoxybenzoativorans; assembly: GCF_001757355.1. Taxonomy (GTDB): domain Bacteria; phylum Pseudomonadota; class Alphaproteobacteria; order Sphingomonadales; family Sphingomonadaceae; genus Sphingobium; species Sphingobium phenoxybenzoativorans. The sequence goes on from NZ_MINO01000005.1 coordinate 134,540, forward strand.
GGCAGGTGTAGGTGGCGATGATGTCGTCCGCCTCGAACCCCTCCTCCTCGATGCAGGGGAGCGAGAAGGCGCGTGTGGCGTCGCGGATCATGGGAAATTGCGGGACCAGATCCTCCGGCGCGGGCGGGCGGTTCGCCTTATATTTGTCGTACATGTCGTTGCGGAAGGTATGGCTGCCCTTGTCCAGCACGACGGCGAGGTGGGTCGGACCGTCCGCCTTGTCCAGCTCCGCGGCGAGCTTCCACAGCATCGAGGTATAGCCGTAGACCGCCCCGACCGGCTGCCCATGCCGGTTGGTAAGCGGCGGAAGCTGATGATAGGCGCGGAAGATATAGCCGCTGCCGTCGACGAGGTAGAGGTGGTTGGGTTTTGCGGCGACGCTTTGATTCTCGGACATGGGGAGGGAGATAGCGGTTAACCCGCCGGGTCTCCAGTGGGTGCGGCAAGAGGGGTAATGGCGCGGAGGCGGAGTTTGATCAGCAAGTGATGCCCCCGTTCGGGCTGAGCCTGTCGAGACGCAGTCGACCGTAGGTCAACCCCTGTGCTTTCTTCGGAAGTGAAGAGCAGCCCTTCGACAAGCTCAGGGCGAACGGCTTGTTACGACCAAAAGTGCAAAGTCCCACTCTGCTATTGGCCGTCATCCCGGCGAAAGCCGGGACCCATCTCGCCTTCGGCAGGCGGCTGACAAGGGGGAGATATGGGTCCCGGCTTTCGCCGGGATGACAGATAACAGCGCCGTCTTTCGACCAATTATCGTCCTTAGGGTTGGCCATCCTGCACCTCAATTTGCAGACCTTCAACTATGGCAGTAACTCTGCTCAGGAGGGAGCGAGCGCCGTGTGGAACGTCGGTATTATATTGACGACACTGGCGCTGCTGTCCGGCTGCGCACGCCCAAGTCATGATCGAGCGAAACTCCACGAAATACGTATGGAGGCCCATATGCTGATTGCGCACAGTCCAAGAAAAGCCCCCTCCATCATTCCGAAGGGCAAGTGGCCACGAGTGATCGCCAGCTTGCATCCTGAGCGGGTCACCGTCCTCACGGATGGTGTCGATATTCTAATTCGACCCTATTTTGATGGCGGATGGGGATATTTCGTTCCTTCGAACGAACGCGACATCCCGGAGCCAGTAGGCCGCTTCGCCAGAATAGATCGGGGCGTCTATTGGTACCAACCTTATTGATCTAGTCAGCTTTCTGCCACTCTTCTCCGAAGGCGGTCAGCCCCCTCCCCACCCCCTTCGTCATCCCGCATGTGATCCGGGATCTATTGGCTCCACGCCGGCGTGACTGCGCAAGCGCCTGTGCTCATGGATCCCGGATCAAGTCCGGGATGACGAAATAAGGGATATGTCCGCTTATCCACCCCTTGCCGTCATGCCAGCGCAGGGCGAAGCGAGGCAGGGGACTCGTCTCGCACTTCAAGAGGGGTCGCGCCACCGGGCCTGAGATCCCTGCCTTCGCTGGGATGACGGAACTTGGGAATGCCCGCCTTTACAGGTTCAGCGCAAAACGCCGCTCAATTCTTGTCGTGGTTCGCCGCGATCGCCCGCGCCACGCCCTGCATCAGCGCCCAGCGTTCGGGGATAGAAACCGTGGTGCTGCCGATCATGACCGCGACTGCATAGCTGGTGCCGTCCGGTGCGGTCATGATGCCGACATCGTTGAAGCCGGTGGAGCGGGGCGGAAGGTCCTGCCCCGTGCCGGTCTTGTGCGCATAGGTCCAGCCGGCGGGTACGCCGCCCTTGATCCGCTGCGGCCCCGTTTTCGCCTCATGCATCGTATCGAGCAGGAAGCGGGTGGATGTGGGGGAGAGCATGTCCCCCTTCTTGAGCTTCGCAAGCGCGGTCACGATGCCGATCGGGGCGGCGCCGTCCGGCGGATTGGCGAGATAATCGTCCAGCGCCTTGTTCCGCACCGACATCGGCAGGTTGGCGCGGGCAGTATAGAAGTTGCGGCCCAGCGAATAGCTGGGGTTCCAGTCGAGACCCGCCGTCGCGCTCTGCAACAGGCGCTCGCCCGGACCGAAGCGGATGTTGGAGATGAAACGGCGGGCAAGGAAGCCGCGCACCGCATCCGGCCCGCCCGAACGGCGCAGCATCGCGTCATTGGCGGTATTGTCGCTCTGCGTCATCGCACGGCGGAACAGGTCGGCATAGGTGGTGGTGTAGCCGTCCTTGCCGATCATCGCGGCCAGCGGCTGATGAAATACGGTGAGGTCGCTGCGCCCAAGCGTCACGCTGTCGGTCAGCTTCAGTTTGCCGCGATCAACATTGTCGAGCAGGTTCATCGCCACCCAGAGCTTCGACACGCTCTGCTGCGGGAACAGCTCATTGCCATTGTAGGAAACAACCCAGTCGGCATCGACGCGCTTCACGGCAATGCCGGCATGGCCGTTAAAGCCCCGGCCGAGCGACTGGATGATGGACACAAGCGCCGGAGACGGGCGCGAACGCGGGTTATAATCCTGGAAAGGCGCAGGCGGGTTGGCGACCGGCCGGGGAGGACCTGCCAGCGGAGACGTGACCGGACGCGGCGTCGCCGGGCCGACACAGGCGGCAAGGGCTATCGCGGCCAGCAGTCCCGCGACCGTCTTGCCACCCAGGCCATTCCGGGCGCCCCCGCGCCTGATGATGATGCGATCGGCGGTCGCCCGCCGCTCAATTCCCCGCACTTTCCGTCCTTTTGCCCACAGATTTCAAGTTCATAGCATCCTCGCACGCATGTAAAGCGCAAAAGCGTTTGCGACGGATGATTCTGAAAATAGGGTGTAAGGAGCCTTAACAATCCTGAATGCGCCGCTCATCTGCGGTTAAAGGCGCATTTGGCAGGATGAATGGATGACGATCGACATGAAAACGACGCGCCGCGCAGTGCTGGGCGGCGGCGCATTGCTGGCCATCAGCGCCATTCCGGGCTTCGCCGCCACGCCATTTGCATCCCGCAGGATAACAGTCGCCGTGCGCGGGGCCGGTCGCGATGTCCTCCTGATCCCCGGCCTCGCCAGCGGTCCCGGCATCTGGAACGGGGCAATTACCAATGTTCCGGGCTATCGCTACCATCTGGTGCAGGTGCGCGGCTTTGCGGGCCTGCCGCCCGACCTCAACAAGACCGGCCCGCTGATAGCGCCGCTTGCGGATGAGATCGCCCGTTATATGTCGTCAACGCGACTGACGCGGCCGGCTGTGGTCGGCCATTCGATGGGCGGCACGCTGGCCATGATGCTCGCGCTGCGCGGCGCTGCGGGCCGGGCGATGGTGGTCGACATGCTGCCGGAGGGCGCAGGCATGATCGGCGGCACGGCCAGCGGCATGGGCTATCTGGCGGATCAGCTCGGCCAATATTTCACCGGCACCAAGGCCGGGCGGGACATGTTCGCCGAAATGCTGGCGCGGCAGCCGGGAGCCAAGGGCAGCGACCCGGACGTGATCGCCAAGGCGCTCACCGAGCTGGCGCATACCGATCTCGGCCCGCAATTGGGGAAACTGGCCGTGCCGCTGCGCGTACTCTACGCCGTGCCATCCGACGCGCGCATCCGCGCCAGCCTGGTCCAGCAGTTCCGCGCCGCCTATGCCGCCGCCCGCAATGCGGTGCTGACGCCGATCGGCCCCAGCGGCCATATGGTGATGGCGGATCAGCCGAAGCTGTTCACCGCCGCGCTTTCCGATTTTCTGAAGGGAATTTGACGGGCGTCAAAGCCAGCGCGCGCCAAGCGCAGCTAAACCGGCTCCATACTCTTTCACGGGAGCCTGACAATGACCCGCCACTATCCAGCCGAACATTTCGCCGCCGAAAAGATCACCGGTGACCAGATCGCCATCGCCCGGCCCGTTCCGGCGGCGCGCGGGGAATATGGGCGGACATTCGACCTGCCCCCCGCCCTCTACGCCATGACTGTCGGCGGCTATCTCGCCTATCTGGGTGTGATGGGCATTGCCTTCATGGCGCCAGACCTGGTCATCCCGATGGCGATCTTCGTCCTGTTCGTGCTGGCCGCATTCGGTACGCCCGCGCTGTTCGCCCGGATGGCCCCGCCGCCGCCGGGATGGCCGCGGACCATGAGCGCCTTCATGCGCGAGGGCTTCGAATGCATGACCGGCCATGTCAGCGGAACCGGCGCGGCGACCCAGGTGCTGATCATGCCGGTGCTGATCCTGATCTGGGGGATCTGCATCGCACTGATCGCGGCGATGGTGCGCTGATCCTTATCGAACCAGCTCCTCCAACTTGGGCGCGTCGAGGATTTTGACCCCTCGCGCGCCTTCCTTTTTAATGATGCTTTCCCGGCTGAAATCGGTCAGGCGGCGGCTCACCGTCTCAATCGTCAGGCCAAGCAGGCCGGCGATTTCGCCGCGCGTCAGGGGCATATCGAACCGCATCGCAACGCCGCCCGGATCGCAGGCCGCCGCCCGCGCGAAAACCAGCAGCAGCCCGGCGACCCGCTCCCGCGATCCCCTGCGCCCGATCAGGTCGATAATGGACCGCGTTTCGGCAAGGTCCAGCGCGGACCGGCGCAGCAGCGCATGCGCCATGTGGGGATAGGCGTCCACCAGCTTTTCATAGGGCTTGCGCGGAAACAGGCAGACAAGGCTGTCCGTCAGCGCGGTGACATGATGGTGCGCGGTCGGCGTGAACAATTCGCCCACGAACCCGGCGGGATGCACCAGCGCGACGATCCGTTCCGTGCCATCCCGGTCGATGGCGCTGATCTTCAGCGCGCCGGAGATGAGCGTGGCGCAGGCGTAATTATCCTCGCCCGCATCGATCAGGGCGTCGCCCCGCTCCAGCGTGCGATGCTCGCCGATGCGCATCAACTCGCCGCGTTCGGCCTCCGTCAGCGCAGCGCAGACGGCCTGTTCGCGTACCGCGCATGTGGCGCATTGCAGGGGATAACGGCTCATATGACCCCGCATAGCAGGCGCAGTGCCGTTCCGTCATCCGCGCAAATCAGGGGGCCAGAACGGTATCCACCGCCTCCGGCAGCCTTTCGGGATAGTCGAGAGTATAGTGCAGGCCGCGGCTTTCCTTGCGGTGGAGCGCCGAGCGGACGATGAGGCGCGCGACTTCCAGCAGGTTGCGCAGTTCGATAAGGTCCGGCGTCACGCGGAAATTGCCGTAATATTCGTCAACCTCCTGCGCGAGCAGGTTGACCCGGTGCTGGGCGCGCTCCAGCCGCTTGGTGGTGCGGACAATGCCGACATAGTCCCACATGAAGCGGCGGATTTCCTTCCAGTTGTGCTGGACGATGACTTCCTCGTCGGAATCGGTGACGCGGCTTTCGTCCCAGGCGCGGATCGGCGGCGGGGCGGGCAGTTCCTCCCAATGCGCGCGGATATGCTGGGCCGCCGCCTCGCCGAAGACGAAGCATTCGAGCAGGGAGTTGGACGCCAGGCGGTTCGCGCCGTGGAGGCCGCTCTCCGTCACCTCGCCCGCGGCGTAAAGGCCCGGCAGGTCCGTCTTGCCGTCCAGGTCGATGACTACGCCGCCGCAGGTATAATGCTGCGCCGGAACGACCGGGATCGGCTCCTTCGTGATGTCGATGTCGAGGTCCAGCAACCGTGCATAGATGGTCGGGAAGTGATGCTTCACAAATTCCGGCGGCTTGTGGCTGATGTCGAGATGCACATAGTCGAGGCCGAGGCGCTTGATCTCATGGTCGATGGCGCGGGCGACGACATCGCGGGGGGCGAGTTCGCCGCGCTTGTCGAACCGGTCCATGAACCGCTTGCCGCCGCCGGGGACGCCGGGGGGCAGCTTCAACAGGCCACCCTCGCCGCGCACCGCCTCGGTAATCAGGAAGTTCTTCACCTCCAGATTATAGAGGCAGGTCGGGTGGAACTGGTTCATCTCCATATTGGAGACGCGGCATCCCGCGCGCCACGCCATGGCGATGCCGTCGCCAGTCGCGCCGCGCGGCGCGGTGGAAAAGAGATAAGTGCGCCCCGCCCCGCCCGTGCACAGGATCGTCGCCTTGCCCAGCAGCGCATCTACATGCTTGGTCTTGCGGTTGAAGGCATAGACGCCCCAGACATGGCCGTCGCCGGAATATTTCTCGCCATGACGGCTGGTGATCAGGTCGATGGCGACCATGTCGGTGGCGAGCGTGATGTTGGGATTGGCCTGCGCCGCCTTCACCAGCGCCTGCTGCACGGCCGCGCCGGTCGCATCATCGACATGCACGATGCGCCGGTGGCTGTGCCCGCCCTCGCGCGTCAGGTGCCAGCGCTCGCCGAAATCCTCCCCCGCATTGAACGGGACGCCGAGCGCCGCGAGCCGCTCGATCGCAGCGGGGGCGTTGGAGACCACAAACTCCACCGTCTCGCGATTGTTGAGGCCGGCGCCCGCAACCATCGTATCCTCGACATGCTGTTCGAAACTGTCGCCGCCATCCAGCACGGCGGCAATGCCGCCCTGCGCCCAGTTGGTCGACCCGCCGTCGAGGGCGCCCTTGGCCAGCACCAGAACCTTCTTGTCCTGCGCCAGATTGATCGCGGCGGTCAGGCCGGCCGCGCCCGAACCGATGATAACGACGTCATAGGTGGTGGTGGACATCTTCTTCCTGACGTTATCTTTTGCCCGTTCGCCCTGAGCGAAGTCGAAGGGCTGTCCTTCTTAAGAAAGTGCGGGGCTTCGGCAAGCTCAGCCCGGACGGAATTGCAGGACGCGCGCTAGGCAGCGGCCGCCGTGAGGTTCAGGAATACATCCTCCAGATCCGGGTCGCGCGTGGACACGTCGACGATCTGCAGCCCCTTTTCCTGGATCGCGGCCAGCACCTGACCGGCGTTCGCCTTGTCCTTCTGATAGGTGATGGTCAGCGTCCGGTCGGTCGTCAGCTCCACCTTTTCAAAGCAGGGCGCGACCGGCACTTCGGCAAGTGCGCGGTCCACCGTCACCACCACCACCTTCTCCTGCGCCATGCCGACCAGTTCGCGCGTCGGCTTGTCCGTGATCAGGCGGCCATGGTTGATGATGGCGATGCGGTCGCAAAGCTGCTCCGCCTCCTCCAGATAATGGGTAGTGAGGACAATGGTGACGCCCAGATTGTTGAGATGCTTCACATAGGCCCAGAGTTGCTGGCGAAGCTGGATGTCCACGCCCGCCGTCGGCTCGTCCAGCACTAGGATCGGCGGCGAATGCACCATCGCCTTGGCGACAAGCAGGCGGCGCTTCATGCCGCCGGACAGCGTGCGCGCATAGGCGTTCGCCTTGTCCTCCAGATGCACCGCGCGCAGCAGTTCCATCGTCTTGCGCTGATCCTTCGGCACGCCATAGAAGCCCGCCTGATTCTCCAGCGTTTCAAAGGGCGTGAAGAAGGGATCGAACACGATTTCCTGCGGCACGATGCCGATCGAGTTTTTCGCGTTGCGCGGATTGGCGTCGATGTCGAAGCCCCAGATGCGCGCCGTGCCGCTGGTCTTGTTGACCATGCCGGACAGGATGTTGATCAGCGTCGACTTGCCCGCGCCATTGGGTCCGAGCAACCCGAATATCTGCCCGCGCGGGACGTTGAAGGTCACATTGTCGAGCGCCTGCTTTCCGCCCTTATAGACTTTTGACAGGGACTCGATGGCGATGGCGGGCTGCGCCGCCGGGATTGGGGAGGAGTCGGTCATAAATTCCCCCTACTCCCTTCGGCTCGGCAATGTCGAGGAGGGGGTCGAGAACGGGGCTGGGACCATGAGGAAAGTTCACACTGCCCCCACAAATTTCTGCAATGATATATTGTATCTTAAACCTTCCCAGACTATGTGCGTGTCCAGGACGGTATTGATGTTTCAGAATGCGCTTTCACGAGGATCACTGGACCGGTTGGCCGTCGGGCTGTCCGGCCTGTGCGCCGCACATTGCCTGACGACGGCGATTCTGCTGGGCGCGCTCTCCTCCGCCGGTGGATTCTTTGCCAATCCGATATTCCATGAGACCGGCCTTTTCCTGGCGATCGTCCTTGGCGCGGTGGCGCTCGGCAATGGCGCGATAGCCCATGGGTTCATGATGCCGGCGGCCATCGGCGCGCTCGGCCTGGGGATCATGGCTGGCGCGCTCAACCTGCCGCATGGCAGCGAGGAAGGCGTCTACACCGTGATCGGCGTGATGATCCTGGCGCTGGGGCACGACCTTAATCGCCGCGCGGGCCACTGAACCGCCGCAATTTATCCTGTAGTCTCTCCCTGCTGACGCTATAGCTGGACAAATATAGCGCGTTAACAGGGAAGTGCCGATGTTTCGCCGGCTGAAGGAAATTCTGTTCATCCTCGCCCTCGCGACGGCGCAGCATGGCATGGCGCAAACAAAGGCGCCGCTGGTGCTGGCGGCCGCCAGCCTGCAGGAATCGCTGACCAAGGCGGCGGACATGTGGGCGGCGCAGGGTCATGCGAAACCGGTCCTGTCCTTTGCCGCCTCCTCCGCCCTCGCCCGCCAGATTCAGTCCGGCGCCCCGGCGGACATGTTCATCTCCGCCGATGAGGAATGGATGGACGCCGTGCAGCAACAGGGGAAGATAAAGGCCGGGACGCGCCGGTCCTTCCTGTCGAACCAGTTGGTGCTGATCGCCTCAGGGACGCAGAAAGGACAGATGGCGATCCGGCCGGGATTTCCGCTGGCCCGCGCGCTTGGCGGCGGCCGCCTCGCCATGGCCGATCCTGACGCCGTACCCGCCGGGAAATATGGCAAAGCGGCGCTGATCAAGCTTGGCGTCTGGAACAGCGTCGCCGATCGCACGGCGCGCGGGGAAAGCGTGCGCGCCGCGCTGGCGATGGTGGAGCGAGGCATTGCGCCCTATGGCATTGTATACGCCACCGATGCGCGCGCATCCGCCAAGGTGCGTGTCATCGACCTGTTCCCGCCGAACAGCCATCCGCCCATAACCTACCCCATCGCCCTGCTGAAAGACGCCCCAAGCGCGGAGGCGGAAGGCTTCCGCCAGTTTCTGCTGTCGGCGAGGGGCAAGGCGATTTTCCGCAGCTATGGCTTCACACCGCGTTGAGCGCCATCCTGTCCCCTGACGACTGGGCGATCATCGGCCTGTCGATGAAGGTCAGCCTGGCGGCGGTCATCGCCACCCTGCCCTTCGCCTTCCTGTTCGCATGGCTGCTTGCGCGCGGACGCTTTCCCGGAAAATTGCTGCTCGACGGACTGGTGCACCTGCCGCTGGTCGTGCCGCCGGTGGTTGTCGGCTGGCTGCTGCTGCTGGCGTTCGGGCCGCAGGGACCGGTGGGCGGCCTGTTGCGCGACTGGTTCGGCGTCAGCGTGCTGTTCCGCTGGACCGGCGCGGCGATCGCCGCCGGGGTCATGGCGCTCCCCCTGATGGTCCGCGCCATCCGCCTGTCCATTGAGGCGATCGACCACAGGCTGGAGGCGGCGGCCCGCACGCTCGGCGCGAACCGGTGGCATGTGTTCCTGACCGTTACGCTGCCGCTGTCCCTGCCGGGCATAGTAACGGGCGCAGTGCTGGGCTTCGCCCGGTCGCTGGGAGAGTTTGGCGCGACCATTACCTTCGTATCCAATATTCCGGGGGAAACGCGCACCCTGCCCATCGCAATCTACAGCGCCTTGCAGACGCCCGGCGGCGACAGCGCCGTGTTCCGGCTGGCCGTAATATCCGTGCTGCTGTCGCTGGCCGCCCTGGTCGCGTCGGAGGCCATGGCGCGGCGGGCATTGACCGGCAGGAGCGGCCATGTCCTTTGACGTGCAGGTAACGCGGCGAATCGGCGGGACCACCGTCTCCGCGCTTATTCCTCCGGCCGATGGCGTGACGGTGCTGTTCGGTCCGTCGGGCGTGGGCAAGACCTCGATCCTGAACATGGTCGCCGGGATATTGCGGCCGGACAGCGGCCATATCCGCATCGGCGGCGAAACGATGTTCGACGCGGCGGCCGGAACCGATCTGCCCGCGCATAAAAGGCGCATCGGCTATGTGTTTCAGGATGGCAGGCTGTTCCCGCACCGGCGGGTTCGCGGCAACCTGCTGTATGGATACAAGCTGGCGGAAGCGCGCGACCGGTGGATCAGCCTGGAGGAAACCATATCCTTCCTGGGGATTGGCGGGCTGCTGGACCGGTGGCCGGCCTCCCTTTCCGGCGGCGAAGCGCAACGGGTCGCCATCGGCCGGGCGCTCCTGTCCGGGGCGCGCGCATTGTTGATGGACGAACCGCTGACCTCTTTGGACAGGCCCAGGCGCGAAGAAGTGATGACCGTGATCGAACGGATACGCGACGAGCTGCATCTGCCGATCCTGTATGTCACGCACGACCCTGCGGAGGCGGAGCGGCTGGGCGCGCAGCGGATCGAAATTGCGCATGGATGACGTAACGGAGAATGCGGTTTTTACACCTTTGTTGAAATAAAACCTCCGTGATGGAGGAATTATGACAACGGTTCGTTACTCCTAGCAAGCAGCCTCACGCTGCATAACAAAGACCAGATACATCGAACCAAGCCATTGCAGGTTTGCCGGAACTATCCGTGCGAACAGGGAGTCGCTCGTTCGAAATACATACAGCGGAGAGGTCAGACAAAAGGGAAAATCGAATAATATTATAACAATAATAAATCGAGAATTTAGCGCATCTGATTTGACAGGGGAAACATATGCACTTCTTTCGACGCATGAATATTTCACTTACAGGCGTAGCGGCTACGGCAATTGTTGCCGGACTTATGGCCTCCGCCGCCTCGCCCGCCGCCATGGCCGCGACATCCAAGCTGAGCTCGACGATCAGCGCCCGCCACAAGTTCGACATCAAGCCGCAACCGCTCAGCGAAGCATTGCGCGCATTGTCGGCGCAATCGGGCATGCGGATTCTCTTTCCTTATGATGAGGTCGCTCCGTTCCGCGGCCGTGGCGTCTCCGGCTGGCTTTCCACCGAGCAGGCGCTCGACCAGTTGCTGGCGGGAACGCCGCTGAAGCATTCCGAAGCCGGAGACGGCGTGATTGCACTGGCGCCCAGCGGCACGCGCTCGGCGGCGCGGCGCAGCCCGCTTTCGCTGCAGTTCGCGCAGGCGGCGACCGCCAACCCGACCGACGCAGGCGTATTGGCGATGGCGCCTTCGGCCGCGCCGGAGGATGAACAGGACGCCAGCCCGATCATCGTCACCGGCACCCGCCAGACGACCCGGACGGTTGCGGACAGCCTTGCGCCGATCGACGTGTTGAGCAAGGCGGACATGGAAACCAGCGGCAAGCAGTCGGTCCGCGACCTGCTGGGCACCCTCGTCCCGTCCATCAACGTGTCGAACAATGGCGCAGGCGCAAGCTGGGCCGTCCGCACACTGTCGCTGCGCGGCCTGGGCGGCGACCAGTTGCTCGTGCTGGTCAACGGCAAGCGCCGCCACAACACGGCGACGCTGTTCATCAACGGATCGGTCCAGAACGGCCAGTCCCCCCCCGACCTCGACCTGATCGCGGGCAACGCGATCGAGCGGATCGAAGTGCTGCGCGACGGCGCGTCGGCGCAATATGGCTCTGACGCCATTGCGGGCGTCGTCAACGTCATCCTGAAGAAGGACACGTCGGGCAGCGCCTCCATCCTTGGCGGCGCCTATCTCGACGGCGGCGGCGAACAGGGCCGTTTCCAGATCGACAAGGGCTTTGCCCTGGGCGACGGCGGCTATATCCACCTGTCCGCCGATGGATCGATGCAGGAAAACACGATCCGCGGCACGCAGATCACGGCCAGCCCCTTCTATCCCAACATTGGCGGCGTCCTCGATCCGCGCGACGCAACGACGAACCGTTTCCGCACAAAGCCGGGCCAGCCCGAAGTTGTCGGCGGCAATGTGTCCTATGACGCGATGGTGCCGGTTGGCGATGCCGTAGAGCTTTACAGCTTCGGGACCTTCTCGAAGCGTCATGCCGCAGGTTGGCTGACCTTCCGCCAGCCCAGCGCCGCCAACAACATCTATGAAGTCTATCCCGAAGGCTATATTCCGCGCATCCACGTCCGCGACACCGACTTCCAGTTCGCTGGCGGCATTCGCGGCGATGGCCCGGCGGGCATCCACTTCGACCTCAGCACCACCTATTCGGAAGATGAGGTGAAGTATCAGCATACCACGTCGCTGAACGCCTCAATGGGTCCGGCAAGCCCGACCACCTTCTATCTCGGCCTTGTGAAGTCCACCGAATGGACCACCAATTTCGACCTGCAGAAGGAATTGGAAATCGGCCTTGCGGAACCGCTGTTCGTTGCGGCGGGCGCCGAATATCGTGAGAACAAGTTCACGATCGGGGCTGGCGAACCGGCATCCTATATCGATGGCGGATATCGTTCGCCCCCCGGCACCTACCTCGCCGGCGTGCTGCGCACGGCGGGCGCTCAGGGCGTCACCGGCTTCCTGCCGGAAGGATCGGGCACCTGGGATCGCAACAACTGGAGCGCCTATCTGAACCTGGAGCAGAAGATCGTCGAAGGTTTCGAGATCGGTCTGGCCGGACGGCATGAGGATTATTCGGACTTCGGCACCACCGACACCGGCAAGGCTTCCGTCCGCATCGAGCCGGTCACCGGCTTCGCGGTTCGCGGCACGGCCAGCACCGGCTTCCGCGCCCCGACGCTGCAGCAGCAGCATTATGCCTCGTCCAGCACCATCGGCGTGCCGGTCAACGGCGTGAACGTCCTTCTGCCCGTGCAGGCCCTTCCGGTCGACTCGCCGGCGGCGATCGCGCTGGGCGCCCAGCCGCTGAAGGCGGAAAAGTCCACCAACTATTCGGCGGGCATCGTCTTTACGGCAATACCGCGCCTGAACATCACGATCGACGCCTACCAGATCAAGATCAAGGACCGGATCATGCTGAGCGAAACGCTTAGCGGCACGCTGGTTCGAAATGTGCTTGGCGCGGCGGGCATCCCTGGCGTCGCGGGCGGTTTCTACTTCTCCAACGCCGCCGACACCCGTACCCGCGGTCTCGACATCGTCAGCACCTATCGCGCCGACCTGGGCGGGGCGGGCACGGCGACGTTCAGCCTGTCGGCGAACTTCAACAAGACCGTGTTCACCCATATCGACGACATCCCGGCCGTGCTCGCCAGTTCAGGTCTCGTCCTGATCGGCCGCGCCAAGCAGGGCGACTTCACCAAGGGCACGCCGCGCGACAAGTTCATCGGCAACGTGCTGTGGAATCTGGACGACTTCTCGCTGAACCTGCGCGCCACGCGGTACGGCAAGATCACCCAGATGGCGGCGTCTCGTGTTCTCGCCACTGATGCAGGCGTCGCCTGCGCGGCGGGATCGGCAGGATGCTCGCTGCAGTTCGTCGACGAGGAGGTGAAGCCCAAGGTGATCTTCGACCTGGAAGCGGGTTACAAGATTACCGATGGCATCAAGATTTCGGTGGGTGCGAACAATCTGTTCAACATCTATCCGACAAAGCTGACGCCGGTGAACCAGTTCGGCGGCCAGCTCTACTACAACGCCTATTCGCCCTACGGCATCAGCGGCGGACTTTACTACGGACGGATCAACTTCAATTTCTGATCCCCTCGCGGCCGCCCGATATTCGGGCGGCCGGTTTCTTGGGCACTCCATCGCCCCATATTTCTGACGGAGATGATGATGAAAAAGGCGATCGGTTCGCTCAACCGCCGCGAAGCTCTGGCTTTGGGCGGCGTGGGGTTACTTGCGGCGGGGAGCGCAGGCTCGCTGGCGCAGGGCGGCGGAACGGGGAAACCCGGCCCCGGAACCGAGACCAGCGTCACCGTGGAGGACGCAACCAACGTCGCCCTTTCCGTATCGCGTGACGGCAAGATGGTGGCGTTCGACCTGCTCGGCATATTGTGGACCATGCCGGTCGCGGGCGGCGCGGCCAAGCGCCTGACCGGCGATTTCGACGATCTGGGCCAGCCGGACTGGTCGCCGGACGGCAGCCGGATCATCTTTCAGTCCTACCGCACCGGCAATTTCCATCTCTGGTCCGTCTCGGCCGAAGGCGGTCCGCTGACCCAGCATACCGACGGCCTGTTCGACGACCGCGAGCCACGCTGGTCGCCCGACGGCAAGACCATAGCCTTTGCCAGCGACCGGGCGGAGGGGCGTTACGCCATTTACATCCTCGATGTCGCCAGCGGATCAGTGAAAACCCTTTCCCAGGGCAAATCCAACGATTCCGAACCCTGCTGGTCCCCGGACAGCAAAAAGATCGCCTATGTCGCGGACGGCACCAAGCTGATGGTCTGCGGCCTGGACGGCGCAGCCACGCAACTGGCCTCCGTGCCCGCCTCCGCCGACCGGATGCGCCCCTCGGCGATCCAGGCCCCCAGCTTCGCGCCGGACGGCAGCATCTCCTACACGCGCGCTGGCCCCGGCACGATGACGCTGGTCCATGACGGCAAGGATGTGGTGACTGGGGAGGATCTCTATCCCTTCCGCGCCGGGTGGTTGCCCGGCGGCGGGTTCCTCTACGGATCGAACGGCAAGATCAGGCGGCGTTCCCCCAGCGGCGCATCGGAAGTCGTGCCGTTCAAGGTCTCGGTGCCGGTCACCACGCCCGATTACAAGAAAAAGACCCGCGATTTCGATTCGACGACGCCAAAGCCGGTGGTCGGCATCGCCGGACCCGCTCTGTCGCCCGACGGCAAGCAGGTGGCGTTCGTTGCACTCAATGACCTGTGGCTGCTGCCCATTGGCGGGCGGCCCAAGCGGCTGGTGAAGGACGGCTATCATAAATGCGACCCGGCCTGGTCGCCGGACGGCAAGACCGTCGCCTATTCCAGCGATCGCAACGGCACGCTCGACATCTTCCTGCATGACGTAAAGACGGGGAAGGAGAAGCAGCTTACCAGCCTGCCCAATCAGGCGGCGACCTATGCGGCCTGGTCGCAGGACGGCGCGCTGATCGCTTTTCTGGATCAGGAGGGCGCGCTGCACACGGTCGAGGTGGCGAGCGGCGCTGTCCAGAAAGTCTATGACGCGCTGTGGGAGCCGGGCCGCCCGACCTTCGGCCCCGGCGCCAAGACCATCGCCTATTCCGCGTTCAAGCCGATCTCCGCGCGTTACCGCGAGGGATTGAGCGAGATACTGACCGTCGACCGCGCCACCGGCAAGGGCAGCTATGCCCCCGTCGCGCCGGGCAAGTCGCTGGGCGTGCGCGGCGTCGACGGCCCGGTCTGGTCGCCGGACGGCAAGAGCATGGCCTATGTCTTTGCCAGCACCCTGTGGGTCGTGGCGGTGGATGAGGCCGGCAGGTTCACCGGCGCGCCGAAACAGATCACGACGGAAGTGACCGACGCGCCAAGCTGGAGCGGCGATTC
>NZ_MINO01000006.1 GCF_001757355.1 Sphingobium phenoxybenzoativorans
GCCGCAGCCGGGCGTTGCGGCGCGGGCGCGGCCGACTGGACGGCGGGGCGCGCTTCCGGTTCCTGCCTTGGCGGCGGCGCGGGCTTTTTCACCGGGGCGGCCGCCTTCTTGCGCGGCGTCTCGGTCGCCTTCACCGGCGAGGGGCGCGACTGCAGGCCCAGGCGATGCGCCTTTCCGATCACGGCGTTGCGGCTGACGCCACCCAGCTCGTCCGCGATCTGGCTGGCGGTCATGCCCTTTTCCCACATCGTTCTAAGCTGGTCGATCCGTTCGTCGGTCCAGGACAAGGCAGGCTCCTAAAATTCGGTGATTAACAGGGTGAAGGTCATATGGTGTGCCAACCACCATCCTTCAATTCGTCAAAAGATGCAGGATGCGGCGTGAACGGCCAATTCGCACTTGCCGCATCTGGCCGCACCCGATAGTCGATCCAGCAATGAACGACCATAGCAAAAATGCGGCCGGCGCGGCGGAAACGATGATCCGGCACGAACCGGGCGTTCCCGTCATCAAGAATATCAACTGGCCGGGCATGCGCGCGCTGTACCGCAAGGAAGTGCGCCGCTTCATGAAGGTGCAGTTGCAGACCGTCTGGGCGCCTGCGCTAACCACATTGCTGTTCCTCATCATCTTCCTGCTCGCGCTGGGCGGGGAAGGGCGGATGCTCAGCCTGAATGGGCAGCAGGTCCACTTTGCCGACTTCATCGCCCCTGGTCTGATCATCATGGGCATGATCAACGCCTGCTTCGCCAATTCCAGCTTTTCGCTGCTGGTGGGCAAGATCCAGGGGACATTGGTGGATTATCTGATGCCGCCGATTTCGGTGGGGGAAATGCTGTTCGCGCTTGTCGCCTCGTCGGTCACCCGCGCGGTCATGGTCGGCTTCGCCCTCTGGCTCGCTATGGCGCTCTGGCCAAGCGTGCATGTCACGCCAGTGCATTTCTGGGCGATTTTGTGGTTCGGCCTGCTCGGCTGCGCCTTTATCGCCTTCCTCGGCGTGCTGACCTCGATCTGGGCGGAGAAGTTCGACCATGCCGCCGCCGTGACCAATTTCGTCATCGGCCCCTTCGCCCTCCTGTCGGGCACCTTCTATTCGATCGACCGCCTGCCGCCGCTGTTTCAGGCGATCAGCCACGCCAACCCGTTCTTCTACATCATTTCGGGTTTCCGCTATGGCTTCGTGTCGGCGGCCGACACCAACGTCGCAGTGGGCAGCGCCGTCATCCTGACGCTGAACATCGTGGTGGGATGCATGACCTACGGCCTGCTGCGCCGGGGCTGGAAGCTCAAGGCCTGATCCTGCGGCCCAGTGAATCTGCAGTGAACCTGCGGCGGGACGGGCCGCCGCCAGCCATCAATGCCGGTGGAGCGGCCTCAGCCGATATTTGCCATCCGCATAGGCGCCGAAGATGCCGCCGATCGCCGGATGGTCCACAGGCTCATCGCTGTCGTCGCTGACCAGATTCTGCTGGCTGACATAGGCGACATAGCTCGCCTCGCCATTTTCGGCGAGCAGGTGGTAGAAGGGCTGGTCCCTGTCCGGCCGCATCTCCTCCGGGATCGCCTCATACCATTCCTCGGTATTGGCGAATACGGGATCGATATCGAAGATGACACCGCGAAAACCGAACATCCGGTGCTTCACCACATCGCCGATGCTGAAGCGCGCATGGGAGATGAAGGGAGCATTGCGCGCGATATTGGCGCCGAAGGCGGGAGGATTCGTGCTGGACATGACGTTAATGTAGGGATGCATTACGCAGGCGCAAGAAAAATGCCGAAAGCCCCGCTTGGCAAAGCCAATTTCATTCGCTAATGCCCGCCCCTCGACTTGGGTAGCCCCCAATCGGAAGGCATCTTCCGACGGACAGACCCCTCGCGGAGAGGTGGCAGAGTGGTCGAATGCACCGCACTCGAAATGCGGCGTGCCCGCGAGGGTACCCAGGGTTCGAATCCCTGCCTCTCCGCCACTTACCTGAACCAGGACGCAGCGGTTATCGGCCATGCATTGCGATGCATGCGCGGGCGAGAGGCGCGCGGGGATCCTGCTTTTCCGCCAGGAGCGGCATACTTGGCTGCCGATACCGCTCCCGATCGCTGTGTCCTATTCGCCCTTTGACCAGGCGATGGCGTCGGCCCCTGCCGGCAATACCGCCGGACAGTCCGGATCGGTTGCCGCCCGGAAAATCGCCTCTGCAACGTCCCGTGATGTGGTGACGACGCCATTGCCAGCGCTCTGCATCATGGCCAGCGTCCTCTGCGCAAAATCGGCATAAGGCTCCGGGAAACCTCCCGCCTCCATAATATGCCCCTGCGCCGTGGCGGCGAACGCGGTCGAAGGGGCCATGCCGGGCAGGACGACCCGCGCCTTGATGCCGAATTCCGCAAGTTCCAGCGCGGCGGATTCGGTCAGCGCCGTCATCGCCGCCTTGCTCGCGCGATATACGGAAAGCAGCGGCAAGGGCTTGTAGGTCGAGCTGGAACTGACATTAATGATCGTGCCGGAACGCCGCGCGCGCATGCCTGGCAGGACCGCCTGCATCATGGCCATTGCGCCGAACAGATTGGCTTCGAATATCTCGCGCGCCGTTTCCATCGGCGTGCCCTCGACAGCGTTGAGCCAGCCTATGCCGGCATTGTTGACAAGTATGTCGATTGCGCCAGCCTCCGCGACGGCGGCGGCTATGCTGTCGGGATCGGTGACGTCCAGCGGCAATAGCCTTAATCTGTCCGAGGCGGGGAGGGTGCTGGCGGCGGGGTTGCGCATCGTTGCTATGACGCTCCAGCCTTGTTCGAGGAAATAAAGGGCCGTTTTCCGGCCGAAACCGGTCGAACAGCCGGTGATGAGGACGCTATTCATCGCATGACTCCTTGCGGGGGAATGAGTGAACCGCCAAGATATGAACGATCCTTCAGTTTCGGAATTCGCATATGAATCGCCCCGCGCCTTCGCTCCTCAAGCCCCGGAAAGCGCCGCAACAGGCGCGCTCCGCCGCGACAATCGAGGCGATACATATCGCTACCATTCAGGTTTTGCTGGCGGATGGGGTGGGACGTCTCACAACGACGCGGGTGGCCGAGCGGGCGGGCGTGTCGGTTGGCACCATGTACCAATATTATCCGCACAAGCAGGCTCTGTTGTTCGCCCTGGTGGAACGTCAGTTCGACCTGATCGAGAGCGCGATGCAGGCCGCGGCAGAGCGCCTCATGGGATGCGACCTGCAGACGATCGCGGAAGGGCTGGCTACGGCATGGCTCGACGCCAAAATGGCGGACAGGGTCGCCTCACGCGCAATCTATGGCATCGCCGCCGAATTTGACCTGTCGGAACTGATGAGCAGGGCGTTGTCGTGCATGGCGGAAATGATCGAAGCCCTGCTCGCCAATGCGCCCGGCGCCCGCTTTGCCGACCGGGCCTCCGTGGCGTTCATGCTTGCGGCATTGCTCGGAGGCTCGGTGCGCGTGGTCATGGAGGCCGAAGCGTCCGAGGACAATTTCACGCGCCTGCGCCGCGAGTTGCCGCAAGCATGCCATGCCTATTTGGCCGCAGCCAATCAAAGGGCTGCGGCCTGACCTCAATAGGCGGCCGACAGGGTCAGGAACCACTGGCGCGGCGCAAGGGCAGGCGGCTGAGAACTACAGAATATCGGCGTTCGGCGAATGCTTCCCGCGACCCTGAACGCCGTCTGGAGGACCAAAAGGGTCCCAAAAGTGTTGCATAGGTACAACGACTTCGGGGTTTACAAGATATCCTGTGAGCATATGCTCAATTGCGATTTCGCGCCGCAGAGCTGAATAAATCGGCCGGCGCAAAGGGGAAGCGCATTGGCGCATGGAGAGAACAAGATATTGACCGGGCGCCGTCCATTGGAGATTGATGCCCGTGATGGAACGTCCGTTCTTGGCGTGGACCTGTTCCAGCCAAGCTGCTTTGATGACATCGATCACCATTTCCGGCGCCCTTTACGGGGTTATTTCTTGCGGCGATCCGTGTCTCCTACCGATGCGGACGATTTAACGCAGGATGTGTTTCTTCGCCTGCTCAGCAGGCGGAAGGACAATGCGATCGATAATTTCGAAGGCTATGTCTATCGGATCGCTACCAACGTCCTGAATGATTTCCGGCGCCGGTCAGCGATTTTCGATGACAAGCCGTTCGAGGATCATTGCCACGAAAATCACGAGTCGCTGATCGACAGGATCGATGCCGAGCGTATAGTCCTGGCGAGGGAGGCTTTGATGACCCTTCGCGCGGCGCTGGATGGACTGGACGAACGGACCCGCACAGTGATCCTCCTGTACCGGCTCGACCGCATGCGGCAGCGCGAGATTGCGAAAAAGATCGGCCTCTCGGTGAGCAGCGTGGAAAAGATCATCGTTAAGGCGATGGTGCATCTTGCGCGGGCGATGCGATCTTCATGAGCGACGCAGAAACCCGTCAGTTGGAAGCCGCTGCGCGCTGGTATTTCGAACTCGATCAGGCGGGACACGATCCGCAGCTTGAGCGCCGCTTTCATGCATGGCTGCAGCGCGATCCAGACCATGCCTCAGCTTTCAATGACATTGTTCGGTCGCTGGCGGCCATTGATGGCCAGGAGGACAGATCGGAGCTGTCGGCGGCGGCCCATGAGGCAACGATTGGCCTTCGCCGCAGGAACAGGCTTGTTACTGGATACAAGCTCGCGGGTCTCGGCGCCCTGTTATTGGCCGTAACGGGCAGTCTGGCTTTTCGTAGCGCGCCCGCGCCGGTTGAATATGCGAACTTCCAGGATGGCGTCAGAACCGTTCGACTGGCGGACAATTCGGAAATCGTCCTCGACCGGCGAACCGTTGTCCAGGTGAACTATGCCAGCGGGGTGCGCCATATCGATCTTCTGGCCGGGCAGGCGCGGTTCAAGGTGGCTCATGATCCGGAACGTCCGTTCGAAGTGTTAGCGAACCGCCGGGTGGTGGTCGCAAAGGGCACCGATTTCGTGGTCAGCAGACCGGATGAGACTCTTTCCGTCACATTGCTATCCGGCCGGGTCGATGTCGCCATAGACCCGCCATGCATCAATTCGCTGGTATCGCTTTGCCGTTTTCTGCGGCGGGATAATCTGGTCATGCGGCCCGGCGAACGTCTTTCCGGCCCACTTGACGACGGCGCGATGGTGCGCGACCGGGTGAACGCCACGAATGCGACAGCCTGGCAGGTGGGGCTGTTGATCGCCGATAATGAGCGGCTTGGCGCATTGGTTCAGCAACTCAACCGCTATGCCGGGAAAAATATAATCGAGCTGGCCGACCCCTCCCTGAAAGACCTGCGTGTCGACGGCGCGTTCCGTATAGGAAAGCCCGTTGCGGTAGCCGAAGCGCTCCAGCAGATCTTCGACATCGACGCACAGTTCCGCCCCTACGGACGAGTCATCCTGACGAAAAAAATGCATCCCCCCAAAAATAATCTTTGAGGGTTTTCACCGCGCTCCGGTCTTTCTCATGAAACCAAAGCGGGAGACGGATAATGCTAAGAGAGGGAAGCAGCGCGTTGGCGCTGGTCATCGGCCTTTGCGCCAGCGCGCCATCAGCATATGCGCAACAAGGCCGGATCACCATACCGGCGATGGAAATGGGGCAGGCGCTTCGTGAATTTGCCGTGCAGACAAACCGGCAGGTGGTTTTTCAGGCGTCCCAACTGCGCGGCCAGCGCAGCAACGCGATTTCGGGATATGAAGATCCAGCGACCGCTTTGCGGTATCTAATTGGTGATTCCGCTCTGGAAATCCGGCCGATGACTGACGGCGGATATGTGATCGCGCCCAGAGTCCAATCGCGCAGTCTGCTGCAGCCGACCCGATTTCAACCCAGCCCGGAACCGGCCGCGCCCTTAGCGCCGGCTTCCTTCAATCCAGCGCCGCCGGAGGAGCCGGTGGCCGATGACATCATCGTCACCGCGCAAGGGCGCGCCGAGCGGCTTCAGGATGTTCCCATCTCTGTCAGCGTGACCCAGGGATCGCTTCTGCAGGAAAAGAACATCAACAATCTGCAGGATCTTTCCGCGCGCCTGCCCAATGTGCGCATATCGTCCGCGCCGACGGCGGACTTCATCAATGTCCGGGGCGTCGGCTCATCGCTCAACTATGGCTTTGAACAATCGGTCGCCACCTTCGTCGATGGCGCTTATCGGTCACGATCGCGCGCCAGCCGCGCGGCCATGTTCGACATTGATCGCGTCGAAGTGCTGAAAGGGCCGCAGACCACCTATTTCGGCAACAACGCCATTGCCGGCGCGCTCAACATCACCACGCGCAAGCCCGGCGACAAGCTGGAGTTCAACGGAACGGCCTTCTACGCGCCGGCCTTCGGCGAATATGCGGTTGAAGCGGGCATTTCCGTGCCGCTCACGGAAACGCTCAGCGTTCGCATTTCCGGCCGCCAGTCGGGCATGGATGGCTATCTCAAGAATACCTATAGCGGCAATGACGGCCCGCACCTGAATGACAGGATCGGCCGCTTCTCCTTCGCCTGGAATCCCAGCGAAAGCCTGGAGAGCAATTTCCGCATCGACCATGTGCGTATGCGCGATGACGAAACCTGGGGAGCGGAAATCACCGACTGCCCTGCGCCCGCGCCTTTCACGACGGCAGGCGCATGCGCCCGCTATCTGGCAAATCAGGGGGCCGCCGCCGATACGAAGTTCGACCGCCGCTTCGCCAACAGCCCGTCCTTGCTCGACCTCAATCAGACGGAGGCGGTCTGGACCAACAAGCTCAGCTTCGGCGACCACAGCCTGCGGTCTATCACCAGCTATCTCGACATGGACTATCATCTCGTGAACGCGGTGATCCCCGTGCCGGGCAAGCAGGGCGGCAGCCCCATTGGCGCTGACTATGGCATCGTCAGCAGCTATTTTGAGAACTACAAGCAATTCTCGCAGGAACTGCGGTTCCAGTCGGAGCATGACGGCCCGATCACCTACATGGCCGGCCTCTATTATATGCACGGCGACCTCGATATCGACGGTTATGCGGGCCTGTATTCCGCGCCGTTCGGTAATTTCGGCGCGCCCGTCACCAATGCGGCGACGCCGATCGTGTCCTTGCTGCGGGCCAATGAAAAGACCGACAATATGTCGGCTTTCGGGTCGATCACCGTCCGCCCGGTCGAACGGCTGCGCATCAGCGGCGGCCTGCGCTACAGCGTCGTGGACAAGCATGATCATCGCTCCGTCACCTATGGAACGGGGACGACGGCGAATAATTACATCCCCACGGCGGACAGTTTCACCGTTCTGCCCATCGCTACGCAGATGCAGATCGGCGCGATCACCGGGGCCAATTTCCTTGATTACAGCCCCTCACACCGGTCGGACAGCAAGCTGATGCCGTCGGTCAACGTCCAGTATGAACTGACGTCCAGGGCGATGGCCTACGCCTCCTACGTCAAAGGCTTCAAGTCCGGCGGTTTTGCCATTGGCGAGAGCGAGCGGAGCCTGTTCGACCCTGAGACGGTGGACGCCTATGAGATCGGCCTGAAGTCGCAGCTTTTCAACAACCGGCTGACGCTGAACATCGCGGGCTTCTACAGCAAATATGACGATATGCAGGAAACCACGACCGTCGACCGGCCTTCGGGATCGCCCGGCCAGGTCACCGGCAATGTCGCGGCATCGATCTCCAAGGGGATCGAGGTCGGCTTCTCGCTGCGGGCGACGGACGAACTGAGCTTCAACGCCGATCTCGCCTATCTCGACTCCCGCTATGACAGATATCCCGGCGCGCCGTGCACGCCGCTCCAGACCCTGAATACGCCGGTGAACTGCAAGCAGGACCTTTCCGGCAAGCGGCGCGCCTTCGCGCCCAAGTTCAGCGGCAATATCGGCGTGACATACCGGCGCGACATCGGCAGCGACTATGAGCTGCTGTTCGACAACAGCCTGTTCTTCACGTCCCGCTATTTCCAGCAGACCACCGCCGATCCGACGCTGGTTCAACCGGGCTTCGCGAAGTGGGACGCGCGACTGGCGTTCGGCCGCCAGGACAAGCTGTGGCAACTCGCGATCGTCGGCCGGAACCTGACCGACAAGCTGACGGCGTCCTATCGCCAGTTCGTGCCCAGTTCTCCCGGATCGATCCAGGCGATGGCCGATCCGCCCCGGTCGTTCGGCCTGCAATTGAACGTCAAATACTGATCTCAGCTTCGGCCCTCCCACCTCCTCTCATGGAGGGCCGCTTTTTCTCTGGAGGCGCACATGCCGTTCTGGCGTAAATTTTCGATCCTTATGTTGCCGCTGACGCTTGGCGCTGGCGCATGGGCCGCCGCGCCCGCTACCGAAACCGGCGGAGCCGCGCCGCAGGCGACGACATTGACCCTTCTGGGCACCGCTGGCGGCCCGATCATCCGCACATACCGGTCGCAGCCATCGTCGATGTTGACGGTCAATGGACGGCATTTCCTGATCGATGCCGGGGAGGGGACGGTGCGCCGCCTTCAGGAAGCGGGCGTTCAGGCCAGCGAGATCGAAAAGGTTTTCCTGACCCACCTGCATTTCGACCATACGGCGGGCCTGGGTTCGCTATTCGCCTTCGCCTGGACGATGCCGACCGGCAAGCCGATCGAGGTGATCGGCCCCGCAGGCACCCAGGCGATCGTGGCGGACGCGCTGAACGCCAACCGGACGTCGAAAACGCTGTATGAGGCGATTACGCCGGGCGCGCCCGACTGGATGAAAATCGCCGTCGCCAAACCGTTCGAGGCGGACAAGCCGACTATCATCTACAAGGATGGCGATGTGACAGTGACGGCCGTCGCCAACAGCCATTTCGACGCCGTGCCCGTGCCCGATCAACCCTATGGCAAGGTGCGCGCCTATGCCTACAGGTTCGAAACGAAGGATCGCGTCATCGTGTTCACGGGGGACACCGGTCCTTCGCCTGCCGTAGTCAAGCTTGCGGACGGGGCGGACATTCTGGTCAGCGAGATCATCGATCTCGACCACGCCGTTGAGGTAGCCAAGGCGCAGGGCAGGACGGGCCGCGACCTGGAAGGGATCGTCGCGCACCACACCAGGGAACATCTCATCCCGGAGGAGGTCGGCAAACTGGCGGCGGCCGCGAAAGTCAAAATGGTCGTGCTCAACCATATGGCGTTCGCTCTGGATCGCGAAGGCGCAGCGGCGCCATTCCTCGCCGGCGTGCGCAAATATTATAACGGACCCGTGGTCGCCGGCCGGGATCTCGACCAGTTCTGATATCGCCATGTCATGCGATATTGCGCCTCACGGCCGGGTTGGGCGGCTTCTCTCCGGAATAGCCTTCGCCAACCCGGCTGAACGATCCCCCATTCCCGACCTCACGCCTCCGCGAGTCCGCCGCCATGCAACAGCCGCGCGGCGTCGCGCAGGGGAGGGAGGCCGAACAGGCGGGTATATTCCCGGCTGAACTGGGATGGGCTTTCATAGCCAACGGCGTAGGCCACCCGCGCCGCCTCCGCAGGGGCCATGATCAGGCGGCGGCGCGCTTCCTGCAGGCGGATGCTCTTTTGATAGGCGAGGGGACTCATCGCCGTTACCGCCTTGAAATGCCGGTGAAAGGACGAAGCGCTCATCCCGGCCAGACTGGCCAGATGATCGATCTTGAGGGATTCGGCGTAATTCTGCCCGATCCAGTCGATCGCGCGCCTTATGCGCGACAGACGGCTGTCCGATTGCGCGATCTGGCGCAATATCGGTCCCTGCGGGCCCTGCAGCACGCGGTAAAGTATCTCGCGCTCAAGCATCGGCGCCATGACCGGCACATCCTCCGGCGCATCCAGAAGGCGCGCGATGCGCAGCAGGGGATCGATCAGTCCGGGGGTAATCGGGCTGATGCTGATCCCGGCTTCGGCGGCGCTTTCTCCGCCGTTCGGCATATCGATCAGCAGCGCCGCTATGGATGCCGGATCGAGCGCCAGCGCCACGATCATCAGCGGCTTCTCCGGGCTGGCTTCTATCACCTGGCCGATCACCGGCAGATCGATGGAGGCGACGAGTAATTCTCCGGCGCGATACTCCAGCGTCCGGCCGCCAATGATCACCCGCTTGGCACCCTGAAGCACGAAATAGAGCATCGGCTTGTAGAGGCCATGGGTGAGCGGCGTCGGCTCGAACGCCTGCCCCACGCTCAGCGGCAGGCGCGGCGGCACGGGCTTCCCCGCATGACGCGCGACCAGCGCTCGCATCTCCTCCAGAATCATCTGCATGGGCATTTAGATCGGCGCGAGAGCACGCAAAGGCAAGCGTGCAGAAATAGCGATTGAGAGGATCAGGCAAGGATCGGGCAGCATCGGGCGCTCCGATCGCGCGCGGAAAGTCTATCTGGAGGAGAGTTTGAAGGAGGCGTTCATGACTGACATTTTCACAGGCTTTGGCCCGGACTCAACGACGGACGAGGTGCTGGAGGGCATTGATCTTTCCGGCAAGCGCGTGCTGGTAACCGGCGTTTCCGCCGGTCTTGGCGTGGAGACGGCGCGCACCCTCGTCGCCCATGGCGCCAATGTCGTGGGTAGCGTCCGCGATCTGGACAAGGCGCGCCGCGCCACTGCCGGGATCGAGGGCCCCGGAACACTGGAATTTGTGGAATGCGATCTGTCCTCGCTCGCCAGCGTGCGCGCCTGCGCCGACGCGCTGAATGCGAAGGGGGACCGCTTCGACGTCATCATCGCCAATGCCGGCGTCATGGCGATGCCGCAGAAGCAGGAGACGGCCGACGGGTTTGAAATGCAGTTCGGCGTCAACCATCTTGGCCACTTCGTTCTGGTGAACCGCATCGCCGGTCTCATCAAGGATGGCGGGCGTCTGGTGAATCTCTCCTCCGCCGGGCATTGCTATTCCGACGTCAATCTCGACGATCCGAATTTCGACAGCACGGAATATACGCCTTTCGGGGCCTATGGCCGTTCAAAGACCGCCAACATCCTGTTCGCGGTCGAGTTTGACAGGCGGCATCGCGGGCGTGGCGTGCGCGCTGCAGCGGTGCATCCCGGCGGCATCCAGACAGAGCTTGGCCGCTATATGAGCGAGGCGGACATGAACGCCCTGGTCGAAAGCCTGAAGGAAGCGGAGGCCAAGGGTTCGCCATTCAAGTTCAAGACCGTCCCCCAGGGCGCGGCCACGTCCGTCTGGGCCGGGTTCAAGGCCGACGCCGATGAGGTTGGCGGGCGCTATTGCGAGGATTGCCATGTCGCGGCGCTCAGCGTTTCGGTGGATATCCTCGAAGGCTATGAACCCTATGCGCTGGACCCGGACAATGCCAAGGCGCTCTGGGCCAAGAGCGAGGAATTGGTCGGCGAGCGCTTTTAGAGCGAACGCGATCCCGCCCGGCCATCGCGCGCTGCACCGCTGCGATGGCCGGAGTTGTTTGCTATGACCAATATGGGGCCGGCGGTCCCAGCCATCAAAAAGGCAGGGGCGCATTCTCCTTCACTTCTTTCATGACGAAGAAGGTGCGCGTCTGCCGAACGCCGGGAAGCGCGATCAGATGCTGCCCGTGCAGCTTGTTGAAATCCACCATATCGCGGACCCGGATCTTCAGCAGATAGTCAAAATCCCCTGCAACCAGATTGCAGTCGAGCACTTCATCCATCCGCACTATCGCGGCTTCGAACTCGGCAAAGCTGTCGGGAGTCGACCGGTCGAGCACAACGCCGACCATCACCAATGCGCCAAGCCCGACGGCGGAGGGCGAGATTTCCGCGTGGACTCCCGTGATATATCCCTCCTCGAAAAGCCGTTGCGACCGCCGGTGACAGGTGGCGGCGCTCACGCTGACGCGCTGCGCCAGCTCGGCATTTGTCAGGCGTCCGTCGGTCTGCAGCAGGCGCAGCATGCGGAAATCGATTCGGTCCAATTTGGTCATGAAAGAAGCTTCCGATTTTCTCTGAAATGATGCGCCCGGAATAGCGCACATGCCTGGATATTTGTCCAGACCCAACAAATCGGATGCAAAGTTAGAAAGCACCTTTCCCTACATATTGCTCATACTGTCCCCGTGAATCGCATCATGGAGACCCGGAAAATGTCGCTCCTGAGAGTGAATGTTCACCGGCAGATCATCGCCGGAATCCTGCTGGCCGCCACCCGGCCGGTCCAGGGTCGTCCGGCAAATCCCGAATAGAAAAATACAAAGGCCGTTCGCAGCGAAGAACAACGGACTGCTCACATGCGAGCATATTTAAGGGAGGGAATATATGATCAGACATATGACAAGGGGAACGGTGGCCGCCAGGCTGCTCGGCACCAGCATGCTGGCCGCCGCGGCGGTCTCGGGGATGCCGGCCCTCGCGCAATCGGCGCCTCCGGCAAGCGGCGCAGGGGCTGCGGACAGCGAACAGATCGTCGTTATCGGCACGCGGCGGACAGACCGCAGCGCCACCAATTCGGCCTCTCCGGTCGATGTGATCAGCGCTCAGGAAATCACGTCCCAGCCGGCCGCCAACATGCTGGACGCGGTGAAGAACATCATCCCGTCCTTCTTTGTCGGCCAGAACACCATTTCGGACGCCTCCACCTTCGTACGCGCGCCGTCTCTGCGCGGCCTGCCGGGCGACGAGGTGCTCGTGATGCTCAACGGCAAGCGGTACAACCGCTCGGCGCTGGTGCAGGTGTTTGTGGGCGGCGACACCGGTCTGTCCTTCGGTTCGCAGGGGTCGGACATTTCGGCCATCCCGGCGATCGCGATCAACAATCTCCAGGTGCTTCGCGACGGCGCAACCGCGCAATATGGGTCGGACGCAATCGCGGGCGTGCTCAACTATGGTCTGCGCGAAGACGCCGGATTGGAAATCCAGGCGCGCTACGGCCAATATTATGACAATGGCGGAGACGGAAAGAGCCGCCAGATCGCCGCGAACGCCGGTGTGAAGCTTGGCGAGATCGGCTTCATCAACCTCAGCGGCGAATATTTCGATGACAATGGCACGAGCCGCGGGGAGACCCGCCCGATCGCGCTGGTGTTCGCGCAGAATAATCCGTCACTGGCGACGCAGCTTCCCAATTATCCCGGCCCTGTCCAGATCTGGGGATCATCGCCCAGCAAGGGCTATAAGCTGCTCCTGAATTCCGGTTTGGACGTCACCGACAACAGCAACCTCTATCTGTTTGTGAACGTCGCGCATTCGAAAGGCGATCAGAGCTTCAACTACCGTTCCCCGATCAGCGCGACCGGATTGCAGATCGACAATGGCACGACGAACACGCTGACCGACCTGGGCGCCAATTCGGCATTCGCCCATCCCATCTATCTGACCAAATGCCCGGCCGGCAATGCGTCCTGCCCGGCAGGAGGTTTCGTGAAAGACGGAAACGTCTACAACTTCACGGCGCTGTATCCTGCGGGCTTCACGCCGCGCTTCATCGGCATCACCGATCAGGCATATGGAACACTGGGCTATAAGGGCAAGGCGGATTCAGGCTTCACCTGGGACATCGCCGCAAGCCTCGCGCGCAATTCGCTCGACCTCTCCATGTATAACTCGCTCAGTCCGTCCTTCGGGCCGCAAACCCAGACCGAATTTGAATTCGGCAAACTGATCCAGAAGGAATTCACCGCAACGCTCGACCTCACCTATCCCGTCGAGTTGGCTGGCCTGGCCAGCCCCGTGACGCTGGCCTTCGGCGCCGAATATCGAAAGGAAACCTACGAGCAGACGGAGGGCGATCTTCAATCCTACGCCGCCGGGCCGTATGCGGTGCAAAATCTCTACGTGCCGACCGGTCCTGGCACCTATGCCTTCGATTCCACCGTCACCATGCCTCCCGCGGCCAGCGGATATGGCGGCACCAGTCCGCAGGCGGCCGGTTCCTACTCCCAGAAAAGCTATGGCTTCTATGGCGCGGCGGAAACCGACATCACCGATCGCCTGACCGTTGGCGTTGCCGGACGCTACGAACATTATGACAGCTTCGGCAGCGCCACAGTCGGCAAGGCGAATGCGATCTATAAATTCTCCGACGGGTTTTCACTTCGCGGCACGGTCGGCACCGGCTTTCATGCGCCTTCGCCGGGGCAGAACAGCGTGCAGATCCTGACCACAAACTTCCGCGCCGGTAATCAGGTTCAGACCGGCACGTATCCCGTCACCAGCCAGATCGCGCAGTTCTATGGCGGTCAACCGCTCAAACCGGCCAAGGCGACCAATTTCGGCCTTGGCGTCGTCCTGAACCCCGCACCGGCCTTCACGCTCACCGTGGACGGCTACATCATCAAGGTGCGGGACCGCATCGGCATTTCGCAGACGTTCAGCGTTACGGGCGCGGACATCGCCGCGCTGCCGGCTCTTGCCGCTGTGGGTGTGGGCGGAGACGTCAATTATTTCACCAACGCTTTCGACACGATCACGCGCGGCGTCGATGTCGTCGGCACCTACCGGACGGATCTGGCGGGCGGAAAGCTGAACCTCACACTGGCCTATAACTATAATAAGAGCAAAGTGAGCAATTATGATCCGGCCGTCATCGGCGCGGACCAGATCGTCAATGTCGCGCATCTGGCGCCCAACCACAGGGCCAATCTCGCCGCGAACTGGACCATCGGCGATTTCACGATCAACGCGCGTGAGAATTATCATAGCTGGTGGCAGGTGGAGACCGACTATCCGGGCCAACGCTTCAGTTCGAAGTTCACTACCGATCTGGACGTCAGCTACACCTTCCAGGATCGCTACACGCTGACGGTCGGCGCAAATAATCTGTTCAACACCTATCCTGAACGGATCGCGGCATCGGCGACCAATCCGATTTTCCTGTCCACCAACAGTCTTGCCGACGGGCAAGTCTATCCACGCAACGGCGGTCCTTTCGGGATCAATGGTGGCTTTTGGTATGCACGTTTGCGCGTGAAATACTGATCCCGGCTCCTCCGGGTGGGTAGACTGTGGCAGGAAATCCCTTGGTTTCCTGCCACTTTTTTTGTTGGGGAGGGGTGTTTCCCTCCGGTCAGTATCTCCAGCGTTCCGCCACCTCGACATGATCGAACAAGTGCAGGCCCAGCATCATCAGCGCAGCGCCGATGCTCGCTGAGAGGAACAAGGCCATGGCTATCGCCAGTTCCGGCGGAGACACTGTTTCGGGACGGCTGGCGGTGACAATCGGGGAGAATGACCGCCCTGCGAACCAGACCGTGGCAAGCATGAACGCGCCGCAGAAGCGAAGGGCGATATCGACTCCGATCCGGTTGCGCGAATGTGGCAAGGCACCCTCCAATATCAGGAAGCCTCCAGATACGCCCCTCGACATAGCTATTCGAGATTGAAGGACCGCTCAGGCCATAGTGATTCCATATGAGTTTAGTCGGGCAGGGCGGCCACAAAAGCCGTCACCACCGCCGCGGAATTGGCGGACGCCAGGGCCATGAAAGCGTGCATCTGGTTCGCCTCCGCATCCCCTCCGGCCAGATCGGACAAGCTGCGAAACCCAAGGAAGGGGACGCCATTGGCGAAGGCGACCTGCGCGACGGCGGCGCTCTCCATATCCAGCACGCGGGCATCATATGTGTCGAACAAATAGCTTCTGTAGGCGGCGTTATCGACAAAGGCTGGACCGCTTATGCCTTGCCCGCCAACCACAATCGCGGGTTTCCGGTCGAGGCATTGCTCCACCGCCGCCGCCGCACAACGGTTCAGCCGAATCTCTCCGGCTACCTTGCTTGCCAAAGCGAGAAGGGTGGGGTCGACGGAAAAGGCTGCGCGCGTCACAGGCCCTGTGGCCGTGCTGCTGGTGGTGACCAGCCGGGGGTGCATCATGCCGTAATTGGGCCTGCTTCCGTCAGTGAGCGCCGCAACGGGGGCAAAGCCGTCCGCTGTTTCGCGCGCCATCAACACTTCCAGATATTGTCCCCAACTGTCCGGGATGACGACATCGCCAATATGCAGGGACGGGTCGACTCCGCCGGCAATGCCGGAAAACAGGATGCGGGACACGGCAAAACGGTCGATCAGCAACTGCGCGTTCATGGCGGCGTTGACCATGCTGACGCCGCTTTCCATCAGGATCACCGGTTTGCCCGCGAGCGTGCCCGTGACGATAATCTTGCCGTTGACGGTTTCGTCCCTGCGATCGGCTATCGCGCCTTCCAGCGCGGCGCGCTCCGGCGGGAAGGCGATCATGATGGCGGTGCGTTTCGTTCCGTCGCGCTCTCCCGCAAAGGCTGGAGGAGCAATCGCCGCCAACAAAAGCCACAGCGCAATCACGGCAATTCTCATTACGTCCCTTTCCGAAGCGCGGAATCGCGTCGCGGGACACAATGTTCTTCAGCATATGCCCGGTTGCAAGAAGGCCCTTGCCCGGAAATGAAAAAGGGGCGGACCATATGAGCGGTCCACCCCTTTTCCGAAAACTGTGCTGACGCGAAATTACATCGCGTTGGCAGCGTTCTCCGCAACATTTGCAGCGTTCGCAGCCACGTCAGCAGCGTTGTCTGCAACAGCAGCGGCGTTGTCCACAACATTCTCGATGGCTTCGTTAGAAGCGTTCGCGGTCTCGTTGGCGGGCGTCCCACCGCAAGCGGCGAGCGCCATCAGGCCGGCCGAAGCGAAAACAATGGCGATCTTCTTCATCTTGTATGGCTCCCATAGCATTTGCCGCGCGGACGTTTCAGGCCCGACGCGAGTGACCGGCATTACCGTGTGCGGTGCACAAATCAATGTTTTTTTGGGTCGATGAAACGAAGGTTAGCGGCGATGACATGTTGTCTATCTGCAAACTTCACTTTGCGGACAGGCTTTCCGGGGCATTGGCGGCCACCGCCAGCATAGCGGTCCAGGCCGCCACATTCTGCCGCACCTGTTGCGGATCGACCTTGTCGAACGTGTCATCTGCGGTGTGATGCAGATCGAAATAACGGGTGCCGTCCTGTTGCAGATCGACCGTCGCGACTCCGGCCTTCACGAACAGCGCATTGTCTGCGCCGCCGGACGCCGGATGCTCTCCCTTGCCGATACCAAGGGGGATGAGCGCCGTTGCGATTCGGTCCGCAACCGCCTTGGCGGATTCGGGAAAGGCGAAGTCGACGCGCCAGATGCGATCCGCGCCGAAATCCGATTCCGATGTCAGCATATGCAGTTCGTTCTTGTGCGCTTCGAAATAGGCGTTGCCGCCATACGACCCGACTTCCTCTGCGCCGGCAAGCAGGATGCGGATGGTCCGCCGCGGGGTCCCGGCGTCCATGATGCGCTTCGCCGCCGCGCTGACGATGGCGACGCCCGCCGCATCGTCGATGGCGCCCGTGCCCAGGTCCCAACTGTCGAGATGGCCGGTGATCATGATGATGCCCGCCGACGGATCGCTGCCCGGCACCTCGGCAATGACATTGCCTGATTCCTGCTTGCCATTTAATTGCGGCGTCAACAGCAGCTTCATCGTGATCGGCTTGCCGCGCTTCACCATGCGTTCGATCTGATCGGCGTCGGGGCCGGACAGGGCGGCCGCGGGAATCGGCTGCACGCCCTCCTCGAACCGGGTGACGCCGGTATGCGGCATGCGATGATTGTCCGTGCCGATCGATTTGATGACGATCGCCGCCGCGCCCTTCTTGGCCGCCATGTTCGGCCCCACGAAGCGCGCCATGCCATAGGCGCCATAGCTGGACCCGTCCTGTGTCGGCATCATCTGGTTGCTGACGAAGGCGATCTTGCCTTTCAGGCTCCCGTCCGGCGCGGCCTGAAGATCGGCGATCGTCGGGAAATAGACGATTTCGGCTTCAAGCCCCTTCTTGCCGGTCGACCCGCTATTGCCCAGCGCCGCGACGATCAGCTTTTGCGGGAAGGGGGCGACGATGCTCGCCTCCTCCTCGCCACGCACCCAGGCGGGCATCATATAGGTTTCGATCCGCACATTGCTGAAACCCAGCGCCTTCAGCTTCGCGGCGGCCCAGGTCCTTGCCTCCGCTTCCTTCGCCGTTGCGGCCGGGCGGGGTCCGACTTCGGTCGTCAGCCCCTCGATAATGTCCATGGCCACATCGTCACGCAACGCCGCGTCGCGCATCGCCGCCACATTGGAGAAGGTGGCGGGGACCATATCCGGCCCCTTGTCGAGAGCAGGCGGAGCGGCATGGGCGAGGCTGGCGATGAGGAGGGACAGGGCGGCGGCGGGGAGGGCGATTTTCTGCATGGCGGCCATGCTAACCGGCATTTCGCCATTTGCCAACGCGCCCCGCCTTCGCTAACTCGGCCCGGATTCCCCCTATCCGCACATTCCGGAGCAGCCGAACCCATGTCCGCCTCCTCGCAATACGCCTATGTCATGAAGAGCATGACCAAGAGCTTCCCCGGCGCCGCGAAGCCGGTGCTGAGCAACATCAACCTGCAATTCTATCGCGGGTCCAAGATCGGCATTGTCGGCCCCAACGGCGCGGGCAAGTCGACCCTGATCAAGATCATGGCCGGCATCGACAAGGATTTCAGCGGTGAGGCATGGCCCGGCGAGAACATCACCGTCGGCTATCTGCCGCAGGAGCCGCAGCTCGACCCGAACAAGACGGTGCTGGAAAACGTCAAGGACGGCGCGCGCGACATCGCGGACAAGATGGACCGGTTCAACGAGATCAGCATGATCATGGCCGATCCGCCGGAGGACGTCGATTTCGACGCCCTGATGGAGGAGATGGGCACGCTGCAGGAGCAGATCGACGCCGTTGACGGCTGGACGCTCGACAACCAGTTGGAAATCGCGATGGAGGCCCTGCGCTGCCCGCCGTCGGACTGGAGCGTCGAGAGCCTGTCGGGCGGTGAAAAGCGCCGCATCGCGCTCACCCGCCTGCTGATCCAGAAGCCGGACATCCTGCTGCTCGACGAACCGACCAACCATCTCGACGCCGAAAGCGTCACCTGGCTGGAAAATCATCTGAAGGAATATGCGGGTTCGGTGCTGATGATCACCCACGACCGCTATTTCCTCGACAATGTAGTCGGCTGGATCCTGGAACTCGATCGGGGGAAATATTTCCCGTACGAGGGCAATTACTCCACCTATCTGGAGAAGAAGGCCAAGCGTCTGGAGCAGGAGGACCGCGAAGCCACCGGCCGCCAGAAGGCGATCAATGACGAGCTGGAGTGGATTCGCGCCGGCGTGAAGGGGCGTCAGACCAAATCGAAGGCCCGTATTCGGAAGTTCGAGGAACTGGTCGCTGGCCAGGAAAACCGCTCGCCCGGCAAGGCCCAGATCGTCATCCAGGTGCCGGAACGGCTTGGCGGCAAGGTGATCGAGGCCAAGAACATCTCCAAAGCCTATGGCGACAAGCTGCTTTTCGAAAACCTCTCCTTCCTGCTGCCGCCGGGCGGCATTGTGGGCGTGATCGGCCCGAACGGCGCGGGTAAATCGACGCTGTTTAAGCTCCTCACCGGTCAGGAGCAGCCCGATTCCGGTGAGATCGACATCGGTTCGACCGTGCGCCTCGGCTATGTCGACCAGAGCCGCGACCATCTCGACGGGTCAAAGAATGTCTGGGAGGAGATTTCGGACGGCCTCGACTATGTGAAGGTCAACGGCCACGACATGTCGACCCGCGCCTATGTCGGCGCGTTCAACTTCAAGGGGCAGGATCAGCAGAAGAATGTCGGCAAGCTGTCCGGCGGTGAGCGCAACCGCGTCCACATCGCCAAGATGCTGAAAAAGGGCGGCAACGTCCTGCTGCTCGACGAACCGACCAACGACCTTGACGTGGAAACGCTGGGCGCGCTGGAGGAAGCGATCGAGAATTTCGCCGGTTGCGCCGTGGTCATCAGCCACGACCGCTTCTTCCTTGACCGCTTGGCGACACACATCCTGGCCTTTGAGGGCGACAGCCATGTCGAATGGTTCGAAGGCAATTTCGAAGCCTATGAGGAAGACAAGCGCCGCCGCCTAGGCGACGCGGCGGATCGCCCAACCCGGTTGGCGTACAAGAAACTGACGCGATAGGGGCGGGATAGAGGGCCGGCGGACATCGTTCGGTCCAATAGACCGCCGTCATCCCGGATTTGATCGGGGATCCACGGTCGCAAACGCTTGTGCGGTCACGCCGTCGTGGAGCCAATAGATCCCGCATCAGGTGCGGGATGACGAAGGAGGTGGGAGTGCGGCCTGAGTGCGACCAACATGAGACACAAGTGCGACTCAGATGCGGCTTGCATGAGACCAACATGCGACGCGAGTGCGACGCACATGAGACTCACCTGCGACGTGGATGAGACTCAAGTGCGACCCGGATGCGACTCATGTGAGACGCAACTGGGACGTGAGTGCGACGCACATGCGACCTACATGAGACGCACACGCGACGTATGTGACACCAACATGCGACTTTTCTGCTACTTTGCCGCTCGAAACGCGTCACAACCCGCAACTTCCGCAACTTCGCTCGATCATCCTCTTTTCAACCGAGGGACAGGAGGCGGCCGGGCTACCCGAAGGCGCGGGAAAGTGAAGGCTGTTGTATCCTTGCCAATCCGGCCGGAAGCCGGGCTGTCACACCGTGGCGCGCTTCTCAAATCCCGTCAGTTCGGTCATGGCGGCATCGCTTACTGCAATCCCGGCGACCCGCGCCGCCGATGGCCCGTCATGCGCCAGCGCGACAAACCGCTCGACCACGTCGGCTTCGCCCTGCACCACTGCCTCGACGGACCCGTCCATCCGGTTCCGCACCCATCCGGTCAGGCCCAGTCCCTTGGCGATGTCCACCGTCCAGTTGCGATAGAATACGTCTTGCACCCTGCCGCTTATCAACAGATGCCGGGCGATTACGGCCACTTACCGCACCCGCTTTACATAGACTTGCCCGCCCTCGCGCTTTTCCGTGACGAAATTGGGCACGGCTTCCATGAGGTCGGACAGCCGCTTGAAGCCATAATTGCGCGAATCAAAGCTGGACCGGTTCCCCGCGAGCTGACCCACCGTGCCGAGCAGCGCAAAGCCCCGTTCGTCCCGCTTGGCGCTGTCATAAGCATCGACCAGCAGCTTGATGAGTTCGTCATCAAGCTTGAGCGGGGCAGGGGCCTCCGCCGCGCCCGCCGTCGATTCCTTTGAGGCTTCGGCAAGGGCCGTCTCCCGCCCGCCCAGCGCGGCAACGTCGATAAACCGCGTGCACGCCCGCCGGAATCCCTCCGGCGTATTGGCGGTGCCAAAGCCATAGACGGGAATGCCATCCTGCCTGATCCGCGTGACCAGTGGCGTAAAGTCGCTGTCACTCGACATCAGGCCGAAACCCTGAACCCGGCCGCTGAATAGCAGGTCCATGGCGTCGATCGTCATCTTCATATCGGTGGCGTTCTTGCCTTTGGTGAGGTCGAACTGCTGTTGCGGCTCGATCGCTTGGGTAATGGACAGGTTCGCCCATGTCTTGAGCGCGGGCTTGCTCCAATTGCCATAGGCGCGGCGGATATTCACCGTGCCCAGCTCTGCCAGTACGGTCAGCACCGGGTCGAAATGCGCCGCCGACGCATTGTCCGCATCGATCAGCAGGGCGACATTGCCGCTGGGCGCTCCGTTGGACGACATGGCTTATCCTCTCCTGCCGGAACCGGCTCAGGCGGGCGAGAACGCGCCGCTCTGTTCGTCCAGCACATGCAATTGCCCGTCCGCGATCGCGAAGAACGCGCCGACCAGCTTCAGGCTACCATTGCGTTCCTTGGACCGGACGCAGGGGAAGGTGCGCAGATTGTCGAGCGACACCTTCACGCCTTCCTGCTCCATCGCCCGGTGTGCATCGCGGCCCCGGTCATCCCCATATTCGGCGACCACCTTCTCCCGTGCGCCGTCCAGCAGGTCGATCCAGTTGGCGATGAAGCCGCCTTCGCCGGGAGGGGCATCCTTCAGCTCCTGGCTCAGCGCGGCCTTGCATCCGCCGCATTTTCCGTGGCCCATCACCACGATCTCGCCGACCTTCAGCACCTGCACCGCAAACTCCAGCGCGGCAGACACGCCATGGTGGCCAGGATTGGTTTCAAAAGGAGGAACCAGCGCAGCCACATTCCGCACGACGAAAATCTCGCCTGGACTGGTGTCGAATATCTGCGTCGGATCAACCCGGCTGTCGGAGCAGGCGATCACCATCACCTTGGGGTTTTGCCCCTCGCTCAGTTCGTCCCAGCGCTCACGCTGCTGCGCCCAGCCTGTTTCGCGAAAACGCCGGTAACCGGCCAGCATGCCATTGAAATCGGTCATCGTAGATGCTCCTAACTGGCACAGGCGTTAGGATGCGCGCGCGGCACTGGCAAGACTCGATGGGGATCGCTATGTGAACGGCATGAACGAAATCTCCCGCATCGACACGCCGCAGCCCCGCCAGCGCAAGCCCGACTGGATTCGCGTGAAAGCGCCGACCAGCCCCGGCTATGTCGAAACCAAGAAATTGATGCGCGAAAAGGGCCTTGCGACCGTCTGCGAGGAGGCCGCATGCCCCAATATCGGCGAATGCTGGAGCAAAAAGCACGCCACGGTGATGATCCTGGGCGACACCTGCACCCGCGCCTGCGCCTTCTGCAACGTCAAGACAGGCATGCCCCGCCGGGTCGATCCCCTGGAGCCGATGCATCTGGCGGAGGCTGCTGCGGAAATGGGTCTGGAGCATATCGTCATCACCTCGGTCGACCGGGACGATCTGCCGGACGGCGGCGCATCGCAATTCGTCAAGGTTATCAATGAACTGCGCCGCACGACGCCGAACACGACGATCGAAATCCTGACGCCTGACTTCCGCAACAAGCATGAGGCCGCCGTCGCCGCCATCGTGGAGGCGCGGCCGGACGTCTATAACCATAATCTGGAAACCGTCCCCCGCCTGTATCCGACCATCCGGCCCGGCGCACGCTACTATGCCTCGCTCCGTCTGCTGGAGATGGTGAAGCGGCTTGATCCGTCCATCTTCACCAAGTCCGGCATCATGGTCGGATTGGGCGAGGAGCGGCTGGAGGTGCATCAGGTGATGGACGATATGCGCTCGGCCGATATCGATTTCCTGACCATGGGCCAGTATCTGCAGCCCACGCCCAAGCACGCCAAGGTCATGGATTTCGTGACCCCGCAGACCTTCAACGCCTATGCCGCCATCGCGCGTGCGAAGGGCTTTCTGCAGGTCGCCGCCAGTCCGCTCACCCGGTCCAGCTATCATGCGGGCAAGGATTTCGCGGAAATGCGCGCCGCGCGCGAGGCGCAACTGGCAAAGGCCGCCAATGCCCACGCATAAGGAAACGCGGCGTCTTCCCTATACTCCTGAACAGATGTTCGACCTTGTTGCGGACGTCCAGCGCTACGAGGATTTCCTTCCCTGGGTGAGCGCGATCAGGATACGGTCGGACAGCGACACGGAAATGGTCGCGGACATGATCGTGGGCTTCAAGGGCTTGCGGGAGACGGTGACGTCAAAGGTCAACAAGCGCCGCCCGGAGGAGATCCATGTCGATTATGTCGATGGTCCTCTCAAGCATCTGCACAACCATTGGCGCTTCCGGCCGGATGACGGGGACGGCGTGCTGGTGGATTTCGAGGTCGCGTTTGAATTCAAGAACAAGCTGTTCGAGATGATCGCCGGCCAGATGTTCGACAGCGCCCTGCGCAAGATGATCGGCGCATTTGAGGCGCGGGCTGTGGCGCTCTACGGAACGGGCGAGTCGGGCAGCAGCAAATCGAGCGCGACCAACGCGGCCTGAAGGCGGACGCCGCCGCGCCCATTATCTTCGAAATGCCGCATATCCGCGACAACATTGTCCGGGCTCGATCCTCTTTCCGCACGGGCGAATACGACCGTGCCCACCGGCTTGTTGTCCGACCCGCCGCCAGGACCGGCAACTCCGGTGATCGCAACAGCCACATGCGCGTGCGATTTCTCCAGCGCCCCCTGCGCCATCGCCCAGGCCGTCGCGATGGAAACAGCGCCGAAAGTATCAAGCACGTCGTGCGATACCTTCAGGACTTCATTCTTCATGCCGTTGGAATAGGTAATAAAACCAGCGTCGAACACCTCCGACGATCCCGGAATTTCCGTGATCGCGGCCGACACCAGCCCCCCTGTGCAGCTTTCCGCGACCGCAATGGTGCGTCCCGCCCGGCGGTTGGCGGCAACGACATCCTGAGCCTTGCGGACAAGTTCTGGGGGAAGGATCGTATCGGGCATCCGGCTACTCTATGTCGGGAAGGGAGAGGGTGGCAATCGCCTGCGCGGCAATGCCTTCGCCACGGCCGGTAAAACCCAGCCGCTCGGTCGTGGTGGCCTTTACGCTGACCCGGCCTATCGAAACACCTAGCAGTTCCGCAACCCGTGCGCGCATTGCGTCCCGATGCGGACCAACCTTCGGCCGCTCGCAGATGATCGTCAGGTCGACATGAGAGATGATGCCGCCCCGCGCCTCTACCCGCTGCCGGGCGAATTCCAGGAAACGCCATGACGCCGCGCCCCGCCATTGCGGGTCAGATGGCGGAAAGTGGCTGCCAATATCGCCTTCGGCCAGTGCGCCCAGCAACGCATCGACCAGCGCATGCAACGCCACATCGGCGTCGCTATGACCGGACAATCCTTTGTCATGCGGAACTTGTATTCCGCACAGCCACAATTCTTCCTTCTCGACCAGTCGGTGAACGTCATATCCCAAACCGGTGCGCGCACTCCGGCTTCCGGCAAAAACCTTCTCCGCCGCGGAGAAATCCTCCGGCAATGTCAGTTTCTCAAGCATTCGATCACCCATAACAAGCGCGACGTCATGACCCGCCGCACGCAATATCTGCGCATCGTCGGTGGCATCCGTTTCAGCGCTCCACAGCCGATGCGCGGCCAGAATTTCCGCGAAGGCAAATGCCTGAGGAGTTTGCACCCGGTTGATCACTGACCGGTCGACAACTTCGCCCAGGACGGTGTCGCCCAGCGCAATCGTATCCACGACCGGAAGAACCGGAATGGCTCCCTGTGCATCACCCAATGCGCTGAGCAGCCGGTCGATAACGGCGGAGGAAAGAAAGGGCCGCGCCGCATCATGGATCAACACCGTGGAAGGCGAACCCGCCGACGCCAGATGTTCCAGCGCGGCCCGCACCGATTTCTGCCGGGTGGCGCCGCCAAGGACGACTGCGATCGGGCTGCGCCCACCCATCGCCGCCATGACGGCCTGTTCCTGTCCCTCGCCGGTCACAAGCAGAACCCCATCGATTCCGTCATGCTCGGCCAGCCGGTCAAAGGCATGGGCCAGCACCGCCCTGCCGCCAATCCTGCGGAATTGCTTCGGGGTATCGCCACCGGCGCGCTCGCCTCGGCCCGCTGCGACGATAATGGCGATGGTTGCGCCGTCGATGGACCCCAATGTCATGACGCGCCGCATAGCCCAGCAGGATGGGTCCCGCCAGTATCTTGCTGATTTGCCCTATACAGGCTAAGGCGCTGCCTGATTTTTAGGCAGAGCAATGCAGCAGTTGAAGTCCATTTCCATTGGCGGCGTCATTATCGACGCCCCCGTTATCCTCGCGCCGATGACTGGCGTGACCGATATGCCGTTCCGTACCCTCGTGCGGCGCTACGGCTGCGGCCTCAATGTGACCGAGATGATCGCTTCCGCGGCCATGATTCGCGAAACCCGCCAGTCATTGCAGAAGGCCGCCTGGCACCCGGTGGAGGAACCGGTGTCCATGCAGCTTGCCGGATGCTCGCCCGTGGAAATGGCGGAGGCTGCAAAGCTCAATGCAGATCGCGGCGCGGCGATCATCGATATCAATATGGGCTGCCCGGTGAAGAAGGTCGTCAACGGCGACGCCGGCAGTGCCCTGATGCGGGACCTGCCGCTTGCGGCTGCGCTGATCGAAGCTACCGTCAAGGCTGTCGATGTGCCCGTCACGGTCAAGATGCGGATGGGCTGGGACCATGCCAGCCTGAACGCCCCGGAACTCGCCCGTATTGCGCAGGATCTCGGTGCAAAGATGATCACCGTACATGGCCGGACCCGGAACCAGATGTATAAGGGTTCTGCCGACTGGGCCTTCGTACGGAAGGTCAAGGATGCCGTTTCGCTTCCGGTCATCGTCAATGGCGACATCTGTTCGATCGAGGATGCCGAGACTGCGCTGGCCCAGAGCGGCGCAGATGGCGTCATGATCGGGCGGGGCGCTTATGGCCGCCCCTGGCTCATCGGGCAGGTGATGCACTGGTTCGCCACCGGCCAGCACCGCCCGGACCCATCGATCGATGAACAATATGCGGTGATCTCCGGCCACTATCGCGCGATGCTCGACCATTATGGACGCGAAACCGGCGTAAACATGGCGCGCAAGCATATCGGCTGGTATACAAAGGGGCTGCCCGGTTCGGCGGAATTCCGCAATGCCGTCAATCAGGAACCGGATGCGGACAAGGCGTTGGCCATGCTCGCCCGTTTCTACGATCCCTTTCTGGCGCGTGCGGCTGCTTGACCGTGGCCGTCGGGCCGGCCCCCCCAAGCAGACAGGGCCGCGAGCAGCCATCGCTCGCTGATATCGTAACCGCCTATCCGGTGGCGACCCTGGTGGTCGACCCGGACAACCGGATCGCCAACGCCAATGTACGGGCAGAAACCCTGCTGAATATGGCGCGATCAGCCATTGTTGGCAGCGATATTACGCGCACCATCCGCATGGCGGATGTCCAGGGCCGTTTCGATATCTGGCACACTGACAAGCCGCTTTCCGCCTATGACGTGCAGGTTCATGCCGGGCGGACCGCGGCGATGGAGGTTGACCTTATGGTCGCGCCAATTCCCGATCATGAGGGCTGGCGCGTCGTGTCCATTCATGTGCAGAGCGAGGCGCAGAAAATCGCTCAGCGCCGCACAGCCGGCGGCACGCGATCGGCCATGGGCGCCGCGGCGATACTGGCGCACGAGATCAAGAATCCGCTCTCCGGCATCAGGGGCGCCGCTCAGTTGCTGGAAAGCGAGAATGACGCTGGCGCATCGACCCTCACCCAACTCATCTGCAATGAAGTCGATCGGATTGCGGCGCTGATCGACCGCATGCAGGATTTCACGACCGACCGTCCCCTGACATGCGGGCCGGAGAATATCTATCCTTTGATCGACAGGGCTGCGCGGCTGGCATCGGCCGGTTTTGGGCAGAATATCAAGATCACCAAGAGATATGATCCCTCTCTGCCTTTCGCGATCATCAATGATGATGCATTGGTGCAGGTGATGATCAACCTCCTCAAAAATGCGGCGGAGGCTCTGGAGGGCGTGGAAAAACCGCAGGTCCGCATTGTCACCGCTTTCCGTCATGGTGTCTCGGTCATGATGGGCAGCGGCAAGGGTAATGCTGTCCTGCCGATAGAGATATTGGTGATCGACAATGGTCCCGGCGTGCCGGAGAATATCCGGGATCATCTTTTCAATCCCTTCATCACGGGCAAACGCGACGGGCAGGGGCTTGGGCTGGCGCTCGTAGATAAGCTTGTGCGCGACATGAACGGATTTGTGCAGCATATGCGGGACGACGATGCAGGCGAGACGACCTTTCGCATCCTGCTTCCGATGGGGATGGGATGATGGGGCAAGCCACCGGCAAGATTCTGGTCGTCGATGACGATCCCGCCATTTGCATCGTGGTGGGCGAGGCGCTCCGACGTCAAGGACACAAGGTCAAAACCGCTGCATCCATAAGAGAGCGCACAGCCCTGATGTGCGATTTTGCGCCGGACGTCCTTATCACCGACGTCATGCTGCCGGACGGGGATGGGTTGGAAGGGGTTGCGGACCTGATCGCCCAGGACCCGGCCATGAACGTGATCATCCTGTCTGCGCAAAATACCCTCAACACTGCCGTTCGCGCCACGGAGAAGGGGGCCTTTGAATATCTCCCCAAGCCCTTCGATCTGAATGAACTGACCCGCGCAGTCGCCGATGCGATCACCATCCGTCAGCAATCGGATGGCGACGAGGAAAGAGACTCGCTCGGCGCCAGCAGTGACGGTATGCCACTGGTTGGCCGCTCTCCGGCGATGCAAGAAGTTTACAGGACAATCGCCAGGGTCATCTCCAACGATCTGAGCATCCTGGTGCTCGGCGAATCCGGCACCGGCAAGGAACTGGTGGCGCAGGCCATTCACGGTCTTGGCCGGCGGCGGGCAAAGCCCTTCGTCGCCATCAACATGGCCGCGATTCCCCGCGAACTTATTGAGGCTGAACTGTTCGGCTATGAGCGGGGTGCCTTTACCGGCGCGCATACCCGGACCGCTGGCAAATTCGAACAGGCCGAGGGCGGCACGCTGTTCCTGGACGAAATTGGCGACATGCCCATGGAGGCACAGACGCGGCTGCTGCGCGTACTTCAATCGGGTGAGGTCACTACGGTTGGCGGCTCGACGCCGGTCAAGGTCAATGTCCGCATCATCGCTGCGACCAATCAGCAATTGCCTGCACTGATCGCCGAGAGCCGTTTTCGCGAAGATCTCTATTATCGCCTGAACGTCGTCCCGATCTCTCTGCCTGCCTTGCGCGAGCGCGGCGAGGATGTTGCTCTCCTTGCCCGCCATTTCCTGGATATCGCCGCCAATGAAGGGCTGCCGCGCAAGACCCTAGCCGACGATGCCGCAGGATTGCTCGGTGGCTATCATTGGCCGGGCAATGTGCGTGAATTGCAGAATCTGATGCAGCGTATGGCCGTGCTGAGCCGGGAAAATGTCATTACAGGCGAGATCGTCCGGCAGAATCTCTCGCTGGATTCCATTGCGGGCGCGCACGCCAGCGCCAGCGCGGATAATCTGGCCGCGTCCATGCGGGAATGGCTTCGTAGCCAGTTGGGTGTCGGCCAGACGCCGCGGGAAACACTGCATGACGATATGCTGGCGATCGTTGAACCAGTGCTGCTACGGGAAACCTTGCGCAGTGTGGATGGCAATCAGATACGCGCGGCCAGCCTCCTGGGGATCAACCGGAACACTCTGCGCAAAAAGCTGACAGACTATGGTCTCGATCCGGCGAATATCCGGCAAGGCGAATAACCCCGACCATGGTCCATTTCGACCAACCGGCCAAGACTGTCGCCCAACGGGAGATTGACAGCAAATTGCTGTGTTTGATTGGGCACGCTATTGTTGTATTGATGCAACGATGACGGACGAAGCGATTGATCCTGCTGGCGATGGCGAGGCCAAGGACTGGCGTCGATTCCTGCCGGCGAGCATGCGGTCGCGCGATTTTGCCGTCCTGCTTGAAATCGGCACGTTATTGCTGTTTCTGTGCACGGCCGGCCTTACCTACATGCTGGTTTCCAGCCAGGGCCAATCATATACACTGTTGACCCCGCCAATCGTTGCGCTCCTGCTGGTCGC
Source organism: Sphingobium phenoxybenzoativorans (assembly GCF_001757355.1). Lineage (GTDB taxonomy): Bacteria > Pseudomonadota > Alphaproteobacteria > Sphingomonadales > Sphingomonadaceae > Sphingobium > Sphingobium phenoxybenzoativorans. The sequence continues at coordinate 29,262 of NZ_MINO01000006.1, forward strand.
CAATCTGGTGCCTGCAATCGCTTTGCTCGTGCTGCTCGGACGGCGCGTTGCGAAGCGGAGGGCGGCGCGTTCGGCCGTCGGCAGCGACGGGCAGCTTCATGTCCGACTTGTCGCCATCTTCTCCACAATCGCCAGCGTACCGATGCTTCTGGTCGTGATCTTCGCCTCGCTGCTGTTCCAATATGGCGTACAGTTCTGGTTCTCGGACAGCGCGCGAGGGATGCTGCAGAACGCCAGCGACTTTGCGCGCGGATATTATGAACAGAATGTCCGTGAGGTCGGTGACGAGACTCTGACGATGGCAAGCGACCTGCGCGACTATCTCGCGCAGCAAAGCGTCTCCAGCCCGAAGTTCGCCGAAGGTTATATCTATCAGGTCGTAACCCGGAAGTTGAATCGCTCTGCGATCATAGAGATTGGCAAGGACGGCGTCGCGCGTACCGCCGCCACGGTCGATCCAGACAGCCGGCCGGCAGAACAGATTCTGTCCAAGGCCGTTATCGACAAGCTTTCTGGTGGGGAAAATGTCGTCGTCAATACGCGGCCGGACCAAATCGAAGCCTTCACGCTGCTCGACCCGGACGCGAAAATCTATCTCTACGCCACCCGCGACGCCGACGCGCCTGCGTTCAGCCAAGTGGAGCGAGCGCAAGCTGTGCTCACCGACTATGACGCCTTTGCCGCGCGTTCCCGCCAGTTGCAGCTTCGCTTCAACATCGCCCTGTTTTTCGGATCGCTGCTCCTGGTGGGCATAGCGGTCTGGATCGCGCTGAAAGTCGCCGACTGGCTTGTCCGTCCAGTGAATGAGTTGGTGGATGCCGCCCGCCGTATCACGGCAGGAGATCTCTCGACCCGCGTCTCCGGCCCACATGCCCGCGACGAGATCGGTACCCTCGCCAGCGCCTTCAATCGCATGACGCAGCGGCTGGAGGCGCAGACCGGCGCGCTGGTCGCCGCCAACGGCCAGCTCGACAATCGCCGCGCCTTTATCGAAGCAATCCTGTCCGGCGTAACGGCGGGCGTGCTGTCGGTTGACCAGACAGGCATGGTCCGACTGATGAACAGTTCCGCCCTCGCCATATTGGTGGAGGAGGGGGATGATCCCCTAGGCAAGCCGCTGTCGGCGCTATCTGTCGAACTGGCGGAGTTGGTTGATGGCGGAGAGAATGCCGCGATCGTCCAGGTACGGGCGCATAGCGACCTGCGCACCCTTGCCGTCAAAGTGTCGAAAGATGCATCGGGCCACGTCCTCACCTTTGACGACATCACCCAACAACTCTCCGACCAGCGCCGCGCCGCATGGTCTGATGTCGCACGCCGCATCGCTCATGAGATCAAGAACCCGCTGACGCCCATCCAGCTCGCCGCCGAACGGCTGCAGCGGCGCTATGCGGGCGAGATTACCAATGATCCCAGCACCTTTACTCGACTTACCGGCACTATAGTCCGTCAGGTGAGCGATTTGCGCCGTATCGTCGACGAATTCTCATCTTTTGCACGTATGCCCAAGCCGCTTTTCCGGCGGGAGGCTATCGCGGATATCGCTCGCCATTCGCTGTTCCTTCACGAGGTCGCGCATCCCAATATCGCTTTCGAGTTTCATTCGGACGTTGGTGGCATGGAAATCGTCTGCGACCGGCGGCAGATCGCCCAGGCTCTGACCAACATCGTCAAGAACGCAGTCGAGGCGATCGAACCCAAACCCTCGCGAGAGGATGGCGGCTTGGCGGGCCATGTGCGCATGGACCTGTCGCTCGAAGATGATGGGAAACTGCTCATCATGGTGACTGATGACGGCATCGGCCTACCACCCGAACGTGACCGCATTTTGGAACCCTATATGACAACGCGGGCGAAGGGGACGGGACTTGGCCTCGCCATCGTCCAGAAGATCATCGAGGAACATGCCGGAGAATTGTCATTCACGGATGCGATTGGCGGCGGCGCGTGCGTGTCGATCTCGCTCGACCTGACGGCGCTGGAAAAAATGGAAGAAGGCCGGGATACGGCACCTGTGAAAGGAATAGTGACGGCTCATGACGCTTGATGTTCTGATTGTCGACGATGAGGAGGATATCCGGGATCTCGTCGCGGGCGTGCTGGAGGATGAGGGGTACGAGACTCGCACCGCCGCCCACAGTGACGCCGCCATCGAAGCGCTCAGCATGCGCCGGCCCTCGCTGGTCTTGCTTGATGTCTGGCTGCAAGGCTCCCGGCTGGATGGCCTTGAACTGCTGGAGGAGATCAAGAAGCGCGATCCGTCCATTCCCGTGCTCATGATTTCCGGTCATGGCAATATCGATACCGCCGTGGCGGCGATCCGCCGGGGCGCCGCCGATTTCATCGAAAAGCCGTTCGAGGCGGATCGTCTGCTCCATCTTGTCGCCCGCGCGACCGAGACAGAAAGGCTGCGCCGCGAAAATCAGGTTCTGCGCGCCCGTGTTGGCCAGGATGACGAACTCACCGGCAATTCCAGCGCCATCAACACTGTGCGCGCCACCATCAAAAAAGTTGCAGGCACCGGCAGCAGGGTGCTCATCTCCGGTCCGGCGGGCGTTGGCAAAGAAGTCGCCGCCCGTATGCTTCACGCCTGGAGCGGCCGCGCCGACGCGCCCTTCATCATCGTCTCCGCCGCCCGCATGGACCCGGAAAGGGTGGAGGAGGAGTTGTTCGGCATAGAGGATCAGGGCGGCATGGTGCGCCCCGGCTTCCTTGAACAGGCGCATGGCGGCACCCTCTATCTGGACGAGATAGCGGACATGCCGATCACCACCCAGGGCAAGATTCTGCGCGTTCTTACTGAGCAGAGCTTTACCCGCGTCGGCGGCCAGCGGGTGGTCAAAGTGGATGTGCGGGTCATCTCCTCCACCGCTCTCGACCTTGCGGCGGAAATTGAGGAAAAGCGTTTCCGCGAGGATCTGTTTTACCGCCTTAACGTCGTTCCACTCACCATACCGCCTCTGTCGGAACGGCGGGACGATATTCCGCCATTGGTCGAGCATTATTTCGCCCGTTTCGCTGCAGAACGGCGAGTCCCAGCGCCGGATGTGGCGACGGACGCCATGGCTGCGCTACAGGCTGGCGAATGGCCAGGCAATGTGCGGCAACTGCGCAATGTCATCGAACGGACCATGATCCTGGCGCCCGGCGACCGCATCGGACGGATCGAGCTGGACATGCTGCCCGCGGAAACCACTGGCGGCGGATCGGCCGAGAGCATGGGGCAGGGGGCCATTATGGGCGCCCCGCTAAGGGAAGCGCGGGAAAGCTTCGAGCGGGAGTATCTGCGGGTTCAGATACGCCGCTTTTCCGGCAATATCTCGCGCACCGCGACCTTCATCGGCATGGAAAGATCCGCTCTGCACCGGAAACTCAAGCTGCTGGGAATCACCGACGGTAAGGATGGCGGCTGACAGAGAAGGGGACCTATCCATATTGGCCGGACGTGCTGGTCGCATGCCCAATGGACGTCCCTTCGCAATTGCGATATGACCTGATCCGCTCCCCCCGATGCGCGGGGGACGGCACGATGCCCTGCAAGGGCGCGAGAGCGGGCAACGTCCCGCCAATAAGGAAAGGCTCGATCATGGCCGATAAACTCAACAATCTTCAGGATATTTTCCTGAACAGCCTCCGCAAGAGCAAGACCCCCGTCACCATGTTTTTGGTCAAGGGCGTAAAGCTTCAGGGCATCATCACCTGGTTCGACAACTTCTCCGTTCTGCTGCGGCGCGATGGACAATCGCAGCTCGTCTACAAGCACGCCATTTCCACGGTTATGCCCGCGCAACCGATGGATATGACCGAAGTGCGCAAGAGCGCCGAAGCCAATGACCGCAAGCCCAAGCTGCTCCAGGAAATCTTCCTGAACGCTGTGCGCAAGTCCGGCGACTCCGTCACCATGTTCCTCGTGAACGGCGTGATGCTTCAGGGTGAGATTGCCGCTTACGACCTGTTCTGCATGCTGCTCGGACGCGACGGCATGGTGCAACTGGTCTATAAGCACGCCATATCGACCGTTCAGCCCGCCCATGCGCTCGACCTCACGGCCGAGGGTGAAGGCGAGGACTGATCCCTTCACGGCAGTATCGGCATGAGTGTGTTCGAGCGCGACAGCGATGACGAGGTCACGCGCGGCGCACGCGCCATCGTGGTGCATGGCGACATGCGTGCGGACCGGCGCGATGTCGATGCCCGGCTGGAGGAGGCGAGGGGACTCGCGCTCGCCATCGGCATCGACGTCCGCGCTTCGCAAAGTTTTCGCGTGCGGGAGAAGCGCCCGGCCACGCTGTTTGGCAGCGGGCAGGTGGACAGCATCGCCGCGCTGGCGATGGACCATGAGGCAGAGTTGGTCATCGTCGACAATGCCCTGACCCCAGTCCAGCAAAGCAATCTGGAAAAGGGCACGAAGGCTAAGGTCATCGACCGCACCGGCCTAATCCTGGAAATCTTCGGTGAACGGGCCGCGACCAATGAGGGGCGGTTGCAGGTGGAGCTTGCCCATCTCGACTATCAGGCCGGACGCCTCGTCAGAAGCTGGACTCACCTTGAAAGGCAGAGGGGTGGTTTCGGCTTTCTCGGCGGTCCCGGTGAAACCCAGATAGAGGCTGACCGGCGGATGATCCGCGACCGGATGGCGAAGATCCGCCGCGAACTGGATCAGGTGACCCGCACCCGCGGCCTTCACCGCGCCCGGCGGCAAAAGGCGCCATGGCCGGTGATCGCCTTGGTCGGCTACACCAACGCCGGAAAATCAACGCTTTTCAACCGCTTGACGGGTTCTGACGTCATGGCGGAAGACCTGTTGTTCGCAACGCTCGACCCCACCATGCGGCAGATCGCACTACCCGGTCTCGACAAAGCGATCCTGTCTGACACGGTGGGTTTCGTCTCGGACCTGCCGACCCAATTGATCGCAGCTTTCCGCGCAACGCTGGAGGAGGTGATGTCCGCCGACTTGATCGTGCACGTCCGCGATGTCGCTCATCCCGATACAGAGGCGCAGCGCGCCGATGTTCTAGAGGTTCTGGCGGAACTTGGCGTTATCGGCGAGGCGGCCGACACGCGCCAACCGCCAATCATAGAGGCATGGAACAAGCTCGACCTGCTCGATTCCGAAGCAGCCGCTCATGCCCGTGAAGTCGCTGCCCGTCAGGATAATGTCGCGCTCGTATCGGCCATGACTGGGGAAGGGGTGGCCAGCCTCCAGCGGCGCATGAGTGATAGCCTGACCGCTGGCAGTACCGTCTATCATCTGACGCTTGATCCCTCCGACGGCGCCTCGCTCGCCTGGCTGCATGAGCATGGCGAAGTCCTGGCGACGAAGGGCGAGGGGGATATTTTACAAGTCGACGCCCGCCTGAGCGACGCTGCGGCGGCGCGATTTGGCGCGCGCAAGGCGTAAAACTAAAGCGCGCGCCACATCACCAGCGCGTCAACGGGGCCAAGGGCAGGGTGATCAAATGCGCCAGGAAGCCGCCCTACCTCTGCAAAGCCGAGACTCCGCCACAGGGCGGCCGCGCGAACATTGCTGCTCACCACAAAATTAAACTGCATGGCCCGGAAGCCGCGCCCGCGAGCCTCGTCCAGTGAATGGAGACACATGGCCCGCGCCACGCCTCTGCCGGTAGCAGCCTGGGCCGTCGCATAACCCGCGTTCGCGACGTGAGCGCCGCCACCCATCTGATTAGGCCGGATATAATAACTGCCTATGATTTCGTCATTTTCTTCGGCAACGAACGGTATGTGGTCTCCACCAAGCCAATAGGCCGTGGCGTCATCCCGAAGCATGTTGCGTGGAAGGGCGAAAACTTCTCCGGCACGAATAACAGGCTCGATAACCGCCCAGATCGCTTCGGCGTCATCAGACGCCGCAGGGCGAATGGAGAGGGTGGTCATACCTGCTTGGCGGCCTGCCAGAGCCTTTCTTTATCGTCCAAAGACAGGGCAGCAAAGCCAGCGCCGGCCTGATCCTCCATCGCCCTGAACCGCTTTTCAAACTTCACGTTCGCACCACGCAGCGCCGTTTCCGGGTCGATCCTGTGATGCCGGGCAAGGTTGACGACCGCAAACAGCAGGTCGCCGATCTCCTCCTCTCGATGCGCTGGGGAGGTGGCAGTCTCCACCTCGACGATTTCTTCCTGAATCTTGGCGATAACCCCTCCGGTATCAGGCCAATCAAATCCCGTCCGCGCAGCCCGCTTCTGCAACTTCTCCGCACGCAACAATGCGGGAAGCGCGACGGCAACGCCAGCCAGGGCGCTGGGATCACTCTCCTTCTCCGCGCGCTCCGCCGCCTTGATCGCTTCCCAGTTCATTTGCGCCGCTACACCATCCTGCGCATGCACATCGCCAAACACATGCGGATGACGCCGGACCATCTTGGCGCAAATATTCTCGATGACGTCCTGCAGCGCGAAATACCCGGCCTGCTCCGCCATACGCGCGTGGAACACCGTTTGCAGGAGCAAATCGCCCAGCTCATCTTTGAGCGCGGCCATATCGTCACGCTGTATGGCGTCAGCGACCTCATAGGCTTCCTCTATCGTATAGGGCGCGATCGTGGAGAAGTTCTGTTCGATATCCCAGGGGCATCCCGTCACAGGATCACGCAAGCGCGCCATGACACGCGCCAGCGGCATAATGTCCGCGACGCTGGCTTCTCTACCGTCCGAAAGCGGGAGGGGAGTGCTGGAACTGCCCTGAGAATCACGCATATCTGTTCCCGCCGCTTAGAAAAGGCACTATCTGTCCCGGATAGAAATGACACCATCAATGAGAGCAGGGGCTGCGTGGAGCCATCGGTTTAGCGCAGCGCAGACCCTGCTGATGGCGTACAGTGGTGGGGAAGCGCACGGACCCGCTGCGCATGCAGCGGGCTCGGTCAGCGCGCCTTCACAAACTCCAGCGTTCCCCGTGCCTGCAACTCAGTTTGGCTGAGCCGGGGGCCGCGCTTGAGCTTGGGGCGGCCTAACCGGCGCCGATCGATTTTCGCTGATGCCTCTGGCTCGGGGAACAAATGTGTGGGCTGGTCGCGACGGGCAGGGGCATTATTGTTCCGCTGGCGGTGATGCGGGGCGATCGCCTGGATTTCCTTTGCCAGCGCCAGCGCCGCGTCGAGATGCTTGTTGTCGACGATGGCAGGTTGATTGATCCGGGGCATCTTGTCGAACAGGCTATAGGGGAGGGAGCGCCCCTCGTGCCGGATTTCCACCGTGCCATCTGGATATTCACAAACATCCACGCGCTTGCGCGCCAGTTCCTTGCTGATCGGGCTCGGCTCCAGAAGGAACAGCACCTTGTTATAGTGCAGCGTCAGCGCGGCCGTGACCGTTCGCTGTTCGCGCCAGACCATGACGGAGTGCAGATCATCTCGCGGCGCCAGAGGGCGGTGCAGATCACGACTGTTCGCTGCCGGGCGAGCGAAGCGCGCATTATGTGTCGTCTGGTAGCCGCTCAAAAAGGCATTTGCTTCTCCGATTGAGGAGATGCCCTCCAGTCGCATCGCCTTGACGAGCCGATCCTGCAAAGTGCCGTTCGCCCGTTCGACCCGGCCCTTGGCCTGGGGCGAGTTGGCGCAGATGATCTCGATGTTCAGCGCGTCCAGTGCGCGCCCGAAGTGCGTCATGCCATCACCCTTCGCCGTCGCCTTGGGGTTGCGGAAGACCGTGTGCTTGTCGGAATAGAAGGCCACCGGCTTGCCGTGCCGCTCGATATATTCGCGCGTCGCTTCCATGTAGGAAAAGGTGCTTTCGCTCTCGACCATCTTGAGATGCATCAACTCGCTGGTCGCGTCGTCAATGTAGACGAGCAGCGTGCAGCGCGGACCGCGATCCTCGAACCATTCATGATCAGAACCGTCGATCTGAATCAACTCGCCACGGCACTCCCGACGATGGCGAGGCTGATAGGGACGAGAACGACGAGCGGCGCGATCCTGCCAGATACCCGCCCCGATCATCATCTGTCGCAGCGTCTCACAGCCCACCGAAATGCCGTGGCGCTCCGCCAGATATTCCCGCGCCAGGGTCGGTCCGAAATCGCCATAATGCTCGCGGACCAGCGATAGAATCTGCTCGCGAAAGGCATCGCCGTGACGCCGGTTGCCCGGCCGACCACGCTTGCGCGACACCAAGCCTGAAGCGCCTTCGGCGCGCAGACGCTCGAGCAACCGGAAAATCTGCCGACGCTTCAATCCCAGCAGCGTTGCCGCATCCTCAACCCGAAGTTCGCCGCGATCCACACGCGACAATGTATCAAACCGCGAAAGCTCGCCATGGCTCATCGCCACCACCGTCATAAGCGCGTCCTCCCGAACTGCCAGGAGGACCATGCCACCGGACTCTGCTAAGGACGCCTGAGGGTGTCATTTCTATCTAGCAGAGGGGTGTCATTTCTATCCGGCGCTTACAATATCTAAATCCGATAATATATATTATGTTAAATAACCCGACTGGCGTCAGGCGAGCGAACCGTCATTTCGGCTCCAGGATCATCTCGCTATCCTCAACACGCCAGCTTTTCAGTTGCGACAGGAAATTCATGCCGAGCACATTGACCTCGCCAAAAGCCGGCGACACGACGACCGTCAAATTGCTTGCCTTGATAGCGCCGACCGCCAATGTAGGCACGACCGAATATTTGGCCTCCACCGGACCATTGGCTGTCTGCATCATCGCGACGCGCTGCTGATCGACAATGAGCCCCGCCAGCCGCGTGGTAGCCTCCGACAGCGCCGTAATACTCGCGCCGCTATCGACCAGGAAGCGCGCGGGCACGCCATTCACATTGCCCTCGACCCAATAATGGCCGTCAGCCGCCAGCGCGATACGAATGGCATTGCCTTCCATTTGCTGGCGCGGCGCGCCGGTAACCTCGGTCTGAACGCGAGTAGCGACCAGCCCCAGCTCCTGACGGTAGCTGAATGCGATTAGCGCCAGAAGGAATATGCCAACCCATATCAACGCCATGCCAAGCGCGCCCTTCAGGCTGACCCGGCGCGAAAGCAATGCGGACCCGACGAGCGTCAGCGCCAGGACATACCAGATCACCTGCGCCGTCTGGTCGCCGCTCATGAAAGATCTACCACCATGCCGTCATATCCAGGTTCAACATTGGGCGGAAGCGTAGCGCGCAGCGTCGCATAGTCCATGCTCTGATCCATATGGATCAGCACCGCACGGCCAGGCTTCGCCTCCGCAATGGCATCCAATGTCAACGCCAGATGCGGATGGCTTGGGTGTGGCTCCCGGCGCAGGCCGTCGACAACCCACAGGTCGATATTCGCGAACAGCGACGCCATAGCGGTCGTAACTTCATGGAAGTCCGTTGCATATCCCACTGATTTTCCGTCATATTCGAACCGGAATCCGGTAGAAAATATCTCGCCATGAGGCTGATCCACGCTATGGATCATAATATCTCCGATCATGATCTCCATGGGTAGATCATGGCCAGTGATGATTGGAGGATAGCCGCCATGTCCTTCGAAAGCATAAACAAACCGGCGCTGTAATAGTCTCAGCGTCTCTACGCGGGCATAGCCTGGCATGGGACTGCGCCGGTGGTGCGCAAGTTGCCGCACATCGTCCAGGCCATGGCTGTGGTCGGCATGATCGTGCGTCCATAAAACGGCGTCGATATCGATCACGCCAGCAGCGAGGAGCTGTTCGCGCAAGTCCGGCGAGGTATCAACCAGCAGGCGGGTGCTTTCCGTCTCCACCAGAATGGAAGGCCGAGTCCTGCGATTTTTTGGCTCTGCGGGATCGCATGCGCCCCAGTCATTGCCTATGCGCGGCACGCCGGATGAGGTGCCACTGCCCAGGATCGTGACCTTCAGACTCATTGCACCGTCTTGGCGAATAGCCTGCGGAAGTTTTCCGCGCTGTAGGCGGCAAGGTCATCGACATCTTCCCCACGCAAACCGGCGAGGAAGCGGGCAGTGTCAGCTACAAAAGCCGGCTCACACGGCCTCCCCCGATGCGGAACAGGTGCTAGGAATGGAGAGTCCGTTTCAATTAGCAGCCGATCCTTCGGCAACCTCGCCGCAGTTTCCTGAAGATCCTTGGCATTTCTGAATGTCACGATGCCAGAAATGCTGATGTAAAAGCCGATTTCCATCGCCATGTCGGCAAAGGCGCCGCTTGCGGTGAAACAGTGGATGACGCCGGTATAGGCCCCCTTCCCCATCTCCTCGCGCAATATCGCGATCGTATCCTCCTCCGCCTCCCGCGTATGGACGACAAGCGGCAGGCCGGTCTCGCGCGAGGCAGTGATATGGGCGCGGAAGGATGCCTTCTGCCGATCGCGATCGCTGTGGTCGTAATAATAATCTAGGCCCGTCTCGCCGATACCGACGACGCGCGGATGGGCGGCGCGCTGCACCAGCTTGGCCGTATCAATATGGGGGTGTTCGTCAGCCTCATGCGGATGAATGCCAACCGTGGCCCATACATCCGCCTCACGTTCGGCCGTCGCGAGCACGGCGTCCCATTCGCTTTCTCGGGTGGCGATGTTGAGCATAACGCCAACCCCCGCCCCACGCGCCCGGTCCAGCACGCCCTGCTGATCCTCGACCAGCCCCTTATAATTCAGGTGGCAATGGCTATCGACCAGCATGGATCACCCCTCGGAATCCGCAAGCTCAAGGCGTGGAAACAAAGGCTTGGGAGCAGATAATATGAAACCGCTTGAGGATAGCGCATCATACCATGCGCCATCGATGGCGGCATGGCTACGCGCATCGGCGGGCAAGCCCATCTGGTCAAGCAGCGCCGTGGCGCTTGCCGGGATCACTGGCTGAATGATGATCGCAAGGTTGCCAATAGCCTGATAGAGTGTCGCCAACACTGCTGTCATCCGGTCCGGGTCGGTCTTACGCAGCGCCCAGGGCGCCTGCGCGTCTATATAGGCATTGCAGGCGAATACGGCCTTCATCCATGCCTCGATCGCCTGTGAAGGTGCCAGGTCGCCCATGGCGTCGGCAAAGTCGGATCCTGCGTCGCTTACAAAATCGCGCAATTCCGCGTCGGCGGGATCGGATGTGCCCCCCGCCGGCAGCACACCATCCAGATTCTTGGCGATAAAGCTCAGGGTCCGTTGCGCCAGATTGCCGAAACTGTTGGCGAGATCGCTATTGGCACGGCCAACAATCGCCTCCGCGCTGTAACTGCCGTCATTGCCGAAAGTAACTTCGGACAGCAGGAAATAGCGGAGTTGATCGACGCCGAACCGCTCCGCCAGTTCCAACGGGTCGGCGACATTGCCGACGGACTTTGACATTTTCTCGCCCCGATTGAGCAGAAAACCGTGGCCAAACACCTGTTTCGGCAGCGGCAATTTTGCGCTCATCAGAAAGGCCGGCCAGTAAACCGTATGAAAACGCACAATATCCTTGCCAATGATATGGATAATATCGCCGCCCTCCGCCCAATAGCGGGCCATGCGTTCCGGGTCGTCGGGATAACCGCAGCCTGTGATATAGTTGGTCAGCGCATCGACCCAGACATACATGACATGGGATGTGCCGGTCTCGTCGCTGCCAGGCACCTTCACGCCCCAGTCAAAACTGGTGCGTGAAACGCTGAGGTCGCTTAAGCCCCCCTCGACAAAACGCATAATCTCATTCCGGCGGCTGTCCGGGCGGATTAAGTCGGGCTGCGCAGCATAGAGGTCCAGCAAGGGCTGCTGATATTTGGACAAACGGAAGAACCAGCTCTCCTCGACAGTCCATTCGACAGGCGTGCCCTGGGGCGAGAGTCTTGTGCCCCCCTCCCCGTCGATCAGTTCCTTCTCGTCGTAAAAGGCTTCGTCACGAACGGAGTACCAGCCCTCATATCGGCCGAGATACAGATCGCCATTGGCCTCCATTGCCTGCCAGATCGCCTGGCTGGCCCGATGGTGCGCGGGTTCGCTGGTACGGATAAAACGATCATAGCTGACATTCAGAGCGTCATCCATTTCTTTGAAATAGGATGACATTTCGTCTGCCAGAGCGCGAGGTTCGATTCCCCTCGCCCTCGCCGTCTGATCCATTTTTAGGCCATGCTCGTCCGTACCGGTCTGAAAAAAAACGTCGCGGCCCATCATGCGTTGGAAGCGGGCGATGGCGTCGCTTGCTATCGCTTCATAGGCATGGCCGATATGCGGGCGGCCATTGGGATAGCTGATCGCGGTCGTAAGGGTGAAGGGCTTTGACATGGCGTCGTGCTCTACGGTCGAAAATCGCGCAGGACAAGGCGGCTATGCGCGGACAACCGCGTGATTTGCGCGGGCCGGGGCGGCGTCAGGCGGCCTCTCGCACATCAGCCATCCCGGCGATGAGGCTGCACAGCTCGAATACCACAGAAGACGGGTCCAGTGACAATATGACGGCGCCCGCCGCAAGGCTGCGCGCCTGCTCCCATGCATCGACGGCAGTGGCGAGCGGCCTCCCCTCTCTCGCGCGCGCTGCCGCGGCGATGAAGGCGGGCCCACGTTCCAGCAGCGCCTCATACCGTGGCCGGGCGGCCTTGGGCGACAGCATCTTCGCGAGCATCAACCGGCGGCTATTATCGAGGTCTCCAGTCGTCAGGATTTCGCGCATCAGCGATTCCACCTGCGCCAGACCGAGACCGGCAAATTCCAGGGCGCGGCCGGGCGACCCCTGCCCCATCGCGATCAGCGCCTCCATCTCGCCATCATCTGCAAGGTCAGGCAGATTCTGCCTCAACACTTGCCGCATCTGATCATCGGGGAGCGGCGAGAAGCGCAATAGCCGGCAGCGCGAACGGATGGTGGGGAGAAGGCGCGCAGGCGCATGCGACACCAGCAGGAAAATCGTCCCGGCCGGCGGTTCCTCCAGATTCTTGAGCAGAGCGTTGGCGGCTCCACGCTCCAGATCGTCGGCGCTGTCTATGACGATGACGCGGCGATCGGAAAAGGACGGCACATTGGAGAATAGCCGTTGCAGTCCGCGCACCTGGTCCACGCTGATATTGCGGGCATAGTCGCCATTGTCCTTTTCCAGCCGCTCCAGCTCGGCATAGTCAGGGTGTGCGCCCGAAGCGAAAAGGCGGGCGATCCGGTGATCCTCCGGCACATCCAGCCCGGAGGACTGAAAAGACGGCCCCGCTGCGTCCGCCAGCAACCGCAGCGCCGCGGCGCGCGCAAAGGCGGCCTTTCCAATGCCCTTCGGTCCAGCGAGTATCCAGCCATGATGCATTCGCCCGCCAGCGGCCGCATCCAATAGGGTGCGGGCCTGCTCATCCTGCCCGAAATATGACGTCATGGCATCAGGTCCGACAAGGCGTCCCAGAGGCGAGTGGTAACCTCCTCCGCTTGCCCCGATGCATCAATCAGGCGGATACGGCCCGGCTCCTGACTGGCATAGGCGCGAAAAGCATCCGCCACCCGGCGATGAAAGGCCGTATCGCGCGCGCCGATCCGGTCGGTCGCGCCACGATCCCGCTTTGCGGCGCGGGCGGCGGCTTCCGCCTCATCCAGCGTGAGGACCAATGTCCTGTCGGGCAGCAATCCTTCGCTGCCAATGCGGTGCAGCGCCAGTATATCGGCATCGGCAAGGCCGCTCGCTCCGCTTTGATAGGCGCGGCTGCTGTCGAGGAACCGGTCCGACAACACCCAGGCCCCGCGGCGGAGCGCAGGCAGGATCGTCTTTTCGAGATGATCGGCGCGGGCGGCGGCAAAGAGCAAAGCTTCGGCGCGCGCATTCCAGCGATCCTCCGCACCGGTGAGCAACAGGCTGCGGATCGCTTCCGCCCCCGCGCTTCCGCCCGGCTCGCGGGTTTCGACGACCTCAAGGCCGGTGCCGCGCAATCTCTGCGCCAGCGCCTTCAACTGGGTCGACTTTCCCGCGCCCTCACCGCCCTCAAGGGTGATGAAGCGGCCCGTCACCCGAACAGCGACTTCAGGCCGTTCCACAGGCGGCCGAACATGCCCGCCTCCGCCACGTCATCGGCGGCGACCAGCGGCATGATCTGCGCGGGCGTGTCCGGCGTGGAAACCACGAGTTGCGCGATTTCCTGGCCCTTTTTGATCGGCGCCTTGATCGGCCCGGTATAGATCACCTTCACGCCGATATTGGACGAAGCCGTACGGGGCAGCGTCACGGCAAGGTCACGCGGGGCGACAAGGCCAACCTCGGTCGCTCCGCCAAGCTGCACTTCGGCCGTTTCGACCAGAGCGCCTTTCTTGAACAAGGGCTGCGCCTTCCACGCGCGGAAACCCCAGTCCATGAACCGCACCGACTCCTCGATCCGGCCATTGAAGCTGGTGAGGCCCGCAACGACCATGACCAGCCGCCGCCCATCCTGAACCGCCGATCCGGTGAAGCCATAGCCCGCTTCTTCAGTGTGCCCGGTTTTCAGGCCGTCCGCGCCGGTGATGCGCCCCAGGATCGGGTTGCGGTTCGCCTGGGCGATGTCCGCGCCGCCCATCGTCTTGCCCCAGGTGAACGACCGGGTGGCGTAGAAACGCTTGTAGAGGTCGGGCGTCTCCTGGATCGTGCCTTCCGCCAGCTTGGCGAGGTCGCGCGCGGTGACATAGGTCACACCCTCGTCGGGCCAGCCATTGCTCGTGCCGAAATGGCTGTCGGTCAGGCCCATGCGCTCGGCCTCCTGGTTCATCTGCGCGACGAAGGCCTCCTCCGTTCCCGCAATGCCCTCCGCCAGCACGACGCAGGCGTCATTGCCGGACAGGGTGACGATGCCATGCAACAGGTCGTTCACCGACACCTGCTCGCCGGGAGAAAGAAACATGGTCGATCCCGCCTGCGGGCCGTGCCATTTCTGCCAGGTTTCAGGCCGCACGGTGAATTTCGTGTCCAGCTTCAACTCGCCCCGCTGGATCAGGCGGAATGCGACATGCGCCGTCATCATCTTCGCCATGGATGCGGGCGGCATCCGCTTCTCGCCACCCTTGTCATACAGCACGGCGCCGGACGACAGATCCTTCATATAGGCGATCGGCGCTTCGCTGGTATAGGGCGGCGCTTCGGCCGCGAGCGGCTGCGCCGCAAGAGTGAATAGGAGAGCGGCGGAGGAAATTCTTTTCATTGTCAGTCCCGGATCATGCCCCGGCGGGAGCCGTTAAGGCCGTTCATTAGCCACAATGCGCGAGTCCGCAAACCCCTTCGATGCGGAGACGGCGCTCTCCTGCGCCAGACGGGTGCGCAGGGCGACGAGTTCCGCCGCCGGGACGGGAGGACGCGGCACCGCCGGCTTTCCCGCGCGCAATTTCGCCTTGTCGCTTTCCGGCGGATCGACGAGCCGGACATGCACAGCCGCCACCCCCTTCCTGACCACGCCAAGCTGCTCCGCCGCGCCTTGCGACAGGTCGATAATCCGGGTTCCCACGAAAGGGCCGCGATCATTCACGCGGACCAATATGGTCCTGCCAGTGTCCAGCGCCGTAACCTCCAGATAGCTGGGCAAGGGCAAAGTCTTGTGCGCGGCGGACACGCCCGACGGCCTGAACCGCTCTCCATTGGCCGTTGGATTGCCCGACTGCTCCTTCCCATACCAGGAGGCATAGCCGGTGGCGTCATATTGGGCGACAGCCTGCGGCGCATAGGTGACGCCCTTGACCGTGTAAGGCTTTCCGATCTTCACCGGCGTATCCGAAACGGCGCGAAAGCCGCCCCTGCCCCCGCTCACCGTGCCGCAAGAGGCCAATGCAAGCGACGCAAAGGCGATGAGGAACGCGACGCTATTGGGCAACCGCATCAGCCAGCAAACCCACTGAAAGCGCATAGAAATTCGAGCAATTATAGTCGAGGATGACGCGATAGTTATTCGTCAATAGATAAGCCGTCTTTCCCGGCCCATCCGGCTCCAGCAGAGTCGCCAGCACAGCATCCCCCGGCCAAGCCCGTCCTTGCATCACCACGCCCCGCCTGCGCCATTCGGCCATGGTCAGCCAGCGGCTGTGCCGCTCCATCACGCGGGGGCAGCGGGCGGCGTTGGTGCGGTTCGCCACGCCGGCCCGGTCGAACGAGGCAGGCAGGGTGACGGCGACGCCCCATGGCTGCCCCCTTCGCCACCCGGCGCGCACGAAGTAATTGGCGATGGAGGCGAGAGCGTCGGCCTCGCTGGTCCAGATATCCGCCTTTCCATCGCCGTCGCCATCGCGGGCGACGCGCAGATAGACGGACGGCAGGAATTGCGGATAGCCTGTGGCCCCCGCCCAGCTTCCTACCAGACGGGAGCGCGGCACGCCGCTGTCCAGCATCTTCAGCGTCGCCAGAAATTCGGGCTCGAACAGGGCGCGCCTGCGCCCCTCATAGGCCAGGGTGCCGAGAGAGCGGAGCAGATCGAAATCGCCGGTGTAGGAGCCGTAATTGGTCTCATGACCGAAGATCGCGACCATGATCGCTTCGGGAACGCCCGTCTGCGCCTCTATCTGCGATAATTTGGGCCGGTTTGACTGCCACGCCACCCGCCCGCGCGCGATACGCGCGGCATCGACATGCTGCAGCCGGTAAGGCTCAAAATTGGGAATCGGGGAATCGAAGCTGCCTCCGGGCTGCGACTGGTCCAGGGCTATGACGCGCGGATTGGGCGTGAGACCAGGAAAGACCGTGTTCATCGTGGCGTCGGAAATACCCATCGCCCGCGCCTTTGGCCGCAGCCCGGCGAGATAGGATTGAAAGCCCGCATCCGGCAAAGGCGATGCGGATTGCGCGGGAATGGGCTGCACCATCTGCGCGCCCGATGGCGCGGATTGCGGCACGGCGCTGCCGGGAATGAGTGCGGCGGCCAGGAACCCGGCCAGCATGATCGGTCGCATGATAGTCTCCCTGACCGCCTTGTTGCACAGGCGGGCGATAAGGTGAATCCCCTAAAGCCTTCAAAGCGCGATGAAGATTTGCCTTGGCAATGGCTGCAGGGGCGATAAGAAGCGCGACACGCGGAAGGGCGGCGATGCGGTCGATTGCAGCGACCTTGAAAGCTACCGGAGCTTGCGACCTGAGCGCGGAATTAGGAGTGTGGTTACAAGGGGTTAGTGTAGGTCAGGTTCGCCGGGTATAATCACCCATAAGCCTGTCGTAAGCTGCTAGCCCCGAAACGGTATGGAAGAGTGTCCGAGTGGTTTAAGGAACTGGTCTTGAAAACCAGCGACGGGGCAACCCGTCCGTGGGTTCGAATCCCACCTCTTCCGCCATTGCCGTTAGTCATCCACTCCAGAAATGACGCGATACATGGCCAACAGCGGTTTATGAATCAGGGTGAGCACATAGAAGCCAGCCAATAGGCCCGGCCACACCAGCAGCTTGCCCCATTCGCCAAACCATTGCTCGCCTACCAGCATGGTCGCCACTCCGGGCGCCCACATCACGAAATTTCCGGTTCCTAGTATGAACAAGCCTCCGGCAACTAGCCGTAGAGCGCTCGGGCTTTTCTTTATCACGGCCAACGGAGAAATTCCGTCACCCCATGAATAGACCAGCACGAGCGTCGTGAGTGAACATGCCAACAGCGCCAGTGAACCAAGATGCTCGTTAATCCAGTGCATGGCTTTCTCTATGCCAAAAGACGTTTCTGGCCATAAGGCAGCGCATAATTGCGAGGATGAATGACGAGGTCAACTTACCATCCCGCCCACTCCTGTTAACAGAGCAGCACCCCACGCCCGAAGGCGCAGGGTGCTGGCAGCGTCAAGGCGGAAGGAGTGTAGCCTACCCCCGCTGCTGCGGATGTTCGATTTACGAGGGACCGTCCGCTGATCCTCGGCGCAGCCAGCCGAATAATGCCACGCGCAACCCTATGCTGGCACCGGCAGGCACCGTCAGCGAGCATGTGCGCCGCTCCATGTCCCGTCCTGCTCCCAGCCGCGCAGAGCAGTGACTACCGCCCGATGTCCTCAGCAGCCAGCGCCCGCTCTCCAATCCCGGCAGCACGTCGCGCTGAACCCATGCGTCAAATGATCCGAACCAGTGCGCCCACGGCGATGTTGCCGGTATAGCGCGCGCCGCCTGCCGCTCACGTCTGAGGCGGAAGCGTGAAGCCAATAACAAGGTCGCGGTGGAAGGATCAGTTGATTTTCCAACATCACCTCTCCGCAGCTTGCAAATATTGCATGCAAAACTAATCCTGCTTTTGGAGGCGTTGTGCCGTGCAGCCTCGATGGGAGAGATTAATGGCGTTTTTTCAGACGAGCACTTTGGGGTTGGCGCTATGCGCGGCGATAATCGGAACGGCGCAGACTTCCGTGCATGCAAAGGGAAATGATATGAAGGTTGCGACATCCTACAGCTTGCAGACGCTTTCCGACCGCGCCGAGATTCAGGAGCGGCTCGCGCGTTGGCCGGATATTGTCGACAGCATGAAGCTGGACCTGCTGCCCGAAGTGTTTCAGCCCGATGTCGTCTGGGACTTTGGCGGCGGAACCGTGGAATATAGCCTGGCGGCGGTGCGCAAGAAGATTGAAGGCCATCTGGGCGACAACGCCCCAACCTTTTGCGGTCATACCCGGCATGACCTGTCGAACATGATGATCGATGTCGATGGGGACAAGGCGCGCAGCAAGGTGAACGTCTTTGCGTCGCACGAAGGGGTCGGGCCATATGCCGGGAAAATCCTGTATATCTGGCTGACCTATACGGACGATTGGGTCAGGACCGCCAATGGCTGGCGCATTGGCCATCGGGAATATCGCATCCAGTTCATGAATGGCCCCAAGGAGATTGTGTATGGCGACGACTCTCCGCCAATCGACCCCTCCCAGATATTAAAGAAATAGAACGGCGGAGGCTGCGGGCGCACTTCCATCGATGGCCGCAAGTAAAGATGTGACCGCCAGCGCAATCGCGAGCAAGGGCGGCCCAATATAGCAAGGAAACATTAGCATATTCGCGTTAAGTCCGGATCGGACGAAAGGCAAAATGCTATGAAGACAGCATTGCTGACATGGGCGGAACAGGAGATAGACGCCCGTCGCGACCACCGGCTGGAGATATTCCTGCCGGTCAAGCTGCTGTGGGCGGGAACCCGCCGGAGCGCCCAGATCGTCAACATCTCCCAGAGCGGAGCCAAGCTCTATTGCGCCATCACGCCTTCGCATGGCGACCTGCTGGGCATTGAATGGCAGGGCAAACTCATCCTCGGCCGGTGCGTCTGGTCGCGATCCCACCTCGCCGGGATCGCCTTTGAGGAGCGGCTGACCGATGACGAGATGCAGGCGATGATCGCCTGACATCATCGTCATATTTCCGCTTTGTTACGACAAAATCCCTTTAATTCACGATAGATAGTGGAACAGAAGGCTGCGTCACAGCGTCTGTTAACCATGTTTGCAAGATGATTGCGGCCATGAGAGGCCGACCCTCGCGCCGCCAAGGCCGGGGATAATCCCACCATCAGCCGGAGATTTGCATGATCATTCGCACACGCTCAGCCATGGAGTCGGCAAGGCGCAGAAAGCCCGAAGATGTCGCTGCATGCGTCCGCAGAATCATAGGGGCAGGAGACGACCGGTTGACCCACCGCCCCCTGCCCTTGCCCCGCCGTCAGGCGGCGGGCTGAACAGCATGGCGGGACCGGCTGACCAGCCCCGCCACGCCTTGCATCAGAATGCCGCCGAGATCGAGAATACGACCTGACCCGAAGCGATCGACGAGCCATTCTTGGTCGACGAGAAATTCGGCTGCAGGTAGAGCGATTCCGAGCTGCTGATGTTGGTGTCGACATAGGCGACGCCAAGGGTCAGCGGGCCGAGTGCGACGTCACCGCCAACCATCCAGTCCAGATACTTGCCGGTCGGCGCGACGCTGGTGCCGTTCGGGCCAAGGCCGGAGTTGCCGTTCGAATAGCCAAGGTGCGCCTTGACGGTCAGCGGCGTGGACGGGATGCCGGAGCTGATGTCGCCCCAGATGTAGAGATTGTCTTCCTTGTCGCCCGGCGCGTCAGGAATGCCGGTGCCGTAGGAAGCGCCGCTCAGATACCAGCGGCCAAGAGCCTCCTGCTTGGGCGCATAGGCGACGCCCGCGAGCAGTTTTGCCGGGCCGACGGTGCCGCTGACCTTCACATAGGGTTCGGCGAAGTCGGTCTTGTCCGAACCGCCCGGATACATGTACCAGGTCAGGCCGACGTCGATGGTCGCGCCGCCAACGGGAATGGCGTAACCGGCGAACAGGTCAAGCTCCATGCTGGAGCCGCCGAAGGTGCCCCAACCCGCGAGGTTCGATCCCCAGGTGCCGACATAGGCGCCGCTTTCGTGGGAGACGGTGATGCCGCCCTGGATCGCCATTTCCTCATCGGTCTGCGAAACGCCGCGGAAGCGGTAGTCGGAAACCAGGCCAACCGAGCCGGTGACGGAAATGGGGCTGGAGGGCTCTTCCTGAGCCAGGGCCGGAGTTGCCGCCGAGAGAAGAGCGATGGCCGCGCAAGCCAGATGATAGCGCATGAACATTTCCCCTTTATTTGAAAGAAATGTTCCGTCCTGCGTCCGAGCCGTGCCCCAATCTCATCAGTGATGGTGAAGCATCGGATCGAATGAGGCGAGGATAATATTGCGGCGCAGCATCCTGAAATCAATTCGGCCCGATGAAGGGCGTATCCCGCCCGCTAGTGACCTATCGGCAACGGTTTATTTCTATATTATTTCTTGTTTGATTCATCTGGTTAACTGATCGCGGCGGAATATTTCCACTCGCCTGTTCAGCCTTTTTGGGAGGCGTTTATCGCTCCGAATCACCAAAAGGAAATTGCCCGCCGCATGGGTCATGCGGCGGGCAATTTCGGCTGGATCGGGGCAAGCCCGGTCCGTTCATGCCGCGTCGGCGAACGTCTTTAACCGGCCCGTGGCGCCCAGCAGCTCGACGCGCTCGCCCGACTGGCGGCGGCGCTGCAGCCACTCCTTCACCATCTCGGCGCAGGTATGGTCGATATGCGACAGGCGCTCGATGTTGAGCTTCAACGCCCCGGTTGCGGGGATGGCGTCCAGCTTGGCGGACAGTTTCGGCAATGTAAGGAAAGTCGCCGATCCATCCAGCGTGATCTCCCGCGCTTCCCCGTCCTGACGCTCGCCAACCTTCAGGCCAAGCTTACGCAGATGAGGCAGCAGTTCGACCATCGACAGGCCCAGGCCGACCAGCACGCCGGTCAACAGGTCCGTCGCCACCACCATGATCAGCGTCGCCGCCCATACGACGGCGGGCAGAGGTCCATAGCTGTGGAACAGGTGCCGGACATGCTGGATGCTGACCAGGCGAACGCCTGTCACCACCAATATGCCCGCCAGCGCCGCCATCGGGATCTCCTGAAGCAGCCACGGCAGCAGCGCAACAAAGCCCAGGATCCAGATGCCATGCAGGATAGCCGACAAGCGCGTCATGGCGCCCGCCTGGACGTTGGCGGAACTGCGCACGATAACGCCCGTCATCGGGAGCGCGCCGGCCACGCCGCAAAGCAGGTTGCCAACGCCCTGCGCGCGCAGCTCCTTATTATAGTCGGTGCGCACGCCATTATGCATCCGGTCCACCGCCGCCGCAGACAGCAGCGTTTCCGCGCTGGCGATAAAGGCGATGGCCAGCGCCGTCGCAATGATCGTCGGGTTCAGGAACTGGCTCCAAATCCCTTCATCGGGCAGTGCGATCGCGCTGACGATCGACTCCGGCACCGTGACCCGCGCCACTTCCAGGCCCATGAAGAAGGCGACGAGCGTCGCGGCCACGACGCCGACAAGCGCGCCCGGCACCAGCTTCATCGAGGCCGGGCGGAGCTTTTCCCAACCCAGCATGCTGACGATAGTGACCAGGCCGACCGCAAAGGCGATGAACGCCGGTTCATTATCCAGACCCAGCAGCTTGCTTGGCATCGCCATCAGATTGGCGAGGCCGCTGGGCAAGGGCCGGTCGTCGAACAGCACATGGAACTGACCCACGACGATGAGGACGCCAATACCCGCAAGCATGCCATGCACGACCGCGGGAGAAATGGCGCGGAACCAGCCGCCCACGCGCAATATGCCCGCGACGAACTGAATGATGCCGGCCAGAATCAGGATAGGACCAAGAGCCGAAAGCCCCTGATCCCGCACGATTTCGAACACGATCACCGCAAGGCCCGCAGCAGGACCGCTGACCTGCAGCGGCGATCCCGCCAGCAGGCCGACGATCACGCCGCCGATAATGCCAGTGATCAGGCCCCTTTCAGGCGGCACGCCCGACGCGATCGCAATGCCCATACAAAGGGGCATCGCGACCAGGAACACGACGATGGATGCAGTGAAGTCGCGGCTGAAGGTGCCGCCGGAAAGGGCCTTCATCATTGGCTTATTCCGCCGCCTGGAGGGTGGGAGCGATATCGCCGGCAAGGCGGCGCGCCTGCGGCAGGGCAACCGGCAGCGGCTCGCCCTCACGCAGCGGCACGAAGCGGCCGCTTTCGCCGTCCATGCCCAGCACCTGGCCCGCATGAATGTCTACATACCAGCCATGCAGGGCGATCTCGCCGCGGGCGATGCCGGACGCGACCGACGGATGGGTGCGCAGGTGCGAGAGCTGCACCACGACATTTTCCAGCGCCATATTGCGCAGCTTTTCCGCCGGGCTGAGGTCAGCCGGATAATTTTCGCGGCAAACTTTCTGCGCAGCGTGCGAGTGGCGCAACCATGCAGCAACATTCGGCATCGATCCCAGGTCGGCGTCGGTCGCCAGCGCTTTCATCGCGCCGCAATCGCTATGGCCGCAAACGATGATGTCGCGCACGCCCAGCACCATGACGGCATATTCGACCGTCGCGGTGACGCCGCCCAACTGGCTGGCATGTGGCGGAACAATGTTGCCGGCGTTACGGCATACGAACAGATCGCCAGGGTCCGCCTGCATGATATGTTCTGGGACGATGCGAGAGTCCGCGCAGGAGATCATCAACGCCTTGGGGCTTTGACCATCGCTGGCCAGGCGGCCGTAAAGCTCGCTCTGGGTGGGGAAAACGTGGCTCTCGAAGCTGAAAACTCGACCGATGAGCTCGTTCATGGCTCTATTCCTCAGATAAAATGGCCCAGACGGGGGGTGTCCGGGCAGTCATCAAAGGATAGGGATCGACTTTTGCTGCGCCGCAGCAGTTTTGTTAAAAATTATGTCTGATTTCCGATATATGGCAGGAATACCTGCGCCAGCAGGCCGCCTTCCGGTCTGTTGGAGAGACGAAGCGTGCCGCCTTCCCGCTCGATCGCGCGCAAGGCTATGGCAAGCCCCAGTCCCAGCCCTTTCGTGTTCCTGCCCCGCGCAGCGTCCAGACGAACGAACGGCCGGAGCGCATCAACCAGCCGGTCCGGCGGAATGCCCGGACCGTCATCAGCGATCGACAGAATGATGGAGTCGGCGTCCCGTTCCAGCGAGACATGCACCGTTTCGCCATATTTTGACGCATTTTCAATGAGATTGCGGATCGCCCTCTTAAACCCGACCGGCCGGACCGACAGGTCGAGATTGTCTGGGCCAGCATATTCGGCCCGCCCGCCGCTATCCGTAATCTCGTCCACCAGCGTCGCGGCCATGATGGCGATATCCATTGTCTGCGGCTTTTCCGGGTCATCCTCTCCGCCCAGATAGGCGAGCAGCGACGAGACCATCGCCGACATTTCCGTCACATCATTGCCGATTTCCTGCCGCAGCGCCTCATCGCCTATGCCCTCCGCGCGCAATTGCAGCCGGGCCAGGGGCGTGCGCAGATCATGGCCGACCGCCGCCAGCGCCTCCACCCGGTCATTGATCAGCGAATGGATGCGCGCCTGCATCTCATTGAAGGCCCGGACCAGGCCGCGCACCTCAACGCCGCCGGTCTCCTCGATCGGCTCCACCTGCTCCCCATGGCCGATGCGGGCCGCGGCCTCCGACAATTTGCGCACCGGGCGCAGGGTCGAACGCACCATCAGTCCCGCGATCAGGCTGAGGCCAAGCGCGACGACCACCATCATGACGATCCAGGTGAAGCGAAATTTCTTTTCGTCCACCAGTTGAGGCGCCTTGAACGTCACCCAACTGCCGTCCGCGAGTTGCAGGGACCCCATCACGATCCCTCCCCGCCCCGGCTCCTTGAGATACAGCCGCAGGTCATGGCGGGCCAGCACAGGCTCCCATCGCGTAATCTGGTCCCGCATCTCGGTGAGGTCGGCCGACATGGGCGGCGCGGGCGGCAAGGTTGGAACCCAGCGTATGGTGAAATTCTTGCTGGAAAGCCGCCCGGCGATAGCGGGCCGTTCAGCGGGCGGCCTCTGGATCATCACGCGGCTTGCGCCAGCGAGATGTTCGGCCACGCGATGCACCTCATCTTCCCTGACGCGCAGTTTGCTGGCGCGGTCGTAAAGGATCGTGCTGGCGCAAAATTCAATGAGGATCGTCAGCAGGACGATCCCCAGAATACGGCCGAGCAGGCCGACGGAAGGGTGCAGCAATGCCCTCAAACGCGCTCGACTTCAGCGCTGAACATATATCCGATGCCACGCACCGTGACGATCGGCGCCTTGCCGCCCTTGTGCGACAATTTCCGCCGCAGCCGGCTGATGAGAACATCGACGCTGCGATCGGAGCTGTCGCCCAGGCGGGTGCGGGACAGTTCAATCAGCCGCTCACGCGCGATCACCCGCTGCGGATTGTCGATGAAGCTCGCCAGCAGATCAAACTCCGCCCCGGTCAGATCGACGACCGCATTGGTCGGCGAGGTCACTTCCCGGCGCGGGAAATTGATCGTCCAGCCGTCGAAATGCGCTTCCCGGCGGCCGCCGCCCTCATGCTGACGATCCATCCGGCCCCGGCGCAATATCGCGCGGATGCGCGCGATCAGTTCGCGGGTGTCGAACGGCTTGGTCAGATAATCGTCCGCGCCCAGCTCAAGCCCGACGACGCGATCGACCTCCGCCGCCTTGGCGCTGACGAAGATGATGGGCACGTCGCTCTTTTGGCGGATCTGGCGGCACAGGTCGAGACCATTGGTGCCCGGCAGCATGATGTCCAGCACCACCACATCAACCGGCAGTTCCGTCATGATATTCCACATTTCCGGCGCGGAACCGGCAGGACGGACATTAAAACCGTTTTGCTGCAGCGATCGCATGACCAGAGTGCGCAGTGCCGGATCATCCTCGACGATCAGAACATTGGGGGCGGTCATGTTATGGAAATTCCAGACAGTTTCTGGTCCCCCATGTAAGGCACGGAGAGACCTGGATCAATGATGGCCGATCCGGATGCCCATGCGCCCATGTTGGGGGGAAGCGCAATTAGACATCCGGATAGGTTGACGAAGAACGGGCGGGCGGCCTCAGCCGCCCTTGGCCCGGTTCAGCGCGGCAACGCCGTCCAGCTCGGCGACCAGCGCGCTCTGATCGCGCTGGGCAACGGCTGTAGCCTGCGAGGCGAGCTTGTCGGACTGACGCGCGACGGCGGCGGCAATGCGCTTCTCGGCGGCCTGGCAAGTGCCGATCTCATAGCCGGACAGGGGCGCAAACTGATGAATGGGCTTGGCCAGCGCCGCGACAGCCGTGCTGTCGGCGGTATGGACGGCGCGGTTCACCACGACATTGGCTTTCCAGCGGCAGGCGGACTGACCCGCGCGGCTCGCGGGGATGGCCGCGATTTCGCGGGTGCTGGTCTGCGAATCCAGGCTGTAGGACGCATTTACCGGCAGCACATTATGCTGGACGGCAGCCTGATGGACCGGCTGAGCATAGGCAGCGGGAGCCGCGACCGCAGCCAGCATCGCAATCCCCGAAAGGATAGTGAGTTTCATAAAAGTCTCCTGCTAGATCCCGGCGACTGGTTCGCGCCGGTAACTGATCATTGAGGTAATCAAGCAGGATGTCCGGCCCATTTTCCGGTTGTAACAAAGTGTTGCCCCGAAATGGCTGATTTACAATTCTTGCAAATTCAGAAGCTTAGAAACAATCGCATCGGGCGATCGAGACCATCCCCGGATGGTGAGAGCGTAAAAGCCCGCTCCTCCCAACACAATATTCGCAGCCTTCCCGGTTTTACCACAGCGGCCGGTCGCTTTTTGAAAGGGCGAAGCGGCAGCCTATTCGCCTATTTCGGAACGGAAAATCCAAGGCGCCATTTTGCTCCGAGCAGCAGATCATATTCCTTCGGCTCAAAGGCGTCGAAGCCGCCGCCGGGATATAGGGTCAGTTCCCCTACCCTGACCCATTCGTCGCAGGCGTAGAGATCGACCCGCAGGAAATCGAACCCCTTGCCCAGCCGTTCGGCGAGACGGATCATTTCCTCCAGCCGCGCCGGTTTTTCGACCTCGCCGAGAAAGAAACCGTCATAATCGGGATCGTGAAACGGCAGCTTTCGCCATTCGGGGTCATAATTGCAGTAGGATGTCTGGCCCTCGCTCTCAAAATCCACCTCGATATGGGAAACAACGCCATCGAAGGTGAACAGGCGATAGTCTGGCGGAATCGCCCCGCGCGAAAGCAGCATCGGTTCGATGATGATGCGCGGCTCCAACTGGCTATAGGCCCATTCGCGATTATAGGAGGCATGGTCGATGGCCAGCCACGCATCGGAAGGATCGTCCGCCATCAGCGCGTCGACATCATCCCAATCGTGCAAAAGACGTCCGACGCCGCTGGCATGCGTGGGCTTCACCACTGCAGGCAGGGCGATCTTCCGCCAGTCGACGCTGGACAACGCGGTGCCCACCCATTGCGTCGGCACGACATAGCGGGGACCGGCCACTTCGGTAATCAGCGCCTTCACATCCGCCTTGTCGACGATGGTGGGGAAAAGCGGGTTACGGTCATAAAGCTTGCGCGCCTGAACCTTGTCGGTAAAGGTCCGCGGGTTGCGAAGGTCGGGGAACCGGCCCCGGAACGTGAAATATTTCAGCGCGCAGAAGGTCGCGTCAGGAAGCGGCGCGATGATCCTGCAGATCGCGCTGCGCGCCACGTCCTTCCAGCTTTTCTGGGTATGTCCGGTATTGAGGAAAACATCCCTGTCCGTAACCGCCGCCGTCACTTGCGCCCTTTCCTCGCTCTGCTGCAGCGATTGTAACAGCGGCCGTTTAACAGGCGGTTATGGACTCGCGATAAAGACGCGCTGATGGCAAATATCCTGCGTTCCTCCCTGATCAGCATAGCGGCGACCGGCGCATCGCTGGCGGCCGGCTTCGTCAGCAACATCATTGCCAGCCGGATGCTGGGGCCGTCCGGCGCGGGCCTTATCGCCTTTTCGCTGTGGGCCGCGACATCCGCCTCAGCCGTCGCCGATCTCGGCCTTCCCCAGACGATGCTCCGCAATGCCGGGGCCGCTTCGGGACCGGGCGATGCCTGGAAGGGGCTGGTGCATTCGGCGCTGCGCACCTTCCTCCTTTCCGTGATGCTGGTGGGTGCGGGCATGCTTGGCTACGCAGCGTGGCTGGGCCGGCACGAGGATGGAGGCGGATGGCGCTGGGCGGTCACGGCGGCACTGTTTGTCGCCTATGCGCTGGCCGCTTTCTCCACGGCGGTCGCGCGGGGACGGGGGCGTTTCGGGCAAACGGCGATCAGCACGGCGATAGGCGGCGCGCTGCAGGTGCCCCTGGTACTCATCGGGGCATGGTTCTGGGGCGCGGCGGGGGCCCTGATCGGCCATGTCGCCCGCTACCTGCCGCAAGCTTTGCGCCTGCGGGGCTATTTCAGGCACCCCGCCCGTCCCCTGACGCCAGAAATGCGGTCCTATGCAGGGAATATGTGGCTGAGCGACCTGGTGGAGAATATGATCCTCTCGCGGATCGAATTCCTGTTCCTGGGCATCTTCTTCGCCTCTACCCAGATCGGCTATTTCGCATCCGGCCTCGCGCTTGCAGGGCTGGTCGAGCAGATCATGCTGCAGATATCCCCCGCGCTTATCGTGGGATTTGCCGATGCGCATTCGCGCGGCGACATGAAGTCGCTGCAAACATCCTACAGCCGCGTCATGCGCATGGTCAGCCTGATCATCTTTCCCGTGACTTTCGGTGGAGCCGCGATCATCCCCGCGCTTCTGCCGCTGGTCTTCGGCGAGCCTTTCACCCCCGCCATTCCCGCCGCCGTCATACTGATGGCGACGGTCGGCGCTGCTGCGCTCGCCGTCATTCCCTGGGGCCTGATCAGCGCCGCCAGCCAGAGCCAGCAGATCCTGCGCATCCAGATATTCAGCGGCTTCCTGACGATCATCCTGCTGCTGGCCATCGTCCCCTGGGCGGGGCTGGAGGGGGCAGCCTGTTCGCGCGCCGGGGTCAGCCTCCTGACGCTTGCGATACTCCTCTATATCGCGGCCCGGCATATCGGGATTGCGACGCCCTGGGCAGCGTTGATCCGCACCATGATCGCGGGCGGCCTGTGCGCCGCTGCGGCGGCCATCCCGGTGATGATGATGCCGCCCATTCCCGCCATCGCCGTCGGAGTGATTGCAGGCGCTCTGGTCTATATCTTTGCGATCCGCATGCTTCGCCTGGTCGATCCGGACGATGCCGGCCTATTGCTGGCTGCTGTGGAGGGCAAATTGCCCGGCCCTGCGAAGCGGATCGCGGCGAGCCTGTCAGCCTTCATCGCGCCACGATAGCGGCAGCATCCGGCGTCAGCCCTCGAAGGCCGCCTCAAGCGTCTGCCGGGCCACATCGTGCCAGGTCATGATCCCCTTGCGCAAAGATGCCGAGTGGGGAAGCGCCAGCGCCGCATCGATCTTGCCTCGCCAGTCATCCTCTCCGTCCAGCCGGTAGGTGATGGCGTTCTTGCCGGTATAAGGAATGAGGTCCGGCATAAGGATCGGCAGTCTGCAATAGCTATATTGGGGCAGCTTCAGGCTGGATTCCGAAAGATACACCTCCCCCGCCGTCATCCTGTACGGCGCCAGACCGATGTCGGCGTGGCGGATATAGGGCACGATGCTGTCGAAATCCCGCTCGCCATAGATGACGACATTGGCGGGCAGCGGCCCATGCCACTGCGCGCCGAAGATATGGAAGGTCACTTCCGGGGCGGCCGCCGCCATTGCGGCAACGGCATCCTCATCGAACAGCATATTGCCCACGGACACGGCGTTCCGGCTGCCCGCCGGATAGGGCGATGGCTGCTTCTTGTCGAACAGGCGCGCATCGACGCCCTGCGGAATGAAGCGCACATTGCCGCCCGCGGGCAGGCGCTCGGCCAGCAGGCGGGACGGCACGCAGATGGTGTCGAACTGCGGGATAGCCCGCTCCTGGATGCTTTCCAGCACTGATGCCGCGCCCACGCTTTTCAACAGGTCGCGGCAGAAATAGAGCAGGCGCGCTTCGGGATTGTAACGATGCACCGTGTCGAAGAAACACAGGGCGGAGCCGCTCTCGATGACGACAAGATCGGCATCGGCGATCTGCTCGCGCGCGAATTTGGGCAGATAACTGCCATATAGCCGGAACGCGCCCTCGCTGAGCCGGTCGAGCACCGCGTTGCCCGAACTGAAGGCGTGAATGGGCGGCAGATAGGCTCCTGCCCACAGATTTTGCCGTACAAGCTCGAAATGGTTCGCCTGATGCGCGGACAGCGCCAGGAAACGCGGCCTGTCCTTGGCGTAGGTCAGCCAACTATGTCCGACGGTAGTGAAATAGACCTGGTTGCCCTGCTCCGCCCAATTCTGCGCCACGAAATGGACGGACGCCTTGCGATAGCCGGGCAGGAATACATGGGAGGTCAGGATCACGATCTTCCGCGGCGTCGCGGCGGCGATGGTCTTTTGAATGGCCTTGTGATGAAACACAGTCGCGATCCTGCACCGCCAGCGCACGGCGCGCTGACTTTCAGGGTGACCGGACAGATGCGTTCACCCACTCGACCTACAATCACGGCACGGATAATGGCGGGTTAAGCCCGTTCGGGGCTTTTTCTGCTGTCAGAAAATGGGACAAATCCTACGTTTCTGGACTGTTTCGGCATTTCGGAGCGGCGGCTGCGCCGGGGACGGAATGCAGGACATGTCGCCCCCGGCGCAGCCGCCGCGCGCGTACCAGCGGCGCGACTTTCAGAAGAGGGCCGCCGCCATGACCGGAGCCTCGCTTTCCTGCGGCACAATATGGTTAACATTCATTTCCCATCGCCGGTAAACTCCTGTAGAAATTCAACGGGTAACCGCATGAATCATAAAATGCGGGGGGCGTTCATGATCGGGTCTATTGTTGCTCCATTATTGTTGCTGGCTCCGGCTCCGGTCCAGGCGCCTCCAAAGGCGCCGTCGGTTTTTATGTTTGAAACCGGTGCGAGCCTGCTGGAGAAATGCCAGAATAAGGCGCCGGAATATGCGCTGGCCTGCACGGCCTATGTTGTCGGCGTTGTCGACGGCATCAAGAAGGACATCTATCTGGGCCGCGCGCCCACCACATGCTGGCCCGACCGGCTGGGCGCGACGCAGGTGCGCGATATCGTCGTCAAATATCTGAAAACCTATGCCGATCAACGCAATTTCCCGGCGTCGCTGATCGTCAGCGTCGCGCTGGCCGACGCCTTCCCCTGCCACCCCTGAAAAGACCGTCGAAGCATTTGCATCGTCGCCTTCGCTAACGCACAATGGCGTCACTATCAGCCGCATGCAGGAGAATCATGAGCGACAGCCAAAGCGATCGCTGGTGGCGGGGCGCCGTCATCTATCAGGTCTATCCGCGCAGCTTCGCAGATTCCAACGGCGACGGCATAGGCGACCTTCCGGGCATCACCGCAAAGCTTGACCATATCGCATCACTCGGCGTCGATGCCATCTGGCTGTCCCCCTTCTTCACGTCGCCCATGCGCGACTTCGGCTATGACGTGTCCGACTATTGCGACGTCGACCCGATTTTCGGGACGCTGGCCGATTTCGACGCCCTGATCGCCCGCGCCCATGCGCTGAACCTGAAGGTGATCATCGACCAGGTTTACTCGCATACCTCGGACCAGCACGCCTGGTTCGTGGAAAGCCGGTCCAGCCAGGACAATCCGAAGGCCGACTGGTATGTTTGGGCCGATCCCAAGCCCGAAGGCTCCCCGCCCTCCAACTGGCAATCCGTGTTCGGCGGTCCGGCATGGACGTGGGATTCACGGCGGCGGCAATATTATCTGCACAATTTCCTGAAAGATCAGCCGCAGCTTAACGGCCATAATCCGGACGTGCGGCAGGCGCTGCTGGACACGGCGCGCTTCTGGCTGGACCGGGGGGCGGACGGGTTCCGTCTGGATGCGCTGAACTTCGCTATGTATGATCTGGGCCTGCGCGACAATCCGCCGGAGACCAAGAAAGGCCCACGGACCCGCCCCTTCGATTATCAGCAGCGCCTCTACAACCAGGGGCATGAGGATATTCCCCTGTTCATCGAGTCCCTCGCGGGCCTGATCATCGGCCATGGCGACCATTTCACGGTGGCGGAAGTCGGCGGAGAGGACGCGGACCGGGAGATGAAGGAGTTCACTCGCCTGCCCGGACGCCTGAACAGCGCCTATGGCTTCACCTATCTCTATGCGCCGGAGCTGACGGCGGAGGTAGTGCGGGAGGCGATAGCGGAATGGCCGGGGAAGGACGCGTTGGAAGGATGGCCAAGCTGGGCCTTTTCCAACCATGACGCCCCCCGCCATGTGACCCGCTGGGGCGAGGGCCGCGAGCGTGACAGGCTGGCGCGCCTGACCATGTTGCTGCTGACGAGCCTGCGCGGAAATATCTTCATCTATCAGGGCGAGGAGCTTGGCCTGCCGCAAGCGCATGTGCCCTATGACCGGCTGGTCGACCCGGAGGCGATAGCGAACTGGCCGCTGACGCTCGGACGGGACGGCGCACGGACGCCCATGCCCTGGACCGGGGAAGCGCCATGGGGCGATTTCTCGGTCGTTGAGCCGTGGTTGCCGATGGACCCGGAGCATTTAAGGCTCGCCGTGGCGACGCAAGAGGAAGACCCGGACTCAATGCTGGCCTGGACGCGCCAGATGATGGCGCTGCGCAAGGCGCATGCAGCCATCCGCAAGGGCAGCATAAAAGTCAGAAAGACACCGAAGGCGTTGCTCGTCTTTGACCGGATTACGGGCGAGGAAACCGTGACCTGTGTGTTCAACCTGACCGACGCGCCGATCGCGTGGCAGCCGGATGACGCGGGATTGAGGATATTGGCGGCTGTGGGTTTTGAGGGTGAAGGCGTTCCGGCGAGCTTGCCTGCCCTGTCTGGCTATATTGCTATTTGAGAATAAACCCGCTCGTCCGGCTGACACGAGGCGCGTGACTCGGGTCAGTGTCGAAGGACTGTCCTTACGCCTGAAGAATAGAACAGGGCTTCGACAGGCTTAGCCCGGACGGGAATAAGGCTAGCGCATCCGTTTCTCGACTTCGCTCGAAACGAACGGAAGTGGCGCGTCCGGGCAGCTAGTCGACCAGCTTGCCGCCCTTCACGACATCCGTGACATGTTCGAGGACGGTCACATCCTTCAACGGATCGCCGGCGACGGCGATGATGTCGCCATAGCGGCCGACCGCGATCGCGCCCACGTCGCCCTCCTGCCCCAGCGCCTTCGCGCCGCTGACGGTCGCCGCCTGGATCGCCTGCAGCGGGGTCATGCCCCATTCCACCATCTTGGCGAACTGCTTGCCATTGTCGCCATGGGGATAGACGCCTGCGTCAGTGCCGAACAGCATCGGTACGCCCGCCTTCACCGCCTTGCGGAAAGTTTCGCGCTGCAGACGGCCGATCATCTTTTCCTTGTCCAGACTTTCCTGCTCGGTGCCGTTGGCGGTGCCGGTCGCAAGGATATAGTCGTCATTATAGATATCCATGTCGAACCAGGTCTTTTTCTGGGCGGCGAGTTTGATGGTCTCATCGCCCGCCAGACTGCAATGTTCGATCGTATCGATCCCGGCGAGGATGGCGGTCCGGATGCCCTCATCACCATGCGCATGCGCGGCGACCTTAAGCCCCAGCATATGCGCCTCATCGGCGATCGCCTTCATCTCCTCCAAAGTGAGCTGCTGTGTGCCAACCCCGTCGCCCAGCGAAAATACGCCGCCGGTAGCGCAAATCTTGATCGCGCGGGCGCCATATTTGTGGAGCCAGCGGACCTTGGCCCGTGCTTCCTCCGGGCCATTGACGATGGACGGCTGCTTGACGTCCATCGATGGAGGCAGGCCGCCCTCGTCACAATGACCGCCGGTCGCGCCGATGGCATAGCCCGCGGGCACAATCCGTGGCCCCTCGACATAGCCGCCCTCAATCGCCTGTTTCAGCCCGACATCGCCAAAGTCCGATGCGCCCACATTACGCACGGTCGTAAAGCCCGCCTTCAACGTCTTTTTCGCATTGGCGACGCCAACCGCCGTCCAGAAACTGTCGGTATAACGCAGGCCCTGATAGCCACCGACCTCCGCCAGGCTGGTCAGGTGGACATGCATATCGATAAGGCCGGGGAGGATCGTCTTGCCGGACAGGTTGATATGCCTGACCGTATCGGCCCAGCGGACAGTTCTGGCGTCAGCGATGCTGGTGATCCGGCCATCCTCGATAAACACCGCCGGGCTGTCGACCTCCCTGCCGGTCAATACGTCGACCATTTTGTCTGCGGTGACGACCACGGTTTCGGCGCTGGCGGCTATGGGCGTCAGCGAGGCGAGGAGACAGGCGGCGACGGCGAACTTCTTCATGCGATTCCTCCGCATATTTTTTTCGAGATCGCACCGGCCTACCGCGCGATCACATTATAATACAGATGTAAAATTATCGGCCGGATGCGATGTCGATGGCGAAGCCGATCCACATGGCCGAAAGTATGGCGCAAGACAGAGCGTAGACGGCAAAGCGCGCCATCACCGGGCCTTTGGTTGCATGGATGACGCTGTGCGCCACGCGCAAAAGAACGAAAATCCAGGCGAGAAGAATCTGGAGATGATCGGCGTGGCGGGTGATCAGCAGCAGCGGCACCAGCGCGAAATAGAGCACCGGCATCTCGAACAGGTTGCGCAGGTTATTGGCGGGCATCTCGACCGGCGAGAAATAACGAAGCGCCGCTTCGCCCGTCGCCAAATCCTCCTTAGCCGGGGGATTGGCCTTCATATGGCCGGATCGCTTGACAAACATCAGCAACCACACGGCATAGACCAATGCGACCAGCAGGAATGTGGGCCAGAGAATATCGACTTGCATGATTGCCTCCCCTTGCTGTTTGACTGAGGCAATACAGCATGGACGCGCAGCGGCGGCAAGCAGGTCAGCGACGACGGATCAGCGGCGCAACCACCCGCCGCACAGGAACAGCCACCCCATTCCCAATATCCAGCCGGCCAGAACATCGGTGGGCCAGTGAACGCCCAGCCACACCCGGCTGAAACCAATGGCGAGAATCATCGCGGAAGCGGCGGTCCATGCCCACCCCCGGCCGATCAGCATAGCCAGCGCGCCGAAGAAGATCATGTTTCCCGACGCATGGCCCGACGGAAAACTGTAACTTTTTACGATGTCCAGATGCGGCAGAAGGTCAGGACGCGGCGCGGCGAACACCTGCTTCAGTCCTGCGTTCAGCAATGTGCCGCCCACCACGACAAGAACCAGCCAGACTGTCTGACGCCCTCTGCCGCGCCAGAATAACATGGCGCAGGCGACCAGACTCATGCCGATCCGCGCCGCCGTATCGCCGATCTCGCTCAGCCCAACCATTGTCAGCGTGACGGGCGGACCGATGGCGGTGTCGCGCCATGCCCCCGCTCCGCCCATCAAGCCGTGGTTGAAGGGCCTGAGCCATCCCCAGCGCTGCGCGAGGGCGATGGCCAGAACCAGCAACAGCGACAGGATGAACAGCAGCGCCCGGCGACCAAGATCGCGCCGCTGTCTCACGCCCGCCATCCCGTCACCCGCACTCCAATTCCTCAGATATGGAGCGCGCGGCCATAGGCGCTCAGCACGCCCTCATGCATGACTTCCGAAATGGTGGGATGCGGGAAGATTGTGCCCATCAGCTCCGCCTCGGTCGTTTCCAGCGTCTTGCCGATGACATAGCCCTGGATCAGTTCGGTGACTTCCGCGCCGATCATGTGCGCGCCAAGCAATTCGCCCGTTGCCTCATCAAACACGGTCTTCACGAAGCCTTCGGTCTCGCCAAGCGCGATCGCCTTGCCATTGCCGATGAACGGGAATTTGCCGACCTTCACCTTGTATCCCGCTTCCTTCGCCTTGGCCTCCGTCAAGCCGACCGAGGCGACCTGCGGACGGGAATAGGTGCAGCCGGGGATATTCTTCACGTCCATCTCATGCGGATGTTCGCCGGCCATCGCCTCGACGCAGATGACTGCCTCATGCATCGCCTTATGTGCGAGCCACGGCGCGCCGGTGACATCGCCGAACGCATAAATGCCCTCGACATTGGTCTTGCCAAAACCGTCCGTGACGATGTGGCCGCGATCGGTCTTAACGCCCAGCGCCTCCAGCCCGATATTCTCCGTATTGGGGACGATGCCGATGGCGACGATGGCGTGGCTGAATTCCTCGGTGGTGACCGTGCCGTCCTTCGCCTTGATCTCAGCCTTCACGCCCTTGGGCGTAGCCTCCAGCTTCTGCAGGCCGGTGGAGGTACGGATATCCATGCCGAATTTCTTGAGCTGCTTTTCCATGAACGCGCTGATTTCCGCGTCCTCGACTGGCAGGATGCGGTCCAGCATTTCGACCACAGTCACTTTCGCGCCCATGTCGCCATAGAAGCTGGCGAACTCCAGCCCGATCGCGCCGGAGCCGATGACCAGCAGGTTGGTCGGCATTTCCGGCGGAGTCATAGCGGTGCGATAGGTCCAGATCTTCTTGCCATCGGCCGGCGCGAAAGGCAGGTCGCGGGCGCGGGCGCCGGTGGCGACGATAATCTTCTTGCCCTCCAGGACGGTCTTTTGATCCCCCTGAGTGACTTCCAGCTTGCCCTTGCCTACCAGCTTGCCGACGCCCTCATGCACGGCGATCTTGTGCTTCTTCATCAGCATCTTGACGCCGCCGTTAAGCTGATCGGCAACCTTGCGCGACCGCTGGACGACCTTTTCCAGATCATAGGCGGGTTTCGGCGCGGACAGCCCATAGGCTTCGGCATGGGTGATGTAATGATAGATTTCCGAGGAACGCAGCAACGCCTTGGTCGGAATGCAGCCCCAGTTGAGGCAAATGCCGCCGAGCCGTTCACGCTCAACGATGGCGACCTTCATGCCAAGCTGCGCCGCGCGGATCGCGCCGACATAACCGCCGGGACCGGAACCAAGGATGATAAGGTCGTAAGTGTCAGCCATGATGCAGAACTTTCTTTGCTGATTATTGCGCCAGGGGGGGCACGCTGCGGGTTTGGCGATCCTCTCCGATCGCCACGAAAGTAAAGGTCGCTTGTGTCACGCGGTAGGAGCGGTCGTCATGCCGGGTGCGGCGCCAGGCCTCCACCGCTATATTCATGGACGTGCGGCCTACGCTTTTCAGGGTTGCGAATACGGACACCTCATCTCCCACGACGACGGGCCGGAGGAACTCCATGCCCTCCACCGCGATCGTCACCGCCCTACCCTTTGAATGACGGGCGGCGACGGAACCAGCTGCCGAATCCATCAGGCTCATCAGCCAGCCGCCGAAAATATCCCCATAGGGATTGGTGTCGGCGGGCATGGCGATAACGCGGACGGCCGGATCGATAGCCGGGGGAGCCTCGTCAGGCTTGCTCATCAGGCGAGCATGCTCAGCGGATTTTCAACCAGCGCCTGGAACGCCTGCATAAGCTGCGCACCGACTGCGCCGTCTATGGCGCGGTGGTCGAAACTGCCCGTCGCGGTCATGACCGTTGCAACGGCCAGGGCGCCGTCCACCACACGCGGACGCTTGTCGCCGGCGCCAACCGCCAGGATCATGCCCTGCGGCGGATTGATCACGGCGTCGAACTGCTTGATGCCGAACATGCCCAGGTTGGAGATGGAGGCGGTGCCGCCCTGATATTCCTGCGGCTGCAGCTTGCCGTCGCGGGCGCGGGCGGCGAGGTCCTTGGCCTCTATCG
The DNA here is from genome assembly GCF_001757355.1 of Sphingobium phenoxybenzoativorans. Classification (GTDB taxonomy): domain Bacteria; phylum Pseudomonadota; class Alphaproteobacteria; order Sphingomonadales; family Sphingomonadaceae; genus Sphingobium; species Sphingobium phenoxybenzoativorans. Next base: position 66,198 of record NZ_MINO01000006.1, read on the forward strand.
CGATCTTCGACAGGGATTTGCCGCCAACATCGGTGATGACCGGCGTGATCAGACCGCCGGGGATCGCAACGGCCATGGATATGTCCGCGCGATGGAATTTGATGAGATTATCGCCGGAAAACTGGACATTGGCATCCGGCACCTGCGTCAGCGCAATGCCAAGCGCCTTGATCAGCAGGTCATTGACCGACAGCTTCACGCCGCGGCTTTCCAGACCCTTGTTGAGGTCACCGCGCAGCTTCAGCAACTTGTCGAGATTGCAATCAAGCGTCAGGTAGAAATGCGGAACGGTCTGCTTGGATTCCGTCAGGCGGCGCGCAATGACCTTGCGCATGGACGACAGCTTGATCGTCTCCGAAGGCACGCCTTCCGGCGCGGGAGCGGGCGTCGCAGCCGCAGGAGCAGCGGCCTGGGCGGGCGCAGCGGCCTGCGACGAGGGCGAGGGAGAGGGCGCGGGAGAGGGCGCGGCAGTTGCCGCGGATGGCTTCGCGCCATCTAGATCAGCCTTTACGATGCGGCCGTTCGGACCGCTGCCTTCGATCGTCGAGAGGTCTAGACCCGACTGCTCGGCAAGGCGGCGGGCAAGCGGGCTTGCCTTCAAACGGTCACCGTCGGAAACGGATTTTTCCGCTTTCGCCGGTACAGGATCGGCCTTGGCGACTGGCGCGGGTTCGGCCTTGGCAGGCGTGGCGTCCGCTTTCGGCTCGGCCTTCTCCGCCACGGGCGCGGCGGCCGGTGCGGGCGCTTCCGCAGCATCCTCGCCTTCGCTGGCGAGCGTGGCGATAACAGTGCCGACCTTCACGCCTTCGCTGCCTTCGGGCACCATGATCTTGGCGATCGTGCCTTCGTCGACAGCCTCAAATTCCATCGTGGCCTTGTCCGTCTCGATCTCGGCCAAAAGGTCGCCGGATTTTACCGTGTCGCCTTCCTTGACGAGCCATTTGGCCAGCGTGCCCTCCTCCATGGTCGGGGAGAGCGCCGGCATCTGGATGTTGATCGTCATGGGGTGTGCAGCCCTTTATTAAGGTGATTCCAGGGGAGGTTGGTGCGGTTTTGACGCTTTGGCCGCATGGGTCAAGGGTAGCCTTGTTTTCCGCAAAGATATGCCCCAGATTCAGGCTTCACAAGCGGGGCGGACCTTCATGCGCATTTATCTTGTGGTCGTTGACGAAACGCGGGAGGCCGAGGCCGCCCTGCGCTTTGCCGCGCGCCGCGCCGCCAAGACGGGCGGAGCGGTCCAGATCCTCGCTTTGGTACCCCCTACCGAGTTCGTCCAGTGGGGCGGCGTGCAGGCGACGATCGAGGAGGAGGCGCGGCAACGGGCCGAAGCGCTGGTGACGGGCGCCGCGGGCACATTGGTTGAGGAATCGGGCATAAGGCCGGTCATCACCGTGCGGCAGGGCGACCCCGTAACCGTTGTGCGCAAAATGCTCGATGATAATGACGATATTGCAGCGCTGGTGCTGGGCGCGGCGGCCGTGGGGCCTCCCGGACCGCTGGTTGCGCATTTCGCAGGGGCCGAGGCAGGACGCCTGCCCTGCCCGATTATGGTCATACCGGGATCGCTGGACCGGGAAACGCTGGATCGGCTGAGTTGAACCTATTGTTTCTTCTTCCGTTCGGGCGGAGCGAAGTCGAAGCCTCCCAATGAACGTAGTGAAGTGCCTTCACCTTCGCTCAGGGTGAACGGTTTCTCTATCCCGCTGCCGGACCCAGCTTCACTTCTTGCGATGCTTGCCCCGCGCGCTGCCGATATGCCGGATATTCGACGGCCGGCCCCGTCTTTGCGATGGCTTGCCCCGCAATCGGTCGCCGCGCACCGGCAAATGGTTCGCGCCTTCGGGAATTTCGAAGCGCAGCGCGCCGTTGATCGGGTCGGCCTCCACCAGCCGCAGCGGAAGATGCTGCCCGACGGTATAGCGGTCGCCGCTGTTCATGCCCTCCAGCGCCTTGCCAGCCTCGTCGAAGAAGAAACGCTCCGCGCCAAGTGTCGAAACAGGCACCAGCCCATCGCCGCCAAGCCCCTCCACCGTCGCGAAGAAACCGAAATTCTGGACGCCGGTGATGCGGCACTCAACCACCTCGCCCACGCGTGTCGCAAGGAAGGCGGCGACATAGCGGTCGATCGTTTCGCGCTCCGCCTCCATCGCTCGCCGCTCATGCTGGCTGATAAGCTCGCCGACACGGCCCATATTCGCCATGTCCTCACCGCTGAGCGACGTTCTCTCCGGGATCGCCTTGTCCTTCGGCGCGGGCAGTTCGAGGCCATAGGCGCCAACAAGCGCGCGGTGGACAAGCAGGTCCGAATAGCGGCGGATCGGAGAGGTGAAATGGGCGTATGACCCCAGCGCCAGACCGAAATGGCCTGCATTTTGCGGACCATAATAAGCCTGGGTCTGGGTGCGCAGTATCTGCTCCATGATCTGCGGCCGCGCCTCATTGTCGCCAAGCTTCGCGATCAGGCGGTTGAAGGTCGACGGCTGGATGACCTGCCCCAGCGCGAACTCCATGTCGAAGGTCTTGAGATATTCCTTCAGCGCCACCAGCTTTTCCCGGCCCGGCGGCTCGTGGATCCGGTACATGACGGGGGCCTTCTTCGCTTCCAGCGCCTTGGCCGCCGCGACATTGGCGGCGATCATATAATCCTCGATCAGACGGTGAGCATCCAGCCGCTCCCGCACGGCGACGCTGACGATCCGCCCATTCTCATCCAGCACGACCCGCCGTTCCGGCAGGTCGAGGTCGAGCGGACTGCGCGCATCCCGCGCCTTGGCCAACAACGCCCAGCAGGCCCAGAGCGGGCGAAGCGCGGTGTCGAGCAACGGGTTTTCCACCTCGCCGTCGATCGCCGCCTGCGCTTGCTCGTAGGGAACATTGGCGGCGACGCGAATGACGGCGCGGGTGAAGCGCCAGGATGTGACCTTCCCCTTCGCGTCGATAACAAGGTGGCAGGCCATCGCCGCCCGGTCCTCCTCGGCGCGCAATGAACACATGTCCGAAGAAAGCTGATGCGGCAGCATGGGGACCACGCGGTCGGGGAAATAGACGCTGTTGCCCCGCTTGCGCGCTTCCCTGTCCAGCGATCCGCCGGGCCGGACATAATAGGATACGTCGGCGATGGCGACGATGGCGCGGAAACCGCCCGGATTGGCGGGGTCCTCATCTGGCGCGGCCCAGACCGCATCATCGAAATCGCGGGCATCGACGGGATCGATGGCGACGATAGGCAAATGGCGCAGATCCTCCCGCTTGTCCTCATGCAGGGGAAGGCGGGCGACGCGCACTGCCTCCTCCTCCGTGGCGTCGGGAAAAACAAAGGGGATACCATGTTTATGGATCGCGATCAGGCTGAAGCTTTTCGGCGCGAAGGGATCGCCGAGGATATCCGTAACGCGTGCGCTGATGCGGGGCGGACGGCCGCTCGCCTCCGCCAGCACCAGGTCGCCGGGCTTGGCGTCCCCCGCGTCGCTGATGGGCGTAGCATTGCGGATGCGCTTGTCGACGGGACGCAGCCAGAGCTTGCCGCCCTCCTTCGCCTCGATCACGCCGAGCATGAGGTCGGAGCCCTTGGCAAGCTTCTTCATCGGGTGGGCGATCCAGCCATTGCCCGCTTCTTCCGTGCGGGCGAGGATGCGGTCGCCGACGGTCAGCGCGCTCCGCTTGCCGCGCTCCACAATGCGCAGGCGTGGCGGGGGAATGCCCTCCCCCTCCCACTTGTCCGGCACGCCCAGAAGCTGATTGCCATCGACATCGACGATGCGCAGCACCGTCACCTTCGGCACGCCGCCCATCTTGTGAAAGGCGCGGGCGGGACCAATGTCGATCAACCCTTCATCGGCCATGTCCTTGAGCAGCGCCTTGAGCGCGATCTTTTCCTGCCCTTTCAGCCCGAAAGCGCGGGCGATCTCCCGCTTGCCCGCAGGCGTATCGGAGGTCGCGATGAAATCCATGATCTGATCGCGGGTGGGAAAGCCGGCGGGCTTCACCTTTGAGGGCTTGCGGGTGGGGGGTGCCATGCATCCGCTATAGGGAGGCGGCGGCACGGTTGCCAGCGCCGTTCCGCTTGGCCACAAGATAGGCGGTGACCTATGACCTCATCATCGTCGGCGGCGGAATAAATGGATGCGCCATTGCGCGCGAAGCCGCGGTCAACGGGCTGAACGTCCTGCTGGTCGAAAAGGATGATCTGGCGGCGCATACCTCGTCGGCCTCCACCAAGCTGATCCACGGCGGATTGCGCTATCTGGAATATTATCAGTTCAAGCTGGTGCGCGAGGCGCTGCAGGAGCGCGAACGGTTGCTGAAGGCCGCGCCTCACCTGATCCGGCCGATGCATTTCGTACTGCCGCATGAGAATGCTATCCGTCCGTGGTGGATGGTGCGGCTGGGCCTCGCGTTCTACGACCGGATCGGGGGCAGGATCAGCCTGTCACGATCGCGCAGTTTGAAGCGGCGCGACGATCTTTTCCTCGCCCCGCTGCGGCGCAAGGGAAAGGGCTTCGTCTATTCAGACTGTTGGGTCGATGACGCCCGGTTGACGTTGCTGAACGCGATGGACGCCGCGCAACATGGCGCGCGGATCATGACGCGGACCGCCCTGGTTTCTGCGCAGCGCCGGGATGGCGTGTGGCAGGCCGAGCTTTCGGACGGGCAGCGGATCGCGGCGCGCGCGATCGTCAATGCCGCAGGTCCCTGGGTTGCGGAGATGCTCGCCGATATCCATGTGCAGAGCCGCAGCAAGGTTCGGCTGGTGAAGGGCAGCCACATCATCGTACCCCGCCTGTTCGAAGGTGAGCATGCCTATATGCTGCAGCAGCCGGACCGCAGGATCGTGTTCGCCATCCCCTATCAGGGAACGAGCACATTGATCGGAACCACCGATGTCCCGGTCGCCCGGCCGGAGGATGCCGGGATCAGCGAAGATGAAGCGCTTTATCTTTGCGCAGCGGCCAATCGCTATCTGGGGCGGCAGATAACGCCGCGCGACGTGACGTCGAGCTATAGCGGCGTCCGGCCGCTTTATGACGATGGCGCGCCGGAGAGCCGGGCGGTGACGCGGGACTATGTGCTGGAATTGGATAGCGAGGGTCCACCCGCCCTGTCGGTATTCGGCGGCAAGATCACGACCGCGCGGAGGCTGGCGCAGCAGGCTTTCGATACGCTGGCGGGCGCCATGAACTGGCGGCGCAATGCGTCGACGGAGGACAAGCCATTTCCCGGCGGCGAAATGGCGAATTTCTCGCGCTATCTGGAGGAAGTCCGCAAAGGCTGGCCCTTTCTGGGTGAGGCGCGTTCGCTGCGGATGGCGCGGGCTTATGGCGTGATGCTGGGCGAGATGCTCGACGGCGTGAGCAGCGCAGAGGCAATGGGCAGGGATTTCGGGAGCGGCTTTTCGGAGGTTGAGGCCCGGTGGATGCGCGACCGCGAATGGGCGGCAACGGCCGACGATTGCCTCATGCGACGTAGCAAGCTGGGCCTGGCCATGAGCAATGCCGAACAAATTTCATTCCAGGTATGGTGGGAAAATCTCTCCTGATCGTTGAAAGGCGAAAGGGAGAAAAACATGGGTCACATCTACAGATCCGGCTTGGCGCTCGCGGCGCTTCTTCTTCACGGCGCGGCCGATGCGCGCGACGACAAAACCCGCCTTGCATACGCCATCAACAAGGATGGGGCCGACCATTATGTCTGGGGCGGAAAGAATGACGGATGGTATCTGGTCAAACGCCAGGACATGACCGTCATTCAGGAACGCATGGTGTCCGGCGGCGAGGAAGTGGCCCATTATCACAAGAAAGCCCGCCAGTTCTTCTATGTCCTGTCAGGCGAGCTGGTGATGGAGGCCGATGATTATTCCAACGTCGTCAAGGCCGGCGAAGGCATAGAGATCGAACCGGGCAAGGTGCACCAGGCCCGCAACCCCAGCGGAGCGCCGCTGGAGATGCTGGTGATCTCCTTCCCCAACAGCCATGCCGACCTGGTGGAAATCAAGCCCGCGCGCCGGGAAACGCGATTGGCGCAGGCGGACTGATACAATTTAATAGGCGCGGCCCACGAGGACGCGCTCCACGGCGGCATCGCCGGTAAAGATGCATGCGCCATCGGCGGGCCCGGCATCGGATGGCACGTTGCGCAGCGTCAGTTTCAGGCCCTTGAGCGTTTCCACCACCTTGTCGAGCGCCGCGCCGGTGGGCTTGCTCCACTGCACTTCCAGCCAGCCGGGACGCGCGGCCGAGAACCACGCCTTCAACCCTTCCATGTCTTTCACGTCACGGTTTATGTTGCGCGAAATGAACGCGGTCGCCTCCTCATGCAATGCCGTCTGGATTTCGGCGAGCAGTTGCACTGCGCCACCAATAAAGTCGCCCTTCGCCATGATGGCGCTGTCGAGCTTTCCATCCGCCTTGTAGAGCCGGTCACGGCGCAGCACGGAAACATTGCCCGCCGCCAGATCGCGGCCGCCAACCTCGACAATGACCGGCGCGCCCTTTTTCACCCAACCCCAGCGCTTGTTCGCAGCCTTGGCCGACTTGCGGTCGAGATGCGCGCGGACCGGTTCGCGGAAAACATCCTGCGCGTTGAGCGCTTCGGTGATTTCCGCGCAATAGGCGAGAATATCCTCATCCTCCGGCGTATCGCGCAGCATGGGCACAATGACGATCTGATGTGGCGCGATGCGCGGCGGACAGCGCAGCCCGTCATCGTCGCCATGCACCATGATGACGCCGCCAATCATGCGGGTGGACACGCCCCAACTTGTGGTGTGCGCCAGTTCCTGCTGCCCCTCGCTATTCTGGAAGCGGATATTCTGGGCGCTTGAGAAGGTGGTGCCAAGGAAATGCGAGGTGCCCGCCTGCAGGGCTTTGCCGTCCTGCATCATCGCCTCAATCGAATAGGTCGAAACAGCGCCGGGAAAACGCTCATTCTCCGGCTTCTCGCCCGCGATCACCGGCATCGCCAGACAATCTTCGGCGAAGCTGCGATAGACCTCCAGCATCTTGAGGGTTTCCTCGCGCGCTTCCTCCGGCGTAGCGTGCGCGGTGTGCCCCTCCTGCCAGAGAAACTCGCTGGTACGCAGGAACATGCGGGTGCGCATTTCCCAGCGCACGACATTGGCCCATTGGTTGATCAGCACGGGCAGGTCGCGCCAGCTCTGCACCCAGCGGGAGAATGCCGCGCCGATAACGGTTTCGGACGTGGGCCGCACGACCAGCGGCTCCTCCAGCTTCGCTTCCGGATCGGGAACCAGCCGACCGTCCTTCTGGATCAGCCGGTGATGCGTGACGACCGCCATTTCCTTGGCGAAGCCGTCGACATGCTCCGCTTCTTTCTCGAAGAAGGAAAGCGGGATGAACAGCGGGAAATAGCAATTCTCATGCCCGGTCGCCTTGATCTCGGCGTCCAGAAGCTTCTGCATACGCTCCCATATGCCATAGCCCCAGGGGCGAATGACCATGCAGCCCCTTACGCCGGATTCCTCGGCAAGATCGGCCTCGGAAATGACCGCCTGATACCAGGCGGCGAAATCCTGTTCGCGGGTGACGTTGAGAGCGTGTTTCACTGACCTGACCTGAATTTGCGGGAATCCCTCGCCCATAGGCAAGCAGGCCGGTCATGTCGAGGCTGGCGGCACGCGCACGTCCGGTCAGCCCATGCAGACCGGACGCGGGAAGATTATTTGGCCAGCTTCTCGATCTTGGCGTTCAGGCTGGCGAGTTGCGCCTTCAACTGCGCGATCTCGTCATCCTTGTCGTCCCCCTGCTCGGCCGGAGCATCCTTGCCCTGAAATGCGCTCGTCGCGGCTTCGAACAGCTTCATGTTGCGCTTGGCGATCTCCGCCAGCGGACCGCCGGCAAAGGCGCCCTGCATGGCGTCCTGAAACTGCTTCTGATTCTTGCGGAACGCCTCCATGGAGGCTTCCAGATATTGCGGCACCATCGACTGCATCGAATCGCCGTACATGGAGATAAGCTGGCGCAGGAAGTTCACCGGCAGCATATTCTTGCCGCGCTGTTCCTCCTCCATGATGATCTGGGTCAGGACATTGTGGGTGATGTCCTCGCCGGTCTTGGCGTCGACAACAACGAACTCCCGGCCTTCGCGCGTCATCTGCGAAAGCAGGTCGAGCGTGATATAGCTTGATGTTTCGGTGTTGTAGAGCCGCCTGTTAGCGTACTTCTTGATCGTCACCGGTTCCGAATCGCCCGCCACCTTAGACTTGGCCATGAATGAAGCTCCCATCCCAGTTGATGCTGCAATAGCACCAAAGGTTTCTGCACCGCAACATGGACCGCGGCCATTACCGCTGTTTCTCGACATATTGTGGCGGGAAACGCACGGCGATCCAGCGTTGCGGCAGCGCGCGTTCGAGGGATTGTCGCGATATCAGAACGCTTCACGCCCGCTTCCGCCTCCCCCGCCCCGCGCCGCAGCATCCGCGCAAAATACGCGATTGTTGCATTATGGCACGGAAAACCGCCCAAAAATCACGAAATCCCAATCTCTTACCGCACCGGCGCCAGTGGTTTTCATCCCTTCGCTGATCAACCCGCCTACTGTGCTTGACCTATCCGAGCGGCAATCCATGCTGCGCTACCTTGCTGCGCGCGGTCATGATCCGTGGCTGATCGATTGGGGAACGCCGGAGGCTGGCGAGACGGGGCTGGACCTGGCGGGCCATATTGAACGGAAGCTGGTTCCCCTGATTGAAAGCATCGGCCGCCCCGTCATCCTGGCCGGCTATTGCCTGGGCGGCACATTGGCCCTGGGGCTTGCCGCCATCATGCCCGTGGCCGCCGTCGCCGCGATTGCATCGCCCTGGAACTTCGACGGCTTCCCGCCCGACGCGCGGGAGGAAGTCGCCCGGCTGTGGAGTAACGCCAAGGCGGTGTGCGCCCGGCTGGGCTATGTGCCGATGGAGGTGCTGCAATCGGGTTTCTGGTCGCTCGATCCGGCGCGGACGATCCGCAAATATGCAGCGTTCGGAGATATGGCTCCCGGTTCGCACGCTGAACAGGCGTTCCTCGCGCTTGAGGACTGGGCCAATGAGGGGCCGCCCCTGACCTATGCGGCCGGGGAGCAATTGTTCGAGCATCTCTATGCAGGCAATGCCACGGGCCTGGGCCAGTGGACAATCAGCGGCCAGCACGCCTCGGCTACGGACCTGCCCTGCCCCACCCTGTCGATCGCGTCGCTGACCGACAGAATCGTGCCGGCGGCGTCCTCGCCCGTGCTGGACGAGAACTGGACGCTGAAGCTGGGCCATGTCGGCATGATCGTCAGCAGCCGCGCGCAGGAAACCCTGTGGGACCGGCTCTCCGGGTGGCTATCCAAGCATGGAGGCTGATGCTAAGGCCCGCCCAGTTTGAGATAGTGTCCTCAGGATAGTGGGAGGTTTCATCATGACCGACATCGTCATCACCGCAGCCAAACGTACGGCCGTTGGAAGCTTCCTTGGCGCATTCGGGACGACCCCGGCGCATGAGCTTGGCCGGGTGGCCATAGAGGCAGCGCTGACGCAGGCGGGCGTGGCTCCGGCGGAAGTGGACGAAGTGATTCTGGGACAGGTGCTAACCGCCGCCCAGGGCCAGAATCCGGCGCGGCAGGCGTCCGTCAATGCGGGCATCCCCATCGAACGCACCGCGTTCGGCATCAACCAGGTTTGCGGATCGGGCCTGCGCGCTGTGGCGCTGGCGGCGCAGGCGATCCAGACCGGCGACGCCGCGATCATGATTGCGGGCGGCCAGGAGAGCATGTCGCTTTCCCCCCATGCGCAGGCGATGCGTGCGGGCACCAAGATGGGCAATGCCAGCCTGGTCGATACGATGATCCTCGATGGGCTGACCGACGCCTTCAACGCCTATCATATGGGCATCACGGCCGAGAATGTGGCCGAGAAATATCAGGTGACCCGCGAGGAGCAGGATTCCTTCGCCGTCGCCAGCCAGAACAAGGCGGAAGCGGCGCGCGCCGCCGGCCGCTTCGTTGACGAAATCGCTCCCGTGACCGTCAAGGGCCGCAAGGGCGACACCATCGTCGATGCCGACGAATATATCCGCGCCGGGGCGACCATCGATGCGATGCAGGGCCTGCGCCCGGCCTTCAAGAAGGACGGCACTGTAACGGCCGCCAACGCCAGCGGCATCAATGACGGCGCAGCGGCGCTGGTGCTGATGTCCGCCGCCGAAGCCGCCAAGCGGGGAAGCCCGGTTCTGGGACGGATCGCGTCCTGGGCGACCTGCGGCGTTGATCCCTCCATCATGGGCATCGGCCCTGCCCCGGCGAGCCGCAAGGCGCTGGAGAAGGCGGGCTGGAAACTGTCCGACCTGGACCTGATCGAAGCGAACGAAGCATTTGCCGCCCAGGCGCTGGCCGTTGGCAAGGAACTTGGCTGGGATGCGGAGAAGGTGAACGTCAATGGCGGCGCGATCGCCATCGGCCACCCCATTGGCGCGTCGGGCGCGCGCGTGCTGACAACCCTGCTTTATGAAATGGGCAAGCGGGACGCCAAGAAGGGTCTCGTCACTCTCTGCATCGGCGGCGGCATGGGCATCGCCATGTGCGTCGAGCGCTGAGGCAAAGTTTCCCGAATGAGCCGTTCGGGCTGAGCGTGTCGAAGCCCTGCCTATTCTGAAGAACAGTACGGCACTTCGACACGCTCAGGACGAATGGAAAAACGGTCTAGGCCCACATTCGGTCGTACCGTGCGCCAAGGCCTGTCAGCAGTTCATAATGCGACAGGCCCGACTGCGCAGACGCAATCCGCAGATCATATTCGATGTCGACCCAGTCACCCTCGGCGAGATCAGGCTGCGCGCTGACATCGATGATCAGCAAGTCCATCGACACCCGGCCAAGGACAGGCAAGCGCGCGCCTCCCGCCAGCGCAGCGCCTCGGCCCGAAAAACCCCTCAGATACCCGTCGGCATAGCCAAGGTTTAGGATCGCCGCCTCCACGTCCTGCGTGGCCGTGAAGGTCGCGCTGTACCCAGCCGTATCGCCCGCCCGTATTTTCCGGCGCTGGAGTATCTGCGCCTGGGGAAACACGACCTGGCGAATGCCGCTTTCCGCTTCAGCGCGAGGCATGCCGCCATAGAGCGCCAATCCAGGGCGGGTAAGACCGAAACGATAGGACTCACCGAGCAAAATCCCGGCGCTGTTGGAAAGGCTGAGGCGTCCGGCTTTCACCCCCTGCGCGACATCCGCAAAGCTATCCCGCTGCTGGGCGTTGAGGGCATGATCCTCATCCGCGCAGGCCAGATGACTCATCAGCGTATGGATCGTCAGCCCCTCGGTCAGCGCCGCGCAATCCTGTCGCCAGTCGAGGCCGAGGCGATTGATCCCGGTATCGATCATCACGTCGCAAGCGCCGCCGCCAGCCTCCCGCCAACGCGCAACCTGCTCCGGCGTGTTCAGCACGGGCCTGGCCACGCCCGAAAGCGCAGCAGGCATATCCTCGGCACGGACGCCGTGCAGTACGGACAGCGACACGCCCTCCGGCAAGGGCATGAGCGCCTCCGCCTCCGCCCAGGTCGCCACAAAGAAATCCCGGCATCCGGCGGCAGCGAGATGCGCCATGACCTGCCGTGCGCCAAGGCCATAACCATTGGCCTTGATCGCCGCGCCGCATGCAGCATCCCCGCCCACAGCGCGCAGCCAGCGCCAGTTGGAAACCAGCGCCTCCCTATCAAGGCGCAGGCGAAGCGGAGCGGCGGACGATGAACTCATGGCCGAGCCGATAGCGGCCTCAACCAGTCGCGTCCAGTTTCGCGCCGCGCGTCTCCGGGAGGCCCCACAGCGCGACGGCCAGCGCCATCGCCACCACCGCTATCGTATACCAGAGGCCCGAATAGGGATCGCCGGTCTTTGCAACGATATATTGACTGACCAGCGGCAGGAACCCGCCGAAATAGCCCGTCCCGATATGATAGGGGATCGACATGGAGCTATAACGGATGCGCGCCGGGAATAATTCCGACAGCATCGCCGCGACAGGCCCATAGGTTGCGCCAGAAAGGGCCGAGAGCGCCAGCACGCCCACGAAGATCATGAACAGTTGCGCGCCAGACGGCGTGACCTTGGCGAAGTCATAGCCCTGAGCGGCCAGCGCTGCGTCCAGCGCAGCGGGACTGGTATCGGCCTGAACCGCACCGGCGATGCTAACCTGCGCCGTGGGCGATACCGCCTTGGTATAATGCACGCCCTTTTTGGAGAAATAGTCGAGCAGCTTGCCGCAGTCGGTGGGCTGAACCTTCGCAAACGGATCATAGCTGCAATTGGGTCCGCTGACGACGACCGGCGCGCGGGCGGACAATTTGGCAAGATCGGGATTGGCGGCGCTGCCGATCAGGTGGAAAATGGGAAAAAGGAGGAGCAGCGTGGCGGCATAGCCAATGACCACCGGCTTTTTGCGCCCGATCTTGTCCGACAAATGCCCGAAAAACAGGAAGAAGACGAGGCCCGTGGTCGCCCCGAATCCCACCACCATCTGGGCGACAACCGGTTCGACCTTGAGCGCGTTCTGGAGGAAATAGAGAACCTGGAACATCGCCGTGTACCAGATGACCGTCAGCCCCGCGGCGACGCCGAACAGCGCGACGAAGATCCGCTTCTTGTTGCCCGGATAGGTGAAGGTTTCCTTCAGCGGGTTCTTCGCCTGCTCACCAGCCGCCTTCATGGCGACGAACACCGGACTTTCCTTGAGCTTCAGGCGCATCCAGAGCGAGAAAGCGAGCAGCGCCAACGAGAACAGGAACGGGAAGCGCCAGCCCCATGCGTCCCATGCCTCCTGGCCAAGCACCCATTGCGTGCCAAGCACGACGATAAGCGACAGGATGAAGCCGCCGACAACGCCGGCCTGAATGAAGCTGGTGTAGAAGCCCCGCTTTTCCGGCGGCGCATGTTCCGCGACATAGATGGCCGCGCCGCCATATTCCCCGCCCAGCGCCAGTCCCTGACATATGCGCAGCAGGATCAGGATCGCGGGTGCGGCATAGCCGATCGTCGCGGCGGAAGGCAGGATGCCCACGCCTGCCGTGGCGACGCCCATGAGCACAATCGTCGCCAGGAAGGTATATTTGCGGCCCAGCTTGTCTCCGAGATATCCGAAAAGCACTGCGCCAAGGGGACGAAAACCGAACCCAACGGCAAAACCGGCGAGGGAATAGAGCAGTTCGACGGTCGGGTTGTCGGTCGGGAAGAAGGTCCTGCCGATGATCGCGGCGAGCGTGCCATAGATGAAGAAATCATACCATTCGAACACTGTGCCCAGCGACGATGCGGCGATGACCAGCCGGTCACGTTTCGCATTCATCACATAATCAGCACCAACCCCCGCGGCTTCCGCCATTATGCGCCCCTATTTCCGATCATTGCCCATATCCTGTATGTTTCCTGCACCCTGCACAAGGGTCAGAACAGCCGGGAGCCATCCGGCACGTCCCGATCCGGCGCGAACAGGACAACCGCACCAGCCTCATCGGCAAAGCCCAGGGTGAGCACCTCCGACATGAATTTGCCGATCTGACGCCGGGGAAAATTGACGACCGCCGCAACCTTCCGCCCGGCAAGGCTTTCTAGCGCGTAATTTTCCGTAATCTGCGCGCTGCTCTTTTTATGTCCCAGCACCGGACCGAAATCGATAACAAGCTTGAACGCGGGTTTGCGCGCTTCCGGGAAAGGTTCTGCCAAAACGATGGTGCCGATACGGATATCGACCTTCAGAAAATCGTCGAAGCTGATTTCCGGGGCGGCTGGGGCGGATGGATCGTGATTGAGGTGCATATTAGCCCCTTATCCGTTCGGGCCGGGCTTGTCGAAGCCTGTCCTGAGTACCCGCTTTGCAGGCAGTCGAACGGCTCAGCCCGAACGGAGAAGATTATTCCATCTCCAGAATGATGGCGTCCACGGGCAGGCTGTCACCCTGCTTGGCGGAAACGGATTTCACCACACCCGCCTTCTGCGCGCGCAGGATGTTTTCCATCTTCATCGCCTCGATCACCGCGAGCGGCTGACCAGCCTCAACCTTCTCGCCTTCGCCGACATGCAGCTTCACCAGCAGGCCCGGCATCGGACAGATCAGGAAGCGCGAAAGGTCCGGCGGAATCTTCTCGATCATGTGCGCGGCGAATGGGGCGATATGGGCCGGCAGCACGCGCAGCACATGACTCGCGCCATGCGCCGTCAGTCGGAATCCGCTGCGGACCGGAGCGATCTTGACCGCCAGCTTAACACCATCAAACTCCGCTTCGACCAGCCTGTCGCCCGGCGTATATTCCAGGCTCATGTCCATCACTTCGCCATCGACGACCACTTCATCGACGTCGAAGCCGACCTGATGCACAGCGCCGCCAATCTTCACTTCCCACATGCTGGGCGGGCGAAGGCGCTTGCCGAGCTGGCCATCGATGCGGCGCGCACGGTCAGCATAGGCGGTGGCGGCGAATGCGCCGACAGCGGCAAGCTTCCTGAGCAATTCCGGTGACGCGGGCGCGCCCTCGAACCCTTCGGGATATTCCTCGGCTATGAAGCCGGTGGTGATGTTGCCGCTGCGGAACCGCTCATGCTGCATGATGGCGGACAGGAAATCGATATTGTGACCGGGACCGTCGATTTCGAACTTGTCGAGCGCGTCGATCTGCTTGTCGATCGCCTCCAGCCGGGTCGGCGCATAGGTGATCAGCTTGGCGATCATCGGGTCATAGAACATGCTGACCTCGCCGCCTTCAGCAACGCCGTCATCTACGCGCACGCCGTCGCCTTCCTCTGGCGGGCTGTAGCGCGACAGACGGCCCGTGGAGGGCAGGAAGCCGCGATAGGGGTCCTCGGCATAGACGCGGTTCTCAACCGACCAGCCGTTGATCTTCACATCCGCCTGCGTGAACGCCAGCTTCTCGCCATTGGCGACGCGGATCATCTGCTCGACCAGATCGACGCCGGTGATCTGCTCGGTGACGGGATGCTCAACCTGCAGGCGGGTATTCATTTCCAGGAAGTAGAAACCGTCGCCGGTCTTGTCCTCGCCCGACACGATCAGCTCGACCGTGCCTGCGCTGAAATAGCCGACGGCGCGGGCCAGCGCGACGCACTGCTCGCCCATCTTCTTGCGCATTTCCGGGCTGACGAAGGGCGACGGCGCTTCCTCGACCACCTTCTGATGGCGGCGCTGGATCGAGCATTCCCGCTCGTTGAGGTAGACGATATTGCCATGCTGATCGCCCAGCACCTGGATCTCGATATGGCGCGGGCTTTCGATGAATTTCTCGATGAACACGCGGTCGTCGCCGAAGCTGTTGAGGCCCTCGCGCTTCGTCGCCTCAAAACCTTCACGGACATCCTGCTCGCTATAGGCAAGGCGCATACCCTTGCCGCCGCCGCCAGCCGACGCCTTCATCATCACCGGATAGCCGATCTCGTTGGAGATTTTCACGGCATGCTCGGTATCGTCGATCACGCCGACGAAGCCGGGGACGACATTGACGCCCGCTTCCATCGCGAGCTTCTTGGATTCGATCTTGTCGCCCATCGCGGCGATCGCATTGGCGGGCGGACCGACGAAGATGATGCCTTCAGCATCCAGCGCGTTGCGGAAGCTTTCCCGCTCCGACAGGAAACCGTAGCCGGGATGAACCGCGTCAGCGCCAGTCTGCTTGCATGCTTCGATGATCTTGTCGGCAATCAGGTATGACTGGGCGGCTGGCGACGGGCCGATATGCACGGCTTCGTCGGCCATCAGCACATGCGGCGCGCGGGAGTCAGCGTCGGAATAGACCGCGACGGTCTTGATGCCCATCTTCTTGGCGGTGCGCATGACCCGGCATGCGATCTCGCCACGGTTCGCGATCAGGATTTTCGTGATTGCCATTTAAGTTTTGCTCTCTCGCTTAAATACAAACCATGTGGAAATGAGAAGTGTAGCCGACACAATCGCGTTGATCGTCGGGAGGGCCAGCATGAAGAAGTTGACGCCGTTGACGTCACATTCGTAAGGGCCAGGCGTTTCTGCATAAATGCATTTGGGGTCGTCCATCGAACGCATCTGGCCGCCGAACCCAATCGAAAAATAGAGCATGCCAAAGAAGGCAAACCAAATTACCAGCGTAAGAAACGCGCTCATTCTAAGCGTCCGAGTTTCACCGTCTGGTTTGCGCAGGAGCGCAATGCAGGCGACTGGAACGGCGACTATGGCGGTCGCAACTACAGAGCCCAGTACCCAGTATCCTCCCCAAGTGCGCGAATTGCGGAAAATGGGCTCCATCTCATTCAAGCGCCAGTTCAAAGGATCAAACGCGCGCTCGGCAAATACGCCAATGGCTGGACCGCCATTGGCTAAAGCCCAGACCAGCAGCAAAAAGGCCAAAACCCATCTGGCATTTACAGCGACGGACGGCTGATAGCTCATTTTGCTGCCAGAACTTCACTCACACCCGTCATGCCGGACTTGATCCGGCATCCCGCCTTCTTCTCGCGCGAGAGCAGAGAAGAAGCGGGACCCCGGCTCAAGGCCGGGGTGACGAGGGTGGGCGCGTATGTCACTCGGCCGCCTCCAGATGCGCCTTCACTTCCGCCTGCATCGGCACGACGCCCAGCTTGGCGAACAGCGCCGCGTCGGCATTGTCGCCCGCATTGGGGGTCGTCAGCAGCTTGTCGCCGGTGAAGATGCTGTTCGCGCCGGCCATGAAGCAGAGCGCCTGACAGGCTTCCGACATGCTCTCGCGGCCTGCCGACAGGCGGACCATGCTTTCCGGCATCACGACACGCGCAACGGCGACCGTGCGGACAAACTCGATCTCGTCGATCTTGGCCAGCGGCGTGTCGGCCAGCATATTGCCCAGCACCGTGCCCTTCACGGGGACGAGCGCATTGATCGGCACGCTGTCGGGATGTCTGGGCAGGGTCGCGAGCGCATGGAGGAAGCCAACCCGGTCCTCGCGGGTCTCGCCCATGCCGACAATGCCGCCAGAACAGACATTGATGCCCGAATTGCGGACATTCTCCAGCGTTTCCAGCCGGTCGTCGAACGTCCGGGTGGTGATCACCTTCTCATAATGTTCGGGCGAGGTGTCGATATTATGGTTGTAATAGTCCAACCCCGCATCGGCGAGCGTCTTGGCCTGCCCCTCGGTCAACATGCCGAGCGTCATGCAGGTTTCCATGCCCATCTGGCGCACGCCCTTCACCATCGAGACGATGGCGGGCATGTCGCGATCCTTGGGGTTGCGCCAGGCCGCGCCCATGCAGAAGCGTGAGCTGCCCGCGTCCTTCGCCTGCGCCGCCGCTTGCATGACCGCTTGCACGCTCATCAGCTTTTCGGCCTTCAGCCCCGATTCAGCGGACGCGGACTGGTTGCAATAGCCGCAATCCTCCGGGCAGCCGCCGGTCTTGATCGACAGCAGCGTGGAAAGCTGAACCTCATTGCGCGGATGGTTCGCACGGTGAACGGTCTGCGCCTCAAACATCAGGTCGTTGAAGGGCAGGTCGAACAGCGCGGCGATCTCCTCACGCGTCCAGTCGGTACGAACTTCTACGGTCATTACGCAGCTTCCTCCAGCCCCGCGGGGGGCATGTTGTGGCCGAGGAGGCGCAGCACGTCTGCGGCGCATTCCACGACGTTGGAGCCAGGGCCATAAATCCCCTGAACGCCTGCGTCACGCAGATAGTCATAATCCTGGGGCGGGATAACACCGCCTGCAATGACCTTAATGTCGTTGCGGCCCTGTTCGCGCAGCTTCTGGATCAGCTCCGGGATCAGCGTCTTGTGACCCGCCGCCAGGCTGGACGCGCCGACCACATCGACCTCGCTCTCCAGCGCAAGAACGACCGTCTCGTCGGGCGTCTGGAACAAAGGCCCGGACACAACATCGAACCCCATGTCGCCAAAGGCAGAAGCGATGATATTCGCGCCGCGGTCATGCCCGTCCTGGCCCATTTTAGCGACAAGAAGCTTGGGTTTGCGGCCCATCCGGCGCTCAACCGCCTTCACGCCGTCCAGCACCTGCTGCCAGCGGCTGTCGCCTTCATAGGGCTTGGCATAGACGCCCTTCACCGGCGTCGGCTGCGTCCCATAGCGGTCGAAGCTCTCCTCCATGGCGGAAGAAATCTCGCCCAGCGTCGCGCGGGCGCGGGCGCATTCGACGGCCAGGGCGAGCAGATTATTCTCCAGGCTGGCTGGCGCAGCCGCCCCTTCTCGCAGCGCTTGCAAAGCAGCTTCGCATTTTGCGCTGTCACGCTCCGCCTTCACCTTGTTGATGCGGGCGATCTGGCCTTCGCGCACCTTGGCGTTGTCGACTTCCAGCGTTTCGAGAAGGTCCTCATTGGCGAGGCGATATTTGTTTACGCCCACGATCACGTCGTCGCCGCGGTCGACCCGCGCCTGACGCGCGGCGGCGGCGGTTTCGATCATCGCCTTGGGCCAGCCGGCCGCAACGGCCTTCGCCATGCCGCCTTCGGCCTCGACGCGCTCGATGATTTCCCACGCCTCGTCCACGAGCTGCTGGGTCAGGGCCTCGACATAATAGCTGCCGCCCAGGGGATCGACGACATTGCACATGCCGGTCTCCTCCTGGATGACGATTTGCGTATTGCGGGCGATGCGTGCGGAGAAATCCGTCGGCAGCGCAATCGCCTCGTCCAGCGCATTGGTGTGGAGCGACTGGGTGCCGCCCAGCATTGCCGCCATCGCCTCTATCGTCGTACGCATGACGTTATTGTACGGGTCCTGCTCTGTCAGCGACACGCCGCTGGTCTGACAGTGGGTGCGCAGCATCTTGGACCGTTCGTCCTTCGCACCCATCTTCGTCATGACCCGGTGCCACAGCACGCGCGCGGCGCGCAGCTTGGCGATCTCCATGAAGAAGTTCATGCCGATGGCGAAGAAGAAGCTCAGGCGCCCGGCGAACTTGTCGATGTCCAAGCCCGACGCCACGCCATAACGCACATATTCCGCGCCGTCGGCGATGGTGAAGGCCAGCTCCTGCACCTGCGTCGCCCCGGCCTCCTGCATATGGTAGCCGGAGATCGAGATGCTGTTGAACTTGGGCATCTCGCGCGAGGTGTAGCCGAAGATGTCGGAGATGATCCGCATCGAGGGTTCGGGCGGATAGATATAGGTGTTGCGGACCATGAACTCCTTGAGGATGTCGTTCTGGACCGTCCCGTCGAGCAGCTTGCGATCGACGCCCTGCTCCTCACCCGCGACAATGAAGAAGGCGAGGATCGGGATCACCGCGCCATTCATGGTCATCGACACCGACATCTTGTCGAGCGGGATGCCGTCGAACAGGATCTTCATGTCCTCAAGCGTGTCGATCGCCACGCCGGCCTTGCCGACATCGCCCGTGACGCGGGGATGATCGCTGTCATAGCCGCGATGGGTAGCAAGGTCGAAAGCGACCGACAGGCCCTTCTGACCCGCCGCGAGATTGCGGCGGTAAAAGGCGTTGGATTCCTCGGCCGTCGAGAATCCCGCATATTGCCGGATCGTCCAGGGGCGGCCCGCATACATGGATGCGCGCACGCCGCGCGTGAACGGCGCAAAACCGGGGAGGCCCGGATCGACGGTGACATCCTCGGCGGTGTAGAGCGGCTTGACGGTAATCCCTTCCGGGGTTTCCCAGTTCAGGTCCTTGCCCTTCACTTCCTTCGAAGCTGCGGCCGACCATTGGTCGAGGGTTGGCTTGTCCGTCATGTCACTTACCCTTGAAAACCGGCTTGCGCTTCTCGCCGAAGGCGGTGATCGCCTCCCGCGCATCCTCGGTGCGGCCTGCGGCGCGCTGATCGTCGCGTTCGGAATCGAGAACGGCGTCTAGCGATGAATCCAGCGCGGAATTGATCGCCTTGCGTATCATGCCCAGCGCCACCACAGGTCCGGCCGCAAGCTTCTTCGCCAATGCCAGCGCCGCGTCATGCAGCGCCTCGTCATCGACAACCTTGTGGATCAGCCCCCAGTCAGCGGCTTTTTCCGCTGGGATTTTCTCCCCCAGCAACGCCATCTCCATGGCGCGCGAACGCCCCACGGCCTTCGCCAGCATCCATGTCGCCCCGGCATCAGGAACCAGACCGATATTGGCGAACGCCAGCAGGAAATAAGCGGAATGCGCCGCCACCGTCAGGTCGGCCGCCAGCGCGAGGGAACAGCCGGCCCCGGCGGCGGCGCCCTGCACTGCGCTCACCACCGGGACCGGGATCGCCGCAAATTTGCGGACGAGAGGATTATAATGTTCTTCCAGAAGCTGGCCCAGGTCATCGGGCAGACCACCAGTGGAGACGAGATCGGCGCCGGACGAAAAGGCGCGCCCCTCCCCCTTCAACAGCACGCAGCGCGCGCCATCGGCAACAGCGCGATCGAGCGCCGCGCCGATATCGCCCAGAAGGGCCGTGCTGAGCGCGTTGAGCCGGTCAGGCCGGTTCAGCGTCAGAATCGCGACGCCCTCATCCAGCGTGTAGAGGAGATGCTGCTCGCTCAATGCGCGCCCTCCTTTGGCGTTTCCATGACCTCGGTGAGGACGCCGTTCATGTCCTTGGGGTGGACGAAGAAGATCAGCGTCCCATGCGCGCCGATGCGCGGCTCGCCCAGAACACGCGCGCCCTTGCCCTCAAACCATGCCTTCGCCTCATGGATGTCGGGGACTTCATAGCACATATGATGTTGGCCACCGGCGGGGTTCTTGGCGATAAAAGCCGTGATCGGCGAGCTTTCGTCGAACGGTTCGATAAGCTCGATCTGTGTTCCCGCCGTCCCGTTCTCGCCCGGCGTATCCACGAAGCACACCTTCACGCCCTGCGCTGGCAGGTCGAAAGGCGCGTGAATCTTCGTCGCGCCCATCACGTCGCGATAATAGGCGATGCTCTTTTCGAGCGAGGGCGTGGCGACGCCGATATGATTGAGACGGCCGAGTTTCATTCTAGTCACCCCTTCCGCTTGCGGGAGGGACGGGGGAGGGCCTGTCCAATCCAGCGGCGAAATCAATCAATCGAGAGGAACATGCCCTCCCCTAACCCCTCCCGCATGCGGGAGGGGAACAAGTCACAGCGGAATATTATCGTGCTTCTTCCAGGGATTCTCCAGGCTCTTATTCTTGAGCTTGCGCAGGCCCAGCGCGATCCGCTTGCGCGTCGAATGCGGCTGGATCACTTCATCGATAAAGCCTTTGCTTGCCGCAACGAACGGGTTAGCGAAGCGCGCCTCATATTCGGCGGTGCGCTCGGCGATTTCCTCCGGCGTCTTGCCGCGGAAGATGATTTCGACAGCGCCTTTCGCGCCCATCACGGCGATTTCGGCGGTCGGCCAGGCATAGTTGAGGTCGCCGCGCAGATGCTTGGACGACATGACGTCATAGGCGCCGCCATAGGCCTTCCGCGTGATGACGGTGATCTTCGGTACGGTCGCCTCGGCATAGGCGAACAGCAACTTCGCGCCATGCTTGATGATGCCGTTATGCTCCTGCCCCACGCCCGGCAGGAAGCCCGGCACATCGACAAAGGTGATGATCGGAATATCGAACGCATCGCAGAAGCGCACGAAGCGCCCCGCCTTCTTCGACGAACCGATATCAAGGCAACCCGCCAGCACCATCGGCTGGTTGGCGACGATACCGATCGTCTTACCCTCGATCCGTCCGAAGCCGCAGATGATATTGCCTGCATGGGCCGGCTGCACCTCAAAGAAATCGCCTTCGTCGACGACCTTGCGGATCAGCTCATGCATATCATAGGGCTGGTTGGCGTTGGCCGGGACCAGCGTGTCGAGGCTTTCCTCGATCCGGTCCCATGCATCGGCGGTCGGACGCTCCGGCACCGGCTCCCGGTTCGATCCAGGCAGGAAGTCGATGAAATCGCGGGTCGCCAGCAGCGCCTCGATATCATTTTCGAACGCCACGTCGGCGACGCCAGACTTGGTGGTGTGCGTCACCGCGCCGCCCAGTTCCTCCTGGGTCACGATCTCATTGGTCACGGTCTTTACGACGTCGGGACCCGTGACGAACATGTAGCTGCTGTCCTTCACCATGAAGATGAAGTCGGTCATCGCCGGCGAATAGACCGCGCCGCCCGCGCACGGCCCCATGATGACGCTGATCTGCGGGATAACGCCACTGGCGTTCACATTGCGCTGGAACACCTCGGCATAACCAGCGAGCGAAGCGACCCCCTCCTGGATGCGCGCGCCGCCGGAATCGTTGAGGCCGATCACCGGCGCGCCGACCTTCATGGCCATGTCCATGATCTTGCAGATCTTCTGCGCATGCCGTTCGGACAGCGAGCCGCCGAACACGGTGAAATCCTGGCTGAACACGAAAACCAGACGTCCGTTGACCGTCCCCGATCCGGTGACAACACCGTCGCCGGGGATATGCTGCTCGTCCATGCCGAAATCGGTGCAGTTATGCTCGACATACATGTCGAGTTCTTCGAAGCTGCCTTCATCCAGCAGCACGTCCAGCCGTTCGCGCGCTGTCAACCGGCCCTTGGAATGATGGGCGGCGATGCGCCTTTCGCCACCGCCAAGGCGGGCCGCCTCCCGTTTCGCTTCCAATTGTTCGACGACAGCGAGCTTCGACATGCGCATCCTCTCTTGCAACCGCCACGCGGCAAGCCGCTCCTTTTCCACGGCTTCATCCGCAGCGCAAATGTGAATTTGCGGAATTGCAAACATCCGTTTTGCAAACTATTGCGGAAAAATGGCACGTGGCGCACGGATTTTCGCGGGACAAAAGCTTCGGCAACTTCGGCTGGACCAGCGTATGGACCAGGCTGCCATGGCCGCGATGCTAGGCATTTCCGTATCCTATCTCAGCCAGCTAGAAAATGACGACCGCCCCTTGACGGCAAAGGTGAAGGCGGCGCTTGCCGAGGCATTCCCCCTCGACTGGGCGGCTTTCGACCCGCGGGAGGAGGAACAGCTTCTGGGCGCCTTCACCTTCGCGCTTGCGCATCCGGAGGTATCGCGCGCGCCGCTGGAGCCGGAACGGATCGAGAAGCTGCACCTGCAATTCCCAGAGTTCGCCGCCCGCTATGTCGATCTGCATCGCGCCTACCGGCAGGCCAACGAGCGGCTGAACATGATCGAGGAAGCGATCGCCAATGACACGGCGACGCAAGCCCGCATGCCCTGGGAAGCGGTGCGCGACTGGTTTCATGACGCGGGCAATTACGTCCATTCGATCGATTGCCTTGCCGAAGACATGGCGGCCAAGCTGTGGGCGGGGGACGAGCTGGACGAGGGCATGCTGGTTGAGGCGCTGGCGCGGCGGCACGGGCTGGAAACGCTGATCGCCGAAACGCCTGATTCCGCGCTCCGCACCTATGAGAGCGTGAGCAAGCGGCTGTTCATCAACGCCGCCCTTCCCACCGAAAGCCGCAAGTTCATGCTGGCGCACCAGTTGATGATGCTGGAGGGATCGGCCCTGATCGCGGATGTCGCGCGGCAGGCGAACCTGCCGATCCTTGAAGCGGACCGGCTGCTGACCATTGGTCTTGCCAATTATGCCGCCGGAGCCTTGCTGATGCCCTATGCCCGGTTCCGGGAAAGCGCACGCGAATTGCGGCATGATATCGACAGACTGGCCCGCCGTTTCGGCGTGAGCTTCGAGCAGGCGTGCCACCGCCTCTCTACCCTGCAGCGGCCGGGCATGCGGGGCATTCCCTTCTTCTTCTGCCGTGTGGACATGGCGGGCAACATCACCAAACGGCACAGCGCCACCCGGCTGCAATTCGCGCGTTTCGGCGGCGCCTGCCCGCTGTGGAACGTGCATGAGACGGTCGCCATTCCCGACCGGATCAACGTGCAGCTCGGCGAGACGCCCGATGGCGTCCGCTATGTCTCCATGGCCAAGGGGCTGGTGAAGCCTTCCGGCAGCTATGCGCGATCACCGCGTCGCTATGCCGTTGTTCTTGGCTGTGAAGTCGAACATGCGGGCAATTTCGTCTATGCCGATGGCCTGCGCCTGAACGACGAGGCGTCAGCGACGCCCATAGGCGTGACCTGCCGGCTATGCTCCCGGCATAGCTGTGATCAGCGCGCCTTTCCGCCCGCCGACCGGGCGATCCGCATCGACCCGGATAATCGCCAGATCGTTCCCTACCTCATTGATTAAAACAATCCGGCCATTTGCCGTTAATTAACTGGATTCACTCTCATAACGGGATGAATGCTCCGCCTGACGGCAGAATGAGAGTTTACGCCGAATGCTTCGCCCGCGCGTCCTTGTGATCGACGACTCTCTCACCATCCGCGCCATGTTCGAGGAGTTGCTGCTCGCTGACCCCGAACTCAAGCTTGTAGGCCTCGCCGAGAGCGCGGAGGAAGCGTTGGCCATGATCGATCAGGTGACGCCCGACGTCATCGCCGTCGATCTTCACCTCCCGGGCCTCAACGGCCTGGATTTCCTGGACCGGATCAAGGATCACTGGCATCCCATGTCGGCGGTACTGGTCTCCTCCTCCGCCAAGCATAAATCGGACATTTGCAAGGAAGCGTTCGCAAGGGGTGCGGTCGCCTGTTTCGACAAGTCAAAGCTCATCGCCAACGGCGCAAAGCTTTGCCAACTGCTGAAAGACGCCGCCCAGGGGCATTTCAATCACGCCTCCTACCGCACCTGCGGCACCACCCTACCCACCAAGGCGGAGGCGGCGCAAGCCGCGCCGGACGCCGAAGCCGCCTGAATACTTATTTCAGCAGCACCAGCTCCTCCGCCATGCTGGGGTGAAGCGCGACGGTATCGTCGAAATCCTGCTTGGTCAGCCCCGCCTTCACGGCGACCGCCGCCGCCTGCAGAATCTCCGGCGCGTCGGGACCGATCATATGCAGGCCGACTACTCGGTCAGTCGTCGCATCAACGATCATCTTGTAGAGCGCGCGCTCGTTGCGGTTGGCGAGGACATTCTTCATCGCCCGGAAGTCGGACGTGTAGACTTTGACCGTGCCCAGCTTGTTGCGCGCCTCAGTCTCCGTCATGCCGACGGCGGCAAGCGGCGGGTGGCTGAACACGGCTGAGGGTATGCAGCCATAGTCGACAGTGCGCGGATTGCCGCCGAACACGGTGTCCGCAAAGGCATGCCCCTCGCGGATGGCCACCGGGGTCAATTGCACCCGGTTGGTGACGTCGCCCACCGCATAGATGCTTTCGACATTGGTTCGGTTATGGTCGTCCACCTTGATCGCGCCCTTGTCGTCAATCTCGACCCCTACATCCTCCAGGCCAAGATTGTCGCTCTTGGGCTTGCGGCCGGTGGCGAACAGCAGCAGATCGCACGCGATGGGATCGCCATCCTTGATGCGGATGCACATGGTGCCATCCTCATTCTTTTCGATCCGTTCCATCTGCGCATTGAAGCGGAAGTTGATCCCTTTCCCCATGCTGATCTGCAGCAGGCGGTCGCGGATTTGCGCGTCATAGCTGCGCAGCATCTGGTCCGACCGGTTGACGAGCGTCACATGCGCGCCAAATTCGTGGAAGATGCCAGCAAACTCATTGGCGATATAGCCGCCGCCAGCGATCACGACGCGCTTGGGGCATTCATCCAGATGAAACACCTCATTTGAGGTCACGCCATGCTCGGCGCCCTCTACCTCCGGCACCATCGGCCAGGCGCCGGTGGCGACGAGAATATATTTCGCGGTGACCGTCTTGCCACTGGCCAGTTTCACTTCATGCGGACCGGCGACTGTCGCCCGCTCCGGGATGATCTCGACCTTATGATTGCCCAGCGTCTGGGTATAGAGACCCTCCAGCCTGTCGACATCGGCCAGCACATTGTCGCGCAGCGTTTTCCAGTCGAAATCACAATCCGGCACATTCCAGCCGAAACGGCGCGCATCTTTCAGATCCTCGGCGAAATGCGCGCCGAACACGAGCAGCTTCTTGGGCACGCAACCGCGAATGACGCAGGTGCCGCCGACGCGATATTCCTCTGCGATCGCAACCCTGGCCCCATGCGCGGAGGAGACGCGGGCGGCCCTTACCCCTCCCGATCCAGCGCCGATGACGAACAGGTCATAGTCATAATCGCTCATGCACAATCTCCACTTGGCGCGGGATATGGCGTGGCTTGGTTCGCGTTACAAATGGGAAATCGCCTGAAGTGGCAAGGCGGGCCGGGAAATCCCGCTAGGTCTTCCGAAAGAGATAATAGCCGTCATCGCCGCCGCCCAGCATCCGCCGGCCAAGTTTGGCACCCAGCCGCGCAGCGGAGCTGGCAAAACCGCGCATGCTGGTATGATCGACAGTTGTCACGCTTTCCCGTGCGCGGCCAATGATCTTCAGGCCATTGGCCTGCGCCAGCCACTGCATCGTGCGGCCGCTATAGGCGTTGAGATGCTCCAGCGGCTGGACCGCGGCAAAGGCGAAATCATCCCGCCGCCACGCCTTCCCCATCCGCGCTTTCTGAAACGGCGATATCCGCGTCAGACCGCGCCGGGCCAGCAGACGGCGGATGCTCCCTCCACGGGGAACGGCCACTTTCATGATCCCGTCCGTGGCGGCGGCGAGACGGCGAAACGCCTCTCCAGGTTCGACCAGATGCTCGAACACCTGTTCGGTATGGACGATATCAAAGCGCTCGCCGCTCACCCCAGCGGCCTCGATCACGCCTTCGTCTATCATTTCCACACCGATGGATGCGGCCGCCCGCTTCTTGTCATCGCCCAGCTCGGTAGCCGCCACCTGCGCGCCCAGCGCCCGCGCCACTCGCGCCCAGCGGCCATATCCGAAGCCATAGTCCAGAAAGCGGATGTCGGAAGGATGCTTGTCCGTCGCCTTGAACAGCACCGACAACTCGCCTGCCACCTTGTGAAAATTGTCGAGCGTCAGCCGTTCACGCTCCAGTTCCGCAAGAAAGCGGGGCGCTATCATCTCGGAATAGATATGGGTCAGCAGCGCGTCGTTGGGCACGTGGCGTTGATAGACAAGCGCGCAGACGTCGCACTGGACCAGGCTATAGTCGGTGCCCTCCAGCCTGCCCCAGTCCACCCTGCCCTGCTGCTCGTCATATTGGCTGGCGATGAAGCTGCGCACCGGGTCGGCCGCCATTGGCGCCGTGTAGAAGGGATCACTCCCCCGCTGCCCGCAAACGGGGCATGTCTCGCGAATTTCGAAATGCTGTGCGTTGCGCTGTGCCTGCATGCCCGATCGATGCTGTTGCCGCCTGCCGACTGATAAGGCCGCAAATAGCAGAGCAACGCAAGCCGAACGCCATAGCGCGCGGCAGGCGTGCGATCAGCCGAGTCCGCCGATCGCTTAGCTCAGGGCGAGATCGATCAGGGCCATGGTCGAGGGGTCAAAACCGGTCGGACCATCCTTTTCGATCGATTTGGCGATTTCCTTGCCCAGCTCCACGCCGAACTGGTCGAAAGGATTAATCTCCATCAGCATGGCGTTGGCGAAGGTGCGATGCTCGTAAAAGGCGATCAGAGCGCCCAGCGCCTCCGGCGTCACATCGTCGAGCAGGATCGTCGTCGATGGGCGATTGCCCGGATAGGCGCGCGCCGGATCACCGGCATTCTCCTTGCCCCGCATCAGTGCAGCGCCCTGAGCAAAGCAGTTGACGAGCAGCGTCCGGTGATGGGCCGGGTCAAGGCTGTGTCCCGGCTCCTTCGACGCAATGAACTCGACGGGCACGACATGCGTGCCCTGATGCAGCAACTGGAACACCGCATGCTGCGCATCCGTGCCTACGCCGCCCCAGGTGATGGCGGAGGTCGGGCCATCGACGGGCGAGCCATCCGCCTTCACGCTCTTGCCATTGCTCTCCATCTCAAGTTGTTGAAGGTAAGAGGGAAGGAGCTTCAGCCGCTCATCATAGGCAAAGACAGCGCGGGTCTGGCATTTCAGGATGCGGGCGTAGAACTGATCCACGAACGCAGCGATCAGCGGCGCATTTTCGCGCGGCGCGGCAAGCCGGAAATGGCGGTCCATCGCCGCCGCCCCTTCCAGCAGGCTTTCAAACGCCCCCCAACCAAGCGCAAGCGCCGCCGGGAAGCCGATCGACGACCAGAGCGAATAGCGCCCGCCGACGGACTCGTTGAACGGCAGGATGCGTGTTTCGTCCACGCCCCATTCCATGGCCTTGTCCGGCGATGCCGTCAGCGCGATCACCCGGCCATAGGGATCGTCGACGCCCGCCTCCTGCATCCAGGCAATGGCGCTGGCGGCGTTCAGCATGGTTTCGGTGGTGGTGAAGGTCTTGGAAGCGACCGCCAGGATCGTCGCATGCGGATCAAACCGCGCCATCGCCTTTTCCAGCGCCACGCCATCGACATTGGACACGATGGCGACGTCATACCGCCCGGCTTCATCGCTCAGCGCATCGACAATCACGTCCGGCCCAAGCGCAGACCCGCCAATGCCGACATGCAGAATATGCCGCACGGCGCCCAGGCCATCGGCCTCTATAACGTCGATCAGGCCGCGCATCCGGCCGTGCAGCGCCTTGGCCTGCGCGACGCTTTCTGCATTGCCCTCGCCGCGCTCTGCCGGATGCTCGGCGGCGCGGCCTTCCGTATTGTTGATCTTCTCGCCGTTGAACAGGGCGTCCCGGCGGCCGGCGAAATCCACTTCCTCGGCCAATCCGACAAAGGCGTCGATCAGCCCATCCGTCAGATGTGTCTTGGACCAGTCGAACCGCAGCGGCCCGTGGGTCAGCGTCAGCTTGGACAACCTGCCGGGATCGGACTCGAATATGGTCTTGAGTTCGGGAACTGGCTGGTTCGAAATGGCTGTCCAGGCTTGGCTCGGCATAGGGTCGGATGCTCCTGACGATGGGCGATTCCCGGCCTTCTTAGCGGAAGGAAAGCGCGGAAACTATGCGGGTCCCTTGACCATTACGCCGCGACCTTACAAATGCGCGACAAATGGCGGAAAAGGATGTACGGGGCGCAATGGCCAAACAATCCGAAACGCGGGACTTCCTCTGGTTTCTCGCAAAGCTCGCACTGTTCGTGTTTATCCTGCGCAGCTTCATAGTCTCCCCCTTCAATATCCCTTCGGAATCGATGCAGCCGCGGCTGTTGATCGGCGACTATCTGCTCGTTGCGAAATGGCCCTATGGCTATTCGCGCTACAGCCTGCCCTTCTCCGTGCCGCTAATCCCTGGGCGAGTGCTGGCGTCGCGGCCCGAACGCGGCGACGTCGTGGTGTTCAAGGCCCCGCCGACTGTGAAGCAGGACTATATAAAGCGCGTCATCGGCCTGCCGGGCGATCTGATATCGATACAGAATGGCACGGTCATCCTGAACGGCCAGGCGATTCCGAAGCAGAAGATCGCCGATCTTGTTATCCCCGCCTCCCAGAACATGATCGACGCGGCGGAGAAGGAAGGCAATCGCTCCCCCTGCTATCGCCCGGAATTTGAGGAGGCAGTGGCCGGGGGCATGAATTGCCGCTACCCACAATATCGCGAAACGCTGCCCAATGGCAAAAGCTACAATGTCCTCGATCTGGTGCAGGACGGCCCGGCCGACAATCGCGATACCGTCGTGGTACCCGAAGGCCATCTGTTCCTGATGGGCGACAACCGCGACCGCAGCGCCGACAGCCGTTTCCCGGCCGAGGAAGGCGGCGGCATTGGCCTCGTGCCGGAGGAAAATCTGGTCGGCCGCGCACTGGTGTCGGTATTCTCGACGGACGGCAGCGCCAACTGGCTGCTCCCCTGGACCTGGTTCACGGCCGCCCGCTGGGACCGCATCGGGGAAGGCTTTTGAGCCGATCCGGCATGGGCGCGTGGATTGAGGAGCTGATCGGGCGCGCGCCGGGGAAACCCGCGCTGTTCACCCAGGCGCTCACGCATGGCAGCGCAGGCGGCAGCGATTATCAGCGGCTGGAGTTTCTGGGCGACCGCGTGCTCGGCATCGTCATGGCGGAATGGCTTTTCACCCTGTTCCCGACGGAGCCCGAAGGGTCGCTGTCGCGCCGGTTCAACGCCCTGGTCTCCGGCGAAACCTGCGCAGAGGTCGCCCGCTCGATCAGCGTGCAGCCACATCTGGTGCTCGGCAAGCAGGCGCGCGACGATGGCGCGGCGGACAGCGACAATGTGCTGGGAGACGTCATGGAGGCGATCATCGGCGCACTGTTCCTGGATGGCGGGATCGATGAAGCGCGGACGCTGGTGAAGCGCCTGTGGAGCGACCGGGTGCATACCCAGAACAGCGCGCCCAAACATCCCAAGTCCGCGCTGCAGGAGTGGGCGGCCGCCAATCGCCGCAAGCCGCCCGAATATGTTATGACCGGCAAATCCGGCCCCCATCACGCCCTGCGCTTCACCGTCACGGTGTCGATCAAGGGCGCGGGCGACGCATCGGCCGAGGGCGGGTCAAAGCAGGAGGCGGAAACCGCCGCCGCCAAGGCTCTTTTGGAGAAACTGTCATGAGCCAGAGCTGCGGCATCGTTGCCGTTGTCGGCGCGCCCAATGCGGGCAAATCCACCCTGGTCAATGCGCTGGTGGGGCAGAAGGTCGCGATCACCAGCCCAAAGGCGCAGACGACCCGCACCCGCGTCATGGGCGTCGCGATGGAGGGTGAGGCGCAGATCGTTCTGGTCGACACGCCCGGCATATTCGAACCCAAGCGCCGGCTGGATCGCGCGATGGTGCAGGCGGCCTGGGGCGGTGCGCAGAATGCCGACCTGATCGCGCTTGTGATCGACGGCAAGGCCGGGCTGGGTGAGAAGCTGGCGCGCGCGGTCGAGGGTCTGCAGGAGCGCAAGGAACGCAAATGGCTGATCATCAACAAGGTCGATATCGCCATCAAGGAAAAG
Source organism: Sphingobium phenoxybenzoativorans (assembly GCF_001757355.1). Lineage (GTDB taxonomy): Bacteria > Pseudomonadota > Alphaproteobacteria > Sphingomonadales > Sphingomonadaceae > Sphingobium > Sphingobium phenoxybenzoativorans. Next base: position 96,941 of record NZ_MINO01000006.1, read on the forward strand.
CTGCTCGTCCATGCCGAACGGCTGAACGGCTCCGTCGGTTTTGAGGAGATATTCTTCGTCAGCGCCGCGACGGGCGACGGCCTGCCCGAACTCAAGTCCGCGCTGGCCAAAGCGATGCCGGAGGGGCCATGGCATTTCCCGGAGGATCAGGTATCGGACGCGACCGACCGCATGCTGGCCGCGGAAATCACGCGCGAACAGCTCTACCACCAGCTTCACGCCGAACTGCCCTATGCGGCGGCGGTCGAGACGGAGAAATATTCCGAGCGGCCGGACGGGTCGGTGGAGATCCACCAGCAGATCCTGATCGGCCGGACCAGTCAGCGCGCGATCGTGCTGGGCAAGGGCGGCGCGCGCCTGAAGGAAATCGGGTCGAAGGCGCGGGCGGAACTGGCGGCGCTGCTGGGCGTGTCTGTCCACCTCTACCTGCATGTGAAGGTGAAGGCGGACTGGGAGGATGACCGGGGCGTGTACCGCGACATCGGTCTCGACTGGGTGGAATAAAGCCCCCAGAATCCCTTTGAATAACGCCGCGCGGACGCTAAGCGGAATGCCATGATCCTCGTCATCGACAATTATGACAGCTTTACCTGGAATCTGGTCCATTATCTGATGGAGCTTGGCGCGCAGGTTGAGGTCGTCCGCAACGACGCCATGTCGGCGGGGCAGGCCCTGTCATCCGGCGCGCAGGCCTTTCTGCTTTCGCCCGGTCCCTGCACGCCCAATGAAGCGGGCATCAGCCTTGATATGGTTGCCGCCTGCGCGGAAACCGGCAAGCCGCTGCTGGGCGTGTGCCTGGGCCATCAGGCGATCGGCCAGCATTTCGGCGGCAAGGTGGTGCGCGGCGGACTGATGCACGGCAAGACTTCGCCGGTTCGGCATGACGGCACGGGCATGTTCGAAGGGTTGCCCTCCCCCTTCACCGCCACTCGCTATCACTCGCTGATTGTCGAGGACATTCCGGACTGCCTGGCGGTCAACGCCACGGCGGAGGATGGATCGGTCATGGCTTTCCGGCACAAGACGCTGCCGATCCACAGCGTGCAATTCCACCCGGAAAGCATCGCGACGGAACATGGCCACGCCATGCTGGCCAATTTCATGGCGATCGCAGGCATGCGGGTGAAGGAGCGGGCCTGATTAGCTCGAATCCTCTGTTCCGTAAAAATTGAACGACCCCCGTTCGTTTCGAGCGCAGTCGAGAAACCAGCGCGATGCTTCTCGACTGCGCTCGAAGCGAACGGATGTTGTGGCTCCGCCCACTCAAGACAGGGCCGATGCACAACAGGTGCATGATCCTCTGCTGACCTCTCTCGACTCTCCCTGCCTCCGCCCGCTAAGGCACGCGCCATGACCGCTCTGCCTAATCCCTCCACGCCATTGGCCGCCGATGAAGCCGCATCCGCATTCACGGCGATATTGGACGGCACGGTAAGCGACGAGGCAATCGCGGCTTTCCTGACCGGCATGAGCCAGCGCGGTGAGACAGCCGCGGAGATCGCCGCCGCCGCGCAAGCGATGCGGGCGCGCATGATCCCTATCGAAGCGCCGGAGGGCGCAATCGACGTGTGCGGCACCGGCGGCGACGGGCACCACACGCTGAACGTATCGACAGCCGTTTCGCTCGTCGTTGCGGCCTGCGACGTGCCGGTCGCCAAGCATGGCAACCGGGCAGCCTCGTCCAAGGCGGGGGCAGCCGACACGCTGGAGGCTCTGGGCCTTGACCTCAACCATGTGGCGGAACAGGCCGAGCGTTCGCTGGCGGATATCGGCATCTGTTTCCTGTTCGCGCAGAATCACCATCCCGCGCTGAAACGGCTGGGGCCAATCCGCAAGGCCATTGGCCAGCGGACGATTTTCAACCTGATGGGTCCTCTCGCCAATCCAGCGCGGGTGAACAGGCAGTTGGTCGGCATCGCCCGCCCCTCCTATGTACCCATCTATGCCGAAGCATTGGCGCAGCTTGGCATCGACCGCGCGATGGTGGTGTCGGGCGACGAGGGGCTGGACGAGCTTTCGGTTGCGGGCGGCAACGACATTGCGGACATAACCGGCGATGGCGTCGTCGCCATGCGCCGCTGGTCCCCCGCCGATGCCGGCCTGCCCACACATCCCATCTCCGCCATCCGGGGAGGCGACCCGGCGCATAATGCCGCCGCCCTGCGCGCCTTGCTGCTTGGCGAGACCGGCCCCTATCGCGACGCCGTGCTGTTCAACGCCGCCGCCGCGCTGATGGTGGCGGGCGCGGCGACCGACCTGCGCGAAGGTGTAGAGGAGGCCGCCGAAGCCATCGACAAGGGCCTTGCCAATGCCCTGCTCAATTGCTGGATAGCCTATAAATGACCAACAAGCTGATCGAAATCTGCGATGTGAAGCGGGAGGAAGTCGCCCGCCGCAAGGCCGCAATCTCTCTCTCCAGCCTGCATGAGCGCGCCGCCGGGCAAACGCCGCCGCGCGGCTTCCGAGCCGCTCTGGATGCAAAGGCGCAAACCGGATATGGCCTGATCGCGGAGATCAAGAAGGCCAGCCCCTCCAAGGGCCTGATCCGCCCCGATTTCGATCCGCCAGCCCATGCCAAGGCCTATGAAGCGGCGGGTGCGGCCTGCCTCTCGGTTCTTACCGACGAGCCGTATTTTCAGGGGCATGACGATTATCTGATCGCCGCGCGCGCCGCCTGCGCCCTGCCTGTCTTGCGCAAGGATTTCATGATCGATCCCTGGCAGGTGCTGGAGGCCCGCGCGTTGGGCGCCGATGCGATCCTGATCATAGCCGCCGCTTTGGATGACGCGGAAATGACGGAGATTGAGGCGGTGGCGCTGGATCTGGGCATGGACGCTCTTGTCGAGGTGCACGACGCGCAGGAACTGGAGCGCGCGCTGAAGCTCAAATCGCGGCTGATCGGCGTCAACAATCGCGACCTGCGCGATTTTACCGTGGATTTCGCACGCACTTATGAACTGGTTGGGCAAGCGCCGGAGGGATGCACCTTCGTCGCGGAAAGCGGCCTCACCTCCCATGCCGATCTCACCGCTATGGCCGGGCATGACGTCCGCTGCTTCCTGGTTGGCGAGGCGCTGATGCGGCAAGCCGATGTCGAAGCGGCTACGCGCATGCTATTGACGGGAACATGAGCGGTCTCACCCATATCGACGCCGATGGCAGCGCGCGCATGGTCGATGTGTCGGCCAAGAATGTAACCGTGCGCGAGGCGGTGGCGACCGGCCGGATCAGCATGTCCGCCGATGCCGCCAGAGCGATCGCCGATGGCCTGGTGAAAAAGGGCGATGTGCTCGCCGTCGCTCGCATCGCAGGCATCATGGCCGCGAAAAAAACCGCCGACCTGATCCCGCTTTGCCACCCCCTGCCGCTGAGCGCAGTGACGGTGGAATTCGCACTGGACGAAAGCGGCGTCACCGCGACCGCGACAGCGCGGATCGCCGCACAGACAGGGGTTGAGATGGAGGCGATGACCGCCGTCTCCGTCGCCTTGCTGACCATCTATGACATGGCGAAGGCGATGGACAAGGCCATGGTCATCGGCAATGTCCGCCTCCTTTCCAAGACCGGCGGCAAATCTGGCGACTGGCGGGCGGAACCGTGAGCCTCCGCCCGTGAGCCTGTTGCCCGTCGCGGAGGCGCAAAGGCGGTTGCTCGACGCGGCTCCCGCTCTGGGCGGGGAAACGGCGCCGCTGGACCAGTGCATCGGACGATGGCTGACCGGGGATGTGCTTGCGCGACGCGACCAACCCTGGGCCGACCTGTCCGCCATGGACGGTTACGCCATCCGGCATTCTGACTTGCCCGGACCTTGGCAGGTCGCAGGCGAAAGCGCGGCGGGCGACGCCTCCCTGGCTCCTCTGAGCAGTGGACAGGCGATGCGGATTTTCACCGGCGCGCCATTACCGTCCGGCGCGGACATGGTGGTGATGCAGGAGGATGTGACCCGGACCGGCGACGTCATCCGGCTAGCTCCCGGCGTCACGCCGCGCGCGGGCGCGCATGTGCGCCGGGCCAGATCGGACTTCGCCATTGGCGACACGCTGATCGAAGGCGGCACCCGGCTCAATCCCGCCCATATAGCGCTAGCAGCGATCGGCGGATATGGCGCGCTGCCGGTCGGGCGCAAGCCGCGGATCGCCTTAATCTCCACCGGCAGCGAACTGGTCGAGCCGGGCGAGGATGCGCCGCCGGGCCGCCTGCCTGCGTCCAACGCCGTGATGCTGGGCGCTATGCTGTCCGCTCTCCCGTGCGAGGTGGAGCAGGTGGGGATCATCTCCGATTCGCTGGACATACTGACCCACGCCTTCATTCGTGCGAAAAGCGCGGACATCATCGTCACCACTGGCGGCGCGTCGGTCGGCGATCATGATCTGGTGCGTCCTGCTCTGGAAGCGGCGGGTGGCGCGATCGATTTCTGGAAAATCGCCATGCGCCCCGGCAAACCGCTCATTTCGGGCAGGCTGGATTCCGCGCTTGTGATCGGGTTGCCCGGCAATCCCGTATCGGCATTCGCCACGGCGACGCTTTTTCTGCTGCCCGTCATCCGCAAATGTGCAGGTAGCATCTCCCCCCTGCCCGTGCCGGTGATGACGCCGCTCGGCGAAGCGATGGACGCCAACGCCAGTCAGCGCGACGCTTATCTCCGGGCCACCCTGACTGACGGATCAGTGGCGGTGTCGGGAGAACAGGACAGCGCGATGCTGCAATCGCTTGCGTGCGCCAATTGCTTCATCATTCGCCATGCGGGCACGCCGGCCGCAGACGCTGGAACGCTGGTGCCCGTGATCACCTTTTGACGCCTGATCCGGCGCGATGGACTTTTATTGATATTGGGCCTTGCCGGGGAAGAAATCGCGGCGGCGCTCGTCGCCCAACTGGCGCTGGCGCTTCTCATACGGGTTGCGGCGGCGGTCTTCCACCTTGCTGCGTTGTTCTGGCATTTCTGGCTCCGGCATCATCATGACTGGAAAAACCGCTATCCCGGCTTTCCGGTTCCGCCGGATGCGACGAAGCGTTGCCGCTTGACTTGCCACCATGTGTTTCCTATGCGTTCTGCATCCGTTCCAAAAATGGTGACAGATCATGATGACGTCAAAGCAACAGGAACTGCTCAGCTTCATTCACCGGCGGCTTGAGGAGGGTGGCGTGTCACCTTCTTTCGAGGAGATGAAGGATGCGCTGGACCTGCGTTCCAAGTCCGGGATCCACCGGTTGATCAGCGCGCTGGAGGAACGCGGCTTCATCCGCCGCCTGCCCAACCGGGCGCGAGCGCTGGAAGTGCTCAAGCTGCCGGAGGGCATGGAGCGGGCGAAGAAGCCCGCGCTGGTTGCAGTACCCAAAGCGCCTGCGCCGATCATGCCGATCGCGGCCAATGATATCATCGAAATCCCCATGCATGGCCGCATCGCCGCCGGTGTGCCGATAGAGGCGATGGAGGGGCAGAATATGCTGTCCGTTCCCGCCGCGCTGTTGGGTGCGGGCGATCATTATGCTCTGGAAGTGGCCGGGGACTCCATGATGGAGGCTGGCATTCTCGACGGCGACTTCGCGCTGATCCAGAAGACCGACGTTGCGCGCGAGGGGCAGATCGTCGTCGCCCTGATCGACGAGAGCGAGGCTACGCTCAAATATTTCCGCCGCGAGGGCCCTCGCGTCCGGCTCGATCCGGCAAATTCGGCCTATGAGCCGCAGCTTTACGATGCGGCGCAGGTGCGCATCCAGGGCAAGCTTGCCGGGCTGCTGCGCCGGTATAATTAAGGCGCAATGTTTCCGGCCTTCTGGCGGGAATATTGGGAGAAATGTGAAGGCGGCGTCATCCATGGATGGGCGTCGCCTTTTCGTTTCACGGTCTTTATCACGCCCTGCCGCAAATAGATGGCGACGCCGCCTGTACGGCGCAACATGGACCGGTCGATCTTCAGCCAGCGCGGATTACAGGTGCGCGGCAACCGCCTTTCGCTCACCACCACATCAGCGGCGGCGCAATCGCGCGCAAGCTGGCTGGCGGGAACCAGATCGAAACTGCGGGTCGCGAGCATCCGCCAGCGGCGTTCTCCTCGTACGATATCGACATTGCACAGGTCCCGGCTGCATCGCGCCGCCGGAATATCCGCAAAGGCTGCCAGATCACCATCATAGCCCGCGCTTTCCGAAAGCGCGTCCCGCACATAGTCGCCCGCCTTGTCGCGCAATATCGCCATGCCGCCATCGGGCAGGCGTATGGCGACATGGCGTCCGTCGCCCGTCACCATAATGTCGGGTTTTGGCGTCATGGCGATCATGGCCGCGCCCGCCAGCACGGGCAGGAGGCCGATCCAGCGCGCCCGGCTCCGCCATAACAGGCACCAGAGACCGCCCGCCACCGTCAGCCCGAACGCCATAGGGGACGTCGCAGGCGTCAGCGCGACCGCGCCGGGACTGGCGGCGACCGCTTGCGCCACAATAAGCAGGAGCGCCAGCGCCTTCTCCACAATCCACCAAGCCGGAAAGCCAAGCCCGGCAAGATCGAGAAACAGCGCCAGCGCCTCGAACGGCATGATGATGAAGGTGGTCAGCGGAATGGCGATAAGATTTGCGATCGCCCCAAGCATGCCTGCCTGGTGAAAATGGAACAAAGCGATCGGCATCAAGGCGATTTCAATCGCGAGGCCGGTCAGGAAAAGGCCCAGCAGATGACGTAGAAATCGAATGGGCATCCGCTCCTCCCGCGCCGACACCAGCGCGCGAAACCGGGGATGTTCGCCAAGGGCGACAATCACGGTCACGGCGGTAAAGCTCATCTGAAAGCTGGGACCGGCAACCGATTCCGGCCACAACAGCAATATGAACAGCGCGCCCGCCGCCACCAGCCGGAGCGTCAGGGAATCCCGGCCAAGCGCAAGGCCGCCCAGCACAAGCAGCGCGGCGACGCAGGAGCGCACCGTTGGCACATCCGATCCCGTCAGCAGGGTGTAGCCGATGCCCGCCGCAGCGCCCCCCGCAGCGGATAGGAGCAGCAGCGGCCATCGCAGCGCCAACCTTGAACTAAGCGCCAACAGGCGGAGGATCAGGAAGATCACTGCGCCGATCAGCGCAGTGACGTGCAGGCCGCTGATCGACAACAAATGCGCCAGACCGCTTCGCCGCATCGCTTCCGCATTGTTTTCGGGGATTGCTCCCCGATCGCCGGTTGCAAGGGTTGCCGCGATTGCGCCCGGTCCGCCCGCCACCCGCGCCTGGATATGCGTAGAAAGGCGCTGCCGCAGCGAAGGACCGCCATCGGCCGGCGTCTCGACAATCTTTATGGGCGGCAAAGCCTTCCCCGTCGCGCCGATCCCCATGAAGAAGGCGCGTTGCGCGAAATCATAAGCGCCCGGCACGGCGGGCGGCGCAGGCGGCATCATGCGCGCGCGAAAAGCGATGATGACCCCCTCCGCCAGCCCCTCTGGCTGGTCGGCGTCCGCAATATTGACCCGGACTTGGGCAGGCAGGTCAGGCCGCTCCAAGGGCGTCAGCACCAATCGCGTGCTGCCCTGCGCCGGAAGCGGCTCGATATGCGTGATACGGCCGGTCATTTGAACGAACGCCGCGCGCGCCAGCGGCGGCTCACCGAACGCCACCGCCTTGCCCCAGATGATCAGGCACCCGATGCTGGCCAGAAATCCGGTCGCCGCCAGCATCATGCGCAGGCGGGAACCGGCCGGAATCAGCCCCGCCGCCACGATCAGCGCGGCGCACAGGAAACACCATCCCATCCATGCGAAAGGTCCCGGCAGCAGGAACCATGCCGCAATGCCGCCACCCAGCGCCACCGGCGCCCAGAGGGCAATATGTTCCCTCTCCTTTTCCAGCCAGCGCTCGATGACCGAAAACAGGACGGAAAAAGATAGTCCGCCCCAACGCTTAGTGGAGGTTTGTCGTGGCTCAAAAGCCATGCTAGGGGGCGTGCGATCCATGAGGTTAAGCAGGAATGTCGGGGAATCGTTGAGTGAGCGCAACAACTGAAAACGGCACAAAAACAGGGCCGGTCGTTACGCGTTTCGCTCCTTCACCCACTGGCTATCTGCATATTGGCGGCGCTCGCACCGCCCTTTTCAACTGGCTGTTCGCCCGCCACCATGGCGGCAAATTCCTGCTTCGCATCGAGGATACGGATCGCGCGCGTTCGACCGAGGCGGCGATCGACGCGATCTTTGACGGGTTGGACTGGCTTGGCCTGTCCGGCGACGAGCCGCCTGTTTTCCAGTTCGCCCGCGCCACGCGCCATGCCGAGGTCGCCCACGCGATGCTGGAGGCGGGCCATGCCTATCGCTGCTATGCGACGCCGGAGGAACTGGCGGAATTGCGCGAGCAGCAACGGGCGGCGAAACAGCCCATGCGCTATGACGGCCGCTGGCGCGACCGCGACCCTTCCGAAGCGCCGGCGGGCGCGCCCTTCGTTATCCGTATCAAGGCCCCGCGAGAGGGCGAAACGGTCATCGAAGATGCCGTGCAAGGCCGTGTCGTTGTCCAGAATGCCGAGCTGGACGACATGATCCTGCTGCGGTCGGATGGCACGCCCACCTATATGCTGGCCGTGGTGGTCGATGACAATGATATGGGCGTCACCCATGTCATTCGCGGCGACGACCATCTGAACAACGCCTTCCGCCAGCTTACGATCATCAAGGCAATGGACTGGAAGGTGCCGGTCTACGCCCATATCCCGCTGATCCACGGCGCAGATGGCGCGAAACTGTCAAAGCGTCACGGCGCGCTCGGCGTCGATGCCTATCGCGACGAAATGGGCATGCTGCCGGAGGCGGTGATCAACTATCTGCTTCGCCTCGGCTGGGGTCATGGCGATGAGGAAATCATCAGCCGGGAACGGGCCGTCGAACTGTTCGACCTTGCCGGCGTCGGCCGCTCCCCGTCGCGCTTCGACATCAAGAAGCTGGAAAATCTGAACGGTCATTATCTGCGAGAGGCCGATGACGCCCGCCTTGCTACATTGGTCGCCCCCCGAGTGGCTGCGCTGATCGGGCGGGAAATGTCCGCCAATGACAGCAGCTTGCTCGCACAGGCCATGCCGTCGCTCAAGCCCCGCGCCAAAACGCTGGACGAGATCGCTGACGGCGCTTTGTTTCTTGTCAAACAGCGCCCGCTGGATTTTGACGAGAAGGCCGCGCTTCTGCTAGACGATGCGGCGCGCACGCTGTTGCAGAAAACTGCCGACGCCCTTGGCCAGGTTCCTTCCTGGACGATGGACGCGATCGAAGAAACAATACGCAGCGTAGCAGAGGACGCCGAACTGGGCCTTGGCAAGGTAGCTCAACCCCTGCGTGCAGCGCTGACGGGGCGGACCACCTCGCCGGGGATATTCGACGTACTCTTCCTCCTCGGGAAAGATGAAACATTATTGAGATTGTCGGACGCCCAACGGGTTTCCGCGAACTGACGCGAATGAAGGAGAACGAAGTGGCCGACACCAAAGCCAAACTGACCCTTGGAGAGAATAGCAAGGAATATCCGATCCTGAGCGGCACTGTCGGTCCGCAAGTGATCGACATCCGAAAGCTGTACGGCGATACGGAAATGTTCACATTCGACCCCGGCTTCACGTCGACGGCGAGCTGCGAATCCGCCATCACCTATATCGACGGCGACCAGGGCGTCCTTCTTCACCGGGGCTATCCCATTGACCAGCTCGCGGAAAAGTCGAGCTTCATGGAGGTCTCCTACCTGCTGCTGCACGGCGAACTGCCGAGCAAAGCGGAGCTGGAGAAGTTCGAATATACCATCAACCGCCATACGATGGTGCATGAGCAGCTTTCGACCTTCTATCGCGGTTTCCGCCGCGATGCGCACCCGATGGCGATCATGTGCGGCGTGGTCGGCGCGCTGTCGTCCTTCTACCATGACTCGACCGACATCAACGATCCCAAGCAACGGCTGATCGCCAGCCACCGCCTGATCGCGAAGATGCCGACGATTGCGGCCATGGCTTACAAATATTCGGTGGGCCAGCCCTTCCTCTATCCGCGCAACGACCTGTCCTACGCCGGCAATTTCCTGCGCATGACCTTCGGCGTTCCGGCCGAGGAATATGTGGTCGACCCGGTGGTCGAGGATGCGATGGACAAGATCTTCATCCTGCACGCCGACCATGAGCAGAACGCATCGACTTCGACCGTCCGTCTTGCCGGTTCGTCGGGCGCCAACCCGTTCGCGTGCATCGCGGCCGGCATCGCCTGCCTCTGGGGTCCGGCGCATGGCGGCGCGAACGAAGCTGCGCTCAACATGCTGCGGGAGATCGGCACTGTCGATCGCATCCCGGAATATATCGCCCGCGCCAAGAACAAGGACGATCCGTTCCGCCTGATGGGCTTCGGTCATCGCGTCTACAAGAATTTCGACCCCCGCGCGAAGGTGCTGTCGAAGGCCGCGACGGACGTGCTGGAGAAGCTGGGCATCAACGATCCCGTTCTCGAAGTTGCGCGCGAACTGGAGCAGATCGCCCTCAACGACTCCTACTTCATCGAGAAGAAGCTGTACCCGAACGTCGATTTCTACAGCGGTGTCATCCTGTCGGCCATTGGCTTCCCGACGGAAATGTTCACGGTGCTGTTCGCCCTCGCCCGCACCGTCGGCTGGGTCGCGCAGTGGAACGAAATGATTTCCGATCCAGGCCAGAAGATCGGCCGTCCGCGTCAGCTCTATACCGGCTCGGCGCAGCGCGACTATGTTTCGGTCGACAAGCGCTGAACCACGCTGGACAATCTGCACAGAAGAAAGGCGGCCACCCAAGGGAGGCCGCCTTTCTTCTTGGTAGCAATGAAAAGCCGCTGCCGCTCAGGGCCGCGCTGGCATGGTGAAAATGAAACGGGCGCCCTGCCCCGGCGCGCTTTCGACGGTAATTTCTCCCCCCATCGCCCGCGCCAGCTTGCGGGAGATGTAGAGGCCAAGGCCGCTGCCATGGGAATCCTCCCGGCCCAGCCGCTCAAACTTGTCGAAGATGCGCTCCTGATCGTCCAGCGCAATGCCGCGGCCTTGATCGGCCACTACCACCCGCGCCATGCCATCCTCATTTTCCAGCCGGACCCAGACCATCGATCCTTCGGGGGAATAGCGCAGGGCATTGCCGAGCAGGTTGACCATCACCTGCAGCGCGCGGCGGAACTCGCCGATGGCCAGCAATTGCTCGTCCATGCGCGGCGCATCGATACGGATATGGCGATCGGCGGCCTTGACCGCCAGCAAGCCGGCCGTGCGGCGTGCAATATCGGCCAGGTCAACCTCCTCACGCGCCACGGTGAAGTCGGGACGGTCGATCGCCTGCAGATCGGCAAGGTCGTCGACCAGTTCCATCAGGTGACGGCCCGCCGATCCGATATCGGCGGCATAGGCGGCATAATCCTCCCGCAGTGGCCCTTCCAACTGGCCGCTGATCGTATCGGCATTGGCGATAATCCGGCCGAGCGGCTGGCGCAGAGCGCGATCGAGGCGGCGGCCGAACAGGGGCGAGAAAGAAGCGGCGATCTCGCCCTCCTCTCCTTCCACGTCCACGGCTTCTTCGACCGCTTCCGCCATGGTGGCGATGCCGCGATAGCCCATCAGGCGGCCGGTAATGTCGAACAGCGGAATGCCGGACAGAATAAGGTCCTCGCCAGCACCATGTACGGCCCTCGCCCGCTGGCCCGCAAAGGGACGGCGTTCGGCAAGCGCTTCCAGGATCGGCATCTCGCCGGATTCCGCCGCCAGCAGCTTAAGATGCGCCGTCAGGCGCGCGCCGGGACCGGGCAGGCCCGGCCCATCGCCATCAACCGTGACGAAACGCATCTGCGTATCGATCTGCCACGACCAGCCGTCATGCCCCGGCTTTTCCACCAGCGGATCGAGAAACGCCGTGCGCGGATGGAGAGGCCGCTCACGCCAGTCCAGGATGGAAAGCTCAACCACATCGTCGCCCGGTTCCGCCCGCACCCAGAGGTCGAGGTCGACATCCTGCCCCGCCGCGATCACGGGACGGGAGAGAATGACCTTCAGCCGCCAGCATAGCCGGGCAAGGGCGGCCAGTTGCGGCACAAGCAAGGCGTCGCCCAGATCGCCGCCCGCATCATGTTGCAGGGCGAGAACGGGACCATCCGCGCTCAACAGCACGCCTTCCGCCGAAACGGTCGCGGTGATGACATCGCTGTGCGCGGGCAACATGTTCATGCGCTGCTGGCGGGATCGATCAGGGCAAGCTTGGCGCGCAATTCCGCCGGGCCGCGCATGCTGGCGATGGCGACTTGGCCATCGGCGTCGGTCCAACCGTCAAAGGCGGCGGTGAGCGCGACAATCGCCGAATCGTCAAGATCGCGCCGCACAGGCTGAATCTGGAGCAGCAGATGGCGGCAATCGGATGCGGAACCGCCCAGCACATGACATAGCGCGGCAATCCGTTGCGCCGGAGCATGGACAAGCGCGTCCAGCACCGCATGCGCGGGCATGCCTGCGCGTTCGCCCGCAAACGCCGCGAACAGGAGCATGCGGCGATGGGCCAGCGCCTGCCCAAGCAATTCGCCTTCATCCGGCCGTCCGCGCAAGAGGCGCGCAATCCTGCTGGCCCGCGCAACCGGCGTCTCGCCCTCATCATGCGCGGCAATGATGTTGGCGGCGGCTGTGGCGATCAATGTCTGCACGGACAGCGGATCGGCCAGGCCGGTGCGGCCAATCCCCGCCACGCTGAGCGCGGTCACGGTCCAGACGATATCCGCGAACTGCTCTGCGGGAAGGTCGGCCGCCATTGCTGCATGTTCGCCCTGTACGGTCGCCCAGCGCAATTCAGCCAGGGAAAGCGCGCTTGCCTGCGCCGCCACATCGGGATCGGCGTCATAATGCAGCCAGGAAATATCCTCGCCATCGCGGGCGACGGGATTGTCCGTGCCCAGACCCGCCTGACGCGTGAGCAAGCCGATGGCCGCCCGGATGCGCATCTGCGCGATCAGATCAGCGCCGATCAACTGCGGATTGGCCTGAAGGCCCACCCATGCAGATCCTTCCCTTATGGCCGAAAAAGCGGAAGCAAGCGCGGTGCCGGACAGCGCATCGCGCAATTCCGCTTCCACCGCGTTCACGCATCCCGCCAGATGACGGCGGGTTTCGCTGATCAGCGCGTCCGTCCACAGGGAGCCGCCAACCGGCAAAAATTGTGCGAGATCAAGCATGTGCAGGATCGGCCCGCCGACCGAACCGATGGCCGCCATCAGAGGACGGGAGCCGACCGGAAAGGTCGCTCCATGATCTAGCGGCATGGCGCTCATGGACAGCACCATAGGGCTGCGTGGTTAATTTGCACTAAACCCCAGTTGTAAAACCCGTCCTCGAAAATCGCTTAGCTTTCCGGGCTTTCATTGCCCAGAACCGCCAACCCCAGCGACAGGATCGCGCAGGCGATCGCCAATGTCAGACCGAAGTGGAAATAACCGCCGCCGGTGGTGACAAGAAGGATCAGCAGCGCCGATCCCGGCGTCAGTATCGCCCATTTCCGCGCGCCCGGAAAGCGGCCGGACCGCAGGCCCAGCATTAATATGGCGAGCAGTCCGGCCAGATAGAGCCCCTCCATCGTCCTGTCCGCCTCGCTGCCCAGAAGGGCGATGCCGGCCAGCACGATCAGATGCGGCATGACGCCCATCCAGCCTTCCAGGCCACCCCTGCGGGCCAGTTGCACCAGCCGGTCCACCGTCAGCGACAATAGGATCGCGGCGAGAAACAGGAGCAACGCGATCATCGGCCAGGCCAGCAATGTCGCGACTATGCCGATCAGCGCCACGGCGATCGCTCCGGCGCGCACCTGCGCTGCCGGGACCTGACTGCGCAGAAATTCCGGGGCGATGCGCGCCGCCAATGGGGCGATAAGCATCCGTTCCGCACCCGCTTCCCCTGCAGGGGCGCGCTTCCCGGCCAGAAGCGCGCGGGACACCAGATCCGCCTCCGCCTGACTGCCGACAAGGGCCAGGCGCGCCTCCATCACATCTTCTGCAGGCACGGCGATACGCTGACTGCCCGCCTGAACGACGGCGCGGACCAGCGTCAGTTCCAGATCCCAGTCGCCGATCATGTCCAGCGTGCCGAACAGCACGTCGGGCGACACGCGGGCAAGGCCGGCCCAGCGCTGGCCCGCATCAATCCGTTCGAACCGCGCGGTCGTGGCGCTATCCTCGGTCACCAGCAGCACATTGCCCGGCTGGGCGGCGACCGCGCCATAGAAACGCTGCGGCACTATGGCTCCGTCCGCGACCAGCAGCATGTCGCGGTCACGCGGCGCCTCGCGCAGCAGCGACACCATGTCGCGGACGATGGAGACGGAAATGCCGTCAGCCGTCAGACTGTCTATCGCCCGCGACAAGGACTGGGTGACCGCCCCCACCAATATCATCACCTGATCGGCGCCAGCCTCCGCCGCCTGCCGCACCTGATATTCCAACAGGCTATTGCCCGCGAAATGCAGGTTGGCGCGCAAAACGCCAAGCGAATCGCTCGCCGCCTGGCTGGCACAGATTATCGCCGAAAAAGACATGAAAGTGCGGACCCGGAAAGCAATGCTTTACCCGCCTTCTCGCAACAGCGGAGGCCGGGCGCAAGTGCGGGCTTTGCATGCTGTGCGTCTGCCGTGCGGAGAGGCCGCACGGCGGGGAAATCAGCCGAGGGCGAATTCCGTCACGGCCGCGCGCAGGCGGCGCAGCATTTTGGGATCGCCCGGCGCGGACTGCGCAGCTTCATCGGCCAGCGCCATCAGGCCGGATACGCCGAAGCTCGCCGCCAGCCCTTTCAGGCGATACGCGGCCAGTTGCCAGTTGGCGTCGCAACGCGCGCGGCTGAGAAGATCGAGCTGACGCTCCGCGCTTTCGAGGAACGCCGTGCGCAGATCCGCGATCAATCCCGCATCGTCGCCGACAGCAGCGGCAAGGGCGGCGTCCAAAGCTCCCGGATCATAAGACATAAGCCAATCGTTACCCGTCAGGAGGTTAACTTTTCGTTGCGAATAGGCGTTTGCGCGGACCAAAAACATGGTACAGAACGGGACATGAATGGGGGAAACAAGATCATTGGCCTGCGCCGCCAATCTGAGGCCGATGAGGCGCAGCCAGCCGTGACCGACGACGAGCTTCTGCTCGAGGAATATTATTCTTCCGAGTTCTCCGATCAGCCCGTCTCGGCGGGTTGGCCGGCCGTTGCGCGGGTCGTTTTGGCGGCAAGCGCCGCGATATGGACCATCTTCACTCTATGGGTGATGTTCGGGCGGGGTCAGCCCCTGCCTCCGGTCGAGGCGATCCCCGGCGCAGTCGCCACCTTCGCCATCCCCCTGGTGCTGATCGGGACGCTGTACCTCCTGCTGATTCGCAACAGCCACGCCGAATCGCGGCGGTTTCAGAAGGCCGCGGAAAGCCTGAGACTCGAAAGCGAAGCGCTTGAGCAGAAACTGTCCCGAATCGGCACACAATTGGCCAATGCCAAGGCAGCGATGCAGGAGCAGGCGCTGCTTCTGGAAAATTACGGCGCCGCCGCCAGCGCGAATATGGAAGCATCCGCCAAGCTGATCGCATCGAGCGCCGCCGAGGCCGCCGACCACACGATGACGGCGGAGAAGGCCGGGGCCGAACTCGCCGGACAGATGACGGAACTGGTGCGGACCCTCCCCTCCCTGCAGGAGCGGGCAAACTCCATGTCCGCGCATCTGATGGAAAGCAGCCAGGCGATGACCGGCCGCATCGATTCGCTGGAGCGGCGGCTGCAGGCGGTCATGGCCATTTCTGACGATGCGCGGTTGCGCACCCTGTCCGCGACCAAGAGCCTGACGACCCAATTGGCACAGTTGCAGGAGGAAACCCGTTCCGCCTCCGACGAAATCAACGGCATGGCGGAACAGGCCGCCCAGCGGATCGACGCCGCGATAACCGGCGCGCGCGCCGCGCTGGAGGAAACGGGCATGGGCCTGGAAGCGCAGGCCACATCGCTCAACGCGCTCGTCGAACAGTCGCGCACCGCGATCACCGGCATAGGCGGTGAGGCCGTCACCGGTTTTCAGGGGCACAGCCAGAGCATCGAAGCCAGACTGCTTGAGCTTTCGCGCATTCTGGAGGGGCATCAGCAGATCAGTGCGGGGCTGAGCGACGACCTGACCGGCAAGCTGGACTTTGTCGAGAGCCGGTTCGGCGAATTTGAGAAGCAGGGCTTGGCGCGCAACGAACGCATCGCGTCCACCCTGGCGACCGTCGCTGCCGAGGCGGAACGGATGGACCGCGCCCTGGCGGCGGGCAACAGCACCGCCGAACAGCTTATTTCCCGGTCCGAAAGCTTGCTGATGGCGCTGGATTCCAGCGTGCGCGAGATTGAGGAAACCTATCCCGCGGCGCTGGGGCGGCTTGACGGCCGGGTCGAGGAGACGCGCAAGCTGCTGGCGAGCGCGGAGCCGGAGATCGAGAAGCTGGAAACAATCGCCCAATCGGTACTCGGCCGCACACAGGAAACCGAGGAACTGCTGCGCGATCAGGCCAAGCGGCTCAACGAGCTTCTGGAGACGACCGGCGAAAATCTCGCCAGCAACCGCAGCGAGGTCGAGATGCTGCGCGACGTGCTCTACAGCGCGGACGAGGGCGCGGCGCGGCTTAAGGAAAGCGCCGGGCCGCAACTGGTCGCGGCGCTTGTCCGGGTCAAGGATACGGCTGACCAGGCGGCGGAGCGCGCGCGGCAGTCGCTGGCGCGGGCCATTCCCGATGCGGCCGACGCGCTGGGCAAGGCCAGCGCGGACGCCTTGAAGAATGCCGTCAGCGAACAGGTGACCGCGCAGATCGCGCAGCTTTCAAGCGTTGCGGATCAGGCCATCGATGCCGTCAGCGCCGCGACCGATCGGCTGGACCGGAAAATCCAGGCGATGTCCGAGAGCAGCAACAGCATCGAACAGAAGATTCTGCAGGCGGATGAAGCCGTCGCCGCGCGCGACCGCGATCATTATACGCGCCGTTCCAAGGACTTGATCGAATCGCTCAACAGCACGGCCATCGACATCACCAAGGTCTTGTCGAGCGACGTGACCGATCTTGACTGGGCCGATTATCTGAAGGGCGACCGGGGCGTATTCACCCGCCGGGCCGTCCGCCTTCTCGATGCCGGCGAAGCGCGCGAGATCGGCCTGCAATATGACGGCAATGCCGAGTTCCAAGAGCATGTGAACCGCTACATCCATGATTTTGAAGGGATGCTGCGGATCATCCTGGGCGCGCGCGACGGCAATGCCCTCGCTGTGACCCTGCTGTCGTCCGATATGGGCAAGCTGTATGTCGCGCTGGCGCAGGCGATCGACCGGCTGCGCTAAGGCCGCAACATCGCTCCAGCGTATTTCCCTGGGTTATAGTGCGTGCTCCTGCGAAGGCAGGAGTCCAGTCCAAAGGCCGGAACCAGGCGCCTGCCTTCGCAGGAGCACAACCGCTCGCCGGATGGTATAACCAGCTCTGTTGAGGGCAGTGGAGCCATTGCGCGGGCCGCAAACTTTGGCCCGATCAACCCCGCTCCACTCAGCGCCAACCAGCCCTATCCGCCCTTGCTCATCGCAATCAGCGTATCCGCGCTAAGCCAGCCATAGACATAATTGGCATAATAGAGACCAAAAAGCACAGCCGACAGGATCGTCGCGCGCAGGGCGACAAGACCGGGCCGGAAATTGCTCGGCGCGCTGTCCGCCTGCCCCGGCACCTTCACCTCCCCGGTTTCGTCCGGCGTCCTGATGCCCAGCGGCAGCATGATGAAGGCGCTGATCACCCAGAACAGCATGTAGATGGCGAATATGGCGTAGAGGTTCATGGGTCTGGTTCGGATCAGGCGTGGACGATCAGCACGTCTACTACAGGCTTCTTGCCCGTCCAGCGCGACGCCGTGCGGCGGACGGCAAGGCGCACGCGCTCACGCAGGGCTTCGGTCTCCTTCGATCCCTTTCCGACCGCGGAACCGGCCTCCTCCTCCGCCTCGCCGATAAAGGCGTCGCGATCTTCCTCGACCGGCACGCCCTGAAGCCGGATGCTGGGCTTGCCGACCAGCGCCCCGCCCTTGTTCACGGCCACAGCCACGCTGATCTGCCCATGCAGGCCGAGCTTGCGCCGCTCGTTCATCGTCGATCCGTCAGCGGGCAGGATGACATCGCCGTCCAGCACCAGCCGCCCGACCGTCTCGCGCCCCAACAGCTTCGGCCCATCGGGGGCCAGCCGGATCAGGTCGCCATTGCCCTGGACAATCGCCTGCGGAATGCCCTCCGCCAGCCCAAGCCGCGCCTGCTCCGCCATATGGCGCATCTCGCCATGCACGGGCAGCAGGATTTGCGGCCTGATCCAGCGATACATGGCCTGCAGCTCCGGCCGGCCGGGATGGCCCGACACATGCACCTCGGCCTGGCGATCCGTCACCATCCCGATCCCCTTGGTCGCCAGCGCATTCTGGATGCGGCCGATGGCGATCTCATTGCCGGGAATCTGCTTGGAGGAAAAGACGACCAGATCGCCTTCGGAAAGCTTGATCGGATGGCTGTCGAAGGCGATGCGGGCCAGAGCCGCGCGCGCCTCGCCCTGCCCGCCGGTGGCGATGATCATCACCTTGTCGCGGGGCATGTCCATCACATCGTCCCAATCGACCGTCGGTGGGAAATCCTTCAGATAGCCGGCGCTCTTGGCGGTGGAGATGATGCGGTCCAGCGACCGGCCTGCCACACAGACGGAGCGGCCGGTGGCGTTCGCGACTTCGCCCAATGTCTGTAAACGCGCGGCGTTGGACGCAAAGGTGGTGACAAGAACGCGCGCCTTGGCGTTCTTCACCACCTCCAGCAACCCTTCGCGCACCGCCCCTTCCGATCCGCTGGCTTCCGGGTTGAAGACATTAGTGCTGTCGCACACCAGCGCCAGCACGCCCTCGTCGCCAATGGCGGTCAACTGCTCCGGGGTGGAAGGGACGCCCAGCAATGGCCGCTCGTCCAGCTTCCAGTCGCCGGTATGGAATATGCGGCCGTGCGGCGTATCGATCACCAGCGCATTGCCCTCCGGGATCGAATGGGCCAGCGGCATATAGCGGAAACCGAACGGGCCAAGCTGAAAGCTCGCCTCATTCTCTATGACATGCAGCTTCACCTCATCGGCCAGCCCCTCCTCCTCCAGCTTCAGGCGGATCAGCCCGGCGGTGAAGGGGGTGGCGTAGAGCGGCACATCCAGGTCCGCGGCGAGATAAGGTATCGCACCGATATGATCCTCATGCCCATGGGTCAGGACGATGCCCAGAAGGTCGTCCCGCCGCTCCTCGATGAAGGACAGGTCGGGCAGGACCAGTTCGACGCCCGGATAGGCCGGATCGGCAAAGGTCAGGCCCAGATCGACCATCACCCATTTGCCCTGCGTGCCGTAGAGATTGACGTTCATGCCGATCTCCCCCGACCCGCCCAGGGCCAGGAAGAACAGCTCATCTTTAGGGGTCATTATCTATTCAAACTCCGCTCATGCATCAGCGCCAGCCCCTGAATGGTGAGGTCGGGCGCTATCGCATCGAAAATATCACTATGATCGTCGAACAGGACGGCCAAGCCGCCGGTCGAGATCACCTTTACCGGACGGCCGATCTGCGCGCGCATCCGCGCCACCAGCCCCTCCATCATCGCCACATAGCCCCAGAAAACGCCGATCAGCATCTGGTCCTCCGTCGTCCGCCCGATGACCGACCGGTCCTCCGGCGCTGCTATGGCGATACGGGGCAGCTTTGCGGCAGCGGCGACCAGCGCGTCCAGCGACAGGTTGATGCCCGGCGCGATAATGCCGCCCTTATAGGCGCCGCTATAATCGACAACATCATAGGTGGTCGCCGTACCGAAATCGATGACGATCAGGTCGCCCGGATATAGGTGGTGCGCCGCGATGGCGTTGACAACCCGGTCCGCGCCCACCGACGCCGGCTCGGCCACGTCCAGTTCAATGCCCCATTCGACCGGAGCGTGACCGGCGATCAGCGGCTCGACCCGGAAATATTTCGTCGCCAGCACCTCCAGATTATGGAGCGCGCGCGGCACCACCGTCGCGATGATCACGGCATCGACATTCTTCATCGAATAGCCGCCCAGTATCAGGAGCTGGTTCAGCCAAACGGCATATTCATCGGCGGTGCGGCGGGGGTCGGTCGCGATACGCCAGCGGGCGCGGATTCTCTGCCCGTCGACAAGCGCGAAAACGACATTGGTGTTGCCCGCATCAACGGCGAGAAGCATGGAATTTCCCTTGGCTGTCAGACCAGAAAGACGTCGCCGGCATGAATGGCACGGGTGGCCCCGTTATCCAAGCGCAGGATCAGCTCTCCACCCGAAGAAAGATGGTCGAACCGCCCGTCAAGAACCTCTCCATCGGGCAGGCTGACCCGCAGCGGCGTTCCGGGCCGGTGCGCGGCGGCAAGCCAGCGCATGCGGATGGGGTCAAGGCCATAGGTGCGCCAGGCATGGAGCGTGTCAGCGAAAACCGGCGCGATGGAGTCTATCAGTGTCCCGGCGCTGCTCTCAACCGCGCCCAGCGCCCACAGGCTGGTGGTCGGCCGGTCCGCTATCTGCGGATGCGCCATCACATTGACGCCGATGCCGATGATGATCGCATCGCCTGTCCGCTCCAGCAGCATGCCGCACAGTTTCGCCGGTCCCGCCATGATGTCGTTGGGCCATTTGATCTGCGTACGGCCGGGGACAAGGGCATCGATCGCCTGATGCACGGCGACGGCCGTGACCAGCGCAAGCGTCGGCGGCGGCGGGTCGCCGGGGCGGACGCGTACGATGGTCGAGCAATAGAGATTGCCGGCCGGGCTTTCCCAGTCGCGGCCCAGACGCCCCCGGCCGCCGCTCTGCCGTTCGGCGCGCAGCCAGGTCCCCTCGCCCACGCCGTCCCCCGCCAACGTCCGCATGTCGGCGTTGGTGGAGACGGTCTCCGCGACTGTGCGGATATCGATCAGAACAGCGAGGCCGCAGCCGCAGCCGACACGCTGTCGAGGAAGGGATTGAGAAGATAGCCCAGAACCACCACCGCGGCGCATGCGGTCATGATCACACCCTCAACCTTGCTGCCGCCCGGCGCATATTCCGCCGCCGGTTCGTCAAAGTAGATCGTCTTGATGATCTTGAGATAATAGAAGGCGCCGATCACCGACGCGGCGATGCCGAACACCGCCAGACCCGTCAGCCCGGCCGCCACGGCCGCATCGAACACCAGGAACTTCGCCCAGAAACCGAACAGCGGCGGAATGCCCGCAAGGCTGAACATGAAGATCGCAAAGCAGGCCGCAAGCCCCTTGCGGCTCTGCGACAGGCCGGACAGGCTGGCGATCGTCTCGACCGGATTGCCGTCCTTGTCGCGCATCTGCAGGACGCAGAGGAAGCTGCCCAGCGTCATCACGATGTAGATGGCGAGGTAGCTCATGGTCGCGGCGACGCCTGCGGGGGTGCCGGCGGCAAGCCCCACCAGCGCGAAGCCGATATTGTTGATCGACGAATAGGCGAGCAGGCGCTTGATGTTGGTTTGGCCAATGGCGGCCACCGCGCCCAGCAGGATGGAGGTGAGCGCGACGAAGATCACGATCTGCTGCCACGCCATGCCCGCCGGCCCCATCGCCTCTATGGCGACGCGAATGGTCAGGCCCAGCGCCGCAACCTTGGGCGCGCTGGCGAAGAAGGCGGTCACCGGGGTCGGCGCGCCCTCATAGACGTCCGGGGTCCACATATGGAACGGCACGGCGCTGATCTTGAAGGCCAGGCCGGACAGCACGAACACCATGCCGAACAGCTCACCGTTCGACACGCCGTCGCCCAGCGCAGCGGCGATGCCGCCAAAGCTGGTCGTGCCGGAGAAGCCGTAGAGCAGCGAAATGCCGTAGAGCAGGATGCCGCTGGCCAGCGCGCCGAGCACGAAATATTTCAGGCCCGCTTCCGACGAGCGCTCATCCTGCCGCATGAAGCTGGCAAGGACATAGGCGGCAAGGCTGTTCATCTCCAGCCCGACATAGAGCGTCAGCAGGTCGCTGGACGACACCATCATACCCATGCCGATGCAGGCGAACAGGATCAGGATGGGATATTCGGCCCGCAGCGCACCGCCCTGCGCAAAGAAGCGCGGCGCGACGATGATGCTGACGGCGGCCGCCAGATAGATCAGCACCTTGGCGAAACCGGCGAAGGCGTCGGCCTGGTACAGACCGTCAAAGGCGCTGCCGCCGGTCGTGGGCAGCCCGTTGAGCGACAGTGCGGCGGCGATCAGCACGCCGACCGAGGCCCAGGATACAGCAGGGGTCGTGCGATCACCGGCATAGGCGGCGACCATCAGAAGGACGAGGCCGCCGGCTGTCAGGACCAGCTCCGGCATGACCATCAGGAGGGAAGCAGTTTCGATCATCAGTGCGCCTCCCCCGGCGCTGCATGGGCGGCCGGTTCATGGCCCCCGGATTCAGGAGTAGAAGGTTCGTGCGTCGCAGCGCCATGGGCGTCGTGACCGGCGGGCTTGGGCGCACCCATCTTGATCTGCGCATCGCCCGGCGGCACGGCGCGTGCCAGTCGCGCTTCCAATGTCTGGATATCCGCGCGCATCGGGGCCAGGAAGCTTTCCGGATAGACGCCCATCCACAGCACGGCGGCGGCGATCGGGGCCAGCAGCCACATTTCGCGCCCTGACAGATCTTCCATCGCGGCCGCATCGGCATTCACCTGGTCGCCATAGCAGACCCGGCGATAGAGATAGAGCATATAGGCCGCGCCCAGGATGATGCCGGTCGTCGAAACCAGCGCGACCCAGCTCGACGCCTTGTAAACGCCCATCAGCGCCAGAAACTCGCCGACAAAGTTGCTCGTGCCCGGCAGGCCGACCGACGCCATGGTGAACAGCAGGAACAGCACGGCATATTTCGGCATGTTGATCGACAGGCCGCCATAGCGGCTGATCTCACGGGTATGCAGCCGGTCGTAGATGACGCCCACGCACAGGAACAGCGCGCCGGACACCAGACCGTGGCCCAGCATCACCATCATCGCGCCCTCAATGCCATGGGTGTTGAGCGCGAACAGGCCGACCGTCACGATCGCCATATGCGCGACCGAGGAATAGGCGATCAGCTTCTTCATGTCGTTCTGCACCAGCGCGACGAGGCTGGTGTAAACGACCGCGACCATCGACAGGCCGAACACCAGCGGCGCGAACTGCGCGGACGCCTCCGGGAACATCGGCATGGAGAAGCGGATGAAGCCATAACCGCCCATCTTCAACAACACGCCCGCCAGGATCACGGAACCCGCGGTCGGCGCCTGCACATGCGCATCCGGTAGCCAGGTATGAACCGGCCACATCGGCATCTTCACCGCAAAGCTGGCGAAGAAAGCAAGCCACAGCCATGTCTGCGCATGGGCCGGGAAATCCGTCTCCATCAGCACCGGAATGCTGGTCGTTCCCGCCTCATGCACCATCCACATCATCGCGATCAGCATCAGCACCGATCCGAGCAGGGTGTAGAGGAAGAATTTATAGCTGGCGTAGATGCGATCCGCGCCGCCCCAGATGCCGATGATCAGGTACATCGGGATCAGTCCCGCCTCGAACATCACGTAAAAGAGGTAGATATCCTGCGCCGTAAAGACGCCGATCATCAGCACCTCCATCAGCAGGAAGGCCGCCATATATTCGCCGACGCGCTTGTCGATCGCCACCCAGCTCGCGCCGATGCAGATCGGCATCAGGAACACGGTCAGCGCAATCAGCATCAGGGCGATGCCGTCAATGCCGAGTGCCCAGGCGAAGCGGCCGAAGATCGGCGCATATTCAGTGAACTGCCACTGCGCACCGCTGCCCGACTGATCGAAGTTGATCCACAGGATGATGCCCAGAACCAGATCGGCCAGCGTCGCCGCCAGCGCGATCCAGCGGGCCGTCTGCGCGCCGCTGAACAGGCAGGCGATGGCCCCCGCCATCGGCACCGCCATCATCAGGGAAAGGATAGGAAAGCCGCCCATTATCGTACGATCGCCCAGGTTGCAGCCGCGGCGAGCCCGATCAGCATCACCAGCGCATAGGTGTAGAGATAGCCCGACTGGAGCTTACGGGTGACCTTGCCGCCCTGGACAACCAGCGCGGACAGGCCATTCGGGCCGAAGCGGTCGATGAAGCCGACATCACCGAACTTCCAGAAGAAGCGGCCGATGGCAAAGGCGGGCTTCACGAAGATCGCATTATACAGCTCGTCGAAATACCATTTGTGCAGCAGGAAATCGTAGAGAACGCTGAACTGCTCGACAAAGGCGCGCGGCCAGTCGGTGTGGCGGATGTAGCTGAGCCATGCGATGGCCAGGCCCGTCAGCATCACCGTGAACGGCGAGAATTTGACCCAGACCGGCACTTCGTGCGCGGCGTGCATCAGATGCGCATCGAACGCTATCGCGCCCCGCCAGAACTCGCCGCCTTCTTCCGCCCCGATGAACTGGTGATGGAAGATGAAGCCCGCAAACACCGCGCCGAAGCTCAGCACGATCAACGGGATCAGCATCACCCAGGGGCTTTCGTGCGGATGATATCCGCCTGTGCCGGTAACCGGTGCATGATGCCCATGGCCATGAACGTCATGACCATGCGCATGAACCGCATGCCCCGCATCTTCGTCCGCCGGATGATCATGATGACCATGATCATGCAGCGCATGCTGGATATGCTCGGACGCTGCCCAGCGCGGCTTGCCGAAGAAGGTCAGGAACACCAGGCGCCAGCTATAGAAGCTGGTCAGCAACGCCGCAAACACGCCGACCAGGAAGGCCAACTGCCCGCCGCCGCCCGAAGCGTAGGCCGCCTCCAATATGCCGTCCTTCGAGAAGAAGCCGGCAAAACCGAAAGTGGTCAGCGGAATGCCGACGCCTGTGATGGCCAGCGTCCCCGCCGTCATAGCCCAGAAGGTGATCGGGATTTCCTTACGCAGCGCGCCATAATAGCGCATGTCCTGCTCATGATGCATCGCGTGGATCACCGAACCCGCGCCCAGGAACAGCAGCGCCTTGAAGAAGGCGTGGGTGAACAGGTGGAACATCGCCGCGCCATAGGCGCCAACGCCCGCCGCGAAGAACATATAGCCGAGCTGCGAGCAGGTCGAATAGGCGATCACGCGCTTGATGTCGTTCTGCACCGTGCCCACGGTCGCCGCGAACAGACAGGTCGCAGCGCCGACAAAGGTCACGACACCCAGCGCCGTCTCGCTGGTTTCGAACATCGGCGACAGGCGGCACACCATGAACACGCCCGCTGTCACCATCGTCGCCGCATGGATCAGCGCCGACACCGGCGTCGGGCCTTCCATCGCGTCCGGCAGCCAGGTGTGCAGGCCGAGCTGCGCCGACTTGCCCATCGCGCCAATGAACAGCAGCAGGCAGAGGACCGTCATCGTGTCGAAGCGATGCCCCAGGAAACCGATGGTCGAACCGGCCATGGCGGGGGCAGCCGCCAGGATTTCAGGGATGGAGATGGTATTGAACACCAGATAGGTGCCGAAAATACCCATCATGAAGCCAAGGTCGCCAACGCGGTTGACAACGAACGCCTTGATCGCAGCGGCATTGGCGCTCGGCTTCCTGAACCAGAAACCGATCAGCAGGTAGGAGGCAAGCCCCACGCCTTCCCAGCCGAAGAACATCTGCAGCAGGTTGTTGGCCGTCACCAGCATCAACATGGCGAAGGTGAAGAGCGAGAGATAGGCGAAGAAGCGCGGCTGATCCGGGTCCTCATCCATATAGCCCCAGCTATACAGGTGGACGAGCGCGGAGACCGAAGTGACCACGACCAGCATCACTGCCGTCATGGTGTCGACCCGCAGCGCCCACTGCGCATCGAAGCTGCCCGACTGAATCCAGGTGAATACCGGCGCAACATAAGGCTCGGCATGGCCGAACGCGAAGGACAGGAAGATCGGCCAGCTCATCGCACAGGACGCGAACAGCGCGCCCGTGGTGACGATCTTCGCCGGCACATTGCCGATCATGCGGTTGCCAAGGCCAGCGATGATCGCGGCCAGAAGCGGAAGAAGGACGATATAGAGGATCACTGGCCTTCAGCCCCTTCAAAAGCCACACCCGTTCGCCCTGAGCTTGTCGAAGGGCTGCACTTTTCTTTTGAAGAAAGACAGGGCTTCGACAAGCTCAGCCCGAACGGCGTTTTAGAATAGCTGGATCGCACCGGGATCACCCCTTCATCCGGTTGACGTCGTCGACGGCGATGGTGCCCCGTCCGCGGAAATAGATGACGAGGATCGCAAGCCCGATGGCCGCTTCGCCCGCCGCGACGGTCAGCACGAACATGGCGAACACCTGCCCCACCAGATCGCCCAGGAAAGCGCTGAAGGCGACGAGGTTGATGTTCACCGCAAGCAGGATCAGCTCGATCGCCATCAGGATGATGATGACATTCTTGCGATTGATGAAGATGCCGAGCACCCCCATCACGAACAGGATCGCGCTGATGACGAGATAATGCTGAAGGCCGATCATGACGGCATCCCCGAAATAGATGCCGTCACCCCAGCGAAGGTCGACGCGAGGCGCGTGACTCCCGTCGAAGTCTCAGGCCACAAGCGGTTCGAGTGAGGCACGAGATCCCAGCCTTCGCTGGGATGACGCGCATATGCTATGCGCATCACAGTTCCACCCCCTGCCCGACTGGCTGGTTGATATTGCGCACCGCATCCTGCGGGCGGCGCTGGTTCTGCTTCGCGATATTCTGCCCGCGCACTCCGCCCCGCGCCCGGTGCGTCAGGACGATCGCGCCGATCATGGCGACCAGCAGGACAATGCCCGCCGCCTCGAACAGGAAGATGTAGCGGGTGTAGAGCAATGCGCCGATCGCCTGGATATTCGGCACGTCGGCCGCCGCCGGGGCCGCGCGTTGCGCGAACTGGATCGGTCCCGCCTGCCAGATGCCGACGCCCAGGATGATTTCCATCAACAGGATGATCGCCATGATCGCGCCGAACGGCAGATAGGCGACGAAGCCCGCGCGCAATTCCGCGAAATCAATGTCCAGCATCATGACGACGAACAGGAACAGCACCGCCACCGCGCCGACATAAACGATGACAAGCAGCATCGCGATGAATTCTGCGCCCAGCAGGACCATCAGGCCCGCAGCGTTGAAGAATGCGAGGATCAGCCACAATACCGAATGCACCGGATTGCGCGCGAAGATCGTCATCGCGCCGCTCGCGATCACCACGCAAGCAAAGAGATAAAAGGCGAAGACGTGGATCATTGGTCCGCAAGACCCCCCAGAATCCGTTCGCCCTGAGCTTGTCGAAGGGCACGCCTGAACGAAGTGAAGGCACCTCGCTGCGCTCGGCAGAAGGCTTCGACTTCGCTCAGCCCGAACGGGATTGAATCAGACACCGCGCCCATTACCGGTACGGTGCATCGGCGGCAAGGTTCGCGGCGATTGCCCGTTCCCACTTGTCACCATTCTCAAGAAGCTTCGCCTTGTCGTAGATCAGCTCCTCACGGGTCTCCGTGGCGAACTCGAAATTCGGCCCTTCAACGATAGCGTCCACGGGGCATGCCTCCTGGCAGAAACCGCAATAGATGCACTTCGTCATGTCGATGTCGTAGCGGGTCGTGCGGCGGCTGCCATCGTCGCGCGGCTGCGCCTCGATGGTGATCGCCTGCGCCGGGCAGACGGCCTCGCACAGCTTGCACGCGATGCAGCGCTCTTCCCCGTTGGGATAGCGGCGCAGCGCATGCTCACCCCGGAACCGCGGCGAAATCGGGTTCTTCTCATAGGGGTAGTTGATCGTCGCCTTGGGCTTGAAGAAATATTTCAAGGTCAGCCAGTGCGCCTTCACAAACTCCCAAAGGGTGAAGCTTTTGACATAATAACCGAGGCTCATTGTGCGCCTCCATAGCGCGTCAGCATGAGGAAGCCCGAAACCAGGAATACCCAGAAGAGCGAGACGGGAAGGAAGATCTTCCAGCCCAGCCGCATAAGCTGGTCATAGCGGTAGCGGGGCACGGTCGCCTTCACCCAGGAGAAGACGAAGAAGAAGAACAGGATCTTGGCGAACAGCCAGATGATGCCAGGCACATAATAAAGCGGCGCCCAGTCGAACGGCGGCAGGTATCCACCCCAGAACAGGATGGCGTTCAGCGCACACATCAGGATGACGTTGGCATATTCGCCGAGCCAGTAGAGCGCGAAGGCCATGGACGAATATTCGGTCTGGTAGCCCGCGACCAGCTCGCTCTCCGCCTCGGTCAAATCGAACGGCGCGCGCGCGGTTTCGGCGAGGGCAGAGATCAGGAACATGATCGCCATCGGGAACAGCAGCGGGTTGAAGCCATTGCCGTTGATGAAACCGTAATAGCCCTTCTGGCTTTCGACGATCGTCGTCAGGTTGAACGACCCGGCCCAGAGCACGACGCTGATCAGGATGAAACCGATCGAGACTTCGTAGCTGATCATCTGCGCAGAGGCGCGGATCGCCGAATAGAAGGGATATTTGGAGTTGGAGGCCCAACCCGCCAGCACCACGCCATAGACACCCAGCGAACTGATCGCGAGGATGTAGAGCAGGCCGACATTGATGTTCGCCAGCACCACGCCAACATCGAAGGGCACCACCGCCCATGCCATGAGCGCGACGGTGAAGGTGATGATCGGCGCGATCAGGAACAGCACGCGGTTGGCGGCTGTCGGGATGATGGTTTCCTGCAGGAACACCTTCGCGCCGTCCGCAAAGGACTGCAGCAGACCGAAGGGACCGACGACGTTCGGCCCCCGGCGCAGCGCCATCGCCGCCCAGATCTTCCGGTCGGCATAGATGATCATCGCGACCGCCAGCATCAGCGGCAGCGCGATCACCAGGATGCCGATGATCGTCGAGAGGAACCAGGCCAGCGCATAGGGCGCGCCGAGGGTGGATTGGAAGAAGGCGGTCACAGAACTTGCCCCTTAACCGTCATCCCCGCGAAGGCGGGGACCCATCTCAAACCCTCACCCAGCCGACAAGCGGGGAGATGGGTTCCCGCCTTCGCGGGAATGACGAGGATTGAAAATTGCATCACTCCGCCGCCTCCGCGAATGTCTCGCCATGCACCAGTTCGGCCGAGCATTGCTGCATCGTCGGGCTGGCGCGGCAGATGGCGTTGGTCAGGTAGAAATCCTTGATCGGATAGCCGAACGCGCCTTCCGGCTTGGCGTCCAGCTTCGGAGCTGCCCAGGGATAGCTCGCAAGGCCAAGCTGACCGAGCGCCGGAACCGCCTTCTCCATTTCGGCGCGCAATGCCTCGAACGTATCGAAGGGCAGCTTCGCGCCCAGCACATCGGACAGCGCCCGCAGGATCGACCAGTCCTCTCGCGCATCGCCGGGCGCGAACACGGCCTTGTCGCCGCGCTGCACGCGCCCTTCCAGATTGACGTAGGTGCCCGCCTTCTCGGCATAGGTCGCGCCGGGCAGGATGACGTCGGCCGCATGCGCGCCCTTGTCGCCATGATGGCCGATATAGACGGTGAAGCTCTTGTCGAACGCCGAATAATCCACCTCGTCCGCGCCGAGCGAGAACAGCAGCTTCGGCTTGGCCGCCGCCACGGCCTTGATGCCGCCCGTGGTGGCATAGCCCAGCATCAGGCCGCCCATGCGCGCCGCCGCAAAATGCAGGACATTATATCCGTTCCAGCCATCCCGGACCAGGTTCAGCGTCTTGGCCAGCGCCAGCGTCGCGCCATGCGCGCCATCCTTGGCCAGCACGCCACCGCCCACGATCATCGCCGGACGCGCCGCGCCCGCAAACGCATCGACTACGGCTTTCGGCAGCTTTGTCAGCAGCTTGGCATCGTTACCCAGCCATTCGGCCTTGTAGGTCAGGTCCGTTTCCGGCCCGATCGCGAAAACCTTCGCGCCCTTCTTGATCGCCTTGCGGATGCGCGTGTTGACCAGCGGCGCTTCCCAACGAAGGTTGGTGCCGACCAGCAGGATCACGTCCGCCGTTTCAATGCCCGGCAGGGTCGTGTTGAAATTCACCGCCGACAGGCTGGACACATCATAGGCAAGGCCGGTCTGACGGCCCTCGAACAAGGACCCGCCCAGCTTCTCGACCAGCAGCTTGGCCGCAAACATCGTCTCGCAATCGAGCAGGTCGCCGGCCACCGCCGCAACGCTGCCCTTGGCGCCCTTGGCCGCATCGGCAACGGCCGCGAACGCCTCGCCCCAGCTTGCCTCGACCAGCTTGCCGCCCTTGCGGACATAGGGCTTGTCCAGACGCTTGCGGATCAGGCCGTCAACCGCGTGACGCGTCTTGTCCGACGCCCATTCCTCGTTCACGTCGTCATTGATCCGCGGCAGCGCGCGCAGCACCTGACGGCCCCGGCTGTCGAGCCGGATGTTGGTGCCCAGCGCGTCCATCACGTCAATGGCGTTGGTCTTTTTCAGCTCCCAGGGCCGCGCCTCGAACGCATAGGGCTTGCTCGTCAGCGCGCCGACCGGGCACAGGTCGACCACATTGCCGGACAGCTCGCTCTTGGCGGCATGCTCCAGATAGGTGGTGATCTGCATATTCTCGCCGCGATAGATCGCGCCGATCTCCGGCACACCCGCGACTTCCTCGGCAAAGCGCACGCAGCGGGTGCACTGGATGCAGCGGGTCATCACCGTCTTGACGATGGGCCCCATATATTTCTCGGTAACGGCGCGCTTGTTCTCCAGGAACCGGCTGCCGCCCTTCCCATAGGCCATCGACTGGTCCTGCAGGTCGCATTCGCCACCCTGGTCGCAGATCGGGCAATCGAGCGGGTGGTTGATCAGGAGGAACTCCATCACCCCTTCCCGCGCCTTCTTCACCATCTGGCTGTCGGTGCGGATTTCCTGTCCCTCGGCGGCCGGCAGCGCGCAGCTTGCCTGCGGCTTGGGCGGTCCGGGCTTCACCTCGACCAGGCACATGCGGCAATTGCCGGCGATGCTCAGGCGCTCATGATAGCAGAAGCGCGGAATTTCCTTCCCCGCCAGCTCGCACGCCTGCAGCACGGTCGCGCCTGCGGGAACCTCGAGTTCTACGCCGTCTACGGTTAGCTTTGGCATATTATTCCGCCGCCTCCATCATGGGGGCCGCGCCCTTATTCTCGTTGATCCGCCGCTCGATCTCAGGGCGGAAATGCCGGATCAGGCCCTGGATCGGCCATGCCGCCGCGTCGCCCAGCGCGCAGATGGTGTGGCCTTCGACCTGCTTGGTGACTTCCTGCAGTATGTCGATTTCGGACAGGTCGGCCTCGCCGGTGCGCAGCCGCTCCATCACGCGCCACATCCATCCGGTGCCCTCGCGGCACGGCGTGCACTGGCCACAGCTCTCATGCTTGTAGAAATAGCTGAGACGAGAGATCGCCCGCACGATGTCGGTGGACTTGTCCATCACGATGACGGCGGCGGTGCCCAGGCCAGAGCCAAGCGCCTTCAGCCCGTCGAAATCCATCGGCGCGTCCATGATCTCACGCGCCGGGACCAGCGGCACGGAGGAGCCGCCGGGGATCACCGCCAGCAGATTGTCCCATCCGCCGCGAATGCCGCCGCAATGCCGGTCGATCAGCTCCTTGAACGGAATGCCCATGGCCTCCTCGACCACGCAGGGCTTGTTCACATGGCCGGAAATCTGGAACAGCTTGGTGCCCAGATTGCCCGGACGGCCGATGCCGGCGAACCATTCCGGCCCACGGCGCAGGATGGTCGGGCCGACCGCGATCGATTCCACATTGTTGACTGTCGTCGGGCAGCCATAAAGACCCGCGCCCGCCGGGAAGGGCGGCTTCAGGCGCGGCTGGCCCTTCTTGCCCTCAATGCTTTCAATCTGCGCGGTTTCCTCGCCGCAGATATAGGCGCCCGCGCCGCGATGCACGAACACGTCGAAGTCATAGCCAGAGCCGCAGGCGTTCTTGCCCAGAAAGCCCTTCTCATAGGCCTGCTCAACGGCGGCGAAGAGCACCTTCGCCTCATAGATGAACTCGCCGCGAATATAGATGTACGCCGCCCGCGCGCGCATCGCGAAGCCCGCGACGAGCGCGCCCTCGATCAGCTTGTGCGGATCGTGGCGGATGATTTCGCGGTCCTTGCACGATCCCGGCTCGGATTCGTCGGCGTTGATAACCAGGAAGCTGGGGCGGCCATCCTTGCTTTCCTTGGGCATGAAGCTCCACTTCATCCCGGTCGGGAAGCCTGCGCCGCCGCGCCCGCGCAGGCCGGACGCCTTGATCTTCTCGATGATCGCGTCCTGGCCGATCTCCAGCAGCTTCTTCGTATTGTCCCAGTCGCCGCGCTTCATCGCCGCGTCGATGCCCCAGTCCTGGAAGCCGTGGACGTTGGTGAAGATGCGGTCCTTGTCGGCCAGCGGTCCCACAAAGGGGGGCGGCGCAGGGGGTGCGGCAGTGTCGGCCATTACCGGCCCTTTCCGATGAGTTTTTCAGCGATGAAATAAGCGCCAACGGCCAGCGCAAGGCCGATGACGAGACCGATCACCGCGCCAATAACCTTCAGCGCGATGACAAAGACAATGACGCCCAGGATGATGGCGATAAGGGCGCTCATGCGGCGATGCCCCATTTCCCCGTCACCCCTGCGCAGGCAGGGGTCCCGCTGTTTTCACTGCGGCTGAGAAGAAGCGGGATTCCTGCCTTCGCAAGAATGACGAAGGTAGAGCGCCTCACGCCCATTCCCCCCGATAATCATGATTCTCCGACACCATCTCTTTCAGCGTCGTCGGTCCGCCCTCGGGCGCGCTTGTCTGCCGATCGATCTGCGGGCCGATCTTGGGCTGCCCGCCATTGGCAAGCGTCTCCAGGATCGCGCTCATGCTGTCATAGGTCAGGTCTTCATAATTATCGTCGTTGATCTGGACCATCGGCGCGTTGGCGCACGCGCCCAGACATTCGACCTCGGTCAGCGTGAACAGGCCGTCCGGCGTCGTAGCGCCCTTGACGAGACCCCGGTTCTTGCACGCCGCCAGCACATCGTCCGACCCGCGCAGCATGCACGGCGTCGTGCCGCACACCTGCACATGATAGCGGCCAACGGGCGCGAGATTATACATGGTGTAGAAGGTCGCGACCTCATAGACGCGCATATAGGGCATATCGAGCTGACGGCCGATATATTCCATCACCGGCACGGGCAGCCACCCCTGCGTATGCGTCTCCGCGCCGACCTGCCGTTGCGCCAAGTCGAGCAGCGGCATCACCGCCGACTGCTGCCGTCCCGGAGGATAGCGGCCAATGATTTCCTTGACCTTCTTGGCGTTGGCCGGAGTCCACTCGAAATCGCCCCAGCGTGCGCGGGTTTCGGTTTCGTCGGGGATATGGGGTGCGTCAGCCATTATTTACCCACATAAGCTTTATACATTTCATCAAACGTCGCATAACTGATCCGCACGAAAGATACGCCACGCTGATCTGTCGCCAGACTAATTATTGCGGCGCCTTTTCCTTTGGCAATCTTCGATCGGCAAGAAGCAAAATACTGTTCATAAGAGCAGGAGTATGAGCTCGGGCTGTTAATCTTTTTCTTCAACATGTGGAGTTGAGAAACAAGAACATCGCTTCCTTTACTCGACAGCTCTACGACTTCTGCTCGCGTAGATGGATTTCGATGAACAATTCCCACCTGCACGTCAGAATTAACGGCCATCTTGATATCTTTGCCTGATCCATTCGTGATTAAGTTCACAAATTTATCGACGGCAGCTTTATTCAAAGGTTGCATTACAGGCGGCACTCGCACTGCTTGCGCATCAACCACGGAGGCTTGAATCAGCGCGCAACAGGTAAGGAGTATTGCCCTCATTCTCACCGGTCACACTCCCCGAACACGATGTCCATCGCGCCCAGCACGGCGGTCGTATCCGCGAGCATATGGCCCTTCATCATGAAGTCCATCGCCTGAAGGTGCGAGAAGGCCGTCGGGCGGATCTTGCAGCGGTACGGCTTGTTGGACCCGTCGCTGACCAGATAGACGCCGAACTCGCCCTTGGGGCTTTCCGTCGCGACATAAACCTCGCCCGCGGGCACGTGGAAGCCCTCGGTATAGAGCTTGAAGTGGTGGATCAGCGCCTCCATCGAGCGCTTCATCTCGCCGCGCTTGGGCGGCACCACCTTGCGGTCGAAGCTGGCGATCGGCCCTTCCGGCATTTCGTTGAGGCACTGCTTCATGATCCGCGCGGACTGGCGGACCTCCTCCACGCGCACCATGAACCGGTCATAGCAGTCATAATTGGTGCCGACCGGCACGTCGAATTCCATCCGGTCATAGACATCATAGGGCTGCGCCTTGCGGATGTCCCAGGGGATGCCGGAACCGCGGATCATCGGGCCGGAGAAGCCCCATTTCAGCGCATCCTCCTTGCTCACCACGGCGATGTCGACATTCCGCTGCTTGAAGATGCGGTTGTCGACGACCAGGCTCATCGCATCCTCGAACATGCGCGGCAATCGCGTGTCGAGCCAGTCGGCGATGTCGGTCAAGAGCTTCAGCGGCACATCCTGATGCACGCCGCCCGGCCGGTAATAGGCCGAATGCATGCGCGCGCCCGAAGCCCGCTCGAAGAAGTTGAGGCAATCCTCGCGAATCTCGAACAGCCACAGGTTCGGCGTCATCGCGCCCACGTCCATCACGTGCGACCCCAGGTTCAGCATGTGATTGCAGATGCGCGTCAGCTCCGCGAAGAACACGCGCAGATATTGCGCGCGCAGCGGCACTTCCAGGTTCAGCAGCTTCTCGATCGCCAGCACATAGCTATGCTCCATGCCGAGCGGCGAGCAATAATCCAGCCGGTCGAAATAGGGCAGCGCCTGCAGATAGGTCTTATATTCGATCAGCTTCTCGGTGCCGCGATGCAGCAGCCCGACATGCGGGTCGCACCGTTCCACAATCTCGCCGTCCAGCTCCATGACCAGGCGCAACACGCCATGAGCCGCCGGATGCTGCGGACCGAAATTGATGGTGTAATTCTGAATCTGGGTGTCGCCATAGGACGGATCGGCATCGTCCGTCTTGTGCGCCAGTTCTTCGAGATAATCAGCCATGATCGGCCACTCCCCTCGTCATCCCCGCGAAGGCGGGGATCCCGCTGCCTTCTGGCGCGGAACGGAAGAAAAGCGGGGTTCCCGCCTGCGCGGGAATGACGAAAAAGAAAGAACAGGTCATGCCCCGCCCTCCGTCTTGGGCTTGCGCGTCCGCTTCGGTTTTTCAGGAACAGCAGCCCCCTCGCCCGTCG
Source organism: Sphingobium phenoxybenzoativorans (assembly GCF_001757355.1). Classification (GTDB taxonomy): domain Bacteria; phylum Pseudomonadota; class Alphaproteobacteria; order Sphingomonadales; family Sphingomonadaceae; genus Sphingobium; species Sphingobium phenoxybenzoativorans. The sequence continues at coordinate 132,186 of NZ_MINO01000006.1, forward strand.
CGGTTTCCGCCTTCGGCTTGCGCGGCGCGCGCGCGGACTTTTTCGCCGCCTCGCTATTCGCCGGCTCGCCCGCGCCGGTATCGGATGGCTTCTCCGTCACTTTGGGCTTGGGCGCGGCGGGCTCGCCCTTGGGCGGTGCGGGCGGCGGCGGAGGCGCGGGAGCGGGCGAAGGCGCGCCGGGCGCCTGTGCAGCCTTCTCGTCGCCGGGCAGCACATATTGCGCGCCTTCCCAAGGGCTCATGAAGTCGAAGCTGCGGAAATCCTGGGCCAGACGCACCGGCTCATAGACGACGCGCTTATCCTCCTCGGAATAGCGTAGCTCGACATAGCCGGTCAGCGGAAAGTCCTTGCGCTGCGGATGCCCCTTGAAGCCATAGTCGGTCAGGATACGGCGCAGGTCGGTATTGCCGGAAAAGACAACGCCGTACATGTCGAACACTTCGCGCTCCAGCCAGCCCGCGACCGGCCAGATGCCGGTGACGGAGGGAACGGGCGTATCCTCGTCGGTTGACACCTTCACGCGAATGCGGTGGTTCCGCGTCACGCTGAGCAGATGGTAGCAGACCTCGAACCGGTCCGGCCGTTCGGGATAATCGACGCCAGCCACTTCCATAAGTTGCTGATACTGCGCCTTGTCGCGCAGCGCCGTCATCGCCGCGACCAGTTCGTCGCGCGCAACGGTGAAGCTCAGTTCATCAGCATGGTCCACAGTCTCGATCAGCGACGCGCCAAGCACGCCCGCAATCTCGTCCGCGATCCCGTCAATGACCGCAATTTTCGGAGCAGGATGACCCATTATTCCCAACCCCCGTTCAGGCTGAGCTTGTCGAAGCCCTCTGCCGAACGCAGTGAGGCGCCTCGCTCCACGCGGCGTGACCCTTCGACTTCGCTCAGGGCGAACGGAAAATATCGATTCACCACGCTCACCGCTCGATCGTCCCGATGCGGCGGATCTTCCGCTGAAGCTGCATCACGCCATACAGCAGCGCTTCGGCGGTCGGCGGACAGCCAGGCACATAGATGTCCACCGGCACGATCCGGTCGCATCCGCGCACGACGCTGTAGCTATAGTGATAATAGCCGCCGCCATTGGCGCAGCTACCCATGGAGATGACGTATTTCGGCTCCGACATCTGGTCATAGACCTTGCGAAGCGCAGGCGCCATCTTGTTACAAAGCGTCCCCGCCACGATCATCACGTCGCTTTGGCGTGGACTTGCGCGCGGTGCGGCCCCGAAGCGCTCCATATCGTACCGGGGCATATTTACATGAATCATTTCGACTGCGCAACAAGCAAGGCCGAACGTCATCCACCAGAGCGATCCGGTGCGCGCCCACTGGAACAGCTCCTCGGTGGAGGTGACCAGGAATCCCTTGTCGCTGACCTCACTGTTGAGGTCGTTGAAGAAATCGATGTTGGGCTGCGTCCCCGGAGCCGGGGCGGCCGGGTTGAGTTCTACTCCCAATCGAGCGCTCCCTTCTTCCACGCATAGACAAGGCCGAGCACCAGCTCGAAGATGAAGATCATCATGGTCGCCCATCCGGCCCAGCCGATCTGGTCAAGGCTGACGGCCCAGGGAAACAGGAACGCCGCTTCCAGGTCGAAAATGATGAAAAGTATGGCGACGAGGTAGAAACGCACGTCGAACTGGCTGCGCGGCTCTTCAAAAGCCGGGAAGCCGCATTCATATTCGCTCAGCTTGGCCACATCGGGCTTGTGCGCGCCGGTCAGGCGGCCAACCGCCATCGGCAGGAACACGAATGCGCTGGACAGGCCGAGGGCGACTGCAAGGAATAGCAGGATCGGCAGATATTGGGCGAGATCGACCAACGGAATCCCCTTGGCGGAAATTGGCTTTGATGGGGCGGCTTTAGGACTGCTGCATCTGCGAAGCAAGGGGCCGAAGGCATGAGAATGATTCGCAAAAAGCGGGCTTTTCAGCGGCTAAGACACGATCCCGCTCAGCGCAGCGCGCCCGCCACCAATTTGTGCAACTTGCTGTGGATCGCATCGTTGCCGGCAATCACTTCGCGGCGTTCGACCGGCTGGTCGCCGCCCCGGAAATCCGTAACGAATCCGCCTGCTTCGCGGACCAGCAATATGCCGGCGGCCACGTCCCAGGGCTGCAGGCCGCTTTCCCAGAAGCCGTCATACCGCCCCGCCGCGACATGGGCGAGGTCGAGCGCGGCCGACCCGAAACGCCGGATGCCCGCGACCGAAGGCGCCACCGCGCCGAATATCCGGGTCCATTGCGCCATGTCGCCATGTCCGAAAAAGGGAATGCCGGTGGCGATCAGGGAATCGGCCAGATCGCGGCGGGCCGACACGCGCAACCGCTGGTCATGCCGCCATGCGCCGCGATTCTTTTCCGCCCAATAGCTCTCGTCCGTAATCGGCTGATAGATCAGGCCGGTCGTGATTTCCTTCTTGCCGCCGTAAAGCGGCTCCTCGACCGCGATCGACATCGCGAAATGCGGGATGCCGTGGAGAAAGTTGGTGGTGCCGTCCAGCGGATCGATGATCCAGCGCGGCTTGTTGGGGTCGCCGGGAATCTCCCCGCCTTCCTCCAGCAGAAAGCCCCAGTCCGGCCGGGCCTTCTGCAACTCCTCGACCAGCGTCTGCTCGGCCCGCTTGTCGGCCATCGACACGAAGTCGGCCGGCCCCTTGCGCGACACCTGCAGATGCTCGACCTCGCCGAAGTCGCGGCGCAAACGCGGCGCCGCCTTGCGCGCGGCGCGCTCCATGACGGTGAGAAGACCTGAGTGGGATACCATATTGCTTCCTAATTACCCTCTCACTTTTATCCCCCCTCCCGCTTGCGGGAGGGGTCGGGGGAGGGTCTGTAAAGGAGAGGTCCGGACACGCCCTCCCCTAACCCCTCCCATAAGTGGAAGGGGAACTTAACGGCTCAATCCGCCCGCTTCACATATTCGCGGGCATAGACGTCGACCACGATCCGCGTGCCGCTGACGATATGCGGCGGCACCATGACGCGCACGCCATTGTCCAGGATTGCGGGCTTGTAGGATGCGGAGGCGGTCTGCCCCTTCACCACGGCGTCGGCCTCGACGACAGTCGCCTCGATCGTGTCGGGAAGCTGCACGGAAATCGGCCGCTCCTCATACATTTCCAGAGTCACTTCCATGCCGTCCTGCAGAAATTCGGCGGCGTCGCCGATCAGGTCGGTCGAAAGATTGATCTGCTCATAGGTTTCCTGGTCCATGAAGACGAGCATGTCGCCCTCGGCATAGAGATACTGGAAATCCTTGGTGTCGAGGCGGATGCGCTCGACGCTCTCTGCGGAGCGGAAACGGACGTTGTTCTTGCGGCCGTCGATCAGGTTCTTCAGCTCCACCTGCATATAGGCGCCGCCCTTGCCGGGCTGGGTGTGCTGGATCTTCACGGCGCGCCATAGGCCGCCTTCATATTCGATATTGTTGCCGGGCCGGATTTCGACGCCGCTGATCTTCGCCATCGCGTTTCTCGCTATACAGATTTTGGAAAGAGCCGGTGGCGGCCTCTACAGTCATGCAGCGATTTGGGCAAGGGGCGTGGAGGGGGTTGCGGGGAGCGGGCTTTCCAAAAAACCGTCACCCCAGCGCAGGCTGGGGTCTCAGGCCCAGCAGCGCGACCTCTACTGAGATGCCAGCCTGCGCTGGCATGACGGAAAGGTTGGGGGAGCCGGTATATAGCTATTCCCAATCCGTCATTCCCCATCATCGTCACCCCGGGCTCGACCCGGGGTCCCGCTTCATTATCGAACCAGAAGAACAGCGGGGTCCCGGATCAGGTCGAGGACGACGACAAAGGGTGGTTAGGGGACTGACTGCTCCTCCCTGGTCCGTTCGCCCTGAGCTTGTCGAAGCCCTGTCCTTTCCTTCAAGAAGGACAGGGCTTCGACAAGCTCAGGGCGAACGGAGAGTAAGAGGCCGACAATGGTCGCCTCCAGACCGTGCGAATAGCCACCACCTACCCCAACACCGCTCCAAACGCCGCCACCCCTGCCGCCGCGCCGTCCGGATTCCCCCACACCGCACTACTCACCGCAAGGAAGTCCGCCCCCGCCTCCACCAGCGGCCGGGCATTCTCCGCCGTAATCCCGCCGATCGCCACGCAGGGTATCTCGAACACCGTCGTCCACCATCCCAGCAGGGACGGGTCGGCGCGATGGGTCGTCTCCTTGGTCGTGGTCGGATAGAAGGCCCCGAACGCGACATAGTCCGCGCCAGCCTCTCCCGCCTCCATCGCCAGATGGCGGCTGTCGTGACAGGTGACGCCGATCTGCGCTTTCGGCCCCAGCAGCTTGCGCGCCTCGCGCGGGTCGCCATCGCCCTGCCCCAGATGCACGCCGTCCGCGCCCAGCCGCTTGGCCAGGCCCATGCTGTCATTGATGATGAAGGCGACCTCCCGCTCAGCGCATATCTTCTGCAGCGGCTCGGCCAGCCGGGCGATGGCATGATCGTCGATCCCCTTCAGCCGCAACTGGAAAGCCGCCACGCGCCCCGCATCCAGCGCGGCGGCCAGGGTATCGCCAAAACCCTCGTCGATGACGGGCGGAGAGATCAGGTAAAGCTGGCAGGCGGGGCGAAAGCCCGGCTCGCCAAACTGCGCGGCGAAATCGGGGTCGAGGGCCAGTTCGTCATCGGTAAAGTCGGTCATGCCTCGCCCTTACTGTAGAGCGGAACCGCGAACCAGTCCCCTCACCGCCTGAGCAGCGCAACCTCCCGCAGCGCCAGGAACAAAGGCAGGCCGAAACTCACGCCGACAAGGAAAGTCCCGGCGATGGGCAGCCAGAGCGGCCTCACCCCGTCCCGCTTTCCCTGCGCGATGATGAACAGCGTCAGCACCGCGGCCGACACAATCACGTCCAGCGCGAAAAAGCTGCTGACCGGATTTGCAAAGAGAGCGGCGATAAACCGGGGAATGTTGATCCCCTCAATCGCCAGCCACGGCAGGAAAGCCGCCAGCGGCAAAAGAGCGCCGAGCGCCGCGAGCACCATATAGATGCCCGCCAGCGCCCGGCTGCCCTCTTTCATAGGATTGTCGTCACCGGCTCAGGCGTCGACCGTCTTCTTGGTCGAAGCGCCGTGGATCTCGTTGATCGCGCCGCCCAGAGAAGCTTCGAACTCGTCGTCGCTCATCTGGTGACGCAGATCGTTGAGCAGAGCGCGGCTGAAGCTGGCGATGATGCCGCGATTCTTGGCCAGCTCGACACAGGCTTCGGGGCGGGCGAAACCGCCCGACAGCGCCACGACGCGCAGCACGCGGGGGTGGTCGACCAACGGATCGAACAGGCCCGGCTTGGTCGGCAGCGACAGCTTCAACATCACCTGGGCGTCGCCGGTCAGCGCGTCCAGTTCCTTCAGGATTTCCTCCAGCAGGATCTGGTCGGCTTCGGCGCGCTCTGGGCTCTTGATGTTCACTTCCGGCTCGATGATCGGCATCAGGCCGCCCGCAACCACCTGCTTGCCGACTTCGAACTGCTGCTTCACCACGGCGGCGATGCCTTCGCGGTTGGCCAGGTTGATGACCGAGCGCTCCTTGGTGCCGAACACGCCCAAAGCCTTGGAACGGGCGAGCAGCGCGTCCAGCTCCGGCATCGGCTTCATAAGCTGCACGCCATTGGCTTCGTCCTCAAGACCCTTGTCGATCTTGATGAAGGGCACGACGCCGCGCTCGATCAGCGCCTGCGGGGTCGGCTTGCCATCGACTTCGCCGTCCATCGTGCGCTCGAACAGGATCGCGCCGATAACCTTGTCGCCGGTGAAGCAGGGCGCGGTGATGACGCGGCTGCGCATGCCGTGGATCAGGCCGAACATTTCCTCGTCATTCGACCAGGCGCCTTCCTCGATGCCATAGCCCTTCAGCGCCTTGGGCGTCGAACCGCCGCTCTGGTCGAGCGCGGCGATGAAGCCGTTCCCGTCCGCAATCTTCTTGGTCATCTCTTGATCGAGCATCTGCACATACCCTTGCTTGGTTGGCCGCCCCTCTGGCGGCGATGAATAAGGTGAAGGACTATAGGTTCCCGCCCTCTGGCCCCGGTCTGGGGGTTTGATAGCGGCATAGCCATTGGGCGGCAACGCCCGTGCTGCGGCGCAAAAGATCAAAACGGGACATAATGCCCGCTTTGGCCGCATCCCCGGCACGGCGCGGCGCAGCATGGAAAAGCAGGCACTTACGCATTGCCCGCCTCCCACGCCCGCCAATTGCCTGTCAGTGCATCAGCGCCTTGACGCCGGGGAGGTCCTTGCCCTCCATCCATTCCAGGAAAGCGCCGCCTGCGGTCGACACGAAGCTGAAATCGGCGGCGACGCCCGCATGGTTGAGCGCGGCCACCGTGTCGCCGCCACCGGCGACCGATGTCAGCGATCCGTCCCGCGTCAGCGCGGCGGCGGTCTTGGCCAGCGCCACCGTCGCGGTGTCGAACGGCGCCATCTCGAACGCGCCCAGCGGGCCATTCCATACCAGCGTGCGGCAGGTCTTGAGCGCATCGCCCAGCGCTTCGACGGCGGCGGGGCCGACGTCCAGGATCATCTCGTCGGTGGCGACCTCATGCACATTGCAGGTCCGCACCGATGGCGGATTGGCGGCAAATTCCTTCGCGACCACCACATCATAGGGCAGATGGATGATGCAGCCGGATTTCTCGGCCGTATCCATGATCTTCTCGGCAGTCTCGGCCAGGTCATGCTCGCACAGCGACTTGCCGACATCCACGCCGCGCGCGGCCAGGAAGGTGTTCGCCATGCCGCCGCCGATGATCAGGTGATCGACCTTGGTGACGAGGTTGTTGAGCACGTCCAGCTTGCTGGACACCTTCGCCCCGCCGACGACAGCGGCGACCGGCTTCACCGGCTCGCCCAGCGCAGCCTGCAGCGCATCAAGCTCCTTCTCCATCGACCGCCCGGCAAAGGCGGGCAGCTTGTGCGCCAGCCCCTCGGTCGAGGCATGGGCGCGGTGCGCGGCGGAGAAAGCGTCGTTGACGTAGAAGTCGGCGAGCGCGGCCATGGCGTCGACCAGCGCCGGATCATTCTTCTCCTCGCCCGCATGGAAACGGGTATTCTCCAGGATGGCGATGTCGCCGCCGCGCATCACGGCGATGCCGTCCGCCGCCGCCTGCCCCTGGCAATCGGGAATGAACTGCACGTCGCGGCCCAGCACATGGGTCAGCGCGCGGGTGACGAGGGAAAGCGACATGTCCGGGCTTTTCTGCCCCTTGGGACGGCCGAAATGCGCAAGGATCAGCACCTTCGCGCCGCGATCGGCCAGTTCCAGGATGGTCGGCATCGCTGCGCGCAGGCGGTTGTCGTCAGTGACCGACCCGTCCTTCATCGGCACGTTCAGGTCCTCACGGACCAGCACCGCCTTGCCGGCGATGTCGCCCATATCGTCGAGTGTCTTGAACGGCTTGGTCATGTCACTTTCCACTCGCTAACCAGAATCCGTTCGCCCTGAGTAGGGACTGAGCGAAGTCGAAGGCCCGTATCGAAGGGTCCGCGCCAAGCCCAACTCCTTCGATACGCCGCTTCGACAAGCTCAGCGGCTACTCAGGACGAACGTGTGTTTTTGCTTCGTGTCGAACGAATCTTACAGGAACTTCGCCACGATCCCGGTGGTGTCGATCATCCGGTTGGAGAAGCCCCACTCATTGTCGTACCAGCTCAGCACGCGCACCAGCTTGCCGTCCACGACCGCCGTCTCCAGGCTGTCGACGGTGGAGCTGCGCGGATCGCCATTATAGTCGATCGACACCAGCGGCTCGTCCGAATAGCCCAGAACGCCCTTCAGGGGGCCGGCTTCCGACGCAGCCTTCAGCAGGTCGTTGACCTCGGCGACGGTGGTGTCCTTCTTGGCGATGAACTTCAGGTCCACGACCGAGACGTTCGGCGTCGGCACGCGGACCGACGAGCCGTCCAGCTTGCCCTTCAGCTCGGGCAGAACCTCGCCCACGGCGCGGGCTGCGCCGGTGGAGGTCGGGATCATCGAGACGGCGGCGGCGCGGGCGCGGCGCATGTCCTTGTGAAGCTGATCCAGCGTGTTCTGGTCGTTGGTGTAGCTGTGGATCGTGGTCATGAAGCCGCTCTCGATGCCGAGCGCATCGTTCAGCACCTTGGCGAGCGGCGCCAGGCAGTTGGTGGTGCAGCTTGCGTTGGAAATCACGATGTCGTCAGCGGTCAGCTTGTCGTGGTTGACGCCGAACACGATGGTCTTGTCGACATTGGTGCCAGGGGCGGAGATGACGACGCGCTTTGCGCCGGCGGTCAGGTGCGCGCTGGCCTTCGCCTTGTCGGTGAAGATGCCGGTGCACTCCAGGGCGATATCCACGCCCAGGTCCTTGTGCGGCAGGTTCGCGGGATCGCGCTCTGCGGTCACCTTGATCTTCTTGCCGTCGACGACCAGGAAATCGCCGTCAACCGACACGTCGCCGGCCCAGTTGCCGTGCACGGAATCGCGCTTGAACAGCAGGGCGTTCGACTTGGTGTCGCCCAGATCGTTGATCGCGACCAGTTCCAGGTCGTGATCGGTGCGGGTCAGGATGGCGCGCGCCACCAGGCGGCCGATGCGTCCGAAACCGTTGATTGCTACCTTCGTTGCCACTGCACTAGCCTCCTTGATTAGCCCTTGAGAGCCGCGATGATCTGCGGCGCGATCTTGCCTGCTGTCAGGCCGAAATGGTCGTAAAGCACTTCCGCCGGGGCGGACGCCCCGAAGCTGTCGATGCCAAAGCGCAGGCCGTCCCGGCCGGTATAGCGATCCCAGCCGAAGGTGACCCCCGCCTCGATGGACGCCTTAAGCGTATCGTCAGGCAACAGGCCAGCGCGGTAACCATCATCCTGTGCATCAAAATGGGACCAGCTCGGCATCGACACCACGTCCGCGCCAATGCCTTGTTCTTCCAGCAGATCGGCGGTCTGGACGGCGATCTCGACCTCTGATCCCGTGGCGAGCAGCACGACCTTGCGCGCGGCCTTTGCGGCGCGCAGGCGGTATGCGCCCTTGGCGCACAGATTGTCGGCGGAGGCTTCGGTGCGAAGCTGCGGCAGGTTCTGCCGGGTCAGCGCCAGCACGGCGGGACCATCGGCGTCGGCCAGCGCCAGCGCCCAGCATTCCGCCGTCTCCACCGCATCGGCGGGGCGATAGACATCGACGTTCGGCATCATGCGCAGGCTCATGACATGCTCGACCGGCTGATGGGTCGGACCATCTTCGCCCAGGCCGATGCTGTCATGCGTCATCACATAGACGACCCGCGCCTTCTGGAGCGCGGACAGGCGGATGGCCGCCCGGCAATAGTCGGAAAAGACCAGGAAGGTGCCGCCATAGGGGATCACGCCGCCATGCAGCGCCATGCCGTTCATCGCGGCAGCCATGCCGAACTCGCGGATGCCATAATAGATATAGCGTCCGGAATAATCGTCCTTGGAAAGCGGCCCGGTGGTCTTGGTCTTGGTGTTGTTCGATCCCGTCAGGTCGGCCGATCCGCCCAGCGTGTCGGGCACGGCGGCGTTGATTGCCTCCAGCGCGATCTCGCTCGCCTTGCGGGTCGCGATCTTCTGCGGGCTGGCGATCAGGCTGGCGATATGCCCCGCCGTGCCGTCATCGGCCGGCAGTTCGCCCGCCATGCGACGGAGAAATTCGTCCTTTTGCGCGTGGCTTGCGAGGAGATTTTCCCACGCCGTGCGAGCTGTCGCACCGCGTTCTCCCGCCTTCTTCCACTCGGCCGCCACATCGTCGGGAATGACGAAAGGCGCGGCGTCCCAGCCCAGAAATTCGCGCGCGGCGGCGACTTCTGCATCACCCAGCGCAGACCCATGAACGCCGGACGTGCCCGCCTTGTTCGGCGCGCCATAACCGATCTTCGTCGCGCACTGGACCAGCGAGGGGCGCGGATCGACAATGGCGGCGTCGATCGCGCGGCGGATGTCGTCGGGATCATGCCCGTCGCAGGACACGACATGCCAGCCCGTCGCCTCGTAGCGGGCCGGTATGTCCTCGCTGCTCGACAGGCTGACCGCGCCATCGATGGTGATCTTGTTATCGTCCCACAGGACGATCAGGCGGCCCAGGCCCAGATGTCCGGCCAGGCCGATCGCTTCATGGTTGATGCCTTCCATCAGGCATCCGTCGCCCGCGACCACCCAGGTCCGGTGATCGACGATGCCATCGCCGAAGGTCGCGTTCAGGTGCCGCTCGGCAATCGCCATGCCCACGGCCATCGCCAGCCCCTGCCCCAGCGGACCAGTGGTGGTCTCGACTCCCGCCAGCTCGAAATTCTCCGGATGCCCGGCGCAGGGCGAACCCAATTGACGGAAATTGCGGATGTCCTCCATCGTCGGCCGGGCATAGCCGGTCAGGTGGAGAAGGCTGTAGATCAGCATCGATCCATGCCCGGCGGACAGGATGAACCGGTCGCGGTCGGCCCATTTCGGCTGCGCGGGGTCGAACTTCAGATACTCGCGGAACAGAACGGTGGCGACATCGGCCATGCCCATCGGCATGCCGGGATGGCCGCTGTTTGCGGCCTGAACGGCGTCCATCGACAGCGCGCGAATGGCGTTGGCGAGAGTCTTTTCGGATACGGTCATGCGCCGGCGGGCTTCCCTGAATAGCGGTCCGGCTGGATAGCCGGGCGGGCGAGTCGATAAATCGGCACTCCTTTGTCGCCAGAAGGCAGATGCGTCAACCATAGCGGGGCGGGTCCGGAAAGCAGGCGCGCCCTCCCGACAACCCGCCGCCCGCCGCCCGCCCTTCCCGCAGGGGCGGGAATCCGGCCTTTTGCGTTCCTTCGCGGCGCGCGGCGGCATACCGCGCCGCTCTGGCATCACATCGGGCGACCCATCTCAAATTCGCCAGGATTCACGGAAATGACATCCGATTGTCATGCGCATGACCTGCCCCGCCCGTAGCGGGCAAGCCGCCGGACGATGGATTTCCCCTGCGGCCGGCAGAGTGAGGTGTTCGCGTTGGGCCGGAAAAGCATGACGACATGGGCGGTGATGCCGCTTGCCGCATTCTGCGCGCCTCTGGCCGCCGAAACCGGGTCGGCCTCCTTCGCCCGCGCGGCCAAGCCATCGGCCCTGTCAGCCATCCGGTCCGCCGACCGCTCCGCCGTTTCGGCCGGCAATCTCAGCGCCACGCCGCTTCCGGCCGCTCCGGGATATGCGCAGAAGCCGCAGATCGTCAAAATCTCGCCCACACCCCCCTCCTCCTTCCGCATGGCGGCCAGCGCGACCATGCTTCAGGCGTCGTCATCCTGTCCGGCGTCCGGTTGCGACAGCGACCGGGTCGAGGCGCTTCCCGACGGGTTCGAGGCGGAACGCCTCAAACGCACCGTCGAACTATATGCCGGCGACGTCGACATGGGCCGCACGCCCTCGCATCTCAGCGCGCGCATGGGCTATATCCGTCAGGGCAAGAATGCCGCCGAACCGACCCGGCGCGGCGCGCTGGCGCTGTGCGACCGGCATATCGACAATTGCCGGGCGGAGATAAATCCGCATGAAATGCAGCTTAATCCGATCGCGAAGGAGCTGATCTTCAACCGCAATCGCGCGGGCAAGAGCTTTGACGAGCATGTGGGCGTGAAGCTGACCTATCAATTTCGCTGAACGCTGGAAAATTCCTCATATCGCCGCCTTTTGCATCGCCGGAACTTCCTGCTATGCATGGTTAATGGCGAGTGACCGACTGACCGATGCCATCGCAAGGATGGACGCTGTTCTTGGCAGGCTGGAGGCGTTTGCCGCCGCGCCGCGCGCGCCGGACGTGTCCCCGGCCCAGGCTCCCACGCCGAAGGCGATGAACGACGACAGCCGCGCCCGCGCGGTCGAGGCGCTCAAATCCCTGGATTCCCTGATCGCGGAGTTGAAGGCCCGTGGCTGATGTCGAGATCGGCGTGGGCGGCCGCCGTTACGCCATGTATTGCCGCGATGGCGACGAAGCCCATCTGGAGCGCCTCGCCGCGCTTGTGGATGTGAAGGTCGCACAGGCGGCAAAGGCCGCGCCGGGCCTTACCGAGGTCCGCCAATTGCTGTTCGCCGCGATCTTCCTGGCGGATGAGCTTGAGGAACTGCGCCGGGGCGGCTCCGCCGCGCCCGCGCCCACACCGTCCCCCGCCCCGTCCAATGACGAACCGGCGGCCAGGGCGATGGAATCTCTCGCTGAAAGGCTGGAGGCATTGGCGCAAAGGCTTGTGCCGGAGGCTGCGGCGTCCTAGATTGGCGATGGCGGGTACTGCCTGGTACGAGCTTTTGCGAACATCCCTGAGGCGATATCAAATCCACGGGGGCTGTCCCTGACCGGACCCTGGTCCGACTTACATGGTCCCCACCTGACGTTGAGGCGTCAGAGGATCTTCCAGCAAACGGCCGAGGTGGTCCCGTCACCCTTCCCGGCTCCAGACCGATCGCGAGAGCCATTATCTTGACCGACAAGCAGGCATTGCGGGACATAGCGCGGCAAAGGCGGCGCAATTTCGTCGCTTCGCTCGATCCGCTGGCGCACCGGCTGGCGTTCAAGGCGCTTCCCTCCCCCTTCGCCCGCATGATCGCGGATGCAGAGACCGTGGCCCTCTATGTCCCGCTGGACGATGAGGCCCCGGTGCTGCGTCTTGCTGCGGCGTTGACGGACATGGGCAAGACATTGTGCCTCCCGCGCGTGATCGACAGGCTGGGCGGCATGGAGTTTCTGCGCTGGCGCAAGGAGGATCAGCTTTATCCCGGCCCCTTCGGCACCAGCCACCCGGAACCGGGAATCGGCCCGGTCGCGCCGGATGCGATCATCGCCCCGCTGCTCGGCTTTGACCGGCGGATGAATCGGCTGGGCCAGGGCGGCGGCTATTATGACCGGGCCTTCGCCCGTCACCCGGAGGCGCTGCGGATCGGCATCGCCTGGTCGATCCAGGAATATGAGGAAGTTCCAGCCGATGTCTGGGATCTGCCGCTGCAGGCGATATTGACCGAAGTCGAATTTATCGAGGAAGTGACGGCATGACCAGCGGACCACATTCCTCCGGGCCGCAACCAAGCTGGCGCAAGCCCGCCGGCATGTTCCTCATCCTGCTGCTCATCACGCTATGGGCCGTGATCATCGGCAGCCTCTCCCCCTGGATCGGCCAGTTGCACGCGCTGCTGCAGGCGGTCATCTACATCATAGCGGGCATAGTCTGGATATTGCCGCTCAAGCCACTGCTGTCCTGGATGGAAACCGGCCGCTGGCGGCCCTGACCTGATCGCCGCGGCGATGCGCCCCGTCCTGCAGCGCAAATCTTTTGCTTTCCCAATCGTTCATGATAAAGGTTAACGATAAACAGACCGCTTTTAGCGAGGATGCAGATGTTCGTTACCCGCCGTCCCCCGATCAAAGGCAATAAGCCAGTGCCCAGCCCGGCGCGGGCAAGCACCGGCGGGGCGGGAGAGGCCATCATATTCATTCTTGCCGGTCTGGGCGCGGTCGGCGGCCTGGGCTACATCTTCACCCAACTCTGACATCGGTCGCGGCCGCCGCGCGGAATGCGGCGCATGGGTCAGCGCGTCCACGCCATCAGGGCCTGCGCGGCATCTTCATCAAATCTGTGAGATAAATCCCGTATTTTGATCGGCTTCTGGCGGCGATCAGGCCGGGAAATGGCGCGAGTGACGGGACTTGAACCCGCGACCTCCGGCGTGACAGGCCGGCGCTCTAACCAACTGAGCTACACCCGCGTTCGGTGTGGAAGCGCGCAGGTATAAGAGGCGACCGGCACTGTCAACCGTCCTGTTCGGGCCTTGTCGCTTTATCCTGATGTTCGCCCCTGTGCGGCGCGGTCAGCGTGCCCTGCTCGAACAGGAAACCGGCGATATCCGGCTTTCCTGCGGCCGCCAGCACGGTCTGGATGATGATCAGCAGCGGCACGGCGAGCAATGCGCCGGGCGTGCCCCACACCCATCCCCAGAAGCTCAGGGACACGAGAATCAGCAGCGGGTTCATCGTCAGGCGGCGGCCAAGCACCAGCGGCGTGATCGCATTCGCCTCGACCAGGTGAAAGCCCACCTGCACGGCGGCGGGCAGCAGGGCCACCCACACATCGTTGAACACCATAAGCCCCGCCAGCGCCAGCAGCGTCGCCGCCAGGATCGGCCCGAAATAGGGAACAAAGTTCAGCAGGGCGACGATACCACCCCACATCAGCGGCGAGGGCATGCCGATCAGGTACAGCGCCAGCGCCACCGACAGGCCCAGGCTGATATTGATCGTGGCGATCGTCATCACATAGGCCGATGTCGCATCAACGACATTCTGGATGACGCGGGCGATCGCCAGCGAATCGTCGAAGCTCGCCCGCCCCCGGATCGTGCGCTTGCGCAGGGAGGTCCAACCGGACAGGAAGAAATAGATCACCAGCAGGGCGAAGAACATCTGGATGATCGCCGACGGGGCGGAGGTCGCGGCGAACTGCAGCAGGGACCGGGGCGCATCGACCGCGGCGGTCTGCGCGGCGGCGACCGGGCCGGACGCCAGCATCTGCACCGTCTCGTCGATGAATTTCTGAAGCTGCGAATAAATGTCGATTACCGGCGCCAGATTCGCCTGTATCTGCGGGATGCGCTCCGGCAGGATGCGGAACCAGTCGGTCGCCGGCACGACGATCAGCACCAGCGCCGTATTCGCCACCAGCAGGAAGGTGATCAGCGCGATCAGCGCCGCCAGCGGCGAGGGCATGCCCCGGCCCTCCATCCATTCCAGGAACGGCACCAGGGCGATGGCGATGACCAGTGCGGCGGTCAGCGGCAGGAAGAACTCGGCGCCCGCTTTCAGGACGAACGGCAAGGCAAAGGCCAGCCCGACGCCGATGAACAGCGCCAGCGCCGCAAGCAGGCGGTCGCGCCGCTGGTCTATCTCCTGCCGGTCATCCCAACCGCCATTATCCTGCTTCACGTCGCTTCCGTTTCCCCTGCGTTCAAAATTCTCGCGCCCAAATGTTCACCTTTTGCACCCGCGCCTTGTGCGCCCGCGCGGGGCCGCTGGCAAGAGCGTCCTCCCTATATTTCACGCTATGGCTAACAGGCCGTTAACCAAATCTTGGGAAACCGGCCGATAGGTGTGCTGCCGTACCGAACGGAAACGGAACAGGCATATGCACCGCTGGACTATCCTCGCCGCCTCTCTCGTCACGCTGGCCCATCCGGCCGCCGCGCTGGCGCAGCAGCCGGTCACGCTCTCCTCCAATGTCTTTGTCGAAAAGGTCAGCAACGACCTGAATGGCGGGGAACGCCGCGTGCTCGCCGCGCCGGGGCAGCTTGGACAGGGGGACAGGCTGGTGTTCGTCCTGCGCTATCGCAATGACGGGCCGGCGCCGGTCAGCCGCTTCGCCGTCACCAATCCCGTGCCGCAGTCGGTCCGCATCGACACCGCGCGGCAGGACATGCAGGTGTCCGTGGATGGCGGCCGCAACTGGGGCCGGCTGGACAAGCTGCAGCTCCGCACCCCCTTTGGCGGCACCCGCCGCGCCACGGCCGATGACATCACCCATGTCCGCTGGACCGTGAACAGCCCGGTCTCCCCCGGCGCGACCGGACAGATCGCCTATCGCGGGGTCGTGCGGTAAGCTTCCATACCAACAGCCCCCCCCGTTCATCCTGAGCGAAATCGAAGGACTGCCCTTCCACACCTGGCCATTTCCCACCCCCGTTCGTCTCGAACGGATGATGGTGCATTTTTCCAAGGGCTTTGCCTTCGCCCAATACCACCCTATCCTCCCCAAAGGTTGAGGATCGGAAGGGCAAGACATCCATGAATGACGGACTGCTGCTGGTCCTGGACGAAGGCACCACCTCCACCCGGGCGATGCTGTTCGACCCCGCCGGAAACTGCCTTTCCACCGCCCAGTCCAGCATCGCCCAGCATTATCCCGCCTCCGGCCTTGTCGAACAGGACGCCGCCGAAATCTGGGACAAGACGCTCGCCTGCGCCCGGCAGGTCGTCGGCGAGGCGCAAAACCCGGCGCAAATCCGCGCGCTCGGCATCACCAACCAGCGCGAAACCATCGTCTTTTGGGACAGGAACACGGGCCAGCCGCTGGCCCCCGCCATCGTCTGGCAGGACCGGCGCACCGCGGACGCCTGCAACGCCCTGCGTGACGCAGGGCATGAACCCATGCTGCGCGCCCGCACCGGCCTGCTGCTCGACCCCTATTTCTCCGCCAGCAAGATTCGCTGGGCGCTCGACCACTGGCCAGCGCTCAGGGATGCGGGAGATCGCCTCGCCGTCGGCACGATGGAAAGCTATCTCATCCAACGCCTGACCGGCGGCCTGCACATCAGCGACGCCACCAACGCCTCCCGCACGGCCCTGATGGATATTCACAAGGGCGTATGGGACGATGATCTGCTCGCCCTGTTCGGCGTGGATCGCCGCCTGTTGCCGGAAATCACGGACAGCCATGGCCGGTTCGGAACGGTCGACCCCAGCCATTTCGGCCTCCCCCTCCCCATTTGCGGCCTGGCGGGCGATCAGCAGGCCGCCGCCATCGGCCAGAACTGCCTGATCCCCGGCCAGTCGAAGGCGACCTACGGCACCGGCGCGTTCGTCATCGCGCCGACCGGCGCGACGGCGGTGGACAGCGATAACCGCCTTCTCTCCACCATCGCCCGGCAGGCGGGGGGAGAACGGCATTACGCCCTGGAAGGCTCCATCTTCGTGGCGGGCAGCCTGATCCAGTGGCTGCGCGATTCCCTCGGCCTGCTCGGCACGGCCGCGGAAACGGCGGAGCTGGCCCAAAGCGTGCCGGATAATGGCGGCGTCTATCTGATCCCGGCCATGACGGGCCTTGGCGCGCCGCACTGGCGGCCGGACGTACGCGGCGTCCTCTCCGGCCTCAGCTTCGGCGCAGGCCG
>NZ_MINO01000007.1 GCF_001757355.1 Sphingobium phenoxybenzoativorans
CCCGCCTGCGCGATCATGGAGGTTGCCCCGATGACGGAGCGCCGCGCCGCCGCCTTGCGGTCGATGGCCACTGCATCCTCCAGATCGATGATCACAGCGTCGGCTCCGCGCGTCGCGACCTTGACCAGCCGCTGTTCGTCATCCGCTGGCACGAACAGCAGCGATCGCCAGAGCGGCCTCATGCGGCGAAGTCCGCCTGCGCCGTCATCGCCACACCAACCGGCCCGATCGCCCGCAATCTGGCCTGCCCGCTCTCACAGGCAAGGCCAAGGCGCATCTCCTCTCCGTCGAACATCGGCGACATGGCGCGAAAACTGTAGCGGGCAATTTTCCGCCCCGCCTTCTGCCGCAAAAGATGATCCATCAGCAGCGTCGCGATCAACGGCCCCTGCACCACGAGGCCGGGATAGCCCTCCTCATCACGCGCATAGTCGCGATCATAATGGATGCGGTGGCTGTTGAATGTCAGAGCGGAATAGCGAAACAGCATGACCGGATCGGGCGCAACGATCCGCACAACCTCATCGTCGCCCTCAACCGCTACCGCCGGCCGCGCCAGCGGCGCTCCGGGCGCGGCGGCCTCCCGGTATACGATGTCCTGCTCCTCGACGATGGCCGCTTCTCCATCACGCTCGCCAATCTCATGCCTCACTGTGACGAACAGCATTTCGCCGGACCGCCCGCTCTTGGGCGTAGCGGCAACAAGCGTCGAGATCCGGCGGATCGCTGCGCCCTTCACTATCTCGCGCCGGAACTCCACGCGGCTTCCCGCCCACATCCGGCGGGGAAGGTCGACATTTGGCAACAGACCGGTGTCCGACCGCATCGGGTGCCCATCCGGTCCGACATTCGAATGCCGCGCATCGGGCTGAAAGCAGAGCCAGTGGCCAAGCGGCGGCACCATGCCCTCAAGCCAGGGCGGCTGATCATGATCCAGAGTCGCCGCCAGCCGGACGAAGCGTGCTGGGTCGGCAATATCCTCATCGACCTGACTGCGCCCGATGAAAGATTGCGGGTCCATCACGCGAATTCCTTCCTGATATCTTGGCCATGGCTATCGAGAGCAGGCATGGCCATGGCCTCCCGCCCTTCATCCCGGATGACCGGACTGGACGGCAGGCTGACCGGCCCGGCCGACCCTGATGCCAGTGTCCGCCGTAGTGCGGGATGGCGCGAAAGGCCGGCAATCTCGTTGACATCGGCCCAACCGACGCCCGCCGCCTCCAGACGATTGACGGCTTCTTCCCGGGCAATCCCGGAAAGGACAGCGCCAACCTTATCCTCCAGCGCCGTACGATTTTCCACGCGCTTCGCATTGGTGGTGAAGCGGGCATCGTCAGCCAGTTCCGGCTGCTCCATCACGGTGGCGCAGAACCGGCTCCATTCCCGCTCATTCTGCACAGCGACAACAATCTGATGCCCATCCGAGCAAGCGAAGGCGCCATAGGGCGCGATGGAAGGATGATGAAGTCCCGTGCGGCGGGGCGCTTTTCCGCCATGTTCAAAATGCAGCAATGGCACAGTCATCCATTCCGCCAGCGCATCGAACAACGCGACGCTGATGCCCCGCCCCTTGCCCGTCCGCGTCCTTTCGAACAAGGCTTCCATGATTGCGGACGCCGCGTTCAGTCCCGCTGCAATATCGGCCACCGAGACGCCAGTGCGCGCCATGCTTTCTGCCGTACCCGTGGTCGCGGCCAGCCCGGCCTCGCATTGAATCAAAAGGTCATAGGCTTTCTTGTCCCGCCACGGGCTATCCGCGTCATACCCCATGATGTCGCAGGTAATGAGAGTGGGATGGCGCTCACGCATTTGCGCCGAGCCAAAACCCGCCCGCTCGGCCGCCCCCGGTGCCAGATTCTGCACGAATATGTCGGCCCGCGCCAACATCGCCTGCAACAGGGCCGCATCCGCCGGCTGCCGGAAATCCAGCACGATCGACTCCTTGCCCCGGTTCAACCAGAGGAAATAGGCGCTGTCGCCGTCCACAATATGGTCATAGGACCGGGCGAAATCTCCTTCCGCCCGCTCGATCTTTATCACGCGCGCCCCGGCGTCCCGCAACCGCTGCGTACATAATGGGGCAGCCACCGCCTGTTCGATGGCGACGACCAATATGCCGTCGAGCGCGCCCATCAGAAGGACTTGGGCAGACCCAGCGCATGGGTTGCGACGTGACTCAATATCAGGTTCGTGCTGATCGGCGCGACCTGATACAGCCGGGTCTCGCGGAATTTGCGTTCCACATCATATTCCTCGGCAAATCCGAAACCGCCATGCGTCTGAACGCACATGTCGGCCGCATACCAGCTTGCCTCAGACGCCAGCATCTTTGCCATATTGGCCTCCGTGCCGCACGGGATTCCCGCTTCGAACATGGCGGCCGCCTTGTTGACCATCTCGGCGGCGGCGGTCAGTTGCACATAGGCGCGGGCGATAGGAAACTGGATACCCTGATTTTGGCCGATCGGCCGGCCGAACACCGATCTCTCCGTCGCATAGGCCGACGCGCGATCTATGAAGAAGCGGCCATCCCCGATACATTCGCTGGCGATCAGGATGCGCTCGGCATTCATTCCGTCCAGAATATATTTGAACCCTTTGCCCTCCTCGCCGATCAGATTGGCGGCGGGAACGCGAAGATCATCAAAGAACAATTCCGTTGTCGCATGATTGAGCATTGTGCGGATCGGCCTGATCGTCAGGCCATTGCCCAAGGCTTGCTGCATATCGACGAGCAGCACCGAAATGCCATCGGATGGTTTGGCGACTTCCTCACGTGGCGTTGTACGAACGAGCAGGACCATAAGGTCGCTATGTTCCGCCCGGCTGATCCATATCTTCTGTCCATTCACGACATAATCGTCGCCGTCACGCCGCGCGAAGGTGCGGATGCGGGTCGTGTCCGTTCCGCTGGTCGGTTCGGTCACGCCGAACGCCTGAAGGCGCAACTCCCCGGTCGCAATCTTGGGAAGATAGGCAGCCTTCTGTTCTGCCGATCCATGTTTCAGCACCGTACCCATGGTATACATTTGCGCATGGCACGCGCCCCCGTTGCAGCCCGAACGATGGATTTCCTCAAGAATGGCGGTGGCCGCACCAAGCCCCAAGCCCGAACCGCCAAACTCCTCCGGGATAAGGACCGACAAAAAACCCTCGCGGGTCAGGGTATCTACAAAGGCCGTCGGATAGGTCCGGTCCCTATCCAGCTCTTGCCAGTAGGTTCCGGGGAAATCGGCGCACAGCCTGCGGACGGACTCCCGGATTTCCGGAAAGCTCTGCTGTTCGTGCGCACTCATCTCTGTCTCCTTTGTGCGCTGCATCCGCATATTGGCCACACCTGTCCAACACCCCCTCGCGCTTTCAGCTATGCCGTTCAGGCATGTCTGGCGTTACGAGCCATGCATTGCTACATTTCGGCCATGGATCTTCGTCAGCTTCGCCACTTCCGTCAGATCGCCCTCTCCGGCAGCATCTCCGCCGCCAGCGGCACATTGCGGATCGCTCAACCGGCGCTTAGCCGCCAGATGCAAATGCTTGAGCAGGAATTGGGCGTCACGCTGTTTCACCGTACAGGTCGCGGCGTGCTACTTACTGCGGCGGGCGAAGCGTTGCTGACCGACTCCCTGACCCTGATCGACGAAGCCGAGGAACTGGGACGGCGCATTCGCGCTTTTGGCGGCATTCCTGCAGGGGAAGCGACGATCGGCCTGTCCCCCACGATTGGACGCCTGCTTACGCTTCCGCTGGCAACGCGCGTGCAGCGCGATTTTCCCAACCTGAAATTGCGGATTGCCGAAGGGTTCAGCGGGACATTGCTGGAATGGTTGCAAACCGGCCGCCTCGACGCGGCCATACTCTATCATTCACCGGCCAATTCGGCCTTGCGTTGCGAGAAGGTGGGACAGGAGCCGCTATCTGTCATTGGCAGCGTAGTGCGCCCCGCTTTCCCGCCGGGCGATCATGTGCCGATCTCTGCTTTGAAAGGGCATCCCCTGGTGCTGTCTACCCCGGCGCATGGCTTACGTCAGATGGTGGAGCGCCATGCCGCCACAGCGGACGTCAAGCTTGACCTGCTCTTCGAGTTTGACTCCCTCGATGCGACGATCGCTCTGGTCAAGCAGGGCATGGCCCTCACGATCCTTCCAGAGTCAGCCGTGCGGGCTGAACTTGATGCAGGAACTCTGCTTGCATGGCCGGTCGGATCGCCCAGCCTGGTGCGTCCGTTGATCATAGCGACAGCGCCGCAACGCCCCGGCGCCATCAGCGCGCGCGAACTAAGCGCGTTACTGCGTGAAGCGATCATGTCCGCCGCGCCACCGGAGAATGGTAAATCTACGTCTGCTGGCTGAAGGCGAAGATTTCAGCGCGCGCCCAGTTTGCGCGAATGCAATTCCAACCTTTCACGAAACTCCGCCAGAACACGCGCGGCGCCATATAGCGTCTCTGGCGATATGCCCGCGCTCAGCGACGCCGCCCAATCCCGCGCCTCACGCGCCGCAAGTTCAAACAGGCGATGCCCCTGCTCTGTCGCAACCAGCAGCTTCGCACGCCGATCCTGCGGATTATCCACTAATGAAGCCAACCCCTGTTCGACCAGTTCGTTCGCCACACGCTGAACGCCCTGGCGGCTATGTCCCAGCCCTCTGGCTATATGCGCCACGGTAACATGGGTCTTGGCCCGGCAGATGGACGTAAGAATCAGCCAGTCAGCGGGCCTGAGGCCAGCGCTTTTTGTTGTCATCTTGCGGGCAATAGCAAGCCGGCCTGAGAGCCGGACGACCTGATCCACCAGCGCGATAAGCGCTATGTCCGATCGGCTCATGCCCCCTTCAACACCGACATCGCGGGGAGAAATAGACAACATAGTGCGTATTTTGCATGCAATTACGAGCCTGTCAACGCAATCGGCCTTTCAATCGCGGGGGAATATGCCAATCTCCTCGCAGGAGAGGAGCACTATAATGAGCATGCATCCCGGCACTACCAGCGCGCAGAGCAGCTTCGTCGAAGACCGGCTGGCAATCGTCAATCTATTCGCCGCCTATGCGCATTTCGCCAATGTGGGTGATATCGATGGCTGGGCCAATTGTTTCACTTCCGACGCGACTTACGCCGTTTCCGCGCCCAGAGCGCCGGGAATCCCGCTGCCAATAGCGCAAGTCGTAGCCGCTGAAACACCGCAATTCGCCGCGTATCGCCGGATGCTGGATGACCCCGATTCCGGGGAGCGGAAAATCTACTGTATCGTTAATCCTTATGTGGTCACGCAGGACGCTTCATCAGCCTCGATTGTATGCGAACTGGTGCAATTACGCGCGCAGCCCACAGGACCGGCGCCACGCATCCAACTGACCGGCACCTATAGCGGCGATCTCGTCAAACGGGATGGAGAGTGGCGTATCTTCCGCTGGGCCATTTCGACAACACGGCAACCGGAGTCCGTTTCGGAAGTGCCGGCCTTATGGTGGCTGAATGTCGCCGCCAGCAAGGATGGTGACTGGCGCGCGCCAGCCGAACAGGCTTAAGGCCGATGGATCTGGGATTGCGATCCCGCACTGCGCTAGTCTGTGGCGGGTCGAGAGGTATTGGCCTGGCAATCGTAGAGGAACTGACGAACGCGGGCTGCCGTGTCGCAATACTCGCGCGCGATCAGGCAAGACTCGATGAGCTGGTCATTGATTTGCGGCATCGCGGCCACGAGGCGGTCGGCATTGCCGGCGATCTGGCCGATCTGGAATTCTACAGGCACGCATCTGACATGGCGACAGCGACGCTCGGTCCGCCCACCATCGCCATATTCAACGGTTTGTCACCCCGATCCGGCGATTTCGATGCGATGACCATTGCTGATTTCGCTGAAGCCCATCATCAAGTGGTTGGTTGCTTCGCCGCTATGGTGAAGGCGGTTCTGCCCGGAATGAAGGCGGAGGGATGGGGACGGATCGTCACCATCGGCTCGAACGTCGCAAAACAACCTTTCCGGGGAGATAGGGATGCCGCCTATGTGCTGGCAAATACGGAACGGGTCGCCGCCGTCGGCTTGAGCAAAACCCTGTCGGCGGAATTGGCCCCCTTCGGCATTACGGTCAACACTATCCTTACCGGCGCAATCGATACCGGCAGCGCACGGGCATGGTGTGCGCAGCAAGCGGCCGAAGCGGGCATAAGCACAACCCAATTTGTGGACCGCTTCGTCAATGATCGTATCCCGATGCGGCGTATGGGGACCCCGGATGAGATGGCGGCGCTATGCGCTTTTCTGTGTTCGGCACGCGCGGGCTACACCACGGGTGAGACAATACTTTGCGACGGTGGCGTATCGATGGCGATGATCTGACGGCCTTTACCGGCCTTTGAAGGCGGGAGGGCGCTTCTCCTTGAAAGCGCTCACGCCCTCTCGATAGTCACTGGTCAATCCCAGCCGCCGCTGGGCATCGCGTTCATGATCGAGTTGATCGTCAAAAGTCGACGTCCACGACCGCCGGATAGCGCGTTTGGTCTCCATCAACCCGGCGGTCGGCGCCGCCGCAAGCGTCACCAGCAGCTTTTCAACTTCCATGTCGAAAGCCTCATCATCAACGGCTTTCCAGATCATGCCCCAATCCGCGGCCTGACTGGCATCGACAGGCTCCCCGGTCAAAGCCATCGCCATAGCGCGCGGATTGCCAACAAGATGCGGGAGAGTCCAGGTCCCGCCGCTATCGGGCAGCAAGCCGATCTTGGCGAATGCCTGGATGAAGCGCGCACTGCGTTTTGCGATCACAATGTCAGCAAGCAGGGCAATATTTGCTCCTGCCCCCGCCGCCACGCCGTTTACGGCGCAGATCACGGGAAAGGGCAAAGCGACGATCCGGCGGACCAGAGGATTATAGTAGGTTTCGATATTATGGCCCAGGTCAAGCGGCGCATCACTCTCGACATTACGCTCTGCCAAATCCTGACCGGCGCTGAATGCGCGCCCCGCGCCCGTGAGCAATATCACCCGGACCGAACCGTCCGCTTCCAGAGCATCCAGCGCCCGCATCAGCGCCTCATGCATACCCACTGTAAATGCATTAAGCCGGTCCGGCCGGTTGAGCGTTACCCGCCCCACACCCCCGTCGATAGACAGTAGAACTGGCGGATCCTCGTTCATGCCTGCACCTCGGAACGCGCTTCCCTGGCAAGCAAGTCAGCGCGCAGTTCGTTCTTCAATATCTTGTTTGCGCCACTAAGCGGCAGAGGGGTAAATCGCACTTCGACTGATCGCGGACATTTGAACCCGGCGATCATTGACTTGCAATGGTCGATCACCTGCTGCGGCTCGATTGACACACCGGACACGGGTACGACGACCGCGTGAACGGCTTCGCCCCAGCGCGCATCCGGCCGGCCGAATACTGCACATTGTTGTATGGATGGGTGCGCGGCGATGGCGTTTTCAACCTCCTGCGAATAGACATTCTCACCGCCGGAAATGATCACATCCTTCAGACGGTCGACGACATAGAGATAGCCGTCACCGTCCAGATAACCGATGTCGCCCGTATGCATCCATCCGCCGCGCAACGCCTCTGCCGTAGCATCAGCCTGCCGCCAATATCCCAGCATGACCATAGGCCCGCGTACGACAATCTCTCCCCGCTCCCCGGCCGGAACTGGAACACCAGATGGATCGACCACCGCAATGTCCGCAAGCAGCGCCGGACGGCCCGCGGATCGCAACAATCCCTTCGCCGCCATCTCCGGCATATGTTCACGCCAGCCCAGCATCGTTGCGATTGGCGACGTCTCCGTCATCCCATAGGATTGGACGAACCGGACATCCGGCAATCGCGTCATCACTTGCCGCAGCAACGCCTCCGGCATGGCCGCCGCGCCATAGGTGATGTAGCGCAGCGAGGACAGATCAGCGCTTGCTATCTCCGGCTCATCCAGCAAAGCGCGCAGCATCGTCGGCACAAAAGTCGCCAGCGTCACGCGATGCCGGGCGATCACGGACAGAACTTCGCCCGCGACGAAGCGCGGCAGAACGACATGCGTGCCCGCAGCCTGCGTCACCGAAAACAGCCTGACGCCCGCCGCAACATGGAATAGCGGGCCGCAATGGAGGTGAACCGTGCGCTCATCCATACCGATGTGCGATATAAAATTCGCCGAATTGGCGAGGATATTGGCATGGCTGAGCATCACGCCCTTGGGCGCTCCGGTCGTGCCTCCGGTGTAAAACAGACAGGCAAGGTCATCGCCTCCCCGCCCCGCGTCCGGTACGGCCTGCGCGACCGCCAACGCCGCCTCATAAGCGGTCATGCCATCTGGCGCCGGGCCATCCGCACAATGGATGATGGCGGACACCGTTCCACCCGATGCATGCTTCAGTTCGCCAGCAAATTGCGCAAAGTCGGGACCAAGAACGATAATCTTCGGCCCAGCATCAGCAATCTGCGCTGCAATCTCCTGCACAGATAGCCGGTGATTGAGCGGCGTTATCACGCCTCCCGCATGCAGCGCAGCGAAATAGCATTCCAGCGACCGGTGGCTGTTCAATGCAAGCAAGGCGACGCGATCCCCCGTCTCCAAACCGAGCGATTTGAACATGCCCGCAAGCCGCGCGGTCCGGTCCGCAAACTGCGCCCAACTGAACTGCGCGTCACCGTCGAGGATCGCCACGCCCTGCGGACGCATCAAAAGCGCGCGCCGCATTCCCTGCGTCAGTCCAATCATCACGCGCAACTCCGCTCAAAGCAGTTTTGGACGATCCGCTTCGTCACTATCTGCCTCTCAGACCTCAAGAGGAAAGCCTCCCGACACCCGCAAAGTTTCCCCGGTGATGAAACTCGCCTTGTCCGAACAAAGGAACATCGCCGCGTCTACGATATCGCCGGGCAGGCCCTGACGCTTGAGCAGTTGCAGATCATTGATGAAATGGCTGATCATATCGGATGGAAGGTCGGCCATGACCGACTCTGTCGCCATCAGCCCCGGCGCCACGGCATTGACCCGGATATTGTCACGAGCAAACTCACGGGCAAGACTGACGGTCAGCCCGCGCACGGCGAGCTTCGACAAGCCATAGGGCCCAGGTATCGTATATCCTGCAATCGACGCCAGGTTGAGAATGACGCCACCCCCGCGCCGGGCCATTGCAGACCTGACCGCCACCGAGCAATTGATGACGCCCATGACATTCACTTCCAACACAGCACGGACATCCGCTCTCGATATGATGGAAAAGTCTGTGCTGTACCGGTTGGCCAGAAGCCCCGCATTGTTGATCAGGATGTTCACACCACCCAGCGTTTCGACAATATGGGCGACCGCCGAGTCGACCGCTTGTTCGTCGCTGACGTCACAGGAAACGGCACTGCACGATGCGCCATCGGCGGAAAGGGAGTTGGCTGCGCGTCGCGCCTCATCTCCGTCCCTATCCAGAATCACAACCGTTGCGCCAGCGGCGCATAATGCCTGTGCAAAGCCAAAACCGAATCCGCGCGCGCCTCCGGTGACGATAGCTATCTTATCTTTATGCTCCATCACCTCGACATATTGCATGCAAAATTGCTTGTCCATATTTTCCGAAAGCGGCTTGCCTGAGAGAACGGTCATTAAATTAACTGAATACGCTTTTAATCAGGCTTTTCAGAAATGAGTTGCATGCAAAAGACAGTAGAAGCTAGGCAGGAACCCTATGA
The DNA here is from genome assembly GCF_001757355.1 of Sphingobium phenoxybenzoativorans. Classification (GTDB taxonomy): domain Bacteria; phylum Pseudomonadota; class Alphaproteobacteria; order Sphingomonadales; family Sphingomonadaceae; genus Sphingobium; species Sphingobium phenoxybenzoativorans. The sequence continues at coordinate 9,675 of NZ_MINO01000007.1, forward strand.
TTGAGAAAACCCGTGTGAACGACTTTGACCAACGGCGCATCACATTTGCGGGCGCACATGGCCTGACCATCGCTGGGACAGCGGTCGGCCCTACCGATGGACTGCCGGTCATTCTTTCGCATGGCGGTGGACAAACCCGATATGCCTGGGGCCGTACGGCGCATTCTTTGGCGGAGTTGGGCTTCCTTGCAATCTCGCTGGATTTGCGTGGCCATGGGGAAAGCGGCTGGATGTCGTCCGGCCTTTACGTGATCGAAGATTATGCCGAGGATTTGCGGCTATTCTCTGCGACTCTGGCCCGCCCGCCTATACTGGTGGGCGCATCACTGGGTGGCATAGCGTCGCTTCTGGCCGCCGGTGAGCCGGCCTATGCTCCGATTTCAGGCCTATGCCTGGTCGATGTCTCACCCCATCTCAAATCCGACGGCGTGGCCGGCATATTGGGCTTTATGAGAGAGACCAGCAAAGGCTTCGACACGCCTGAACAGGCGGCGGACGCCATTGCCGCCTATGTCCCCCATCGCCCACGCCCCACAGACATTGAGGGCCTGAGAAAGAATTTGCGGGAGGGAGAAGACGGCCGATTTTACTGGCACTGGGACCCGCAGACAATTGCCAGGCCGCTTGAACCGGAACGCACAAGCAAGCGGCTGGAGCAGGCGGCGGCGCATATAGATGCGCCAGCGCTGCTGCTACGCGGCGAGTTGAGCGAACTGGTGACCGCAGATGTCGCCAAAAACTTCATGGCGCTGTTCAACAGGGGTGCGACCGTCGACATCCCCGGCGCGCGACACATGGTTGCGGGGGACAGAAACGATTTGTTCGGCAGGGAACTGATCGCCTTCGCAGAAAATATACGAAACGAGAGGACAGGGGATGTTGGCCAATAATGCGCCGTTACCGGTTCTGACGCCGGAGACGGAGGCTTTCTGGACTGGAGGCTGCGAAGGGAAGCTGATGATTATGCGGTGCGCGCAATGCATGCGCCGACATCATCCGCCCAGCCCGGTATGCCCCCATTGCTACAGCGAACGGGTAGCGCCTGAAGCCGTATCGGGCCGCGCGAAGATCGCCAGCTTCACCGTAAATCACCAGAAATGGCTACCCGACATGAAGGTGCCGTTCGTGATCGCCATCGTTGAATTGGATGAACAGCCGGACATCCGGATAACCACAAATATCGTCAACGCGCCGCCGGAGACGATACATATTGGCCAGTCCGTCCAAGTGTTATTCGAACAGCATGAGGATGTGTGGCTGCCCCTTTTCCAGCCGGAGAAAGGCGCATGACATTTGGCGAGAAACAGGTCGCCATCACCGGCATAGGCCAGTCGGAGATCGCCCGCCCCTCCTCCCGGTCGGCGCTCCTGCTGACCATCGATGCCATTCTGGCGGCCATTGAGGACGCCGGTCTTACGCCCGCCGATATAGACGGGCTGACGACTTGGCCTGGCCGGATGGATAGCGACCCAGGTTTTGGCCCGGTCGGCACTACGGACATCAAGGAAGCGTTGGGCCTGAAGCTCAATTATTTTGCCGGCGGAAAGGAAGCGCCCGCTCAATTCGGTGCAGCGATCAATGCGATCGGCGCGATAGCGGCGGGATTGGCCCGCCATGTGGTCGTGTTCCGCACAGTTTACGAAGCCACCACCCGCAAGCAGACGGGCGCTGGCACTGCATTTGGCACCGCGCGCGTTCCGGACGCCCGTTTTCAGTGGCAATTGCCGATGGGCGCGATGTCCGCATCAAACTGGACCGCTCTCTACGCCCAGCGGCATTTTCATGATTACGGCACCACGCGCGAACAGATGGCGCAGATTCCGCTCAACTGCAGGCGGAACGCGGCCCTTAATCCCAAGGCGATATATCGCACGCCGCTGACTCTCGACGATTATATGGGCGCGCGGATGATTTCGACGCCGCTCTGCCTTTATGACTGCGACGTGCCGGTGGATGGGGCGACCGCGATTATCTTCTCACGCGCTGATGCCGCCGGCGACCTTCGCCATGCACCGATCAGGCTGGAAGCCGTTGGATCGGCGCTGCACGGCCGCGACAGTTGGGACCAGCGGGCGGACCTGACCAGCATGGCGGCGTTCGACGCCGCGAAGATGATGTGGTCCCGCACCGATATGAAGCCGTCGGATATCGACACCGCGCAACTCTATGACGGTTTCACGATCCTGACGATGCTCTGGCTGGAAGCGCTGGGCTTTTGCGGAAAGGGCGAGAGCGGCGCCTTCATTGAAGAAGGCACCCGCATCGCGCTGGCAGGCGAATTGCCCCTGAATACATCCGGCGGACAATTGTCCGAGGGCCGCGTGCACGGCTACGGCTATCTCCACGAAGCATGCCTGCAACTGCGCGGCACCGCTGGAGCGCGGCAGATTGCGAAGCCTGTAAATACTGCGGTTGTGGGAACAGGAGGCGGCCCATTGGCCTCCTGCATGCTGCTACGAAACGATTAGGTTCTTCGTGCGAGGCGGCGCGGGCGACTGTAACAGCCGCCCGCCCGCGTAATCATAATGCTTCGAAGATCGTCACATTGGCCAAACCGCCGCCTTCGCACATGGTCTGAAGGCCGTAACGCCCTTTGCGCTGGCGCAGCGCATGAATGAGCGTGGTCGCGAGTTTCGCGCCCGACGCGCCCATGGGATGCCCAAGCGCCATTGCACCGCCATGCACATTCAACCGCTCCAGATCAGCGCCGATAGCTTTCGCCCAAGCAAGCGGCACTGGGGCGAAAGCCTCATTCACTTCATAGAGGTCAATGTCCTGAATTGACATTCCGGCGGCCTTGAGCGCGCGCTCGGTTGCAGGAATAGGCGTTTCGAGCATGATCACCGGGTCGCCGCCCAGTACGGTCATCTGGTGGATGCGCGCCAGTGGAGCGACATTCAACGATTTCAGCATTGCCTCGCTGACAATCAGGACGCCGGCCGAACCATCGCAAATCTGGCTGGAACTGGCGGCGGTGACCAGCCCATCGGGTAGCACCGTCTTCACCGCCCCAATCGATTCCGGCGTAGCGTCGAACCTTATGCCTTCATCGACATCGTGCGGAACTGCATTGCCTTCAGCATCGACACCCGAAACGGACAGGATTTCCTTCGCGAACAACCCGCTTTCGGTCGCGGCGATGGCGCGCTTGTGGCTGGACAAAGCCAACGCATCGCAATCGGCGCGGGAAAAGCCATATTTGGCCGCCATCATTTCCGCGCCCTTGAACTGATTGTACGCAAAGCCGGGGCGGCGCTCCAGCATCACGGGGCTCATCGGTCCGCCCCAGCCCTTTTCGTGGGCCAGCGTGTAAGCCGAACTCATTGGAACGCGCGTCATGCTCTCGACACCGGCGGCGATGACAGCCTGGGCGCTCCCGGCGATCACCGCCTGCGCAGCGAAATGGATCGCCTGCTGGGACGATCCGCATTGACGGTCGACCGTCACGCCGGGCACTGTTTCGGGCAGGTTCGACGACAATATGGCCTGACGGGCGACGTTGAACGCCTGCTCGCCGACCTGGGTGACGCATCCCATGACAACATCATCTACCTGGGCGGGGTCGATTCCGGATTGTTCGACCAGCGCGTCGATCACGCGGCCGGACAAATCAGCCGGATGCCAGTTCCTCAGACGCCCACCCCGGCGGCCTCCGGCTGTGCGGGTAGCGGCGACAATATATGCTTCAGCCATGACGATCCTCGAAAAACAGGGAAAATATTTGCCCGCGATCAGCGCGGCGGCATGCGGATTGCACCGTCAAGGCGGATGACCTCACCGTTGACATAACCGTTGCGGCAAAGCTCCAGCACCATCGACGCATACTCCTCCGGCGCGCCGAGACGGCTTGGGAATGGCACGGATTCGGCGAGACTCTTGCGCATCTCCTCCGGCGCAGCGAGCATCGGGGGAGTAGCGAAGATGCCCGGCATGATCGTGTTCACGCGGATGAATTCCGATGCAAGGTCGCGCGCGATAGGCAGAGTCATGCCCACGATCCCCGCCTTTGCCGCGGCATAGGCGACTTGTCCGATCTGGCCATCCTTGGCTGCGGCCGAGGCGGTATTGACGATGACCCCGCGTTCGCTGTCGATGGGATCCAGGGACGCCATGCCCGCGGCGGAAACGGCGGCGCACTGAAATGCGCTCATCAGATTGAGGTGGACGATCTTGGTGAAGCGATCCAATGCCATAGGCTCTATCGCGCCTGTCTCGCGATTGCGGCGGATGATCTTCGCGGACGTGCCGCCACCCGCACAACTCACCAGGATGCGCTCCTGCCCATGCGCTGCGCGCGCAGCAGTGAAGCCCGCCGCCACCGATTCCGCGGACGTCACATCGACTGAACAGAATGCGCCGCCTAGCTCCTTTGCGACCGCCTCGCCCCGCTCCGCATTGAGATCGAAGATCGCGACTTTTACGCCTTGTGCCGCGAGCGCCCGCGCCGTCGCCTCGCCCAGGCCCGAAGCCCCGCCCGTGACCACAGCCGAAATCGATCCATCCAGACGCACCCCGATTCTCCTATATCACCAATTCATTCGCATATTGCATGCACGATACCGCCGAACGGCGCAACCCGTAAGGCAGAATGAGCATCACACCGCCGTTGGAATTTGCCGAATTTCTGGCAATTTCTCTCATTGAAGGGAAATTTGCGGCTTTTTCGCCTCTCCTTTACCCATACACAAATTTGCGTGACATTCGCAGTGTCACAACTTATTTGCATGCAATATAGAATGGCGGGAGACGATTGATGTTTGAAGGCAAAACGGCCCTGATTACCGGCGCTGGCAGCGGCATGGGCGCCGCCGTTGCGCGTCACCTGGCATCCAAAGGCGCAAACGTGGCGCTTGTGGGAATTGATTCCGCGCCCGTGGAAAAAATTAGCGCAGAAATAGCTGCGGCCGGAGGTTCGGCCATCGGCATCGCAGCCAATGTGGCGAAGCCCGACGAGATGGAGCGCGCCGTTTCGAAGACGGTCGAAAGATACGGCGCACTGCATTTCGGCGTCAACTGCGCGGGTGTATCACAGACCCCCAAACCCATCGGCGAGCTTGCTCCATCCGAATGGAGCGAAACCATCTCCGTCAATCTGGACGGCATCTTCCACGCCATGCGCTACGAGATCCCCGCCATCCTCGCAGCAGGCGGCGGCGCGATCGTCAACATTTCGTCCGTGTTCGCGCATAAGGGATTTGCCGATCGTTCAGCCTATTCGGCTTCGAAGCATGCCGTAATTGGCCTCACGCGCAGCGCCACGCTGGACTATGCCTCGAAAGGGCTTCGCGTGAACACCCTCTCCCCCGGCGTCATCGATACGCCAATGTTGGACGTTGATCGCGAATCCAGCAATCAGTTTGCGCAATATATCCCAGCGCGCAGGATTGGCCGCCCGGAAGAAATCGCAACCGCCGTCGCATTCCTGCTTTCGGATGATGCATCCTATGTCAACGGCGCGGAATTGATCGTCGACGGCGGCTTTCTTGCCTAACTGCATAAGCGGCTAGGAAGCACTGGTCGTTAGGAGGCACTGGGGCGCAGCAGGTCAATCATGCCCAAATCTGCATACCAGTCCTCCATCAGGGGCGCCAAATCTTTGGACCGGGCGAGAGGGATCAACAGTTCCGCGTCACGGCCGACAATCCACTGATAAGGCGGGTTGGCCGTTGTCGCCGCCTCCAGAACAACCCTTGCGACGTCATCAGCCGTCTGACCTGCCATCATGTCTTGGATGAACGGCCCCATGCCGTTGCGGAGGCGCATTTCGAATGGCCAGTATGGCGACTGCTCGTCAAAGCCGTCGGGATATACATAGTTGGCGGCAAAGCGCGTGGGGAACGCTCCAGGCGCAACGGAAATTACATCTATTCCAAATGGTCGCAACTCGATCCACAGAGATTTGGTCAGCCCCTCCAGCGCATGTTTCGATGCGCAGTAAGCGCCCCTGTGCGCAACCGACATATGCGCTACGACCGAGGAAATGTTGATGATCCGGCCTTGTCGACGCGCGCGCATGCTCGGCAATATGCTGCGGATCAGGCGAAGAACGCCAAAGACGTTGGTATCGAACTGCGACAGCATTTGCGCGTCGCTCAAATGCTCGACGGGCGCGACAACCTCGTAGCCAGCGTTGTTGACAAGAATGTCGATCGGGTGGCGGGCGGAAGCATCCGCCAATGCCGCGTCCACATCCGCAGCACTCGTGACGTCGAGCTTTCCGATGACGATAGGCAGACCGCCATCCCGCAATTCCTCAAGCGGCCCAGCGCTCGACAGATTTCGCACGGTTGCATACACGTCATGCCCCGCGCGCGCCGCCAGTTCCGCAGTCGCAAGACCGAAGCCGCTGCTACACCCTGTGATGAAAAACCTCGCCATTCCTGCAGCTCTCCATTTTTGTCAGCTTTACTTGTTGAACATAAGGCTGGATTCAGCAAGCGTGCCGACTTCATAAAGTCTCATATTTGCATGCAATGTTGTCAAAGGGCGGGGAATGATTGAGCATTGGACCGAAGCTGGAAATGACAGCGTTCTGCTCCGCCTGCTTCAACAGCGCGCGAAGGAAATACCGCAACGGATTTATGCGGAGTTCGAGGATGGTGAGAGCTGGACATATGCGCGCTGCTGGTCGCTTGCGCAGGAGACCGCGGCGATGCTGGCGTCATATGGCCTTGGCCGTGGCGAGGTGCTTCTACTATGGGTGCCCAACGGCCCCGATTTTCTCAGGCTGTGGATGGGAGCGAATCTGCTCGGCGCAATCGTGGCGGCCCCAAATCTGGCGTATCGGGGCAATATTCTGGAACATGTCATTAATCTGACAGGAGCCAGAATAGCTGCGATCGATCCCACTTTGATGAGCCGATTGGAGGACATCGATTCAAGGATCGTGGAAACCATCATCGTCACGGGAGACGGCCGACATATCTCGTCAGATTGCCGTGCAATCGCCTTGCCCGACCCTGATCATAAGCGTTTTCCGGCAGTCGCATTGCCGATTGTGGAGCCATGGGATCCGCAATTCATCATGTTCACTTCCGGCACCACGGGTCCATCCAAGGGCGTTACAGTGCCTTACGCCCAAATGCATGCGATTGCGTCCACGCACTATGGGTCGCGCTTTGGCCCCGACGACCGTTATCTTCTCAATCTTCCGCTATTCCATGTTGGTGGACTGCTTCCGGCGGTCGGCGCGATGATCACCGGCGGAGCGGTGGTCGTTATGCCCGGCTTCAAGACCGATCGTTTTTGGGCAACCGTGCGGGATCGGAACATCACCGGCTGCACAATGATTGGGGCAGCGGCATCCTTCCTCGAAAATCTGCCGCCGACCGCCCAGGACAGCGACAATCCTCTGCGCTGGGTGTCCATGTTTCCTCTTGTCAGGGATACGCCCGCATTCGCGCGGCGCTTTGGCATAGGCATATTCACAGGTTATGGCATGTCGGAACTGTCGATCCCGATAACTTCTGATGACCACGCCCTGCCGGCGGGCAGTTGCGGTTATCTCCGGGACGATTACGAGGCCCTGCTGGTCGACGAACATGACATGCCGGTTGCCGAGGGGGACGTAGGCGAACTTATCCTGCGCCCCCAAAAGCCGTGGATCATATTCAGCGGATATTGGCGCAACCCGGAGGCTACGGCGGAAGCCTGGCGCAACGGCTGGTTCCATACGGGCGACACTTTTCGCCGCTTGGCCGACGGGGCCTATATCTTTGTCGACAGAACGAAGGACGCATTGCGTCGAAGGGGAGAAAATATCTCCTCCTATGAGGTGGAGGTAGAAATATTGGCCCATCCGTCAGTCGTCGAGGCCGCTGTCATTGGCGTCCCGTCCTTACATGGCGAACAGGATGTGATGGCGGTTGTTGTGCGCGGCGGAAGCGATGACATCACTCCCGCTGCGTTGATCGAATTTCTGAAACCCCGCCTGCCGGGCTTCATGCTACCGCGCTATATCCGCTTCACGGACACACTGCCGCGCACGCCCAGCCTTAGGGTTCAGAAACATGTGCTGCGCGAAGATGGTGTGACGCCCGATAGCTGGGACCGGCTGGGATAGACCGCCTCAACCCGGCAGCGAAAGCACGATGGACGCGCCAGTAATGCATGCGGCATCGGCGGAAATAAGCAAGGCAATGGCGCGCGCAGCGCCACTTGGCGTCACCCAGCCCGACCTGTCCGCATCGGGCATATCCCGCCGATTGGCTGGCGTATCGATGATGGTCGGCAATATCGCATTCACACGGACACCACGACCCCGCAATTCGTCCGCCAGGCTTTCGGTAAGCGCTTTGACTCCAGCCTTGGAAGCCGCATAGGGCGCCATCCCCATGCCGGCGGCGTTGGCGGCAGCCGCTCCGACATTTACGATGGACCCACCGCCGTTTGCCAGCAGATGCGGTATCGCCGCACGCGCTGATACCGCTGCGGTGCGTAGATTCATGCGATACATACGGTCCCAGCTATCGATGCTTCCGCCGTCGACCGGTTCCCATATGAAACCACCGGCAACATTGACGACCGCATCCAGTCCACCGAGATTTGCGGTGACCTCAGAATATGCCTTTGTGACCGAAGCCTCGTCGGCTAGGTCCACGCCCCCCTGGACGACAGATGCCGCTCCGGCCTCCGCGGGCGCCATATCGACAATCGCAACCTGCATGCCCCGCGCAGCGAGTTCCGCCGCAACGGCTTTTCCCAACGCGCCCAGACCGCCAGCGACCAATATTCTCATAGCGCGGCCTAATTCCTGCGCCAGCTCAGCGGGAGATACAGCATGGCGTTATTCTTCCCCGATTCAGCGATGACCTTCTCCCCCGCCTTGATCTGAAATTCGGGAATGCGGGCGAACCAATGCTCCAGGAATGTCCGAAGCTCCAGACGCGCGAGGTGCGAACCCAGGCAACGATGTGGCCCGCTTCCGAAAATCATGTGCGCCTTGTTCTCGCGATGAAAATCAATCGTCATGGGATCGGGGAACTGCCTGTCGTCAAGTCCGAACAAGGTCGTCGAAAGCAGGACTGGGTCACCCGCGCGCATCTCGATGCCCTTAAACTGCATATCGTTGCGGACCATCCTCGCAAGATTGGTGACACCGTGATAGCGCAGCAATTCTTCCACAGCTTCCGGGATCAGCGATGGGTCATCAGCCAGTTGCCGCTGATGCTCAGGATGGGTCGCCAGAAAGCGCATTGAGAAGCCGAGTTCGGCAACGACCGTATCAAGCCCGGCGAACATCAGATTAATGCACATGCTGAAAACTTCCTGCTCGGTGGCAGGACGTCCCTGTATCGTGCTGTCGATTACCTTCGTCGCCAGATCGTCCCGCGGCGTGCGGCGGCGGTCGTCCAACTTTTCACTCAGATAGGCGATCATCGCATCCATTGAGGATTGAACCTGCGCAGGATCAGGACTGCGTGTCTGGTCCTCGACCAGGGGCAGCAGCATCGCTGCATCCTCCATCGGGAAACCCATCATACCAAGGAACACGGCGATTGGGAGCCGTTGGGCCACGGCCTCCTGAAATTCGCATTCGCCGTCCGCAATGAAGCCTTCAATCAGATTGGCGGACAGATCACTGACGATCTGCTCGTAATTTCTGAGAGCCTTTGGAGAGAAGGCCGGCGCCAGGGCATTGCGATAGTCGCTAAGCTCGGGTGGATCATATTCCGCAGGCGCAAACCTGAAGCCGGTATTGACATAGGGTATGGAGACGATCTGACTGGAGAAAAGATCGTAGTTCCGATACGCTTCCTGAATATCCTCGGCACGGGTGAACACCCAATGGCCGCCATTGCGCGGCGTGTAGAAAATATCGGGGCCATCATGAAACTGGTGCCACGTCTTGTGGATATCTCCGTCGATCGCATTCATATCGAATACGTCGAAATCACGCACCAGCCCGGCGGCAACATGGGGCGGCGGTGAGCTTGGCACGGTTAGCTTCGCGTGCGTGGTCATTCCGGCCTCCTCATCTCATATCGCATTTCAGCTTATGTTGACGATATGCTATCAGCAAGATTACATGCAATCAATCAAGAACAGTGCAAAATCCGGCCATAACTAGCCATTAACCCCCTATATTGCGTACATTTATGGAGAGGGCATGAATTTAACCGAGCCGAAACGTCTCCGGGGTCTGGATCGTGGAGAGCGCTGCGCATTATTGATATCGGAATGCCAGACAGCGGTGATCGATCCAGAAGTCGCCATGTTCAAGGATTTGGCGAATGCAGCGCAAGCCCGCGCGCTCCCCACAAAGATATCCGCGTTTGCGCATCAATGCCGCAACGCGGACATTCCGGTGGTGCATTGCATCGTCCGGCTTTTGCCAGGCGGGAAAACAGCGACTGCCAACTCGCCAATCCATTCCATCATGCGCAAAAGCCCGTTCCTCCATCGCGATCATCCAGCGTCGAACATCCACCCCGGCATAGCAGTCGGTCCCAGCGACATTATTTCCGACCGCGCGCACGGCATCACCGCTTTCCATGACAGCGGCCTTGAAACCGCGCTCCGTGCGTTAAATGTGGAGACGCTGATCCTCACCGGCGTTTCCACCAACATCGCCCTGATCGGCGCAAGCATAGAGGCCGTTAATCGCGGCTTTTCGGTGGTTATCGCTGAGGATTGCACGGCCGGAGCGACACCCGAAACCCACGCACATTCCATTGAGCAGACCTTGCCTATCCTGGGCACGGTCTGCAGCACGGAAGCCATTATACCCTATCTAAGAAATCGAACCGGCGTCAGTTGAACGCTGATCAGTTCTCAGTCCAAAATAGATGCAGCCGCCTAAACGGGGTCCCATGTAAAGACGTCGCTGGACACCTGTAGCGGAAACAGGCTGGGCCGCATGGCGGGCATGAACTCCTCTGCAATAGTTGCCGGCGTCCAGCCCTGCTCACGGTGAAGCGAACGAACGGGTCGCGGAGGACTGAACAGGAAAATCTCATGCTTGCGCACGCAGAAAATCTGCCCTGAGACATCGGCCGCTGCATCCGAACAGAGATAGGCGACAAGCGGAGCAACCTTGTCCGGCGTCATCGTCTTCAATCGTTCTACCCGCTGCTTTTGCGCCTCTGTCTCCGCAGGAATGCTCTCCGTCATGCGGCTCCAGGCGAAAGGCGCAACACAATTTGAGCGCACGCCAAATCGGCGCATATCGAGTGCGATAGAATTGGACAGGCCGACAATCCCCATCTTGGCTGCGGAATAGTTGGACTGGCCAACATTGCCGATCAGGCCAGAAGTCGACGTCATATGGACGAATGCGCCGCCGCCCTGATCCTTGAAATAGGGCGCAGCCGCGCGCGACAAATGAAAGCTGCCGCCAAGATGAACATCGACGACCGATTGCCAGTCCGTCGCGCTCATCTTGTGGAACATGCCGTCCCTGGAAATCCCGGCGTTGTTGACGATGGCGTCCACGCGCCCAAATGCCTTCACGGCATCGTTCACTATGGAGGCAGCGCCTTCCGGATCCGAGACGCTCGCCAGGTTGGCGACGGCCTTTCCACCTGCCGCGATAATTTCGGCCACGACTTCGGCGGCGGGGCCGCTGTCCGCTCCGTCACCGCTAAGCGATCCGCCAAAGTCATTGACGACGATCGAGGCGCCCTCTGCTGCGCATGCCAGGGCGAGCGCACGGCCAATCCCTCGGCCAGCCCCCGTAACCGCGACAACCTTGCCCGTGAGCAATTCCGTTCCAGACATCTGCCTACCGCCTCATTCAATCACAATTGCGACGCGGGCAGATTGACCACCAGCCCATCGATATCGGCCGACAGCTTTATCTGACAGGACAGCCGGCTATTCTCATCAGGATCCACCGCCATTTCCAGCATCATTTCTTCTTCGGAATCGGGCGTACCGACCCTGTCCATCCAGTCCGGCGCGATGTGCACATGGCATGTCGCGCAGGCCAAACCACCGCCACAGTCCGCCAATATGCCGGGGACGCCATTGTTAAGCGCGACCTGCATCACGCTCTCACCCTCATTCCCGTTCACGGTGCGGCTTTCGCCGCGATGCGAAACGAATGTCACCTCAACCATCACCCAACTCCAGTCATGTCTTGTTCCGTCACAATGTCGCGCTGAGTCTTTGCCAGTCGGAGCGCAACTCCTCTCTAAACCTTTCGTCGGCGATAGCGATGAGCGCTTCCGCGCGTTCCGCCATCGAGCACCCCCGTAACCTGGCAACGCCATGCTCCGTCACCACGACATCCGCGTCGGCGCGGCCAAGGGAAATTGTCGGGCCGTCAAGCCGGGGCACGATGCGAGATATGGTTCCCCCCCGCGCTGTGCTCGGCATCAATATCATTGCCTGTCCGCCGGGAGAGGCAAGGGCCGCCCGCACAAAGTCAGGCGCACCGCCAACGCCGCTGAACATCCGTCCGCCCTGCCACTCAAGATTGACCTGACCAAAAAGATCAATCTCCAGCGCGGAATTAATCGCCGTGAAGCTTGGCAATCCCGCAAGCCTGGCCCCGTCATGCGTGGTCAGCGTATCGGCAAATTCGATCAGGTCCGTTTCGGCTAGATAGTTGTAAAGCGCGGTTGTTCCGGCGGCGATGCCCGCGCAATGATCCCGCCCGTCCGCAAGCGCCCCCTTTTCCGCAAGCAATCGGACCCCCTCGGCCGCCATGCCGGAACGCAGCCGCAAATTGCGGTGGTTCGTCAGGGCGGACCACAAGGCGCCTGGCGCACCTCCAATGCCGATCTGCACCGCCGCCCCATCCGGGACAAGCGGAGCCGCCAGTTGCGCGATCTTCTGAAGCTCGCCTGATGGCGGCGCTGACCCAACCTCGACCAAGGGGCTTTCGCAATCGACGATCAGATCGGCTTCGCCCATTTGGATGCGCGGCCCCCGCCGGATAGACGGCATGCGCGAGTTGACGATAGCTACCCGGCGACGCGCCCGCATCCAGGCGATCGGCGAGAAATCTGCCGCAATGCCAAAGGATGCGAAGCCTTGCGCATCCGGTGTCGAGACATGGGCCACGGCCAGGTCCAGAGGCGCTGCATCCCGCAAATAGCGCGCAATCCCGCTATATGATAACGGCATTATCGAGATACGACCGGCTTCATAAGATGCGCGCAAAAGCGGTTGCATCAGAAATGTCGTGACCCTGGCGTCGGAAGCCATCGCCGAATAATCGAAACGGTTCATGCCGGGCAGCAGGCAACTCAACAGGTGAACGCCGCGCAAGCGTTCGGGGTCAGCCGACAATGCTTCGGCCAACGCAACCACCTCTCCCGTTGCTCCCGGAAGATAGATGGTTTCACCCGGCCGGAACATGTCGAGCAAAGCGCGCATCAGGGCCTTTCGAACAGGGCCGCGATGCCTTGGCCGCCGCCGATGCACATGGTTTCCAGACCATAGCGCCCGCCCCTGCGATCCAGCTCATGCAGGAGCGTTGTCATTATGCGGACACCGGTTGCACCGATGGGATGCCCAAGAGAGATGCCGGAACCATTGACGTTGATCCGGGAATGATCGTCAAAATCCCACCCCTTCATGACGGCCAGGACCTGCGTCGCAAACGCCTCGTTTATTTCGATCAGGTCGATATCGTCCCAACTCTTGCCAGTGCGCGCGAACAGGCGCTCCACCGCAGGAACCGGCCCAATCCCCATCCGTGCGGGATCGCAACCGGCGGCCGCCCATCCGGCCAGATAGGCCATCGGCTCCAGCCCCAGCTCGGCAAGCTTGTCCTCCGCGACTATCAGGCATGCGGCAGCGGCGTCATTTTGCTGGCTGCTATTGCCCGCCGTTACCGTGCCGCCCTTGATGAGCGGGCGCAGCGCCGCCAGCGTCTCTGCGGTTGTCTCCGCCCTCACGCCTTCATCGCGAGCGAACAGCGCCGGATCGCCCTTTTTTTGCGGAACGGGAACAGGCACGACCTCTGCGTCAAAATATCCGCTGGCCGCCGCCGCCGCCGCCCTGCGCTGGCTCTCCGCGGCAAACGCATCGGCCGCCTCCCGGCTGATCGCATAATCGGTCGCCAGATTTTCGGCGGTCTCGATCATTCCCGATATGACACCAAAGCGCTCAACGGGCTGCGAACGCTCCCGCCCACGATCCAGCCTGTCATATAGTTGAACCGTGCCAGCCCGCGCCCCGCCGCGCATGGATGTGGTATAATATTCGATATTGCTCATGCTTTCGACGCCGCCCGCAAGCACCACATCGGCTGCGCCCGTCTGCACCATCATCGCAGCATTCACGATCGCCTGGAGGCCACCGCCACACCGGCGATCCACCTGGGAGCCAGGCACGGTGATCGGCAGGTCCGCCGCAAGCGCTGCCCAACGGCCAATACAGGGCGCCTCGCTATTGGCGTAGCTCTGCGCGAAAACGACGTCATCGATCCGCTCTGGATCGACCCCCGTGCGGGCGACCGTCGAACGAATGATGTGCGCAGCCAGCCGCTCAGCCGGAAGCGGAGACAGGGTACCCAGAAATTTCCCGACCGGCGTTCGAACCGCCCCAACGATAGCCGCCCGTCTCATATCACTCCCGCGCATCATTGCATGTAATCAACGCCAGGATGGCATTGAGCTCTGGACTGCACTATAGACTCATGCCAATATTGCATGCAATAAAAGTTTGGCACGGAGAGAGATATGGCGACCGATGCGTTGACGCTTTTCATGGACCATAAGGAAATCGAGGACAAGGTGGGGCTTTGGTGCCGCATCGTCGATACGCACGCCATGAACCGCATGGGCGAGGTGTTCGCGGACGACATATTCTGGGATTATGGCAAGGGCACCACTGAGCAGGGCCTGAAGAACATAACCCACCGGATCGAGGCGCATCTGGTGGACACGCCGAACTGCAGCGCGACGCAGCACCGCTTGGCCAATATGCGCATCGACGTAAATGGCGATGAAGCCGAAAGCGAAGCCTATTTCGTGGGCGTACATGCGGGCGCCGGCGAATATGAGGGCAAGACCCTCCTGCAATGGGGCAATTACAACGATTTCTGGAAACGGACGCCGGATGGATGGCGGATCAGCCGGCGCATCTATCGCATCGATATCTCCGACGGCCCGATGGGCATCGTCTATGGCGGCGCAACGGCCGACATGTGGCAGGCCGGCGACGATCGCCGCGTGGGCCGCTGAACAGAATATAGGAAAAGGGACAGGATATGGATTTTTCGGGCAAGGTGGCGCTGGTCACCGGTGGCAGTTCAGGCATCGGCGAGGCGACCGCCATACGCTTTGCGCAGGCGGGCGCGCGGGTCGTGATCACCGGGACGCGCGCCGATGTTGGCGAAGCGAAAGCCGCGGCTTTGCGCGACGCAGGACATGAAGTGCAATTCGTCGCAGGAGATGTGTCGCAAGAAGCCGACGTCAAAGGCTGGGTTGACGCAACGCTCGACCATTATGGGCGGCTCGATTTCGCGGTGAACAGCGCGGGCGTATACCAATATGAAGCCGGTACGATCGTCGACATTGCGTCTGACTATTGGGACCGCCTGATCGCGATCAACCTGCGCGGCATCTATCTTTCAATGAAATATGAAATTTCGGCGATGCTCCGTTCCGGCGGTGGGTCCGTGGTCAATGTGGCGTCGGGCGCGGGACTCAGGGCAGTGCCGATGGCATCGGCCTATGTGGCGGCCAAGCATGGCGTGATCGGGCTCACAAAAACGGCGGCTGTCGATTTCGGATCGCAGAATGTGCGCGTTAACGTGATTTGCCCCGGCCTAGTCAAAACAGGGATGACCACATTCCTCGACCAGATAGAGCCAGAAGTCGCCTCCCAATATTACAAGGCAAACGCCATGGAGCGCATCGGCCTGCCGGAAGAAATCGCGGACGCAGCGGCGTGGCTCTGCTCGCCGGGCGCTTCCTTCACCACCGGCCTCATCATGCCAGTCGATGGTGGCTACAGCGTCAAATAAGCAAGGATCGCACCATGGGCACTATCGATACGCAGACACTGATCGACCGCGCGATGATCTCCGATCAGGTCTATCGTTACATGAAGGGTCTGGACACGCGCGACTTTGACCTCGTCATGTCCGTACTCTCGCGGCCTTTTCACATGCAGGCCAATCAGCTCGGCATAGATCGTGAGATGATGCCGGAGGAATATGTCACCAAGCTGGGACCGAAGAAGTTCCTGCCCGGTTTCGACGTCACCGTTCACATCAGCACCAACCATCTGATCACAGTCGATGGCGATACGGCGCATGTGGAGACCAAGCTCTACGCCTGTCATTATATCCAGGAGGAGGATAGCGGCGACCGCAGGAATATCGGCGGAAACCGCACGCCTGGCGTCAATATCCACTGCAACAAGCAGATGCCATGGGAAGGGTGGCTCACGCGCCAGCCCGATGGCGGGTGGCTGTTCCACAAGGTCCGCATGGGTACCTTCGCCAGCGAGGGCGACACGACGGCCTTTGACATTTCGCTCCAGCGCTCAGGCCATCTGGTATGAATGCCCATCCGGCAGAAGTGCCATCATCGGCGCAACTGCCGGACCGGCTCGCCATCCTCAATCTGCTGGGCATTTACTCCGCCTATGCCAATGACGGCGATCTGGAAGGATGGGGAAGCCTGTTCGCGGATGACGCGATCTTCGAAATCCATTTGCCGGACGGAACCTACCCGGTCGATAAAGCCACGCTGCTGGCTGGGGAAAAGCATATTTTCCAGCTCTACCGGGACCGCAAGGCCAACCCTGCCAGCGGGGAACGGCGGCTTTTCCTCTTTTCAAACCCCTATGTCGCCCGCCAAAGTATCGGCGATGCCGATGTCGGCGTGACGATGACGCTTGTCCGCACCAGCCCGGATGGTCCCCATCCGCATATCGAAGCAACGGGAACCTATACGGGCACATTGGTAAAGCGCGAAAATATATGGCTTATCCATCGCTGGCGCGTCCAAACGGACCGGACGCCCGAACCGATGCAGGATGGCCCGGCCCATCCCGACGCAGCATGGGAGAATTGACGCGGCCGCACAATCTATCGGCCTGACCACCCCCAACCGTTTTAGCGAACCTCCGCGCATCCATTCTGGATGACCGTTGCATTCCGCGCTTTGACCCGCGCCTGGAACGACACGAGGTCGCCGTCACGCCACAGATCGACGGTCACAACATCCCCCGGATAGACAGGTGCGGAGAAACGCAGCTTGTGGCTCACCATCCGTTCCGGCTCGAATGCCGCATAATGCTGCAGGACAGCTCTGCAGCAGATGCCGAAGGTGCAAAGCCCGTGTAATATGGGCCGGTCGAACCCCGCCCGGCGCGCAGCCTCTGGATCGGCATGCAGGGGATTACGATCCCCCGCCAGACGATAGAGCAGCGCCTGATCGGCGCGCGTCACATAGTCCACGGATTTGTCGGGTGGCCGGTCCGGCACGATGTGAGGCGCAGCGCCTCCCGTTGCCGGGCCTCCAAAATGCCCGTCAGCGCGCGCGAACCATCCAACAGAAAGCGTGACATAAGGCGCGCCAGTCTCGGCATCCCGCAACGTGGTTTCGGCCATCAGTATGGCGCCCTTGTCGCCCTTATCGATGGCGGCGACGATGCCTCCATCCGCCTTCACGCGCGCAGACGCAGGTAGCGGCCTGTGCAGCCGGATTGCCTGCTCCGCATGGACGACCCGGCTGTAATCGACACCGGTCTCCGCCAGTGGCGGGTTGGAGCCCCAGGCCGCAACCGTCGCAAAGGACGGAACGACCTTCAGATCCTTCTCATAGACAAAGGCCAATTCGTCCGTGTCCAACGGATCGCCCCCCATGCCTATGCCAAGGGCGTAGAGCATCGCGTCACGATCGCTCCAGACAAATTCGCGATCGGGGGATCGGACTTTCAACAGCGCTTCATAGGGAATCACGGGCATCTCCTGACGCCCCGTTTATGCCCTCATTGCATGCAATTCAATGCGTCAGGCCGCCTGATCTTCTTCTTCCGTCTGATTGGATACAGCCTCGAAAGCACCGCGGAGCAATTCGCGGTTGGCGTATACATGCTCGCGCATCAGGGCCTCCGCCCTCGCCCCCTCGCCGCGCATCATCGCTTCCACGATATGCACATGGTCGTGGTGCGACCGGAGGCGCTGTTCGCGGGTGTGCACCTTCTGGAAGAAATCCGAATCCGGGTTCAGGCGGCTGTCGAAAATGCGGGGAAAAAAGCGGATCTGCCGCATGATCGGATCCAGATGCCTGTTATGCGACGCCTCCAGCAAAGCATAGTGAAACTGGGAGTTCAGTGCCCGCCACGCGGCCTGCTGCGCAGGACCCCATTCAGGTGAGCGGAAGATTTCCTCACCCTGCTCGATAATCTCCAAAAACGCCGCTTTACCGGCATCATCCATGCCTCGTTCGGCAATGACGCGGCAAGCCAGCCCTTCCAAAGTGCCGCGCACATCATAAGCGTCCAGCACATCGCTAAGCTCGACGCTCCGCACGATATAGCCGCGATTGGGGTAGTAAACGAGCAGGTCCTCATTCGCGAGAACGCGCAGCGCATCGCGAATCGGTGTCCTCGATACGCCAAGATCGGAAGCCAGGGTCGCCTCGTGCAGGTGCGCGCCGGGACCATATTTCCCATCCAGAATCCGCTCGCGAATCTCTGAGATCACCTGCTCGGTAACCGTTACCATTCCTGTCGTCCCCATTTCTTACAAAGCATCACGAAATTTTCTCAAAACCAAGTTTGCATGCAACCTTGGTTTTCGGTATCAACCTTAGCAGTGGTCGCCGGCAATTGCATCCAAAGAAGAATGCGCCGCGATAAGGCCGCAGTTACGGCGAGTATCAGGAGTGAAGTCGAAATGGCTTGGGACGTAGTTGTAATCGGTTGCGGAGTCGCAGGTTTGTCTGCCGCAGTGACGGCGGCGGAAGGCGGAGCGAAGGTCGCGCTGCTGGAGCGTGCGCCCTATGACGAGCGGGGCGGCAATTCGCGCTACACCGAAGCCTGGATGCGCATGAAGACCGAGGACGAGGTTGCGGACGATTTGATCGACCTGTTCCTGGAACGCGGGCATGGCGCGATCGGGCCGGAATTTCTGAAGGAAGTTTCGAACGATTATGAGAATTGGCCGCAGAATGTGCGCGCCTATCCATTCAACGATCCCGAAATCGTCGGTTCGCTCGCCGAAAATGCGCCGGGTACGATGGCGTGGCTGAAGGAACATGGCGTCAAATTCACGTTCCACAGCCCGATGCTGCTGCAGAAAGGCCCGGAACGCATGGGGCCGAGCGGCGGCGGCCTGGCCATTGTGGAAGCGCTGGCGACGTCCGCTGAAAAGCTGGGTGTCGAAATCATGTATCAGACGACCGGGCGGTCGCTGTTGCTGGATGACGCCGGGAATATCCGGGGCGTGCGCTGCTGGTCGAAAGAAAAGGGCAATTTCGCGATCGAAACGCCCAATGTTGTGATCGCGTCCGGCGGCTATCAGGGCAATCTGGAAATGATGACCCGTTATGTCGGGCATAATGCGCATCTGACCCGCCCTGTCTCCCCTGGCGGCGTGTTCAACAAGGGCGAAGGCATTGAGATGATGCTGGCCGTCGGCGCCGCTCCAGCCGGACAATATGACATGTTCCACGGTGAGCCGGTCGATCCGCGGTCGCCCAAGCATGAGGCGCTGATCGCGGTCGTGAACTATGGCATCCTCGTCAATGTGCATGGCAAGCGGTTCATGGACGAAGGGTCGAACCGCTATGAATTGATCTATGACGATGTGTCGTGGACGATCATGCGGCAGAAGCTGGGCATCGCGCATCTGCTGTTCGACTCCCGCATGTTCGACATCCCCAATATCCGCACCCGCATCAAGACGGATCAGGAACCGATCCGCGCCTCCTCCATCGCGGAGATGGCCAGCAAGATCGGCGTGCCGGAGCGCGTCCTTATCGAAACCGTGCGCAGCTATAATGCGGCTACGGTTGAAGGTGATTATGACACGACGCGGCTGGACGATCTCCATACGCAGGGTCTGGCCCTGCCGAAATCGAACTGGGCGCGCCCGATCGACGAGAGCGATCTCTACGCCTACCCCATCATGTGCGCGAACACCTTCACGTGCGGCGGCGTAAAGATCACCAAGGATGCGCAGGTCGTGAACCGCGATGGTGAACCCATCCCCGGCCTGTACGCGTCGGGAGAGACGGTCGGCCTCTATTATAATCTGTATGTCGGGGCGACGTCCGTGCTGCGCGGGCTGGTGTTCGGGCGTCAGGCGGGCCGCAAGATATGCGAAACGCTTGGAGCGAAGGGCAAGACTACACCGTCGATTGCGGCCTGACGCCGGCGGCGGACGCGTTCGGTGAGATGAAATAACAGGCATCCGCGCAACGGCGGAGGGAGAGACATATGCCGGTTCTGGAAGGGAAAGTCGCGATCATCACAGGTGCGGCGCGGGGTCAGGGCGCTGCGGAGGCGCGGTTGTTCCATGCCGAGGGCGCAAAGGTGGTGTTGACCGATGTGACGGAGGACGGCCGCGCGCTTGCGGACGAACTTGGCGACCGCGCGCTGTTCCTGCCCCTCGACGTCGCTGATGAGGCAGCATGGCAAAATGTTGCGCAGCAAAGCGCCGGGCATTTCGGCGGAATCGACATCCTGATCAACAATGCGGGCATCACCGGTTATGAACCGGTCGATGCGATCAGCACGGCGCAGTTGCAGCGTTACATGAACATCCATGTGTTCGGGGCGCTCTACGGAATACAGGCCGTAACGCCCTTCATGGAAAAGGCCGGAAGCGGCGCTATCGTCAATGTGGCGTCGACGGCGGCGCTGCGCGGATATCCCACCTATCTGGGCTATGGCGTCAGCAAATGGGCTTTGCGCGGCCTGACTCGTTATGCATCGCACGATCTGGTTGGACGGAAGATCAGGATCAACACGATCCTTCCTGGCGGCGTGGAAACGCCCATGCTCATGCGCGACGACGCAGGCACGCTCATCGATGCGGCGCGCGCCGCGGTTCCCATGAAGCGCTTTGCGACGGCAGAGGAAATCGCCAAGGTCGCACTGTTCCTCGCCAGCGACGCCTCAAGCTATATGACGGGCGCCGACATGGTTGTGGACGGCGGGCTGAACGCGTGAAACAGCCGCGATGACGGCCGAGGCTATCCTGCAGAGCGCCCATGCGCCTTTGTCGTCACGCCGCCGGCTCAAGGCTATTATTGGCGGGGCGGCGGGCAATTTCGTCGAATGGTTCGACTGGTTCATCTTCGTTTCCTTCGCGATTTATTACGCGCCGATATTCTTTCCGAAGGGCGACCTGACTGTTCAGCTCCTGCAGTCCGCAGCGGTGCTTGCCTTGGGCTTCGTAGTGCGGCCGCTCGGCGCATGGCTGTTCGGCCTCTATGCTGACAGGCGTGGGCGGCGGGCCGCGCTCAGCCTGTCGGTGGGATTGATGTGCACCGGATCCTGCCTGATCGCGCTGACGCCGGGGTATGCCATTATCGGCGCCTTCGCCCCCGCCATCCTGCTTACCGCACGTCTGTTGCAGGGCCTGAGCGTGGGCGGAGAATATGGCGCAAGCGCTACCTATATCAGTGAGATGGCGGGTAGCGGCAGGCGCGGCTTCTGGTCGAGCTTCCAATGCGTGACTTTGGTGCTTGGGCAATTGTCCGCGCTGTGCCTGCTGATGCTGCTCCAGTCGCTGCTCAGCCCGGAAGCGCTGGCCAGTTGGGGGTGGCGGCTTGCCTTCCTGCTGGGAGCCGCGCTGGCTGTCGTCGTATTCTGGATCCGGCGGGGCCTGGACGAAAGCCATTCATTCCGCGCGGCAGAGTCGGACAAGGTGCAAAATCGCGCCGCGCGGCACCTGCTGACCGAACATCGCAGGGCCACCATCCTGGTATTCGCGTTGACGGCCGCAGGCAGCACCGGCTTCTATGTCTTTATCGGCTATATGCAGAAATTCCTGGTGAACACGTCCGGGTTCACTGCGCCGCAGGCGACCGCCATCATGGCCGTCGCGTTGGTGATATTCCTGCTTGCACAACCGCTGTTCGGCCTGCTGTCCGACATCATAGGCAGGCGGCGTTCGCTCATCATGTCGTTCGGCGCGACGGCCCTGTGCACTGTCCCCGTGATGCAGGCGCTGAGCACGGCGCGCCATCCGGCGGAAGCATTCGCGCTCATCCTTGTGCCGCTCCTGCTTTTCTCCGGCTACACCGCGATCGGCGCGGTCGTGAAAGCCGAACTCTATCCAGCCCATATCCGTGCGCTGGGCGTTGGCCTTCCCTACGCGCTGGCCAATGCCGTGTTCGGCGGAACGGGCGAGTTTCTCGCTTTGTGGTTCAAGCGCGTCGGGCGTGAGGACATGTTCTTTTACTATCTGGCCGCCGTGATGCTGGCGGGTCTCATCGTGGCGCTGCTCCTGCCGGAGACGCGCGACCACGGCCTTATCGAGGATTGAGGATATGCTGATGAAAGCAGATCGGTTGGGGCGGTTCCTGCCCGGCGTGGCGGCGATGGCGATGGCCATTGCGGCTCTGGGCGGATGCAGCGGCAGCCCCGCAATCAATCCTGCCGATGATGGCGGCATTGGCCTTTCGCCGAATGACTGGCCTTCCTATGGCCGGACGGCAGGCGAACAGCATTACAGCCCACTGGAACAGATCAACACAGGCACCGTGGACAAACTCGGTCTGGCCTGGTCATTCGACCTGCCCGCCGCGCACAGCCTGTCTCAGCCCATAGAGGCTGACGGCATTGTCTACACCGCGACCGGCCACAGCTATCTCCGCGCCTTTGAGGCCACGACCGGCAAGCTGCTGTGGGAATATGACAGCAAGGCCGCAGAGAAGTCGGGCACGAAATTGCGCCAGGGTTATGGCAGCCGCGGGATCGCCTATTGGGGCGGCATGGTCTATCTGCCGACCCATGACGGCCGCCTGATAGCGCTCAATGGCAAGACCGGCGCGGTCATGTGGACGGCGATGACGACCGAACCCACCGACAACCGTTTCATCACGGGCGCGCCGCGCGTATTCGACGGCCGCGTCATCATCGGCCATGGGGGCGCGGATGGCGGCGGCGCGCGCGGTTATGTCACCTGCTACGACGCCAAGACGGGCAAACAGCTTTGGCGGTTCTTCCTGGTGCCCGGCAATCCGGCGGTGGATCACGACGAAACCACCCAGATCGCGGCCCGCACCTGGAAGGGCGAATGGTGGAAGGAAGGCGGCGGCGGCACCGCATGGAATTCCATGATCTATGACCCGGAACTCAAGCGCTTCTATATCGGATCGGGCAACGGTTATCCCTATAATCATGCGCTGCGCAGTCCCGGTGGCGGCGACAATCTTTTCCTTGCCTCAATCGTCGCGGTGGACGCGGCGACCGGCAAATATATCTGGCACTATCAGATCAATCCCGGCGAACAGTGGGATTACAAGACCACGCAGGACATCACGATGGCCACGCTGTCCATCGACGGAAAACCGCGCAAGGTGCTGATGCAGGCGCCGACCAACGGCTTCTTCTATGTTCTGGACCGGACCACCGGGAAACTGATCTCCGCCGAACCCTATACCAAGGTCACCTGGGCGTCGCGCATCGACCTGAAATCAGGTCGTCCGGTGGAGAATCCCGGCGCACGCTATCATGAATATGGCAAGCTGTTCGAAATGTGGCCAAGCATCACCGGCGGCCATAGCTGGCTGCCCCAAAGCTACAGCCCCAAGACTGGCCTTGTCTATCTGCCCGTCCTGGAACGCGGGATGATCATCGGCGACCAGGGCGTCGATCTGACGAAAGAGAAGCGCTCTACCCAGCCGGAAAATATCAGCGCGGGCATGGGCATCACGGGCGATTTTCAGCCCAAGCTGAAGGAGGGCAAGAAAGCCTTCCTGAAAGCCTGGGACCCGGTAACGCAGAAAGCGCGCTGGACGGTGGCATTGCCCGGCGACTGGCCCGGCGGCACAATGGCGACGGCTGGCGATCTGGTGTTCCAGGGGCGGATCGACAATCGTTTCGCGGCTTATGATGCTGCGAAGGGTACGCTGCTGTGGGCGTTCAATACCGAAAGTCCGGTTGTCGCTCCGCCCATCACCTATTCCGTCAATGGCAAACAATATGTCACGGTCATCACGGGGAGCGGCGGCGCGGGCGGCGGGTATTTCGGCGAGGGCACAAAGCCGTTCAACATCGATTACCGTACGACGCCACGGCGGGTCCTTACCTTTGCCATCGGGGGCAAGGAGAAGCTGCCCGCCACGCCGCCGCCAACGCCGCCCATCGCGCCGAGCGACCCGGATTTCGTGCCGAATGCCGCCGTCGCGCTGCGCGGAAACATCATGTATCACGCCGCCTGCGGCATCTGCCACGGCGGCCGGGGCCTGGCTTCCGGCACGGCCCCGGACCTGCGCGCATCGTCGGTTCCCGCCCAGAAGGAAGCGTTTGACGCGATCCTGCGTGACGGGGCGCTGGTGCCGCAGGGCATGCCGCGTTTCGAGGATATGTCCGATGCGGATCGTGAGGCGGTGCGGCAATATCTCCGCACGATCGGTCAGGAATTGCCGAAGAAATAAGGCTTTAGCGAACGGACCAGCCGGCAGGATGTGCTGGCTGGTCCGCCGCGAAGGCTAAATCAGGGAAGGACATCCGGCCGGTCGTCCAGCCAGTCCGGTTCGCCCACGATGGTTGCGCCGCCGTCGACGGGCATGGATATGCCTGTAATCAGGGACGCAGCGTCAGACGCCAGGAAAGCCACGGCTTCGGCCGTTTCATCCGGCTGTCCGACACGCAATATCGGCATGCGCCGGGCGCAGATATCGACATAGGATTGCGGAACCTGCGCAAAGGCGGCAGTGATCGTCGGGCCGGGCAGCACCGCGTTCACCCGGATATTCTCCCGCCCATAATCCATCGCCATCTGCCGGGTCAGGGCGCATACGCCGCCCTTTGCGGCCTGATAGGCGGCGAAACCCCGGAAGCCCGTTATCGCATGCATGGATGCGGTGTTGACGATCGCGCCGCCGCCCGACGCGCGGATATGCGGGATCGCATATTTGGAACCGAGATAAACGGATTTGAGCGTGACATTCTGCGTCCTGTCCCAATCTTCCTCGGCCAGTTGCTCGACCGAACCAAGCACCTGAAAGAAGGCGTTGTTGAACAGGATGTGCAGGCCGCCAAAATGATCGGCGGCCTTGTCCATCAGGGCCTGCAATTCGCTGGACTTGCCCACATCGACGGACAGGGCCAGGGCGCTGCCGCCATTGTCCCTAATCCGTTTCTCCACGGCCTGGGCCGCGGGAAGGTTGATGTCGGCGACAATGACATCGGCCCCGCGCGCCGCCATCAACACGGCGGATTCAGCACCGATGCCGTTGCCGCCGCCTGTAATGACGGCGACCTTACCGGTCAGCGAGAGGCGGTCAAAGCCGCCTGTCACTGCGCCTCGGCCAGCGCGTTGAACTGGTCGCTGATGGTCATCTTGCGGAACACCTCATTGGTGTCGAGGTCCAGCTCCACCCGGCGGCGATGATAGCGCCAGCCCTCATCGGTGCGGCGCAGTTCGTCGATGTACCAGCCGGTCGCGACGAAATCATTCTTCGCCTTGTCAGGCGCGCGGTAGCAGGAGATGAAACGCACTTTCTGAAATGCGCTATCACCCTGAATATCGAGTTCCGTCTCGGTCGTCACATGCACCGTGACACTTGTCGCGGCGGCCGCAGACGCGATCTCCGCCCGCCCCCGATAAATGCGGTTGCCGACAATATTGAATTCGGCGTCCACGGTGTAGAGGCTGGAATAAGCCTGACCATCGCCAATGTCCGCATAGCGGTTATACAGGGCGTTGAGCTGCCGGATATCGACATAGTCCGACAGATACTGGATGTCATGCGCCACAATTTCTCTCCATATCGCTGTTCTTGATCGGCAGGGCGATTGATCAGCCCGCGCGGAACACGATCGATTTCAGATCGGTATAGGCGTCCAGTCCCTCGGTTCCGCTCTCGCGGCCATAGCCGGACCGCTTGAAGCCGCCGAACGGCGCCGCCGGATGCTTGGCGCCAGGGCCTTCATTATTGACGATGAAGCCCGCATCGAGCTGCAGCGCCATTTCAAAGGCCCGGCCGCGATCCGAGGAGATGACGCCGCCGCCAAGGCCAAATTCGGAGTCATTGGCGATCGCCAGCGCCTCCTCATCGGTATCGAAGCCCATGACGATACCGACCGGGCCAAATATCTCCTTCCGCGCGATCATTGCGCTATTGTCGACATTGGTCAGAAGGGTCGGTTCGTAGAAGAAGCCCTTGTCCAGATGCGCCGGACGCTTGCCGCCGAATACGACCTTCGCGCCATCGGCAACGGCCGCATCGACCATGCCCGCGACACGATCGCGCTCCTTGGCGCGGATCAGTGGACCGACGGTGACGGCGGGATCGCTGGGATCGCCGACATTTGCGGTCGAGGCCATCGCCGTCATCTTCTCAATGAAGGCGTCCTTGATCTTGTTATGGACGATATGCCGCGTGAACAGGCAGCAGCCCTGCCCCGTTTCACAGGTGATGTTCCAGAAGGCGGAACCCGCCGCAACATCGAGATCCGCGTCCTCCCGCACGATCAGCGCCGACTTGCCGCCCAGTTCGAGCAGCAGCCGCTTCAGCGTGGGGGCGGCCTGCGCCATGATGGCGGAGCCAACGGCATCCGACCCGGTGAAGCTCACCATGTCGACGCGGGGATCGGTCGTCAGCAACTGCGCAACATCGACCCCGCCCGTCACCACGTTGAACACGCCCGGCGGGAAATCCAGCTCGCGGATGGTTTCGGCCAATATCCACGCCTGGAAGGGCGTGTAGGGGGACGGCTTCAGCACAACGCTGTTGCCAGTGATGAGCGCGGCGGAGCTTTTCACGACATTCAGGAAGAAGCCCGCATTGAAGGGCGTGATGGCGGCGACGACGCCGACAGGGACGCGCTGCTTGACGCCCGCGCCAAGCACCTTGTCCCCTCCCCAGCCCGGATTGACCATATAGGGCAAGGGCAGCACTTCCTCACGGCGATACGCCTCCTCTATGTCGGCGGCGAGTTGCTGCAGCGGAATGGCGAACAGCAGGCCGGCGGCCTCTGCGCGGGCGCATCCCGCCTCCGCGATGATCATGTCGATGATCTCATCGCTGCGCGCCATCAGCGCCGTGTGGAGCTGCTCCATCTTGCGCGCGCGATCGCGGAAGGACATGCGCCGCCAGGGACCGGTGTCGAACGCCTTGCGCGCCGCCGCGATCGCCTTGTCGCAATCCTTGACGCTGCCGACCATGGCGACGCCGTAGACGGCCTCTGTCGCCGGGTTGATGATGTCCTCAAACTGCCCGTCAACGGGTTCGGCCCAGTCATTGCCGATGAACGAGCCGGTCATCCGGCGCAGCGTTGGCATATCCATAATCATCCTATCCCAGATTGCGGGGCAGACAGCGGCCTGCCTTCTCGAAGCTCTTTCGAATCCACCATATTACATGCAATAATATGCGTCTAGAGCGAGTTACTCTTGAGGAACCGGATAAAGCAAGCTAGTTTTGCATGCAAAATAGGATCGAAACGCCAGAGAGAGGAAATATCATGAGCCATCCCAGCCCCCGTGACGTCGCAACGGGCTTTTTCGAGGATGTCAGCGCGGGCCGCGTCGCCGAGGCATGGGACCGGCTGGCGCCCGATGTCATATATGATGTCATCGCTCCCGCTCCGGTCGGCCGCCGGGTGGACCGCGACGGTCTGGGCGCCATGTATGCCGACGGCGTGATGGCGGCGCTCGCCGAACCGCTGCGGCTGGAGATCAAAGGCGTCACCGCCGAGGGCGAACGGGTCGCAGTGGAAGTGGAATCCCATTCCGTCAACAAGCGCGGCATGATCTACAATAACCGCTATCATTTCCTGTTCGTGATCCGCGAGGGCAAGATCGTCGAGGGCCGCGAATATCTCGATTCAGCGCATCTGATCGACATTCTGGACGTATAGTCCAACGGGCCAGCGCAGGCTGGCCCTCCTCCAAAACCCCACCGAAAATCCAACGAAGTTGCGGAAGTTGCGGGTTGCCATTGCATCCCGCAACTTTGCGTTTGAGAGGGTTTGCGGCCGTTGAATCCGGGCGTCCGACATCAGCCGTCATGGCGTGACGGGGATATGCGATTTTGTTGAACTGCAGCATTGTCGATGTCCCCGCGCATCTGTGTATCGAGCGGAGACTAGCGGCCGCGCAGGGGTGTAGGACAGGCCGCGCCAGAATCTCGTCACCCCGGCCCTGAGCCGGGGTCCCGCTGCCTTTTTTACTGTCTAGCCGGAAGGGGAAAGCGGGACCCCGGATCAAGTCCGGGGTGACGAAAATCAGAAGTCCGTTTCCCCCCAATACCGGCCGCCCCTACCAGGCTAGCGGCAGATGCGTGACAGCGTTGGCGCGGCCGGACTGGACTATCGTGTCCTTGCCCGGCGCAATGCCGAAATCAGGGATGCGCGCGAGCCATTCCTGCAGCAGCACCTTGATCTGCACCCGCGCGAAATTCGATCCCAGGCAGCGGTGAATACCCGCCGCGAAGGTCAGGTGGTTCTTGTCCGGCCGACGGAAATCGACGGACAGGGAATCCGGGAAACGGCGCTCGTCCAGATTGTAGAGCGCGGTCGGGATCATCACCAGGTCGCGCTCCCGGAACACCACATCGCCGAACGCCATCTCTTTCTTCACCAGCCGGGCGGTGTTGAAGATGCCGTGGCGGCGGAGCAATTCCTCCATCGCCTCGTCGATCAGTTCAGGATCGTCGACCAGTTGCTGCCGGTGGCCGGGATTGCGGGCGAGGAAGTTCATGAAGAAGCCCATCGACGCCGTGACCGTATCGAGACCGCCCAACAGCACATTGAGGGAGCAGACGCGCGCCTCATGCGGGGTGATTTTCCGGTCGCCAATATCGGCGTCGACCAGACGGCCCAGGAAATCGTCGACCGGCGTCTGCCGCCGCTCCTCCAGCCGCGCATCGAGATAAGCCTGGACAGCGCCCAGCGCCTTCGAGAAGGCTTCGAAGTCGCCGCTACGCCCGATGATCTCCACGTCCGGCAGCAGGACTTCGCTGTCCTCCTTCGGCAGGCCGAGGAAAACCAGAAAATTATAGATCGGCATGCGGTGGCCGATGGTGCTTTGAAATTCGCATTCCCGGCCGTCGACCAGACCGTCGATCAGTTCGCGGGTCAATTCCCGCGCCTGTTCTTCGAACGCCCGGATGCGGCGCGGTGAAAGCTCCGGGTTCAGATGCTTGCGGAAATCGCTATGCATCGGGGGATCAAGCTCTCCCGGGATGAAGCGCGCCTCGCCCGGCTCACGGAACAGCGCGATGCCGCTGTTCGAGAAATTCTCATAGTCGCGGAATATCTCGTAGATATGGTCCGCGCGCGTGACGACCCAATGCCCGCCGTTGCGCGGCGTGTAGAATATCTCCGGCCCGTCGAAATAGCGTTTCCACCCGGCGTGCAGGTCGCCATCAACCGGTTTCACATCGAAGAAATCGAAATCCACGATCCGGTCGGCCGATACATCCGGTAACGGCCATGCTTCTGTCATTGTGTGCGTTCCCTTCCCCGCCGCAAATTGGGTGGCCGCGCCGGAGATGATCCGGCGCGGCCACGATATTTTACATCTTGTAGGTCAGACGCAGGCCACCGTAACGGCGATAGTCGCGTCCGAAGTTACCAAACTGCTGGCCGATGAAGAAATCGGCCGTGTTGAGGTTCGAATAGTAGAATTTATCGGTCAGGTTCTTGCCGAACAGGGTGAGCGACCAACGGTCGTTCAGATCGCCTACGCCGATCGACGCATCCAATATGCCATAGGACGGATGACGGGTCAGCGGGTCCTGCTGCAACTGATACTGGATGCTGCTGCGCCAGTTATAGGCGACGCGCAGCGACACCTTCAGGCTTTCGTTGACCGGTACGTCATAGGCCGCGGACGACACGACTTTCCACTTGGGCGACCCGATGGCCTGCTTGCCATTAAGGTTCTGAACACCCGCAGCGCCATTCGGACATTCCGCCGTTATCGTCGGTCCACAGGTGAAGAAGATGTTGTCGCCGCTATAATAGGCGTCGTTGTAGACGATGCCGGCGTTCAGGCTCAGCCCGTCGACCGGACGCAGGGTCAGGTTACTCTCGAAGCCCTTGATCTTCAGCGCACCCGCATTGATCAGGTCAACCGTCACGCCGCCCGTGATCGAGCTTTGCTGGATATTCTTGATCTTCTGCTTGTAGAGCGCGATGTCGAAGGTCAGCAGGCCATCGAAAAGACGCTGTTTCGCGCCGATTTCGAACGCATCGGCGATTTCCGGATCAAGCAGGGCCGTCGCCGCATTATTGGCGGCGCGACCCTGATTGGCGGCTGGCCCCTTATAGCCGCGGTTATAGGATGCATAATAGTTGAGGCCCGGCGCCGGCTTCCACTGGACGCCGATGCGGCCCGACAGATTATTGTCGGTGCGCTTTGACCGGAAGGTGATGTTGCTGATCGGCGGCGCGCTGTTCGTCACCGTGATCGGATCGAAGAAGCCGGCCGCCGGATTGAAGAATGCGTCGTGATAATAGTCGAGCTGCAACTTTTCATTGGTGTAACGCAAGCCGCCAAAGACATTGATTGTCGGCGTGATCGCATAGGTCACGTCGCCAAAAACGGCGATGGTGTCATCCGACAGCGCCGAATGCAGCGTGTCGCTGACATAGAAAGGCACCCCGGCCAATGTGGGGTCCTGAAGAACGAACGCCCCGTCGAAGATGAAAGGCAGCAGCAACTGCCGCGTTTCATTGTAATTCTGGTAATAGGCGCCCGCGACAATATCCAGGCCGTTGCCGCTATATGCCAGGCGGACTTCCTGCGAGAAATATTTGTAGATCTCGACCTGATGCTCATCCTCGGTGGCTACATATTGAATGGGGTAGCCCAATGGATTGGGTGAGAAGCCGCGTCCGGGATTGATGCCGACCGGACCAGTATCGACGTCGATTTCGACGCGGTTGTTGGAATTGCGATAACCGGTGATCGACACAAGATGCAGCTCATCGGTCAGATCGGCATTGAGTTCGCCAACCAAGCTATAGAGCTTGTTCTTGGAATAGGACACCGTGTCCTGGTTCGCCACGTCCACGCCCCAGCCGATCGGCCCGAAAACAGCACGCTGGAAGTCAGAGAGCGGCGGGGAGTTCGGGGTAATGACGAAGTTGTTGCCGAAGGTGCTGTAGCTCTTGTTGTAGCTTCCCGACAGCAGCAGGTTGACCGTGTCGGAAAAGTCCAGAAGCAGCTTCGCCTGACCGCCATAGGACCGCTGCCCATGCAGGTCGGGACCGGCGAGATTCTGCACCATCGGGTCCAGATAATGATAATATCCGGTAACGCGCAGGGCGGCCATGTCGGAGACAGGCGCGTTGATCGTGCCTTTCGCGATCACTTCCTCGTCGGACGTGCCGGTCAACTCAACATTCACGCCAAATTCGTGCTTGGGCCGCGCGGAGATGATGTTGACGACGCCCGCCGTCGAGTTCTTGCCGAACAAGGTGCCTTGCGGACCGGACAGGACCTCGATGCGATCAATGTCGGCCAAGTCAGCGATGAATTCGCCCTGGCGCGCCACCGGCACACCGTCAATGACCACGCCGACGCTCGGCTGAATACCGCCCTCATTGGCGAGCGAGGCCGCACCGCGGATGACGAGCGATGTCGTCGTCGGGGAATAGCCGGCGGTGAAGTTCAGCGCAGGGGACACCTGCTCCAGGGCGCGGGAGTCCGTGATGCCCGCCTTGGTCAGCGCTTCTCCGGTCTGCGCCTGCACGGAAAGCGGCACGTCGCCCAGGCGCTGTTCGCGACGCTGGGCCGTAACAATGATGTCGCCGGACGTTACGTCATCCGCAGCAGCCTGCTGCGGCGCTGCGTCCTGCGCGAAAGCCGCGCCCCCCAGGGCCGTCGATGTCATGAGAGCGGCAAAGATGATATTGCCGCATTTCCACAGATTGCGATTGCTTTGCATTCAATCCTCCCCTTTAAATTCTTATTTCCGGGTATGTCTCTATATCGCGGCTAATTTTTGCATGCAATATGAATTGCGTGCAAAATGCATCTGTTTTCGCCCTAATAGGCGAATGCTGCGCCATCGCGTGTGACGATGGCGCAGCATTTCAACCGGATTACATCTTGTAGGTCAGGCGCAGGCCGCCATAGCGCTTATAGTCGCGCGTCAGGCCGCCAAACTGCCGGCCGATGAAGAAATCGGCCGTGTTCAGATAGGCATAATAGAATTTGTTGGTCAGATTCTTGCCGAAAATCGTGAGCGACCAACGGTCATCATCGTCGCCCAGCCCGATCGACGCATCCAGGATGCCATAGGCCGGCTCTTTGGTGAGCGGATCCTGATAAAGCTGGAACTGGTTCGAACTGCGCCAATTATACGCTGCATAAGTGCGAATCTTCAGCGGCCCTTCCAGGTCGATGTCATAGGTCGCGGACGTCACTACCTTGACCCGCGGCGAGGAGATGGCGCGGCGGCCGTTCAGGTTGATCAGGCCATTTGCGCCGCACTGGCCGACACCCGGCGTCGCCGAAGGTCCGCACGGGAAGAAATTGTCGCCCGAATATTGCGAGTCGTTATAGACCAGCGCCGCATTCAGAGTCAGGCCGTCTACAGGCCGCAAAGAGCTGTTCAGCTCGAAACCCTTGATCTTCAGATCACCTGCATTGACGAGTTGCGTCGTGACCGTCCCCGGAAGCACAGCCGTCTGCTGGATATTCTTGATCTTCTGGGAATAGAGCGCGATGTCGATCGACAGCGCGCCGTCGAAGAAGCGCTGCTTCGCGCCGATTTCGAACGCCTCTGCGATTTCCGGCGCGATCAGCGCGTCGGCGGCATTGCTGAGGCCAGTACCCTGATAGGCGGCCGCCCCCTTATAACTGCGATTGAAGGACGCATAATAGTTCAGGTTGCGCTGCGGCTGCCACTGGATGCCGACGCGGCCCGAAATATTATTGTCGCTGCGGGTCGCATTGTCGACGTTGAAGGTGCCGACCGGCGGCGCGCTGTTGATCTGCGTCACCGGATCGAAGAACCCGGCGACGGGGTTGAAATAGGTCTGCTTCGCATAGTCGAAATTCAGCTTTTCGTGCGTGTAACGGATACCCGCAAACACCTTCACGGTCGGCACGATTTCATAGGTGACATCCGCGAAGGCGGCGATCGTCTTATCCTTCAGCCGCGACTGGGTGCGCGTGTCGTTATAGAAAAGAACCCCGGCCAGCGACGGATCGGCAAGCGCGAACGCCCCGTCGAAAACGAACGGCAGGATCAGGTTCCGCTTTTCCTCGAAATCCTGGAAATAGCCGCCGACAACGGCGTCGATGCCATTGCCCGTGTAGTTCAAGCGGACTTCCTGCGAGAAATATTTATACTGTTCCGGCAGATGGTCGTCATCAAAGGCCACGTAGGAAATGGGGTAGCCCAGCGGATTGGGCGAGAAACCGCGACCCGGATTGACGCCGGTCGGCCCGTTATCGACCTCAATCTCCGTCCTGCTGGAGAAATTGCGATAGCCGGAGATGGCGACAAGCGACAGGGAGTCGCTCAGTTCCGAATTCAGCTCCCCGATAAAGGCATAGCTACGCGACTTGTTATAAGTTTGCGTATCCTGATTAACGACATCGACGCCGCGACCGACCAGGCCCAGCAAGGTCTGGGTCTGCAAGGTGCCGATCGGTTCGGAAATCGGCGTGATGACGAACTGGACGCCGGCCGAGCTGCGCGACTTGTTGTAATTGGCGGTCAGCAGCAGGTTGGTGGTGTCGCTGATGTCGAACAGCAGCTTGCCCTGCATGCCATAGGACCGCTGGCCCCAGAGGTCGCCGCCGGTGCCGAGATTCTCGATCAGCGGGCTGAGATAATGGTAATAGCCGTTGACGCGGGCCGAGACGCGCTCACCCACCGGCACGTTCAGCATGCCCTTGGCGATCACTTCCTCATCAGTCGTCCCGGTCGCTTCGAACGATGCGCCAAAGTCCCTCTTGGGACGGTTGGTGATGATGTTGACGACGCCGGCGGTGGAGTTCTTGCCGAACAAGGTTCCCTGCGGACCGGACAACACTTCGACCCGGTCGATGTCCGCCAGATCGACGATAAATTCCGCCTGACGGCCGACCGGCACGTTATCGATGACGACGCCGACGCTGGGCTGGATGCCGCCTTCCTGGGCGAGCGACGCCGCGCCGCGAATGACTACGGAGGTTGCGGTCGGCGTGTATCCGGCGTTGAAGTTCACGGCCGGTGAAATCTGTTCAAGGGCGCGGGAATCCGTGACGCCCGCCTGCGTCAGGGTTTCGCCGGTCTTGGCCTGCACGGAGAGAGGCACATCGTTCAAACGCTGTTCGCGACGCTGCGCGGTGACGATGATGTCTCCGGCGGCGGAACCCTGCGCGTCATCGGCCTGAGGCGCCTGCTGCGTGGCGGCCGGGCTTTCATCCTGCGCCTGCGCCATACCGCAAAAGGCGGTCGTCAGCATCAGCGCAATACCGCCACTGAGGCGCTTACGGCCGATATATGACCTAGGTTGCATTCAATAACCTCCCCATATTCTTCTGAATTGACAATTTATGTCATATTCCACCCCAGTTTTGCATGCAATAGCTATTGCATGCAAAATGCGTCATCTCGTCCCATTCCCGGAATGGCGGCCCAATAAAAAACGGGGCGGCATATACCGCCCCGTCCCCCTTTTATCTTCAGCCGCTCAGGCGAGCGTGCGCGGATGGCCCAACAGGGAATTGCCGCCGCTGTAATTCCAGATCTGGCCGGTTTCGAAAAACTCGTCCCGCACCATCATATAGACCATGCCGGCAATATCTTCCGGCCGGGACAGACGGCCGAGCGGTGTCAGGTCGATGAACGGCTTGGTGAAGGTATCGAAATCATAGCCATATTCATCCAGCCCCTTGCGGAGCATGTTGGTGTCGTTGGTCGACGGGATGATCGCATTGATGCGCAGGCGCTTTTCCCGATATTCGACGGCGGCCGCCTGCACGAAACGGTCGGCGGCGCGCTTGGCCGCGGCATAGGCGGTGATGCCCGACAGCGTGTCCCACGCGGACAGCGACGAGGTGGTGACGATCGCGCCGTAATCGACGATCCGTTCGGCCACCTGCTTGATGAACCACACCGTGCCGAAATAGTTGATCTTCGTCATCTTCAGCAGATGCTCCTCGGTGAAATCCCGGATGGAGCAGCGGTCCGAAAGACCGGCGTGATTGACCGCGATATGTAGGCCGCCATAGGTGTCGGCCGCAAAGTCGACCAGCGCCTTCACCTCCGCTTCCTTGGTGATGTCGGCCTCGAAAGCGGCGCCGCCGATTTCCTTGGCCAGCGCCTCCAGATTATCCTTGCCCAGACCCGACACGACGACAGTCGCGCCTTCCTTGGCCAGCCGCTTTGCGGTGGCCTCGCCCATGCCGCCCTTGGTCGATGCGCCCATGACGATGGCGATCTTGCCACTGAACTCACCCATGTCCTTCTCCTTTCGCGATTGGATTGATTATGTCAGGCGTAGATGCGCGGTTGCCCAAGCAGCGCATTGCCGCCCGAACAGTTGACGGTCTGGCCGGTTTCGAAAAATTCGTCGCGCAACATCATATAGGCCATCGCAGCAATATCCGTGGGTTGCGAGATACGGCCAAGCGGCGTCAGGTCGACGAAGGGCTTGATGAACTCCTCGAACTTTCCGCCAAATTCCTCAATGCCCTTGCGCAGCATATTGGTGTCGTTGGTGGATGGAATGATCGCGTTTATGCGCAGGCGCTTGTCGCGATATTCCACGGCCGCCGCCTGGACGAAGCGGTCGGCTCCACGCTTGGCAGACGCATAGGCGGTGATCCCGGAAATCGGGTCATGCGCCGACAGCGAGGAAATGGTGACGATCGCGCCATAATCCTCGATCTGCTCGGCGACCTGCTTCACGAACCAGACCGTGCCGAAATAGTTGATCTTCGTCATCTTCAGCAGATGCTCCTCGGTGATGTCCCGGATGGAGCAACGATCGCAAAGTCCCGCAAGATTGGCGGCGATATGCAGGCCGCCATAAGTGTCGACCGTGTAATCGACCAGCGCCTTTACGGCCGCTTCGGACGTGATGTCCGCCTCAAAAGCCGATCCGCCGATATCCTTGGCCAGCGCCTCCAGATGCGCCTTGCCCAGACCTGAAACGACGACCTTCGCGCCTTCCTTCGCCAGGCGGCGCGCGGTCGCGTCGCCCATGCCGCCAGCGGTCGATGCGCCCATGACAATGGCGACTTTACCCGTGAACTCTCCCATGCGTCATCTCCCGCTTGCCGCCCTTTGGCGGATATCCAAATATTATGTCTTGAAGATCAGGCAGCTTGCCGAACCATGCGCGTAGAGCCGGCCTTCCTCATCCTTGATCGTGCCGGTGGCGACGCCCGTCTGGCGGCCGCCATGCACAACCCGGCCCTCGATACGCAGCCGGGGCGCATCGGCCCGGATGCCGCGCACCGGGCTGATGTTAAGCTGGATGGTGGTGCAGCCCTGCCCCTTTTCCAGCGTCGTCATCACCGCGCCGGACATGGCGCTGTCCAACAGCGTCGCCATCACGCCGCCATGCACCAGCCCTGCGGCATGGAGCAGATAGTCCTTCGGTTCGAACAGCAGGCTGAGATAGCCCTTTTCCACCACATCGATATCCCAGCCGACCGTCTGGGTGATCGGCTGCTCCGGTATCGAACCGTCCTTCAGCCCCTTGAAAAACTCCACGCCGCTGCGATCGGCGAGCGGCGGGCGCGACATGTCGACCACCGAATACTCATAGCTGCGCGACCGGCTCGTCACGGATGACCGGCCTTGCCCGTCAGGCGGGACATGTAGCGGGATTCCAGCGCGAATATCTCATCCAGGCCCAGAAGGCGCTGCGCCACGCCGAAACCGCACAGCAATTCCTCATACCCCTCGATGCTGCCCGCTTCCTTCACCCGCGCGAATACAGTCCGCAGCGATTGAACCGCCGCCTGCATCGCCGTGGAGGGGAGGCTGACACGAGCGACCCCCAATTCCTGCAGCATTGCGAAGGTCAGGGATTTGGGCGTCTTGCCGCCCTCGACAAGGTTGATCGCGACCGGTCCGTCAATCTCCGCCACAGCCTTTCGGATCGCATCGACGGAATCCGCGCCTTCCAGGAAAACCATTGTCGCGCCAGCCTTCAGGAAGGCGTTACCGCGGCGGATGGCTTCCTCAATGCCGAACACGCCCAGCGCGTCCGTGCGGGCGTTGATGACAAAATCCTTGTCCTGGCGCGCGTCGCAGGCGGCCTCCACTTTGGCGACGGCTTCGTCGAAATCGAGCAGCACCTTGCCCTCAAGATGGCCGCACCGCTTGGGCACGACCTGATCCTCGATATTGATCCCGGCGGCGCCGGCGCGCTCGAACTGCTCGACGGTCAGATAGGCGTTGACTGCATTACCGAACCCTGTGTCGCCGTCGCCCATGACCGGGACATCCACGGCCCGCGCGATCCGGCCGGTATGCTCCGCCATTTCCCGCGCCGACACCAGGCTGTAATCCGGCACGCCGAAATGACATGCGACGATGTTCGCGCCGGACGCCTGGATCGCCTTGAATCCAGACTCCTCGACAATCCGCGCGCTCAGCGCATCATAGGCCCCCGGCATCACGAGCAATTCGCGATCCTCTATCAGGCGCCGAAGCTCCGTGGTCTTACGCACGCTTTTTCTCCCCCGCCGTCATTTTGGCTCCGCTTGGCTGATGGCGTCGTCCATCGGCCCGCAGAGCAGATCATTGGCATGAAACATGTCGCAATATTCGCGCCGGTGACGGATCAGCCCGTCGCGAACCGTGAAGATGAAAATATAGCTGTTATTATAGGGGCGGCCGTCCCGGCGGGTGCCGTGCGATTCCGCCTCGACAAAGACGCGATCGCCCTCCGCCACCGCCCCGTGAACGGTAAGCTTCAATCCGGCGGGAAAGCGGTCGCGCACCATATCGGTCAACGCGCGCATGCTGTCCTTGTCATAGGTGCCGCCGATGGGCCAGCGCCCCTCGCCCACGACCCACCATGTCGCGTCCTCGGCGATACGCGCGCGCGCGGCATCGTAGCGCGCGGCGGAGATATCCTCGAAATAGCCAAGGACTATCGCCTTGGCGTCATCGAGCGAGGCAGAGGGCGCGCTGGCCGACATCTTACCGGCGCTCCACCTTGATGCCCGCCTTTTCCATGTCCCAGGTGGCGGGCGTGCAGCCCTGATCGCGCAGCTCGAACTTCAGCACGCGGCCAACGGGGTTGCGCGGCAGTTCGGCCCGGAACTCGATATAACGCGGGATCGCGAAATAGGGGACCTTGTCGAGGCTCCAGCGGCACAGCTCCTCCTCGCCCAGGCTTGCGCCGGGGTGCAGCACGGCTGTCACCTTGATGTCGTCCTCAGACGCATCGGACAGCACGGCGTGCACCGCGACCTCGGCAATGGCCGGGTGCTGGCCGAACACGGTTTCCATCTCGAAGCTGGAGATATTCTCGCCCCGGCGGCGCAGATAATCCTTCTTCCGGTCGAGGAAGTAGAACCAGCCATCCTCGTCAAACTTGCCGATGTCGCCCATGTGCATCCACAGGTTCTTCAGCACCTTCATCGTGTCCTCAGGCCGCTTCCAATAGCCCTCGAACATCACATGCGGCTTGCGGGGGCGGCAGATGATCTCGCCAGGAGTGCCGGGCGGCACTTCATTGTCATCATCATCGACGATCAGCACCTCAAAATCGTCGTTGCGGCGGCCTGAGCTTCCCGCGGGAACCTCGACCGATGCGGAAACGCTGGTGACAAGGCATGCTTCGGTGATGCCATAGAGACGGGCGGCGATCTGCGACTTGATGCCGAAGCGGCTGCGCCAGGTTTCGGCGACTTCCGTCGGCCAGGGCGCGCCCTGCACGGCCCGCAACTGACCGAAGCACGCCTTGGACGCGGGATTGTCGTCCGCCTTGGAAATGAACACCGCCATGCTGCCGAGCACGCTCGCGATGGTGGCGCCGGACCGCTGGATTTCCGGCCAGAAATTCGTGACCGAGAATTTGGGGACGATCGCGACGCGCGCGCCGACCAGCATGGCCGACATCAGCGTCACGGAAATGGCGTTGAAGTGGAACAGCGGCAGGCATGTCCACAGCACATCCTTCGATGTGTTGTCATATATGCCGTTATTCTGGCGGGCCAGGTTGCAGGCGTAATTATGGCTGATCATGCAGCCCTTCGCCATGCCGGTGGTGCCCGACGTGTAGATGAGGCAGGCCAGGTCCGACGGCTTGACCGGCACGCCGGTCGGCGTTTCGTCACTGCCGCGATATTCGTCCAGCGGCGCGATGGGGATGTCGCAGCCGCCCATGTCGGGCTTTGCGCCGCGATAGAGGATCAGCTTCACGTCCGGGATGGCGTCGGCAATCTGGGCCAGCCGCTCAGCATAGTCGGTTTCGGCGATGACAATGGCCGCGCCGGCGTCCGTGACGAGGTGGCGCAGGAAAGCGCCGCGATAGGCGGTGTTGATCGGCACGGTGATCGCCCCGGCCTTGTTGATGCCGAACCAGCAGGTCAGCGCATCGATGCTGTTGTCCAGGAAGCTGACGACCGTATCGCCGGGCTTCACGCCCAGTCCGATCAGCGAGTTGGCGAAGCGGGTCGATACCGTATCGAATCCGCCGAAGGTGACGACATCGCCCAGAAAATCGATGAAGGGTTTTTCCGGCCAGGCGGCCACGGCGCGCTCCAGCGCGGCCACCATCGTATCCTGTTCGTCGGAAGTCCATTGCGTGTGGGCTGTCATCGTCACCATTCCATTGGGTTCCGGCCGCGACGCGGCCATTGATGGCTTTGGCCCGTGCGCATTCATCGCGCGGTCCATTTGATCTTGGGCATGTTGGCGCGGTCGATCTGCGCTTCGCCCAGGGGATTGCCGACCTGCCAGTAGCGGACGGCATGCTTGAGCGCCGGGGTCAGGCCCATGTCGAGCGACTCCCAGATGGCCCGCACCGTGCCCTGCGTCGCGGCGCTGGGCTGGCTGGCCACTATGCGCGCCAGTTCGTCGGCGCGCGCATGCAATGCGTCATTCGCGGTCACTTCGCTTACCAGGCCGATGCGCAATGCGGTCTGCGCGCTCACCCGCTCATGCGATCCGAGCAGGGCCATGCGCAGCACGTCGCCCAGCAATATCCGGCGCGAAAGACCGATAGGCTCCAGCGCCGCGACCATGCCGAAGGTGACATGCGGATCGAAGAATTGCGCATCTTCCGAACAGATGGTGATGTCGGCCTCGTTGAACCAATAGAAGGCTCCTGCCGCGACCAGCCCGTGCAGCGCGCAGATGACCGGCTTCCACACCTCATTATGCTTGGGTCCCAGCTTCTCGCCCGGATCGCCCTGCCGCCAGATATTCTTGTGGCGCAGCATTTCCATGCCTTCGCTCACGTCAATGCCGGTGCTGAAGGCGCGGCTTTCAGGCGCGCCGCGCAGGACGACGGCGTGAATATCGTCATCCTCCCGCACCCGCCGCCACACATCCACAAACTCATCCGCCATGATGTCGGTGAATGTGTTCAGCCGGTCCGGCCGGTCGATCGTGATTGTCGCGACATGGTGGTCGTCCACCGCGAACCGTAGCTGCGTATAGCTCATCTTACCTTCTCCATCGTGCGGGCGAGTTCAGGCATATCCTGATACACCCATGGCCGTCGCGCACGGTCTTGCTGACGGAAGGCTTCGATGAGATGTCTTTTTTGCAGGGTGAGGTCGATTTCGTCCGCGCCGTTGAGCAGCATCTCCCGCTCCAGCGCGCCGATCTGAAAAGGATATTCCGCGCCGTCCGGCCCGTGGATGGTCTGGGCGTCCAGATCGACCGAAATGATCGGGTCCTGCGCCTGATCCTGCAACTGGTCGAGCAGCAGTTCGACCGTCGCCAGCGGCATGATGATCGGCAGGAGGCCGTTCCGCACGCAATTGTTGCGAAAGATCGTGCCGAAGCTTTCGGCGATGACGCAGCGAATGCCGAATTGCGAAAGCGCCCAGACCGCGGCTTCCCGCGACGATCCGCACCCGAAATTCCGCGCGGCGACCAATATGCAGGCGCTGTCGAACGGCGCCTGGTTGAGCACGAAATCGGCGTTGCGATCGCGCGTACCGGGCGCATAGCGCCAGTTTGCGAACAGCTTCTCCCCATACCCCGTCCGGGCGACGGACTGGGTTTCGCGCGAGGGGATGATGGCGTCCGTATCGACATTGTCGATCGGAAGCGGCGCCGCGACGCCCTTGATGCGGACAAACGGCTCCATCACTGCACCGGATAATCGCGCGGGTCGGCAATATGCCCGGCGATAGCGGATGCAGCCACCGTCAGCGGACTGGCGAGGTGGGACCGCACGCCGACTCCCTGCCGGTTTTCGAAGTTCCTGTTGGTCGAGCTGATGACCCGCCGCGCATCCCCGAAACTGTCGCCTCCGGCATAGAAGCACAGGGAGCATCCCGCCTCCCGCCATTCGAAGCCTGACTCCACAAAGATGCGGTCCAGCCCCTCCGCTTCCGCCTGCCGCTTGACCGGAGTCGAGCCAGGCACGCAGATCGCCTTGACGCCCTTCGCGATGTGCCGCCCGCGCAATATGCCGGCGGCGGCGCGCAGATCCTCGATCCGGCTGTTGGTGCAGCTTCCAATGAACGCCGCCTCGATCGGCAGACCGGCGATCGGCTCTCCGGGGACAACGCCGGTGTAGCGCAGCGCCTTTTCCGCCGACGCCTTGGCGACCGGATCGATGATGCCGCCGGGGTCGGGTATTGTTCCGCCGATGCCCATCGACTGTTCGGAACTGGTGCCCCAGGTCACTTGCGGCGCGATGGCCGACGCATCGATCCTGATGTCATGATCGAACACCGCGCCTTCATCGCTGTGCAGCGTCAGCCACCAGGCTTCGGCCGCCTGATTATAGTCCTGCTGCGGCGAGAAGGGGCGGTCGCGCATGAATGCAATCGTCTTTTCGTCGGGCGCGACGACGCCGGTCCACGCCCCGAACTCCACCGCCATGTTGCACAGGGTCATCCGCGCTTCGCAGGACAGGTCGCGAATGGCGCTGCCGCAAAATTCGATCGCCGCGCCCTCGCCGCCCCGCGCGCCATATTGGCTGATGAGGTACAGGATCATGTCCTTGGCGGTGACGCCGGGCAGCAACGTGCCTTCGAATGCGACGCGCATCAGGCGCGGCTTCTTGACCGCCAGGCATTGAGTGCTGAGCACATGTTCGCCCTGCGTGATGCCGATGCCCCAGGCGAGCGCGCCGATCCCGCCCATCGTACAGGTATGGCTGTCGCCGCAGACCAGCGTCATGCCCGGCTGGGCAATGCCCAGTTCCGGCGCGATGACATGGACGATCCCCTGATAGGGGTGATCAATGTCGAACACGCCCACCCCGGCCGCCGCAGCGCCGTCGCGAAACTGTTTGATGAACTCCGGGCCGCCGGGAAATTTCGTGCGGTCCGTGCGCCCCGGATCAGTGTCGATGATATGGTCGACCGTCCCGATCACCATTGACGGATCGTAGACCGGCCGACCGCTGGAGGCGACGCCTTGCAGCATCCGCCCGCCGGAACGCTCATGGAGAAACAGGCGGTCGATGTGGAGCAGCGCCGTATCGTCGCCAAGGTCAGCGACCTTATGCGCATTCCATAATTTTTCGACCAGACTGATCGGCCCGCTCTGCACCATCTTCCTACCAACACTTATCGACGAGCCGACTCCCGGAGGGCGTCAAAACGTCTCTCGAACACTTGTTGAACTCATATTGCATGCAATATCATTGTTAGCAAGCCGACTTGGTTGGAAATGGTGAAGTTATTGATAGAAATGCATGGAATCCCAAAATTGTGTGCAAAATTCGGGGCTAATGCCGCCTGCGTGCCGGCCTGTGTCCGCCTATTGACGGGCCATCGTCCCGGAATTTGACCGAAATCGGGAAAAGCGCCTCGCCAATCCGTGGATTCCATGCATATTGCTGTAATGAATGCAGTTTCATGCCGAGTTTTAGCTAGACTCGCGCATTTTTGCATGCAATTTAATCCGGTCGGTCGCTAGAGGCCGATTTGGAGAGACTATGGCCTTTCTGGCTTCAGCCATTGACGACGATGGCGGATCGCCCGTGCCCGAACCGGCGGCGTCGCGCACGCGTTGGCTCATCACGTCCCTGTTCTTCACCTTCGGCATGGTCATCAGCATGAACGACGTGCTGATCCCTAAGCTCAAGAGCCTTTTCGACCTCGGCTATGGCGAGGCGATGCTGATCCAATTCTGCTTTTTCATCGGCAATCTGATCGTGGCGCTCCCGGCGATTGCGCTCATATCCCGGATCGGCGCGATGCGGATGCTGCTGGCCGGGGGACTTACGGTGGCAGCCGGCTGCCTGATGTTCGTCCCGGCGGCATGGGCGGCGAGCTATCCCATGTTTCTGGCGGCGCTGCTGATCCTGTCTGCGGGGCAGGTCCTTTTCATCATCGCCGCAGCGCCCCTGATGATCCGGTGCGGACCGCCGGAAACCGCGCATAGCCGCCTGTCCTTCGGTCAGGGCTTCAACTCGCTGGGCATGACGATCGCGCCCTATATCGGGGCGGTCGTCATATTGGGTTCGATGAGCGAGGCCGATACCGGTGGCATGAGCGCCAGCGCCCTGGCCGCGTTCCGCTCCAGCGAATCCGCCGTGGTTGCGAAAACCTATATCTCCATCGCCCTGCTGCTGGGGCTGATCGCCATCCCGATCTGGCTGAACCGGAACCTGCTGGGTGCGGTGCGGCCCATGTCCGTCAATCCGCTCCGGTCGCTCGACCTGCTGCGCGGCCGGCGCTTCGCGGGCGGGATGCTGGCGATGTTCTGCTATGTCGGCGCGCAGGTGACCGTCGGCAGCATCATGGTCAATTATCTGATGCAACCGGGCGTGCTGGCGCTGGATCACCAGACCGCGGGCAAATGCGTGGCGCTGTATTGGGCGGGGGAGATGGTGGGCCGCTTCGTGGGGGCGGGCATCCTCCGCCATGTCCGGGCGGGGCAGGCGTTGCTCGTTGCCGCCAGTGGCGGAATGGCCCTGATCTTCCTGTCGGGAACCAATGGCGGGATGCTTGCGGCGGTCACGCTGATGGCGCTCGGCCTGTGCCATTCCATCATGTACCCGACCATAT
The DNA here is from genome assembly GCF_001757355.1 of Sphingobium phenoxybenzoativorans. Taxonomy (GTDB): domain Bacteria; phylum Pseudomonadota; class Alphaproteobacteria; order Sphingomonadales; family Sphingomonadaceae; genus Sphingobium; species Sphingobium phenoxybenzoativorans. The sequence continues at coordinate 53,887 of NZ_MINO01000007.1, forward strand.
TCGCGCTGGCGACGGAGGGGCTGGGCACCCGCACCAACGAAGGCTCCGGCGTGATCTGCCTGGCGATCACAGGCGGCGCGGTCGTTCCCCTGGCTGCGGGCTACCTCGCCGACATGACCAGCCTGTCCTTCGCGCTGCTGATCCCCGCCCTTTGCTATGCGGGCATCGCCGGCTTCGCCTGGTTTTCGCGTCAGACGTCACCGGCGGGGCGACCCGCGCAAAGAGAGGGCGTCGGCGCTTTGCACATGGAGACGACATGAAAAGACTGGACGGGAAAACCGCCTTCATCACTGGCGGCGCGCGCGGCATAGGCGCGGCGCTGGCAACCGGATTCGCGGCGGAAGGCGCGCGGGTCGTCATCGCCGACATTGATCTGACCAAGGCGCAGGAGACCGCCGCCAGCCTGGGCGAATCGGCGCTGGCCGTCCGGTGCGACGTCCGGGATCGCGCATCGATCGGCGCGGCGCTGGCGGAAACCGCCAGGGCGTTTGGCGGCACCGACATATTGGTGAACAACGCCGCCCGGCATCAGGTGGAGTTCAACAAGCCGCCCACCCGCCTGTCGGAAGATCAGTGGCGCACGATCCTAGACACCAACATCATGGGCGTGGTGAACTGCTCCACCCTCGCCGCGGAGGAAATGCGCAAGCGCGGCGGCGGCGTGATCCTGAACATCACATCGGTTGCGGGCTATGAGGTCGACACCGGATATGGCGTGACCAAGACGGCGGTGCGCGGCCTCACCCTCTCGCTGGCGCAGGATCTGGCGGAGGACGGCATTCGCGTCGTCAGCATCGCGCCGGGCCTGATCGATTCGGAAACCGTGATGGCGGAGCTGCCGCGAGAGGTCACGGACATGTTCATCAACGAACGGCAACTGATCAAACGGCAGGGGCGGACGGCCGATATTGTCGGCCCCGCCCTGATGCTCTGTTCGGACGAAGGCGCATTCATCACGGGCGAAACACTGCTCGTGGGCGGCGGCTATGGCAAGCGCGTGTGAAGGGGAGAGAGATGCAGTTCAAAAATAAGGTCGCGGTGGTCACGGGCGCAGGCGGCGGCATCGGCGAAGGTTACGCCATGCGCCTCGCCAGCGAGGGCGCGGCGGTCGCCATCGCCGACATTGACGAGGAAGGCGGCGAGCGCGTCGCGAAGGCGATCAACGCCGCGGGTGGCAACGCGATCTTCTATCATTGCGACGTATCCTCCCCCTCCGATGCAACGGCATTGGCGCAGGCGGTCGAGGCCCATCTGGGTGGGGCCGACTTCCTGGTGAACAACGCCTCTATCTTCGGCAAGATCGAATATATCCCGCTGATGGATGTCGACCTGGACTATTATCTGAAGGTCCAGTCCGTGAACATGAACGGCGCGCTGATCATGACGCGGGCCATTGCTCCGCTGATCGAGCGGCGCGGCGGCGGCGCCATCGTCAATCAGACGTCGACTGCCGCATGGGTCAAGAATGGCGGATATTATGGCGTGTTCAAACTCGCCATGAACGGCCTGACCACGAATCTGGCGATGGAGCTGGGACCGCGCAACATCCGCGTCAACGCCATCGCTCCCGGCCCGGTGGGTACGCCCGCCATGCTGGCGACGGTCGATCCGGACATGATAGAAGGGATCATACAAGGCGGCGCGGTGAAGCGCATCGGCAGGGTGGAGGATATGGCGGACGCCTGCGTCTTTTTGCTCTCCGATCAGTCGAGCTGGATCAGCGGCCAGATATTGGCCGTCGATGGCGGCTTCATCATGCGCGCGTGAAGGAGAGAGGAGAGATCATGAGTGCAGAAGACAACAAGGCATTGCTCCGCGCCTATTTTCAGGATGTGTCGGACGGCAGAACCGCCGACGCCTGGGACAAGCTGGCCGAGGATGCGCTGTGGACCGTGCCGGGCCATTCGCCCCTCGCGGGCACCTACACCAAGGACGAGCTGGCCGCGCTGACCGAGCGCACCATCCTTGCCCGGCTGAAGGACGGCATGACCATCACCGTCAAGGGCATGGTGGCCGAGGGCGACAAGGTTGCCGTCGAATTTGAAAGCCGTGGCGAGCGCGAGGACGGCAAGGTCTACGCCATGCCCTATCACTTCCTGTTCACCGTGAAGGACGGGAAGCTGTGGCGCTGCGTCGAGTATCTCGACACCCATCACTATGTCGACGTCATCCTGAACTGACGCGGCGGAACTGCAAGGAAACCGCAATGACCGATACCGCACTGGCTATGGAAATCCCCGGCGACGTCCCGGCGCATGTACCGCCGGAGCTCGTCATCCCCTTCGATTTCTACAGCGACCCGAAGTTCAAGACCGATCCGTTCGGCGCGATCCGCTGGCAACAGACGGAGGCGCCCCGCATCTTCTACTCGCCGACGCATTATATGATGCCGGGGTGCTGGGTGATCACCAAGGTCGACGACATCCGCCATGTGCAGCAGCGGGCGGACCTGTTCTCCAGCCGCGGGCAGCTCAGCTTCGCGGCTCTGATCGGGGAGAGCTGGGACCTGATCCCGGTCGAACTCGATCCCCCGGAGCATGGCGCATACCGGGCTATCCTCAACCCGCTATTTTCGCCCAAGGAGGTCGCGAAGATGGAGGCCGGCGTGCTGGACGCCGCATCCTCGCTGCTGAACAATCTGGATGGCAAGACAGGCTGCGAGTTCATCGAGGGGTTTGCCCAGCCCTTCCCTGTTTCCGTTTTCCTCCAGCTTCTCGGCCTGCCGGTCGAGGAAATGCCGATGTTCCTTTCCTGGGAACATGGCCTGCTAAAAAGTTTCAGCCTGGACAAGCGCAAGGAGTCCGCGCGCAACATCGTCGGTTATCTGCGCAACGCCATCAAGGAACGGCGCGCCAATCGGGGCACGGACCTGATCAGCTATGCGACCCATGCGGAAGTCGATGGCCGCAAGATGACCGATGATGAGATTATCGGCATCTGCTTCCTGCTGTTCATCGCCGGGCTGGATACTGTCGCTTCCTCGCTCGGTTTCCATTTCAACCATCTGGCGACCGATCAGGAACTGCAGGCGAAGCTGCGCGCAGACCGCAGCCTGATCCCCAACGCCATTGAGGAGTTTCTCCGCCTCTATTCCGTCATCATCAGCCATCGCCGCGTCGCGCAGGATACCGAGATTGGCGGCGTGCTGATGAAAGCGGGCGACTGGGTCAGCGTGCCGACCGGCAACGGCAGCCGCGACGCGAGCGAATTTGCCGATCCCGACACGTTCGACCTCAACCGCAATGCGAACCGCCATGTCGCCTTTTCCTATGGCATGCATCGCTGCATCGGATCGCATCTCGCCCGGCGCGAATTCGTCGTCGCGATGAACGCCTGGTTCGACCGGGTGCCGCAGTTCCGCAAGGATGAGGATGCGCCCTACCGCACCAATGGCGGCGCGGTGTTCGGCGTCGAGGAACTGCATCTGCGCTGGGATTGAGCCGACTATAAAAGAGGCAGGCGGCGCCAATGACGCCGCCTGCCTACCGGCCGGGGAAGTCCGTCCCCGCACTTTCAATCTCGGCGATACGCAGGCTGAATCGCCAGATGCCGTCCGCACACCGCTCCAGCCGGTCGAGATAGCGCCCGAAAGCGAATATCCGCCTGTCCGCATCATCCGCCAGCAGCAGTTCGAAATAGCTGCTTGCATCGGCCCTGTCGCCTGACAGGTCGATCAGCGGAACGGCGATCACATGCTTGTGTTTCGTTTTCGGCGCGCGCGGGTGCTGCGCAATGAAGGATGCGAGTTCGCCACACCCGCTATACCGGGCGCTTTCCATCCCCTGCCCGGCCGCATATCGCGTGTCGAAAACACCTTCCGAAGTGAAGCAATCGACCCATTCGCTCTCAAGACCATAATCAATCGCATGGCAGTAGCGGTACAGCGTTCTCAGGACGGCGCGTTCATCCTCCAACCTGCCCAGCCGCGCCAGCACATCGTCCCGATCCGTCATGGAAGCCGCCTCCACAAGGGCTTCAGGACAGCATCATCAGCCCGCCATCGATCTTGATCGTCTGCCCGGTGATGAAGCGCGCGCCATCCCCCGCCAGGAAAATCATGTAGGGCAGGAAATCGCGGTCCGGGTCGCCCAGCTTGCCGCCCAAGGGGATGATCCGCGCCATTTCCGCATCATGCTGCGCCAGCCGTTCGGGCGTCATGTTGGCGCGCGTCTTTTCATACATCGGCGTCCAGATGCCGGGTGCGATCGCGTTGACGGTGATGCCATATTCGCCCCACTCCATCGCGATGCTGCGGGTCCAGGCCAGCACCGCGCCCTTAGACGCGGAATAATGCGCCTTGCGCGCCTGACCGTTGACGCCCGCCGCCGATGCGAAATTGATGATCGCCCCGCCCGCATCGCGCAGCAGGGGGAAGGCCGCCTGATTGCTGAGGAAGGTGCCGCGCGCATTGATGGCGAACACATCGTCCCAGTCCTGAACCGTGATTTCATGGGATGGCGCACCGGGGGCGATACCCGCCGCATTCACCATCACGTCGAGTCCGCCCAGCCAGGCGGCGGCCTCGGCAAAGGCTTGGTCGACCTCCGCCTTTTGCGACACGTCGCACCGGAAGAATTGCACCAGCGGCGCGGCCTCCGCGCTCAGCGCCTGCAACACCCGCTCTCCGGTTTCATTGCGGTGGAAGGCGGCAACCTTAGCGCCCTCCTCCGCAAATCCGCGAACCATGGCCGCGCCCATCCCGCTTGCGCCGCCGGTCACGATGATCCGCTTGCCCGTCAGACTTCCCATCCTATCTCTCCTGCCAGCCAGACGGCCTATTTTTCAGATCGCGCGATACGGTCATGGGCGTCCGCGATCAGGTTCACGACCATGGGCGCAAACCGGTCGCCGGCCGCCTTGGGCAGCGCGCCGGTCATGGACGCCGCCACCTTATATTCCAGGATGCACGCAAGCCGGAACTGCGCCAGCGTCAGATAATAGTCCGCGCGCGATACGTCCCGGCCGCTCTTGCGCCCATAATAATCGATCACCTCGCCGCGCGTCGGATAATGGGTGGAATCGAAATAGGCCGCGCGCGGGATGACATCCGGCCGGGCATCGTCCCGCAAATTGATGGCCAGCAACGCGACGTCCATCATCGGATCGCCGATGGTCGCCAGTTCCCAGTCGATAAGGGCGGCGACGCGCACCGGTGGATCATTGGCGAAAAGCACATTGGGCGGACCAAAATCGCCATGCACGATGCCCGGCGCGCCCATTGCGGGGATGTCCTGCCCCAGCCAGGCGGCGACGGCATCGAATCCCGGAATGTCCCGCCGCCTGTAACCGGGATAGCGCGCCTCATACCCCTCAAACTGTTTCCGCCAGCGCGAAACCTGCCGGTCCAGAAAGCCGTCGGGATGACCGAAATCGCCCAGCCCCGCCGCGCGATAATCCACCGCCTGCAACGCGACCAGCGCGTCGATCAGGGCAAAGGCCAGAGGGCGCTTTTGATCCGCCCGGTCAAAGGGCGGCGGATAGAGACAATCGCCCTCCCCCAGTTCGGCGGCCCAGCCATCCACATGCTCCATGATGTAGAATGGCGCGCCGATGATCGACGGGTCCTCACTAAACCCGAACAGTTCGGGATGCGGCACGCCTGTCCCGCCAAGCGCCTTGAGCGCCTGCGCCTCCCGCATCATCGCCTTCTCGCTGTTGGGCGGGGGATTGAGCGGCGGGCGGCGCAGCACCGCGCGGCGGCCGTTCCGTTCCAGCGCGATGATGGTGTTGCTTGTGCCGCCGTGCAGAAAGCGCGCCTGCAATGGCCCCGTTCCCAATGCGGGCGCATTGCTGTCGAGCCAGGGGACCAGCCGATCGGGCCGGAGCAATTCTTCTACTGCCGGATCAAAGGGCATTGGCGTGCCCTTCCGCGCGGAGTTGCTTCACATAGTCGATCCACGGACTCTTGTCGCCCGGCAGCGCGAGTTCGGCGGCATAGCGGTCCATCGCCGCGCCCACGCCCTTCACCAGATGCTCGGTCGGGAACAGGTCGTTGGACGGCTGATATTTCCGCAATATCTGCTTGGCGATCACCACCTTGTGCACGGCGTCCGGCCCATCGGCGGTGCCCATCACGAAGCCGCGGAACAGCATGTCCCCGAACGGCATCTCGTTGGAAATGCCGAGCGCGCCGTGGATCTTCATCGCCTTCGTCACGGTGTTGACGACAACGCGCGAGGCCAGCGTCTTGGCGGCAGAGATATCCTCCTTCACCCTTTTATAGTCGTTATATTTGTCGATCTTCCACGCGGTGCGCAGCACGAACAGCCGGAACTGCTCGATCTCCATCCAGGCGTCGGCGATCATCTCCTGCACCATCTGCTTTTCGGAGAGCTGGCTTCCCTGGGTGAAGCGGCTGAGCGCCCGCTCGCACATCATGTCGAACGCCTTGCCCGCCTGCGCGACGCTGCGCATGGCGTGATGCACGCGGCCGCCGCCCAGCCGGAATTGGGCTATGCGAAACGCCTCGCCCTCCTTGCCCAGCAGATCGGCATCGGTCAGCGGAACGCCGTCAAATTCGATATAGCCCTCGCTGCCGGTGCCGGGCAGGTCGAAGGTCGTGCCAACATTGCGCAGGATGCGTACCCCGGCGCGTTCCGCCGGGATCACGAACAAAGATGCGCCCTGATAGACCGGCACATCGGGATCGGTGATTGCGAATACGATCAGGAATTTCGCCCATCGCGCATTGGATGCATACCATTTGCGGCCGGTCAGGCGCCAGCTTCCGTCCGGCTGGCGAACGGCGCGGGTGGTGAACTGCTTGGGGTCGCCGCCGCCCTGCGGCTCCGTCATGGCGTAGCAGGACACGATGTCGCCATCGAGCAGCGGCTGTAGATACTCCCGTTTCTGCGCCTCGGTGCCGAAATGCGCCAGAATTTCGGAATTGCCCGTATCGGGCGCGGCGGTGCCGAAGATGGTCGGCGCGAACCAGGACCGGCCCAATATCTCATTCAGCAGGGCCAGCGGCACCTGGCCATAGCCGCTGCCGCCAAGCGCCTTCGGCAAATGGCATGCCCACAGCCCCTGCTCGCGAACCTCCGCCATCAACGGCTTCATGATCGCCCGCAGGCTTTGATTGTCGACCACATAGGTCTGGTCCTGATGAAACAGGCAATCGATCGGCTCGATCTTCTCGCGCACGAACGCGCGCACCCAGTCCAGCTTCTGCTGATACTCCGGCTCCGTTTCAAAAGACCACATGACGCCACTCCCGAAAGTTATGGAGCTTATTTGTCAAAATGACAACAATACGTCAATATGGAATAAATCAGGCAACCACTCCCGCATCCCGCAGATTACCGATTTCAGAGGGCGAAAAGTCGAGCATCGCCAGAATCTCGTCCGAATGCTGGCCCAGCACGGGCGGCGCGCGATCCATCACGCTGGGTTGATCCCCGAAATGCCAGAAGGAACCGGCCTGCTCCAGCAGGCCGAAGCGAGGATGCTCATAGGCGGCGACGAGCCCGCATGCGCGATTCGCCGGATCGTCGAAGAAACCGGCCGCGCCCCGCTCCCGCACGATGTCCGCCAGGCAGCCATTGTGGCGCAGGAAGGCGATGGCCTCCGGGGCGGAAAGGCGGCCCAGCGCCGCCTCCAGAGGTTGGCCGTCGAGCGCGGCGGTCATCCGGTCCCACGCCGCGTCATCCTCGGCCATGACCGCAACCCAGCCATCGGCGCAGGCGTAGAGCCGGTCCCGTTCCGATATGCCGGTCTGCGCACCGTTCAGCCGGGCGAAGGGGGTAAGGCCGCCATCCGCGAGCGCGATTGTCTCCGCGGTGAAGGCGGCCGCGCCCAGCAGGGATGCGCTGACAAAGGCTCCCTCGCCGGTCCTGTCGCGATTCCGCAGGGCGTTGAGCGTCGCCTGCAGGGACGACATGGCGCAGAGATGATCCATCATGCCGAACCGCAGCCAACTGGGGCGATTGCCCGCACCGCCGCTTTCGACCTCCCATCCCGACATGGCCTGGAATAGCTGGTCATAGCCCGGCCAGTCCTTGCGCGGCCCCGTCGCGCCGTAGGAATTGACATGGCAGTAAATGAGCGCCGGGTTGATCGCCCGCAATGCATCATAGGACAGGCCAAGCTTGGTCGCGGCCGGCATGCGCAGATTGTGGTGCGCGACGTCGGCCCAGGCGATGAGCCGCTCCATCACCGGCTTCGCGCGCGGGTCCTTCAATTGCAGCGCCAGCGCGCGCTTGCCCCGCTGACAGGCGTTGAAGCCCCAGTCGATCCAGCGCATCTGGTCGCCGGTCGTCGCCTCCACCTTTATGACATCCGCGCCAAGGTCCGCAGCCAGCAGCATGGCGAAGGGACCGGCCAGGAAATTACCGAGATCGATGATCTTCACGCCCTCCAGCGGCCGGTTGCCGCCCGCTCCGCGCGGGGGAAGTGCGGGCGGAAGCTCCGCCCTAGCCGAAGTCCGCACGATAAAGGGGGCCGCCGGTTGCCGGGTCGTCCCAAGAACGGGATCGTCCTTGTCGACAATCATACCCTGCTCCAGCAATTGCGGATCGCTGTAGAGCGCACCCATTGGCAGAACCGGCTGCGCCGCAATGTCCGCCGCCCAGAAGGCATCGAGCCATTCCTGCGCGGGGCGGGTCATGAACGCCTTGCGGTTCGCGGGCAGCAACGGGAACAGCCGCCGGATCGTGGTCGTTGGCGGCACCGGCTGCCGCTCCGCTTCGGGCAGCGCATCCAGCGCCGCCTTCATCAGCGGCACATGGTCGGCATTGGTCAGGATGTGAATCCACCGGCCATCGCCACATTCGAACAGCGACGCCTCGCTGGTCTTGGGCAAACCATCGATCAGCGATTGCGACGGCGTTTCCGCGCGATACCAATACATGGCCAGCGACGTCAGCGCGCCCTGCACTAGACTTGTCGAAATGGCATGCGCGCCAGCGCCCCGGTCCCGCGCCAGCAGGCGCGCCGATGCGCCGACAGCGGCCAGATAGGCCGCGGCCCAGCTCCCAAGCGGGAAGCGCAGATAGATGGGACCATCCCGGCCAATCGGGGCCTGTTCATACAAGACCCCGGCGTCGCCCAGGGCGAGGGAATCGCGAACGGCCATTTCCGCCTTCGCATGCGGCGCGGGATAGGCGCCGATCGCCACCGCGATCAGTTGCGGAAAGCGCGCCTCCAGCGTGGCGGCATCGATTCCGATCGCGCGGGCCTGCTCCGGCGTATAATCATGGATCAGGATGTCGGCGCGCGCCAAAAGGCTGGCCACCTTGTCGCGCCCCTCCGGCGTGGCCGGATCGGCGGCAAGGATATGCTTCCCGCGATTGCGCAGCGCCAGCAGGGGTTCAGCGTCGGCGGTGCACGGCACCGCTTCGACACGGGTGACGTCCGCCCCGGCCTCACCCAGCAGCAGCGCGGCGATCATGGCCGCCGTGCCGCCCGCCAGTTCGACCACCCGGACGTCGGAGAGCATGGTCACGCCCGCCGCCTTTCTCCTATGGGAAAGGGGGGCGGCGCATTCTACCGGCGCCGCCTGCCCCGGACAGGGCGCAGCACCATGCCGCGCCCCAATAGCTTCAGGCCAATGACTTCAGGCCAACGACCTTAGGGGCGCATGATGAAGCCGCCATCGACGCAGAGAATCTGCCCCGTGATCCAGCTTGCTTCATCGGACAGCAGGAAATTGCAGGCGTCGGCCATGTCCTTGACTTCGCCCATGCGCGCCAGCGCCAGCGAAGCGACGATGCTGTCCACCAGCCCCTCGCTCGTCGATGTCCGCGTCGCTTCGGTATCGGTCGGTCCCGGAGCGATGCCGTTGACCCGGATCTTCTTGGGGCCAAGCTCCATCGCCAGATTCTGCGTGATGCCGTTCAGGGCCAGCTTTGCGATGCCATAATAGCCCGCGCGCGGCAGCCAGGCGGCGCTGGACGACTGGTTGACGATGGAGCCGCCGCCGCGCTTTTCCATATGCGGCGCAACCGCCCTGGTCACCAGCAGGCAGCCGTCCATGTTGACCGACATGAATTTCTGCCAATAGGCATAGGGCACGTCCATCAGCGAATGCATTTCCATGCCGCCATAAATGGCCGCGTTGTTCACCAGGAAATCGATGCCGCCAAATTCCGCGACGACGGCATCGGCCATCGCCTTGCAGGATTCCTCTTTCGACACGTCGACCTTGACCGCGAAAGCCTTGCCGCCCGATGCCTTGATTTCACCCGCCACGCGCTGCGCGCCCGCTTCGTTGATATCGGCAATGGCGACGGCAGCGCCCAGCGCGGCTATCGATTTCGCATAGGCTTCGCCGATGCCGCCGCCGGCTCCGGTCACGATTGCTACCTTATTGGAAAAATCCACTCGTCCCTCCTGGTTCAGACATTATGGAAATCGCTATATTACATGCAATCATGCCCGTCCAGATCATTTCCGGTTGAGAAATCTCCAATATTTTTCTAGAAATGCATGCAAGTTAGAGCATTCGCAGAATCGCGAGGGAGGATTACGTGCTGAAAATCAAAGTCGACACAAGCCTATGTTCTGGTCATGCGCGCTGCGCCGCCATTGCAGGGGACATATATCGTCTGGATGACAATGGCTATTGCATCGCCGATGGCGATTCCGTGCCGGAGGGTCAGGAAGCTCTGGCGCAGCGGGGCGCGCGCGCCTGCCCGGAACGGGCCATCACGCTGGTCGAAGAATGAGCGCGGTTGCGGAGGACAGGCAGGTGTCACAGGAAGCGGAAAACAAGGCGCTCGTCACGGCATTCTTTGCCGATGTCGATGCCGGGCGCGCCGATGCCGCCTTCGCACGCCTTGCCCCTGACGTCGCATTCGAGCTGATCGCGCCCGCGCCGCATGGCGGCCTGTATGACCGGGACGGACTCAGCCGTTTCTTCGCCGAGGTCATGGCCCCGGCCATGGCTGGCCCCTTCAGCGTCAAGGTGACGGGCATGACGGCCGAGGGCGATCGGGTCGCGGTGGAGACCGTTTCCAACTGCGTGAACGGCAGCGGCATGCTCTATAACAACCGCTATCACAGCCTGTTCGTGATCCGGGACGGGCAGATCGTCGCCCTGCGCGAATATCTGGACTCCGCGCATCTGCTGGCGTTCATCGCCGGATAGCGCAAATCCTCATGACGGGAGGCTCCATGCGGAGCCTCCCGGACTCCTTAATGTCAAACGCCCGCCCAGCGCGGCTCCCGCTTCTCCGCAAAGGCGCGCGGCCCCTCCAGAGCATCCTGCGACGTCCGCATCGCGATGATTTCGGGATAGTCGAGATGGCTCAGCATCGCGGAGGAAATATCCTGCTCCAGCGCACGCTTCATCACCGCCTTTGACGCGCGAGTCGACAGGGGCGCCGCCTTCGCGATTTCATCGGCCAGCGCCAATGCCCCCTCCAATGCGCCACCGGCGGGCGTGACGCGGTTCACCAGGCCAAGCGAGAGAGCCTCCTGCGCCGAAATGCGCTTGGCCGTAAGCACCAGTTCCATCGCGCGCTTCGGGCCGATATGCCGCGGCAGGTGCAGCAGGCCGCCGCCCATCGCCGCCAGCCCAACCCGTACTTCGGGCAAGCCAAAGGACGCATTTTCCGCAGCGACAATCAGGTCGCACGCCAGCGCCAGTTCAAATCCGCCGCCAAGCGCCAGGCCATTGACCGCCGCGATGACCGGCTTGGTCAGGTCGAAACGGTTGGTCAGGCCGCCGAAGCCGGTGTGCGGAACGATCGGCTCGCCTTCCGCCAGTTCCTGTTTCAGGTCGTTGCCCGCGCAGAACGCCTTTTCCCCCTGGCCGGTGATAATCGCGATCCACTGGTCAGGATCTTCAGCGAATGCATCGAAACCGGCGGCGAGTTCGAAATTGGCCTTTGCATGCAAAGCATTCATCGCCTGGGGGCGTGCGATCGTGAAAATCGTCACCCTGCCCCGCCGTTCCATCTCGTAGAATTCAGGCATCATCTTTCCCCGGCATCAATATATGGTCTGAATTATTGCGTGCTGCGCACGGTAATATGCTCGACATTCGCGCGGTGCGGCAATGCGAGCACTGCGACGACCGCATCCGCCTGCATGTCGGAAGGCACCCCCTCGCCGGCATAATGGCCAAGGCCGGTCGTCTGCAGCACCTTGTAGAATTGCGCGCGGCGCTCCTCGCTCCACAACGCCTGTGAGGAGGTTTCCTCCATATAGCCGGAGCGGAAGGTGATGACGCGGATATTGTCCGGCTTCAGTTCCGTCCGCAGGCCAAGCGAGAGCGTTTCCAACGCCCCCTTGGTCGCGGCGTAGATCGTCAGCATCGGGAAGGGCGTCCCCACCGAATCCGAGGTTATGTTCATGATTTCGCCGCCACCCTGCGCCCGCATGAACGGGACCACGGCCCTGATGCAGAAGATCGGCGCCATGAAATTGGTTTCCACCTCGCACCGCACATCCTCATCCGACACATCGTCGATCGGGTTGAGCAGGCACATCACGGCATTGTTCACTAGGGTATCGATGCGGCCATAATGCGCGGCGATCTCGGCGAATACGGCGCGGATGCTGTCGGGCGATCTCAGGTCGCAGGGAAAGGCGCGTGCGCCATTGCCGATTTCAGCGGCCAAAGCCTCAAGCGCGTCGCGCGACCGCGCGACCAGCGCCACCTTCGCGCCCGCCTGCGCCAGCTTGACCGCAATGCTGCGGCCAAGGCCCTTGGAGGCGCCGGTGACAACCGCGATGCGTCCGTTCAGAGATTCCATGCCTCACCTTTTTCTCGCTATCGGACGGGCACGCTCCGGCGCGCCTCGTCAACATTGCATGCAAAATAGCAAAGTCATGTCGGTTGCAACAGAAAAAGCGCGAACAAGCCCTCGGCGGCTATTGCGATCGGGCGTCCTGCTCCAGATTGCGCCGCAGGGACTGCAGCAATTGCCGCGCCTCGCGGATCGCTCCGGCGTCAAGGCCCGCGCTGACCCGCCTCATCCAGATCGCGCCCTCCTCATCGGCCATTTCGAACACCTTCCGCCCCTCCCCGGTCAGGATCAGCCGCTTGGCGCGCTTATGGTCCGGATTGTCGATCCATTCGACCAGCGCATTGCCGACCAGATCGTCCGCAACGCGCTGAATCCCCTGACGGGACTGGCCCAGCGCCCGGCCGATGCGCGGCACGGTTGGCGGCTCCACCGCGCGGGCGATGGCCGTAAAGACGATCCAGTGGGTGGGGCGCAGGCCAGCCACGCGAGTCGTCATCTTGTTTGCGGCGACCAGCCGGCCATTGAGCCGGTAAATCTCGTCGATCAGACCGGCGAAATCATCGACAGCGGAATCATTGGCGGGGTCAGGGGCTGTGTCAGGCATATGTAGACGGCTGTCAAAATGACGCATTATTGTCAATATCGATCCCGCAATGGGACTGGCGCGACATATCGCAACCGGCCTTTCACCTATCTATTGCATGCATAATCCCAATGACATAAGATTGCGAGGTCGTCGACAGTCGGATTTCCGGGCGAGACTTCGACATTTGCATGCAATATGAGAGCGAGTTTAGAGGAGCGTTTGATGGGTGACCCTGTTTTGGCGATGAATGACGGGAACAGCGCGCCTGCACATGTTCCGGCCGAACTGGTCATCCCGTTCGATTTTCACAGCGACCCTCTTTTCAAGACGGACCCGTTTGAGGCGGTGCGCTGGCAGCATGAAAATGCGCCGCGCATTTTCTATTCGCCGACCCATTATCTGCTGCCGGGCTGCTGGATCGTCACCAAGGCGGAGGACATCCGCTACGTCCTGCAATCGCCGGAGATATTTTCCAGCCGCGGCCAGGTCGGCTTTTCCTCGCTGATCGGCGAAAATTGGGATCTTGTCCCGCTGGAACTCGATCCGCCGCACCATGCGCCGCTGCGCGGCCTGCTCAATCCGCTATTCTCCCCCAAGGAAGTGGCGAAGATGGACGCGGGCGTGCGGGAGGCCGCATCCCGCCTGATCGCGAAGATAGAGGGCGGGAAGGAATGCGAATTCGTATCCACCTTCGCTCAGCCTTTCCCGGTCTCCGTATTCCTGCAACTGCTCGGCCTCCCGCTGGAGGAGATGCCGATGTTCCTGGAGTGGGAAGCGGGCCTGCTCAAAAGCTTCAGCGCCGAAACGCGGGTAAAATCCATCCGCTCCATCGTCGATTATCTGCGCGGCGCAATTCAGCAGCGCCGCGAAAATCCCGGCACTGATCTCATCAGTTTCTCCGTCCAGGCCGAAATCGACGGACGCAAGCTGACCGAGGATGAAATCATCGGCATCTGCTTCCTGCTCTTTATCGGCGGTCTCGACACCGTGGCTTCCTCGCTGGGCTTCCATTTCCATTATCTTGCCACCCATCCCGAACTGCAGGCGAAGCTGCGCGCCGACCGCAGCCTGATCCCCGCAGCGGTCGAGGAATTTCTCCGCCTCTATTCCATCGTGATCTCACACCGCCGGGTGACGCAGGATACGGAGATTGGCGGCGTGCTGTTGAAGGCAGGCGACTGGGTGTCCGTCCCGACATTCAACGCCAGCCGCGATCCGGCGGAGTTTTCCAACCCCAACGATTTCGATCTCGACCGGGCAGCCAACCGGCATGTGGCCTTTTCCTACGGTCCGCACCGGTGCATCGGGTCGCACCTTGCCCGCCGCGAATTTGTCGTCGCCTATAATGAGATACTCGACCGCATCCCGCCTTTCCGCATCAAGGAAGGGACAGAGGTGCGCACGAATGGCGGCGCGGTGTTCGGCATCGACGAAATGCACCTCGCCTGGGATTGAGGCCGCCGCCAGCATAAAGGCTCCCATAAGGAGCGGGTGGGAAGGAGAAACGCCGTGGCGGGTCCGCTCTATGGCCGCGCATTTCAGACAGCTTATGTCACGCGCGATCTGGATGGCGCGATCGCGCGCTATGCGGCCGCCTTCGGGGTGCGCAACTTCATGGTCTTTGACACGGCGAACGGCCCCTATGCGTTGCGGGTTGGGCTGGCCTGGGCCGGCGACCGGATGGTCGAGATACTCGATCCGCAGGGGGAGCCTTCGCCGCTCTACGCCGGGACCTTGCCTGACCAGCCCGATGGCCTGCGCTTCCACCATATCGGGCATCTGATCGAGGATGCGGACCAGTGGCGCCAAGTGGAACAAGCCATAGCGCTTACGGCCACTCCGGTCGCGTCGACCATTTCCGTGCCCGGCCAGTTTGAGATCATCTATACGGACAGCCGCAGCGTCGACGGCCATTATCACGAATATGTCTATGCGATGCCGGACGGGATGCGCTTTTTCAGCGAAGTGCCGCGCAATTGACGGTTCTGGACTGACGCCGGGCGGTCAGTCCTTGGCGTCCATCATCAGCGCGATCCGGCCAATCGCCTTTCCGCTGGAGGCCAGGTCGAGCGCCTCCTGATACGCCTCCATCGTGAAGCAGGCCCCGACCCTGGGCCTTATCTCCCCGGCGGCATACAGGCTCATTATCTTCGCCAGATTGGCGGCCGCCTGCACTGGCGCAATTTTATTGAAGCGCCCGACATTCACCCCCACCAGCGATGCCCCTTTCAGCAGCGCGATATTCGCCTTGATCGCCGGGATCGCCCCGCCCGCAAATCCCACCACCAGATGCCGTCCGCCCCAGCCGAGCAGGCGGAAGGCCGCATCGCTCACATCGCCGCCCACGGGGTCGAGAACCACATCCACGGGCGACAGTCCGGCCTGTTCCCATGCCTCGCGCAGCCCGCACCCGGAAATGTCGATCACTGTGTCGGCGCCTGCCGCCAGGGCAGCGGCCCGCTTGGCCTCGCCACGCACAGCGGCGATCACGGTGGCGCCAAGGATTTTCCCCAGCTCGATGGCCGCCTGCCCCACCGATCCCGCGGCGCCAAGCACCAGAAGGCGCTCCCCCGCCGCCAGCGCGCCGCGATCCTTCAGGGCATGCCAGGCCGTCGTATAGGCGACGCGCAGCACCGCCGCCTCAGCCCACTCAACGCCGGGCGGAAGCAGCGCGACTGCATCCTGATCGACGCACAGATATTCAGCGAAGGGACCGCCCCAGGCGAGCGCGCATACCGCGTCGCCAACCCGGAAACCGGCAACGTCCGGACCGATGGCGTCGATGATCCCGGCGCATTCGCTGCCCGGCACATAGGGCAGGTCAGGCGTCACCTGATATTCGCCGCGCGCGGTCAGCGCATCGACGAAGCTGACGCCACACGCCCGGACCCGGATGCGAATCTCTGTCGCACCCGGATCCGGGACGGATGCCTCCTCCAATGCCATGCGGAGGGGCGCGAAAGACCGCACCACCACCGCACGCATGGTCCGCTCGCTCTGCACTGCGACCGGGCCGGAGAGAAGCTCAGGCGGGTTCTTTTTCCTCGATCGCATGCGGGAACATCTTCACCACATCGCCAGAGGTGACGACGCGCTTCACGCCCTGCTCCAGCGGGCTTGCGCCGCCATGCGCGCCATAGGCCTTCAGGCTGATGTCCACGTCGCGGGCCTGCTCGCGCAGCGCGCCGACCGTGCAGTTCTCGCGGCCCAGAATGGCGAAGGGATCGTAGTGGAACGCCTTCATCGCATTCTTGTGAGTCATCAGGTCGATCTCGTCATCGGGAATGCCGGCGAAGCTTTCGATCAGCCATTCCGCAGACTTCGGCCACAGCGAGTCCGAATGCGGATAGTCGCATTCATAGGTGATCGTCTCGATGCCGATCTCATGCCGGTTCGCGATGCCGAACTTGTCGTCGATGAAGCAGGTGATGAAATGCTCGCGGAAGATTTCACTCGGCTTCTTGCCGCCGAAATCGGCATGCGTCCACGCGCCATGCTGTTGATGCGTGAAGTCGGCGCGCTCCAGCAGATAGGGAATCCAGCCGATGCCGCCTTCCGAAAGCGCGATCTTCAGATTGGGATAGCGCTGCAGCGCCTTCAGGTGAATCCAGTCGGCGGCGCTCAGGGACACCGAGATCGGCATGCCGATGATCCAGGCGTCGATCGGCGATTCCATCGACGGATGCTGCGGCACATTGCCGGTGCCGATATGGTTGCAGATCACCACGTCCAGATCGGCGCAGACCTTCCACATCGGCTCCCAATAATCGGTGTGCAGGCCCGGCAGCCCCTTCTTCGACGGATTGTCGGTGAAGCTGATCGAATGGCATCCCTTCTTGGAGACGCGCTTGATCTCCTCGACGATCAGGTTGACATCCCACATCGGCGTGATCGCGGTGGGGATGAAACGGCCGGGATAGGCGCCGCACCATTCGTCGATATGCCAGTCATTATAGGCCTGCACAGCGACCAGCGCGCCATTCTTGTCCTTGGCGCTCAGGAACAGGTCGCCCGAAAATCCGGGGAAGGTCGGAAAGTTCAGCGAACCGAGCAGGCCGTTGGCGTTCATGTCCTGCACGCGCGCATGCACATTATAGGCGCCAAGGCGCATATGCTCGTAGCAGGCGGGTTCGCAGCCAAATTCTTCCGGCACGCGGCCGGCGACAGCGTTCAGACCGGGATTGGGGAGCTTGCGCCCCTCATAGACCCAGTGGTCCGCGCCATCGGTATGAACGACATGCGGCACCAGCGACTTCTGCGCAGCCGTCACATGCTGGTCGAACATGTCTGCAGGCTCAACGATATGATCATCGACGCTCACCAGAATCATGTCTTCAAGCTTCATGCCACCTCTCCTTGCAAGGCTTGCGCGCGGTGCTGCGCAGCCGCATTCACATTACGGGCGCCGCCCGTTTTCTGCGACCATAATTGCCCCAACTCGCCCTGGATGGCAACAGGATTCGCATACAATTACATGAAATCTGGAGCGGTATTTTTTTCAATATCCCCAATTTAGGTGCATTTTTCATCTAATATTGGAAATTTTGCATGCAAAATAGCAATGCCTGGTCAATGCGACACGGCGGCTCCCCTTGCGCCCGACTCCGCGCCGCCCTCCGTGGGACCATGCCGGAACGCCTGCCAGAAATGGAACGCCGCCCAGATGTTGAACAGCATCGTCAGCGCCAGCGCGGGCCGGAGCGAATATTCGCCGCCTATCGCGTCGCTGAACAGGCCCACCACCACCGGCCCAAGTCCTGACCCCAGCAGGTTGATGACCAGTTGCACCGCAGCCGCGACGATCCCGCGCATGCCCGGACTGACCAGGCCCATCGCCATGCTGTAACCGGGCGCCAGATATCCGCCCATCGCGACGCCGGTGCAGAACAGGCAGGCCAGCGCAACCGGCAGCGTCGGGGCATAGGCGAAACCGATGCCGAAGGGCACGCAAAGCAAACTCGTCACCAGCGGCACCAGCGCCAACCGGCGGCGCGATCGCGTCACCAGCCGGTCGGCGATCCGGCCGCACAGGACCGAGCCGATGGCCGAACATGCCGCCCCCGCCGCAACGACGACGCCGGCCTGGCCAAGCGGAAGCCCGTGCACGCGGATCAGCAGCGACGTCGCCCAGACCCAAAGGGCCGTGACCGTCAGCGAGGTCAGCGCCATCGCGATGCCCAGATGAATCAGCGCAGGCGTATGGCGGACATGCCGCAGAACCTCCCGCACGGTGGATGCGCCATGATGCGCCTGCTCGTCGAACCGGCCGCGCGGCGGTTCCCGCAGGGTCAGAATGATCAGCAAGGCGACCGCAATGCCCGGCAGGCCCGCGACGAAGAACGCCGCCCGCCAGCCGAAATGGGCGGCGACCACGCCCCCGATCAGGAAGCTCGACGCCACGCCGACCGCGGCGCTCAGGTAGAAAAGGCCGATCGCGGTGCTTCTTTCGCGGACCGGGAAGCTGTCCGAAATCAGGGACAGGCATAGGGGCTGCGCGCCCGCCTCCGCCGCGCCGACCCCCATCCGCATCAGCAGCAGGGTCATATAATGGCCGGCGAAACCGCACAGGACGGTCAGCCCGCTCCATATGGTGAGGATGATGCTGAACAGGGTCCGCCGCCGCACCCGGTCGATCAGCCAACCCATCGGCAGGCAGGCCAGCGCGAACGCGGTGGTGTAGGCAAGACCGCCCAACACCCCCATGCCGCTGTCGCTGACCTGAAATTCCCGCTTAATGGGTTCGATGACGACGGCGATGACCTGACGATCTATCGAATGGCAGACATAGGCGGTGGCCAGCAGCGCCAGCGCGTACCAGCGATGCGCGTCCGGCACAGGACCCGCCGGAGGAGTTTCGCTGGCCCGCGCCTGGCTTGCCACTACATCGCGACCTTCACAGAAATCCCCCCATAGCGCTTGGAATCGCGGGATACGCGCGCCCAGGACCGTGCAATGAATCCATCGGTCTGGCCCAGATTACCGTAATAAAACTCGTTCGTCAGGTTTTTGCCGAACAGCATGACCCGCCATTTGCGATCCGGGCTTTCGTAACCGATCGACGCATCAACCAGCCAGTGGCTCGGCTCCAGCGTCAGCGGATCGTTGAGGAGCTGATACTGGATCTTGTCGATCCAGCTTGCCCCGACATGGGTGAACAGGCGGCCGCCATTGTCGATGCGATGCTCATAATCGGCGGACATGTTCAGCGAGACCTTCGGCGTCTCCTTTGCCGGATGGCCGGTAAGCGACTGAGTTTCGGCGATTCCGTCATTGTTGAGGTCAAGGGTGCAGCCGCCCTGCAGCCCGGCGCGCTGGGACACATTACAGGTGACCAGACCACCGCGATATTCGGCATCGGTATAGGCAATGCCGCCCGCCAGGGTCAGGCCGCGCGTCGCCCGCCAGTTGAACTGCATCTCCACGCCGCGCGACTTGATGTCGCCGGCATTCTGCAACTGCGTGGCCAGGGTCGTGGAGTCCGGCACGGTGGTCGCCTGCTGCACATCCTTCACCTTCTGCGCGTAGAGCGCCAGGCTGAAGTAGAGCTTATTGTCCAATATGGTCTGGCGCGTGCCGACCTCAAACGCGGTGGCGATTTCCGGCGCGGCAAAGACGCGGGCGGCGGGGGTCCAGCCCGACGACAGGTCGAGCGCGGCGCCCTTGAAGCCGCGATTGAACGAGACATAATAATTCTGGTCGCGGGTCGGCACATATTGGATGCCCGCGCGGCCGGACAGATTCTTGTCGCTGCGATCCTGATCATAGGCGAAGCGCGCGACGGGCGCGGCGTTGTTGACGCCCGTTACCGGATCGAATGCGGCAACCGGGTTGTTGTAGGGCGTGCGGACATAGGTGCCGCCAACACTTTCCCATGTGTAGCGCAGGCCGCCGAACAGCTTGAAGCTGTCGATAAATTCCCAGGTCGCATCGGCGAACAGGGCCTTGCTGTCATTGCGGTAATCCGCCGTCAGCGCCGCGCCGTCGATATAGAAGCCGTTGCGGATGAAGGGGCTGGAACCGGCCAGCTCCTCCCGGTAGCGCTGGTAGAAACCGCCCGCCACCACGTCGAAACTGTCGCCGGAATAGGCGAAGCGCAGTTCCTGGGAGAAGTAATGCGAGTCGGACGGCTGGCGCGGAAAGCCCCGGTCGATGTAGGAGATGGGGTAATTATTGGGGTTCGGCGCAAAGCCCCGTCCCTTTAGCCAGCCGGTCGGCCCCGCATCGATATCAGTCGAATTATCGAAGCTATATTCGCGATAGGCGGTAATCGACGTGGCGGTCCACTTGTCAGCGAAGCGCCAGTTGACCGTTCCCGCGACGCTCCAGCCCTCCGATTCCGTCAGACTGTTGCCGTCGACATTGGTGACGTCGACACCCCGGCCGATCGGCACGCCCATCGTCACCCGCTGCAAATCGCCAAGCGCCCCGGAATTGGGCACCAGGATCATGGCGACGCCATAGGTATTCTCACGATGGCGGTAATCGCCCGCGATCAGCAGGTCGAGATCGGGCGACAGGTCCACCGCCAGCTTGCCGGAAAAGGCGTAGGTCTTGCTCCCGCCGACTTCACCGCCGATGCCGACATTGCGAATGATGGGCGACTGGTCGTCATACAGGCCGTTGAGCCGCAGGCGGACCGCATCGCTCAGCGGCAGGTTGACTGTGCCGCGCAGGACGATCTCGTCATCGGTGGTATAGTCGGCCTGCCCGGTCACCTCCAGATCGCGGCTCGGATTGCGGGTGCGGATATTGATAACGCCCGCGGTCGCATTCTTGCCGAACAGCGTGCCCTGCGGTCCTGCGAGAACCTCGATCTGCTCAATATCCATGAAGTTGGACAGGAACTCGCCCTGCCGTGCAATGGGCACGCCGTCGATCACCAGCGCCAGGCTCGGCTGAATGCCGCCCTCCTGCGCCGTCGAGGAAATGCCGCGCATGTTGAAGCTGGCGCCGCGATCCGCGCTGCCTTCGGAGAAGGTCAGGGATGGAGAAATCTGGACAAGCTGGCGGCTCTCCACGATTGCCTGCCGCTCCATCGTGACGGGCGAAAGCACCGACACGGAAACCGGAACCTCGGTAAGCGTCTGCACACGCTTTTGCGCGGTAACGATGATGTCGCCATTGGCGGCGCCGTCATCGGCCTGCGGCTGAACTTGCGCCCCTGCCTGCGCCTCGGCCTGGGTTTGGGCCAGAGCCGCCGGGGCCATCGCCGCAGCCACTGTCCATGCGGCCGCGCAGGCCATCCAACGATTTGCCTTCATTCACTCTCTCCCCAATGATTCTTTTTATTGGGGAGAGAGTAGATCACACCCATATTGCATGCAATCTAAAATGACATTGGCCGAAAATTCAAATAATCAGGCATTAAGGGCGAACAAATCGTCCAGTTGCAATGCAATTCGTCCGCCAACCTGATCCAGAAGGTGCGCCCGCTTCAGATAGAAGTGGACGGGATATTCGGCGGCGAACCCCATCCCTCCATGCAATTGGATCGCCGCCGCCGCGTTGGAAAGCGCGGCATCGAGCGCGACGATGCGCGCTGCAGTCACCTGAAACTCCGCATCGTCGCCGGCGTCCCGCACGACCACGGCGGCCAGCTTCGCCTGCGACAAGGCGGCTTCGCATCGCACGGCCATATCGGCGCAGGGATGGCTCACCGCCTGGAAAGTCCCGATCTTCTGGCCGAATTGCGTGCGCTCGCTCGCGTGCGCCACGGACAGGTCGCGGACCGCCTCCGCCGCGCCAACCAGCATCGCCGCGATCAGCAGGGATATGTGCCGGAACAAAGGTTCGGCGTCGCGGCCGCCCACCTGCAGGCCCGCCGCGCCGGAATCCAGCACTGCGCTTTCCAGCGTCACGGTGGGATCAAGGCTCCGTATCGCGCTGCGGTTGGAAAATGCGGAAGGGTCGAGCAACGTCACGCTGTCATGATCAACCAGCAAAATACGGTCGCTGCCTTCCGCATCGATCAGGAAATAGCCGCTGCCGCCAGCATCCGGCACAGCCAGCGACACCGTCGCATTCCCCGTCGCAATCGCCGCCGTCAGATCGCTCTCCCCCAGCGTCGCGGCGAGGCGCGCGGCGATGACCGATGCGAACAGAACAGGCGTCACCAGCGCCCGCCCCACTTCCCGGAACAGCAGCATTTCCTCCGTCGCGCCAAATCCGAAGCCGCCATGCTCCTCGGAAAGGCCGAGCGCTATCCAGCCCAGTTCCGCGCATTGCGGCAACAGGGCGCGATCGGCCGCCTTGGCCGGTCCTTCCTCCCATCGCAGATAATCGACCGGCAGCTCCTTCGACAGCAGCCCGCGCGCCATGTCGATGATCTGTTCTTCTTCCGGCGAAGGCATCAGGTCCATAAATATCCTATCGGCTGCGCGGCAGGCCCAGGACCCGCTCGGCGATGATGTTGCGCTGGATTTCGGCGGTGCCCCCGCCGATCGTCCGGGAGAAGGAGTAGAGATAGGGGCCGGTCCAGCCTTCTTCGGGGTCGGTCAGCTCAAGGCTTCCCGCGCCCAATATCTCCATCGACATGCGGCCCAGGCGCTGCGTCAGCAAACCGTGATAAAGCCGCAGGATGGAGGCTTCCGCGCCAGGCGCGCCGCGCCGCTCGTTCAGGGAGATGCTGGAATAGGTCATCGCCTGCAGCGCGGCGACCTCTGCGCGCAGGCGCGCCAGACGGCGCTGAATGTCCGTATCGCGGGCCAGATCCACCCTCGCTTTCACCGTCGCAATCAGGGCCTCCAGATCGGTCGCGAGCCGCACCTGCTCCGCCATGAATCCGGTGCCGCGCTCAAACCCCAGCGTCGACATCGCCACGCGCCAGCCATTGTTCAGGCCGCCCACGACATTGGCCAGCGGGATGCGGACGTCATCGTAAAACACTTCGCAATATTCGGGGTGCCCCGCGATCGTCTTGATCGGGCGGACGCGGATGCCGGGGCTGCGCATGTCGCATATGACCCAGCTTATGCCCTTATGCTTGGGCGCGTCCGGATCGGTGCGCACCAGCAATTCCTGAAAGTCCGCAAACTGGCCGAAGCTGGTCCATATCTTCTGGCCGTTCACCACCAGATGATCGCCATCAATCTCGCCGCGCGTGCGGAGCGACGCCAGGTCGGAGCCTGATCCGGGTTCGGAAAAGCCCTGACACCACACTTCCTCGCCCTTCAGGATGCGCGGCAGATGCGATGTTTTCTGTTCTTCCGATCCATTGGCGATCAGGGTCGGCCCGCCATGCAGCAGGCCGACGAAATTGACGCCGACATAGGGCGCCCCGGCCCGTGCATATTCCTGATACCAGATCAGTTGCTGGATCGTGCTGAAGCCCCTGCCGCCATATTCCTGTGGCCAGGCGATGCCAGCCCAGCCGCCGTCATATTGCCGCTTCTGCCAGGCGAGATCGAACGCCTTCATGTCCGGCCCGTCCGCAGGGCGCACCTCGCGCGGAACATTGTCCGCAAGCCATGCGCGCACCTCCTGCCGGAACAGATCATCCTCTGGCGTGAAATCAAGGTTCATGGCGTATACTCAGTTCGACAATTGGTTGAATGGAATGCCGCGGTCGAGCCGCGTTTCCTGCGGCAGTCCCAGAACACGCTCGGCGATGGTGTTCCGCAAAATCTCGTCCGTGCCCCCGGCGATGCGCAGCCCGGCGGCATAGAGCCACGCCTCCTGCATCTCGGTCAGTTCGGGATCGCCCTGACGATCGACGATGATCCCGGCTGGCCCGCGCATCTCCATCGCGAAACGGGCCATGTCCTGAATATTCCGGCCAAGGACGAGCTTGCCCATGGCGGCCTCCGGCCCCGGTTCCTCGCCCTGCGCCAGACGGGTCAGCATACGATAACGGCTGTACCGGACGCCAAGGCTGCGGACATAGAGGCTGGCCAGACGGGCGCGCGACGCCGCATCATCGATCGGCCGCCTGCCATCGGGCGCGACCTTCCGCGCCATCGCGACAACATCGTCGATGGTGATATTCGCAATGTCCGCCTCGTTCACGGACATGCGCTCGTTCAGCAGTGTCGAGATCGCGACCTTCCACCCGCCGCCGACTTCGCCCAGACGCTGACTGTCGGGAATACGGACGTCGGTCAGGAACACCTCGTTGAACGCGGCATGGCCGGATGCCTGGCGGATCGGCCGCACCTCGACGCCGGGCGAGCGCATATCGAACCAGAAATAGCTAAGGCCCGCATATTTCTCAGCACCCGGATCGGTGCGCACCAATATCGTACCCCAGTCCGACACATGCGCCCCGGTGGTCCAAACCTTCTGCCCGGTGACGATCCAGTCATCCCCGTCACGCACCGCGCGGGTGCGGACGTTGCCAAGGTCCGAACCGGCCGAGGGTTCGGAAAAGAGCTGGCACCATATTTCCTCGCCGCGCAGGGCCGGCGCGACGAAGCGCTCAAGGACTTCTGGCGCGGCCCAATTCAGCAAGGTGGTTATGCACATGCCAAGGCTGATGCCGAAGGCGTCCGGAGGCAGAGGGAAGCGACGCTGCTCCTCGTCGAAAATAACCTCCTGAATAACGCTCCCGCCACGGCCGCCATAGGCGACCGGCCAGCCGATCCGGGCATATCCGGCTTCCGCCTTTGCCGTCTGCCATTGCCGGGCAAGCGGCAGCAGGGCAAAGCCCTCCGCATCGGCCTCCCCCGGCGGGGGCGCATGACGCGGCGCATGTTTTGCCAGCCAGGCGCGAACCTCTGCGCGAAAGACGGCGTCCTCTGGCGTATCGTCGAAATCCATCAGGCCGCCTCCCGCCTGTCCAGCGCATCGGCGAGCCGGTCATGCCACTGCGCCATCGGGCCAAGCGCCTGCGCCAGCAGCCGGGACCTGCGATAATGCAGGTGGCAGTCCGCTTCCCAGGTGAACCCGATACCACCGTGAATCTGAATGCATTCGGCCGATGCGAACTCATAGGCTTCGGTCGCAGCAATGCGCGCCGCCGCCGCCGCAAGCGGCAGTTCCGGCGCGCCAGTGGCGAGCGCCCATGCCGCATAATAGGCGTTGGATCGCGCGACCTCTGTCGCGACATAAATATCGGCGAGCCGGTGCTTGATCGCCTGATAGCTGCCGATGACGCGCGCGAACGTCTTGCGCTCACGAACATAGGCGAGCGCCATTTGCAGGCAGGCTTCAGCGCCGCCCAATTGCTCGAACGCCACCAGGACCGCCGCGCGCGACACGATATGATCGCCAAGCGCGCTGCCGTTGCGCGCACCCAAAGGCTCCGCCTCCACCGCATCAAATGTGATCGCCGCATGCGGAACGCTGTCGTCGATCGTGTTCAGCGCCGAACGGGTCACGCCCGGCCGCGTCAGGTCGACAAGATGCAGGCCATCCGCCGCCGAAATAATCGCGACCCCCGCCTCCGCGCCATAGGGCACTGGCGAGACGGAGCCGGTCAGCCTGCCGTCCCGCACCGTTATCGCACCCGGCGTCAGAAACGCCGTACCGATAATCTCTCCACTCGCGAGCGCGGGCAGCCACCGCTGCATCTGCGGTTGAGTGCCAGCGGCGGCGATGGCTTCGGCCGCAAGGTAGATGGATGGGAGCATGGGCAGGGGCGCGACCGCCCGGCCAATCTCCTCCGCCAGCGCACATAGCGCGACGTGGCCGAACTCTATCCCACCCTGGCTTTCGGGAATGGCGACCGCTGGCCAGCCGAGCGCGGAAATTTCCGTCCACAGCGCCTCGCGGCGATCCGCCCCCTCTCCCTCCAGCAGAGATCGGATGAGTGCGGGCGGGGATTTATCAGCCAGCAGTCTGCGCGCTTGCTCGGCCAGCGCGCGTTCTTCCTCTGTATAATCGAAATTCACGTCCGCGCGCTCAATAGAAAATCCTGCCGCCGTCGATCGACAGGGTGGTGCCGGTGACGAAGGAGGATTCAAAGCTGGTGAGGAACAGGATCGCCTCGACGATCTCGTCCGGCTGGCCCATGCGGCGGACGGCGTAGAGATTTTCGATGCGCTTGATCTGCGCCGGATCGGTGAAGGTTTCCCGCACCATCGGCGTATCAACCGCGCCCGGCGACACGATGTTGCAGCGGATGCGCGGCGCCAGCTCCATCGCCAATACCTTGGAGAAGGCATGCACTGCCGCCTTGGAAGCGGAATAGGCGGCCCGGCCGGAAAGCGGGCTTAACGCCACGGCGGACCCGACATTGACGATCGTCGCCGCATCGTTGCGCCGCAGATAGGGCAACGCCGCGTGGCAGGTGAGGTAGATGCTGGTCGCATTGCCGTCCATCGCCCAGTGCCAGTCCTCCAGACTGGTGTCGGCGAAGGGGCGGGACAGGCTGACGCCCGCGTTGCACACCAGCCCATTCATTCCGTTCATCAGACGGAATGCCTCATCAACCGCTTCGGTGGCCGCCACCGGATCGAACAGGTCGGCGGCAACCGCATAGGCACCGGTTTCCTCCGCCACTTCCGCAAGCGTCTTGGGATCGCGGCCAAGGATCGTGACCAGCGCCCCTTCCTTGACGAAGCGGCGCGCCGCGGCGGCGCCGATGCCGGAATTGCCCCCGGTGATCAGGATTTTCCGGCCTGCGAGGCGGCCGGTCGAGACTTTCTTGCGGGCCTTCATGGCCTTTGTCCCTTCACCCTGCCAGAACGTCGAGGACCTGCTCGGTCGAACGGACACGCCCCATCCGGCCGAACAGCGTGAAGCTATGCTTATGCGCTTCGGCGTTAAGGGCCGATGTCGCATCCTCCACGAAAATCTGGTCGAAGCCCCGCTCATAGGCATCGCGCGCCGTCGACTCCACGCCGATATTGGTCGCTATGCCAGTCAGGATAATCGTCTTTATGCCACGGCGGCGCAGGTGCATCTCCAGGTCGGTGCCGTAGAAAGCGCCCCACTGCCGCTTGGTGACGATGATGTCGCCATCCTTGATGTTGAGCTTGGGAACCAACTCAGCCCAATAGCTGGGGCGCGGCGGCGCGACGGGGGGAACGATGTCCGTGGTCGGCGACAAGGCGTCCGCGCCATCCTCGCTGTTGGTGACCCGCACAAAAATGGCGACGCCGCCTTTGTCGCGCAAAGCCTTTGCTATCTTGGCTGTATTGGCGACGACGTCGCCAGACTTATGGGGAACCGCCTCCAGATTGACGATGCCATGCTGCAGGTCGATCGCAACCAGCGCCGTGGTTGCGGGATCGAAAACGGTGTCCACCATATAACCCTCCGGAAAATTCTTGCTTTGTCAGACGATAGCGGACTGCGCCGCACATTCCAGACGCTCCGCCACGGCGGCCGCGTCATAGGGGCGAATGGCATCGAAACGGCCGGCCCGCACCAGACTGGGCCAGTCCGGGTTGGTCAGCACGATCCGGCCAAGAGCCACCAGATCGAAATCGCCGCGATCGAACATCTCAACCAGCCGCCGCAGATTGGCGGTGGACACGTCCGCGCCATTCATCTCGCCGATCTTGGAAACCTCCAGCGGGCTTTCCAGGCCGACGGAGCCGACCGTCATTGACGCCTTGCCCGTGACCTTCTTCGCCCAGCCAGCGAGGTTCATGTCGCTCCCCTCAAATTCGGGAAGCCAGAACCGCCGGGTCGAAGCGTCGAATATATCGACGCCCGCATCAGCCAGCGGCGTCAGCCATGCCTCGAGTTCCTGCGGCGTGCGCGCGACCTGCGCGTCATATTTTGCGCCCTTCCACTGCGAAAAACGCAGCATGATCGGGAAGTCCGGGGCGGTCCGCCGCCGCATCTCCGCAATCACCTCAACCGCGAAGCGCACGCGATTTTCTATCGAGCCGCCATAATTATCCGTGCGCTTGTTCATTGGCGGCCAGAAAAACTGGTCGGGCAGATAGCCATGCGCCCCATGGATCTCCACGCCGTCAAAACCGATTTCATAAGCATGCGCAGCGGATGCAGCATAGGCGTCCACAACATCTTCAATGTCGCGCGTGGTCATCGCACGGACCGAACCGTCATCCTCGCCAAGAACGGATGCAGCGATCGACGGCTCCTGCGGATTGAGCGTATCTTCACGCCCACGGTACAGACCCGTGTGCCAGAGCTGCGCAAAGATCGCGCCGCCCTTGGCATGCACTTCTTCCGCAACGCCTTTCCAGCGTGGCAGGCTATCCCCGTAGAAATTGGGTACCCGGCTACTGGCATGAGATACGGGGTGGGCGATGGCCGAACCCTCGGTCACCACCATCGCGCACCCGCCAGCAATGCGGCGCGCATAATAAGCGGCAGCGCCATCGCCCAGCAAATTTCCGGGCGACATTTCCCGAGTCATCGGCGACATTACGAACCGGTTGGAAAGACGCAGCGAACCACATTCAAACGGCGTGAACAGAGGCTCGATCGAGACTTCCCCTTCAGCGACTGACGACATGTCCGGCATCTCTTCCTAAAAATTCGCTCGAATCAATTTCGTAATTCGGCTGCGCATAAGGCTTGCGATCTTTTGCATGCAATTTCAAGCTTGGCAAGATTGGAAAGCCTTCCAGACTTTTCAAAACCCCCACTCGCTTCCGTCAATTCCCCAGCAAATGTCGCCATTTCTTCCAAAATTTGGCGCTGAAGGCGCAAGTTGTGGGAGAAATATCGTTGCGCCGCCGCCGCAGGACATCTATGCATTTTGCATGCAATTAGCGCCGATCTTGGACCTTAAGCAGCGCCCTGCGCTTGTTACCGGTGCGGGCCAGGGAATCGGCCGGTCGATTGCGCTGCAACTCGCCGCGCACAATGCGGGCGGCGTGATCGTCAATGATTTCCATCCGCAGCGCGCAGAGGAAGTCGCAGACGAGATACGGAGCATGGGATTTGACGCAATCGCCGCTCCGGCCGATGTCTCTAATGCAGAACAGGTTCGCGCCATGCTGTCCCTTGCGCGCGAGCGGTTTGGCGAAATCGGCATATTGGTCAACAACGCCGGAAATGCAGG
Organism: Sphingobium phenoxybenzoativorans; assembly: GCF_001757355.1. Taxonomy (GTDB): domain Bacteria; phylum Pseudomonadota; class Alphaproteobacteria; order Sphingomonadales; family Sphingomonadaceae; genus Sphingobium; species Sphingobium phenoxybenzoativorans. The sequence goes on from NZ_MINO01000007.1 coordinate 83,087, forward strand.
ACCATCGCAGCGCCCGGATATATCCGCTGCGCCCTTCTGGGATGTTCCGGCTGCCGACTGGGATCGATGGTTCTCGGTCAATCTTTACGGCGTGATGCACTGCTGCCATGCCGCCCTCCCCTCAATGGTGGCGCGCGGTGGAGGCGGCCGCATCATCACCATCCTGTCGGATGCTGGACGGGTTGGAGAAGCGGGACTGGAAACCTATTCGGCGGCGAAGGCCGGGGCCGCAGGATTTCTGCGCGCGCTTGCCAAATCCACCGGCCGTCACAGCATAACGGTCAATATGATCTCGATGGGCGCAACCGTCACGCCAACGTCGGAGGATGCGCTTTCCAATGAAGACCTGCAGAGAAAAATGCTGCAGCATTATGTCATCCGCCGCCTCGGCACGCCCGAAGATGCGGCAGCGATGGCGACGTTTCTGGCATCCGAGGCGGCAGGATGGATCACCGGGCAAACGATACCGGTGAACGGCGGCTATTCTTTCGCCCTTTAGTCCGATTTCAGGAAAAAGCGCGGCAGAAACGCAACCTCAAGATGACCAGATGAAAAGGCGCCGGATCATAACCGATCCAGCGCCTCTCCCAATCAGAAGGGCGTCGCCGCGCCGATACTCTGGCCACCATCCACGACGATCGTCTGTCCAGTTATGTGCGCAGATTCCGGCGAAGCCAGGAACAGCAGCGCCTGGGCGACATCCTCGGACGATCCGGCCTGTCCGCGCGGAATGATGGCGGCGAACGCAGCGCGTTGTTCTTCCGACAATGTGGCGAGGGCGCCCTCGGTAAAGGTCACGCCCGGTTCGACCCCGTTGACCGTCACGCCCATGGATGCAAACTCGAAGCCCGCCTGCCGGATGAAGCCGTTGAGACCCGCCTTTGACGTGCCATAGGCGGCATAGCCGGGATATGCCTGCCTGTTGCCTGTAATGGAGGAGGTCAACAAAAGGCGGCCGGCGTCACTCTTGCGCAGGTGGGGCAGACCCTCGGCGGCAAACCAGAATGCCGCCTTCAGGTTTACGGCCAATATCTCCTCCAGCTCCGAATCCTTCAGATCGGCGATGGACGACGCGCCAAATGCGGCGGCGTTGTGGAGAATGACGTCGATCTTGCCGAACCGGGCGATGGTTTGCGCAATAAGGTCTGAGACCGCCTGCCGCGTACCGACATCCGTCGCGATCAAAGTCGCCGTTCCGCCTGCCGCAGTGATTGCGTCCACAGCTTCCTGCCCCGGCGCGGCAGTCCGCGTCGCGACAACGACCGACGCCCCTTCCCGCGCAAAAAGTTCTGCAGTGGCCCGGCCTATGCCGCGACCTCCGCCAGTGACGATGACAACACGACCCTTCAACCGATCCGCCATATCCGCTCCTGATGTTGCTTATTTTCGCAGGGTTAGCATGCATGTTTCCATGCGGCAAATTATTGCATGCAATTATTTCTCTGCGCCGAAACGCTTGCGGATGGCGATGCCATAAGTCCTTGGCTCACCCAGGAATGCGACATTGAAGCCGAAGGAAGAATCATAATCCGCGACCATGGCGTAATAATGCTTGTTGGTCAGATTCTTGCCGAACAGCGCGACCTCAATTCCGTGATCCTTGATTTCCAGTGCAGCGCGCGCACCGAGCAGGCCATAGGCTTTTTGCGTGACGCTCGCCTGATTGCGCGCCGTGGGGCGGAAATTCACGTCATCGATCCACGCATAGTCCGCATTGAAACGAAGGTCGCCCATCGACACCGGCACGACATAAGAGGCGTTGAGGCCGAAGGTGAATTCAGGAATGGAAAATGGCTCGCCGCTCCTGTCACCCAGAATGGCGTCGGGAAAACGGGTGTAGCGGGCGTGCGTCCACCCGCCGCTGGCGCTGAGGGTCAGTCCGGCTACAGGCACCGCGGTCACTTCAATTTCACCGCCATATATTTCCGCAGCCGCCGCATTGATCAGGAAACTGGTGATCCCGTTCGCTGTGTTCACATTGGTCGACTTCTGAATGTTGGCGTAGTCTGTGTAAAAGAATGCGCCATTCACCCGCAGGGCGCGGTCGAGCATGTCCAGCTTGTAGCCGACCTCATAATTGGTCGCCTTTTCTGGACTGAACGGCGCGAAGGTTGCAGGGTTGGACGTGCCGCGCAGATTGAACCCGCCTGCCTTGTAGCCCCGGCTGGTGTTTGCATAGAGCAGCACATTGTCCGACGGACGCCAATCGACACTGGCCAGATAGGACCAGTTCTCGAATGTCTGGCGGAAGCTGCGTTCGCATGGCGCGCCGGGCGCAACGAGAGGTACGGTACATACGCCGGCGCTTGTCCGGTTGCGGGTCGTGAGAGCGCGAAATTCGTTGGTATAACGAATACCGCCAGTCAGGCGCACCGTGTCGCTGAGAGCGTAGATGACCTGCGCAAAGGCCGACTTATTCTTGTTGAGGACATCGCCGTCGGTGATGATCGGGTTGCCTGCGAAGAAGGTGGGGGCTTGCAGCAGGCGATTGCCCTCATGTCCGGTCTCGCGATTATAATAGAGGCCGGCAACCCAATCGAAGCCAATGCCGTCCTGCGAAGAGAGTTGTAATTCCTGCGAGAAGTTCCGTGCTTCGGTCGCGAGGTTCGGCTCAATCAACGTGTAGGGTGTTGCATCATAGTCGGAAAGGCTGTCGCGCTCAAAACCGCGATACGCCGTTATCGACTTGAGCGCCGCCCAATCAAAATCGATGTTCAACGTGCCGGAAACGCCCCACACATTAACATTGTCATAGATGCGCTTGTCGGAGGGCATATCGTAAAAGGAGCCATTCTGCGTCGCCTCCAGCAACGCCTGGGCGCGGGAGATCGCATCAGGCGCTGCGGGATTTATCCCCTCCTCCGCCATGATCTGGCCAAGGACCGCCCGGTTCTGGATCGATCCGGCCGTCGCCTGCGGCTGGACATAAACGACCTTCAGGGCGGAGCCGGTATTGCGCATGCGTACATAGTCGCCCGACACAAGCAGGCTGATCCTGTCCGTTGGCGTGGCAAGGACATGCAGGCGGTAGCTGTCGGTATGATCGTCGTTCAGCTCCTGCCCAAGCAGGTTGCGTCCATACCCATCCTGCCGCCGCAACTGGACCACGCCGCGCACCGCCAGTTTATCCGCGACGAGAGCGGCATTCAGCGCGCCCGTCAGGATCTTGCTGTCATAATTGCCGTAGGAAAAATCTAGATAGCCGCCCCAATCGTCATAGGGCTTTTTCGTCTCGATCTGGAATGCGCCGCCCGTCGTGTTCTTGCCGAACAAAGTGCCCTGCGGACCGCGCAGCACGTCGATCCGTTCGATATCGACGAAGCTGGAGCGCAGGCCAATCACGCGGGGGATATTCACGCCATCGACATAGACGCCGACGGGCGCGTCGCTGGTCAGAGTGCCTTCAATGTCGCGCTGCCCGCGGATGGCGATTTCAGCGCGGCCGCCATTGGTGACTGACGAGATAAACAGGTTGGGAGCCAGCCGCTGGATTTCGGCGATGTCCTTGATCGATGCATCCTGCAGTTTCTGGGAGCCGATCGGGGTCACGGCGATGGGCACGTCCTGGACATTTTCGGCCTGCTTGCGCGCGGTGACGACAATATCCTCAATCCGGGCGGACCCGGCATCCTGCGCGGACGCGGCGGATGGGGCCATGCCAGCCCCGGCCAAAAAGGCAAAAACGCTCATTCCCTGAATACAGGTTCTCATTGCACCTCTCCCAATCGCCGGCGTCATTTTACCCCGCTGCGAGTGCGGGCTGCCTGGCTGATGAGGAAGGCTAACAACAGGCGCGCGCCATTGCATGCAAATTACGGGCGATGTTTGGGAGATGGGCAACTTGTTGTCAAAACCCATAATTTTCCCAGTCCACGAAGCCGCCGCCGGATAGACGATGAATTTCATTGCATGCATTCGGTGCGCATCTGGTCAGCAAAAATGCCCGCCAGCGCATAATCCGGGAGAATGATATGCCGCCGCTTTCCGCAGACGATGTCCGCCATTTTCAGGAGGATGGGCATTTGTCGCCCATCGACGCCCTATCCCCTGCCGAAGCCCTTCGGTTGCGGGAGCAGCTTGAAGATTTCGAAGAACGCCATGGGCCGATCGTCAAGAATTACAGCGTGAAGGCGCATATGGTCCTTCCCTGGCTCAACGATCTGGTGCGGGACCCGCGCATATTGGATGCGGTAGAAAGCATCATCGGACCGAACATCTTCGTGTGGGGCGCAAGTTTCTTCATCAAGGAAGCGCGCGATCCCGGATTCGTCACCTGGCATCAGGATGCGAAATATGTGGGGCTGGAGCCGCCGCATACGGTGACCGCGTGGATCGCCTTCACGCCCAGCAATGAAACCAACGGCGCGCTTCGGGTCATACCGGGCACCCATCGCGAATTGCTGCCCCATGCGGACAGCTTTCATGAACACAATCTGCTAAGCCGGGGTCAGGAAATCACGGTTGAGGTCGACGCGGACAGGGCGGTGATGATGCCCCTGGAACCAGGCCAATTCTCTGTCCACGATGCCAGGCTGGTGCATGGATCGGACCCCAACATGTCCGGCGACCGTCGCATCGGCTATGTCGTGCGGTACATCCCGACCTATATGAAGCAGACGCTGGGGGAACGCGACACGGCGTTGCTGGTGCGCGGTGTCGACGAATATGGCCATTTCGAGCATGAGCCCAGCCCGGCCACGGAGCTTGATCCCGAAACCGTCGCCTACCGGGCAGCATTGATGGGCGACCTCAACAAGATGCTTTTCAAGGACGCAAACAAGCCATCCTAGGAACCACCCGGTATCGCGTCAGCTATAATAGGCTGGCGCGATCCGGTAGGCGCCGAACTGTTCGATATCATGACCGTAGAACAGTTCAGCGTCATGGTCCTGCGCCAATATGTTCAGCCGCTCCAGCGAGCGGCAGGCGGCCACAGGGTCGACATGTGCGCTGGATATCGTCCTGGTTTCCATGCTGCGCGCGGTATAGGCCGCATCCGCCGTGAACATCATCGGCCGCCGGTCCGACAGTTTGATCATCAGGCTGTAATGCCCATTCGTGTGCCCCGGCGTTTCAAACAAAAATACGCCCCGCGCGATTTCCTGATCGCCGGTCAGCGTTTCGAACCGGGGCGTGTAGATGTCGATCTCTGGTTCCGACGCCCGCAGGCCGGGCGCGAAGCTCTGGTCGGAATAAGCCAACTCCTCGAACGGCTCAGGCGTACGCGCCGCCTCCAGTTCGCATGCATGGCAAATGGTCGTCGCGTGAAGGCAGTGCTTGTTCCCGCCACAATGATCGATGTGGTAATGGGAATTGATGACATGGGTGATGTCCGCTGGCGACAGGCCCAGATTGGCGAGTTGTCCGGGTATCGTCTGGTCCAGGCTTTGCTGCGCAATGCCCGGCATCACAAACTGATCAAAATGATGAAGGTCAAAACCCGTGTCGAACAGGAAACGGCCATCGTCATGCTCGATAAGCACGCTGTAGCAAGGCAGCGTCACCATCGCCTCGCCACCCGCGTTCCAATACATATGATATTCCTTCATCGCCAGCCGCCCGCCGTCGAGAATATAGACCTTCGTGTCAGCCATGCGCGCCGCCTTCCGCGCCCTGCGCATCCCAGCGGAGCGGGACATATTCGATCGAATTGTTGCGGCCGGAGACGCCCTTGACATCCTCGCCGGGGACCAGCGTGAATTCCGGTATCCGGGCGAACCATTCTTCCAGCAGCACGCGCATTTCCGTACGGGCCAGATGCGAACCGAGGCAGCGGTGCACGCCGCTGCCAAAAATCAGATGCGCCTTGTCCGCCCGGCGGAAATCAACCTTCTCCGGTTCGGGAAAGCGCCGCTCGTCCAGGCCATAGAGGGTGGTCGCAAGCACGATCAGATCACCCCGGCCCAAGGTGACATCGCCAACCTCCACCTCATGCCGGGCGACGCGCGCGAGATTGGTTATGCCGTGATACCGTAGCAGTTCCTCCACGGCGTCGGGAATGATTTCCGGGTGATCGCGCAGCTCCTGCCGATGCTCAGGGTGTGTGGCCAGAAACCGCATCGCAAAACCCATAGCCGCGACCACAGTATCCAGCCCGGCGAACATCAGATTGGCGCTCATCGAAAGCACCTGTTCCCGGCTGGCCTTCTGTCCGTCGATATCGCTGTTGATGATCTGGGTAATAAGGTCGCTGCCCGGATTGCGCCGCCTGTCCTCAATCCTGCTGTCGAGATAGTCGAGCATCGCCTGAAAGGAATCGGCAAGCGCTGTCGGATCCGGGTTGCGGATCTGATCCTCCACCGTGGGCATCAGGTGCGGCGCGTCCTCCGCCGGCAGGTCCATCATGCCCAGAAACACCCTGATCGGGAGATGGCGGGCGACATCGGCCTGAAACTCGCACTGTCCCTTCGCCCGGAACGCCTCAATCAACTCGATGGCCAGGTCACGCGCAATCTGTTCATACCGGGCAAGCGATTTGGGCATGAAGGCGGGCGCAAGGGCGCGGCGGTACTGGTCCAACTCCGGCGGATCGACCTCCGCGGGGGCGAAGCGCATGCTTTTGACCACGGGCGGCACCGCGACGATCTCGTTCGAGAAGTCTTTGTGGTTGCGGTAGATGGCGTGAATGTCCTCCGCCCGCGTGAAGATCCAGTGGCCGCCGTTGCGCGGCGTATAGATGGCGTCCGGCCCGTCATGCAGCGCGTGCCAGCCCAGATGAATGTCGCCATCGACCGCAGCGATTGAAAAGATATCGACATCCCGCACCAAGTCCTTGGGGATGTGGGGCGGGATCGTGCCGGACATGGCCGGGGCCGTTTGGGTGGTCATGCTAAATCTCCGTCGAAGTCAGATATGCAAAGGCGCGGATGGGGATGCGCCGGTTTTGGGCGCGGGCTGATGCGCGTACCGGCCAAGCGTCAGCATCAGGAAGGATGCAAACAGCATCACTGGCGTCAGCATGGACAATATCGGCGCGTACGACCCGGCATGGTCGAACACTGCCCCGGCCAGAAGGGGGGCAAGGCCGGAGCCGAAAGCGAATACGCCGCCGAAAAGCCCATAAATGGCGCCGTAGCTGCGCATCCCGAAATAGCGGCTGGCGATATAGGCGATGAGGTCGACTTCCGCGCCTGCAGTGAAGCCCGCCAGGCCAGCGACCAGAAACCCGTGCCATCCCTCGCCATCAAATCCCAGCAGCAGCCGGCAGGCGGCGGCGGGAGCAAGGAGGAAGGCCGCCGCCACAACCGATCCGGGAAACCTGTCGAGCAGCACGCCGGAGAGCAACCGGCCGGCGAACATGCTCGGCCCGATCATCGCAGCCATTGCGGCCGCGCGTGCGGGCGTAGCGCCGCGATCACTCAGCATCGGAACAAGGTGAACGATGAGCGCCGACACGCCACAGGACATAATCGCGACCGAGACAATGATCTGCCAGAATTGCCGGGTCTTGCAGGCCTGGGGAAATGTCAGGCCGGAAAGCTGCGGACGGGACGTGGGCGCGGCATGCGGCCGCCCCTTCTGCAATCGTGGGTCATGAAAATAGCGCCATGCGAGGGGAAAGGCGACAAGGAAGCCGCCGGCCGCGAGCGACCACAGGGCCACGCGCCAACCGAAACCGGCGATGATCGCGTGGGCCAGCGGTGGCGCGATCGTGCTTGCCATGGCTGTTCCGGCCATGGTGAGGGCAAGAGCAAGACCGCGGTGCCGGTTGAACGCGCTCGCGACCACCAGCGTCCACACCACAAAGCCCGCGACACCCTGCGCCAGAGCGAGAAAGGCCCATGCGCAATACCAGCTCCACAATGACGAACCGACGGTCCCCAAAAGGCCGAGCGCGACGCAGTATAGCGCAAGCCCGCTCAAGGCGAGTTTGCGTGCGCTCCAGCGATCCGCAAGCGTGCCGAACAGCGGCCCGGCAATCAGCATTCCGAAACTGGTCATCAAAAGGCCGGACGAGATTTCCGCGCGCGACCAGCCAAATTCTTCCTGCAGGGGGAGCATGAACGCCCCAAGAGCGTAGTAGTGCAGCGAACACACGCCCACACCCGCCGCAGCGGCAAGCACGATCCGCCAATGGGCGCGCCACTCGCCCCAGGCGCTATTTTCTGTCGGCTCAGCCTGCGCCATCCCATCCTACTCGCCTACGGCCCGCTTCGGTTGCTGCATGACGCAGCGCGGGACTCTTGCATGCAGGATAAGCGGGGAAAGCAGCGGCTCAACCGGATTGCGGCAGGTTCGACAATCTACTGTCAATTCAGGCGCGTTTCTCCGTCCTCGGGACCACTGCCAATCCAGCCAAGACTGATGCCTCGCTGCTGACAAAGAGGCTGGCCGCCGCAGCCCTGTCCTCCATCCCGGCCTTTAATGATATTGACTCGCAATATGTGAGAGCCTAGCCCAGCGGCCAAGACGCATGAAGAACCTCAACCCACACGCCCTCCGCTATCGCCTGTCCGTCGCTTCCAGGGTGGTTGCGGCGGCATTGGGCGGATACGCCTTGGCTGCCGCGATCTCCATGGCCTTGGCCCGCGCTCTGCCGATGTCGCGAGCGGAGGCAGTGACGACCGCAACAATATTGGCCGTACTGGCCATGCCCGCCGCCGCAATATGGGTATTCGCGGCTCGCACCGCCTGGCTGGCGTGGGCAGGAGTCAGCGCCGTCACGATGTGCGCTGCCGCCATCGCCTGGCTGCTTGGCGTTCCGGCCTAGGGAATGACCGCGGCATGAAGCAGGGATTTCGCCAGTCGATGGCATGGCTCCACGGGTGGGCCGGGCTGGTCATGGGATGGCTGCTGTTCGCGATTGCCATCACCGGCACCGCGAGCGTTTTCAGACCTGAGATCAGCAACTGGATGCGGCCAGAGATAAGCGCCGCACCGGACCCGCAAAAGGCGCTGGCAGCGGCGGTTGAATATCTGAAGAAAGCAGCGCCCGATGCACCGGGCTGGTATCTGACGGCTCCAGACGACCGCGCCTATCCGGTCATGGTCGCCTATGCGACCAAGAATGAGAAGGGCGAGGGCGATTATGTCCAGAAGGCGCTCGACCCGCTTACCGGCCGGCCGGACGGTATAAGAGACACGCTGGGCGGGGAGTTTTTCTACCGCTTCCACTTTGAATTGCAGATGCCCTATCCATGGGGCCGCTACCTCGCCTCTGCGGCGGCGATGCTGATGCTGGTGGCGCTGATCTCAGGCATCATCACCCATCGCCGCATCTTTGCCGACTTCTTCACGCTGCGGCCCGGCAAGGGCAAGAGATCCTGGCTGGATGCGCATAATGTCATGGGCGTATTGGCCATGCCATTCCACCTGATGATTACGTTCACAGGGATATTGACGCTGGTCACGCTGACCATGCCCTGGGGGGGAGTGGCGAATTATGGCGACGATATAGCCGCCTTCTACAAGGATATCTCACCCGGCTTCTATTCCCGCCCCCGCGCCGAACGGCCAGCGCCGCTGGGCGATATAGAGGCCATGCTGAACGATGCGCGGCGGCGGATGCACGGCGGCAGGATCGGATATGCCAATATCGATAACCCCGGCGATGCGAACGCCGTGCTGGAAGTGACGCGGCATGACGGAGACCAGATCGCCTATGCGGCGGAGATTCTCGCCTATGACGGGGTGACCGGCCAACTGCTTTCCCAATATCAGGAGACCCGGCCGGCGAGAAAGACATATGATGTGCTCTATGGCCTTCACATCGGCCGTTTTGCGCCAGAGTTCAGCCGCTGGCTCTACTTTCTCTGCGGCCTTGCGCTGGCGGCGACCATCGGCACGGGCATGGTGCTCTGGTCGATCAGCCGCACGCGGAACAGGGGCGCTGGGCATGTCCTCGTGGAGCGGCTGACGACTGGCGCCATCGGCGGAATGCCCCTTGCGGTCGCCGCTACATTCTGGGCGAACCGGCTGCTGCCGGACGGCATGCCCGGACGGCAGGGACTGGAAGTCGATACATTCTTTGCCGTATGGGGAAGCGCGATCCTGTTCGGGCTGCTGCGCACCGGCAGAAGGGGGTGGATAGAGTTGATGGCGGTCACGGCGGCCGCCTGGCTGCTCCTCCCCGCCGCTTCGGCGCTGACTGCGGGGCGTGGCCTTCTGTCTTTCCCCTGGCGCGGAAACGGACTGTTTGTCTGCTTCGACCTTGTGGCTCTCGCGCTTGGCGCGATCGCCGCCCTTATCTGCGTCAAGGTGATGCGCGCGCCGGTCATGAAAGCCGGAAGGGCGTGACAGCCTCCCTCATTTCCCTGTTGCTGGCGCTTGGCGGGTTTGCCGCGCTCAGCCTGTCGATGCAACGGCACGCGCGGCAGGCGCAGGCGCCGGGCTGGCTGCCGCGCAGGCCAGTGCTTCGCTGGATCGGATGGGGCTTTCTCGCATCTTCGTTCATAAGGTGCATCGCCAGACCCGACTGGAGGCTCGCCCTTGTCGAATGGGTGGGCGCCTTGGGCCTTGCGGCGGGCATCATCGTCCTGATCCTGATCTATCGCCCCCGGATTCTGCCTTTCATACCGAAGGCGGCGATGCTGCTTGCACTGCTGGCGATGGCGGCGGGGCGACTCTAGGAGGCGTCGCGCGCCTTATTCTTCGGGTGCGGACGCCTGTTCCCGATCGATCACCCAATGATGATTTTCGACAATGATAGACCGCACCGCGCGGCCCTGCGGCGTCATGGACGGGCGATACCGGAACCGGTCCTCGACAAGACGGCAGGTCACTGCGTCCAGATCGGCGCTGCCGCTGGATTGCGTCACGGTGCAGCCGGTCGCCCGCCCGGTCGTTTCCACTGTGTAGCGGACGGACACGGTTCCGCCCACGCCTGCCTCAGCCTCCGCCTTGGGATAGTCGGAATCCTTGATCCGGCCCCGGATCCAGCGCGGCGGGCTATTGCCGCCATCCCCATCGCCAAATCCATCGTCGCCGCTGCCCGTGCCGGTTCCGGTTCCGCCGCTGCCGGTTCCCGGCCCCCGAACGGCGGCATTGCCGGCCGATGCATCATTGCCCACGCCGGGGACGGGCGCCGCGATCACGAGCGGCGGCACAAGGACGGGAAGAACCGGCGGAGGCGCTGCTATCTGGGTGGGCCGGGCCTTCAGGTTCGGCGGAGACGCAGCGCCTTCAGGACGGAGACTTTCATGCCGCGATGCTGGTTTGCGCGGTTCTTTTGGCGGCGGCGCAGGTTCGGGCGGGACGCCGAATATCTTCAATTCCTCACTGATCCGCAGCGGTGCATCGACCCGAAGGCCAAAAAGCAGGGCAAAGCCGAGCGCGGCGTGGAGGACCGCCACGGCCAGGGCAGCGGCAATACGGTCGCGAGTAGCAGGTTGAACATCGATCATTGTCGTCACGCAAGGCTGCGCCGCAGCCCGCTCCACGCCTTGTTCAACAAAATGCGGACCGCCTCGTTCCCTTTCCACCGCGAGAAAAGATCGGGAGTGAAACATTCTGCCTCGCCATCTGTTTGAACGGCATATCGAAGGAGACTGTCATGAACAAAGCAGCAATCGTCACCGTGATGCTGGCATTGGCCGCACCGGTCGCGCTTCCCGATGCGGCATTGGCCCAGAGACACGACGATCGGCGCTGGGACGGCGACAGGGACAGCGACTGGGATCCCGCCCGCCATTATGAGGATGGCCGCTACCGCGAACGCAGATTGCGGGACGATGACCGCGTTTATCGCGGCAGCGACGGCCGCTATTATTGCAAGCGCAATGACGGCACGACCGGCCTTGTCATTGGCGGCGTGGCCGGCGGCGTGCTGGGCAATGTCATCGGCGGCGGCACGCTCGGCACATTGCTGGGCGCGGGCGGCGGCGCCTTGCTAGGCCGCAGCATCGACCGCGACAAGAAGAAGGTGAAGTGCCGCTGACGCACCTCCCGGTGAGAAGCGAACTCCCGCCATGCTCTTTCGAGCAGGCGGGAGCATGACCCGGCCATCCGGGAAAATATCGCGGCTCAGCGCATGCCCAGCGCGGCGAGATATGTGTCGAGGATCGCTTCCTCGACCTGATATTCTTCCTTGTTCTTCTTGCGGATCGAGATGATCTTGCGGATCGCCTTCACGTCGAAACCGCGCGATTTCGCCTCATTCATGACATCCTTGATGTCGTCCGCGATGCCCTTCTTTTCTTCCTCAAGACGCTCGGCGCGTTCGATAAGGAGGCGGAGTTCATCGGCTGCGACTGCGCCGTCGCGGATGCCTTCGGGCGTGCTGGTGTCCATGTCTGTTCCTGTTTCTGCTTCGGTTTGCGGGCGCGACAGTCCCGCAACGATGGTTGCCGGGCGTGAATCGCGTCCGTTGCCGGATATGGTGAATCGGAGGGGGTGCCTCTAATGGTTCGGCGCGTTCTTCGCTACGCTTTCCTTCATCCGGTCGAGCTGTTCCTGGGTCGCCTCGCCCTGATGCTTCGCCTTCCATTCGGCAAAGGGCATGCCGTAGATTATTTCCCGCGCCTCATCCCGGCTCAAACCCCCGTCAGCTTCGGCAACCCAGTCGGCCAGACAGTTGCGGCAGAATCCCGCCAAGCCCATCAGGTCGACATTCTGCGCGTCCGTCCGGTGCCGCAAATGTTCCAGCAGGCGGCGGAAGGCGGTTGCGGCGACCGCGTCATTGAGTATTGTGCCCGCCACTTCAAACCTCCATCAAGCAATATCCCTGTCGTGCAGCTCGGATAACGGAAATCAGGCCACCCGGAAATGGGCGGCGAGCAGACTGTCAGGAGTATCCCCAGTGAAGAAATTCCGCCCCCGTTCGCGCAAGGTCCGGATTCTGGCCACGCTTGGCCCGTCCAGCAACAGCGCGGAGATGATCCGCAAGCTCTACTTGGCCGGGGCCGACGCCTTCCGCATCAATATGAGCCATGGCAGCCATGAGGATCATGCCGAGCGGATCGCGATCATCCGCGGGCTGGAAAAAGAATTTGGCCGCCCGACGACGATCCTTGCCGACCTGCAGGGGCCGAAGCTGCGTGTGGGCACCTTTGCGACCGGCATCGCGGTTCTGAAGAATGGGGCGAAATTCATCCTCGACCGGAACGAGGAGCCGGGCGACGAAACGCGCGTCAACCTGCCCCATCCCGAAATCTACCGCGCGCTGGTGCCCGACACCCGCCTGCTCCTTGACGATGGCAAGCTGGTGCTGCGGGTCAAGGCGGTCGACGCCGACCGGATCGAGGCGATCGTCGAGGTCGGCGGCACCCTGTCCAACCGCAAGGGCGTGAACGTCCCCGATGTCGTCGTGCCGATGGCGGCGATGACGGAGAAGGACCGGCGCGACCTGTCCTTCGCTGTCCAGCAGCATTGCGACTGGATCGCGCTGAGCTTCGTCCAGCGGCCGGAGGATCTGGCCGAGGCGCGCAAGCTGATGGGCGGTTATGGCGCGCTGATGGCGAAGATCGAGAAGCCCGCCGCCGTGCAGCGGCTCGACGAGCTGCTGGAGCTGGCCGATGCAGTGATGGTGGCGCGCGGCGACCTGGGCGTCGAATTGCCGCCCTATGCCGTCCCGCCCCTGCAGAAGCAGATCGTGGAAAGCGCGCGGCGGCTGGGCAAGCCGGTGGTCGTCGCCACCCAGATGCTGGAATCGATGATCAAGGCGCCCACCCCCACCCGCGCCGAAGTGTCGGACGTCGCGACCGCCATCTATGACGGCGCGGACGCGGTGATGCTGTCGGCGGAGAGCGCGGCGGGCGACTGGCCCGAAGAATCGGTCGCGATGATGAACGCCATCGCCCACAGCGCGGAAAACGACCCCGGCTATTTCCGCCGCCTGCACTTCACCGAGACCAAGCCCGACGCCACCACGTCCGACGCATTGGCGGAGGCGGCGAACAGCATTACCCAGACCGTCACCGCAAGGGCCATCATCTGCTTCACATCGTCGGGCAACAGCATCCGGCGCGTGGCGCGCGAACGGCCCTCCGCGCCGATCATGGCGCTGACCCCCCGGCTGGACACGGCGCGCAAGCTGGGGCTGTTCTGGGGCGTGCACGCCATCCGCACCAAGGACATCGGCAGTTTCGAGGAAATGATCGCCAAGGCCCGGCGCATGGCCCTGCGCCATGAGATGGGCAAGGCGGGGGACAAGGTGATCGTGCTGGCGGGCGTCCCGTTCGGCACGCCGGGATCGACCAATGTGATCCATGTGGCAACGATACGCGGCGACGAGTTGAAAGATCGCGAGGACTGAGGCGGGATTGGCCGCATTGCCCCTCCTCCCCTGACCGAAGTTGCGGAAGTTGCGGGTTGCGAGCGGTTTTGGCTGGAACGTCGCATGTTGGTCGCACAAAAGTCGCATGTTGGTCTCATCTGCGTCGCACCTGCGTCTCATGTAGGTCTCACCTACGTCGCACTTGGGTCGCATGTGCGTCTCATCCACGTCGCATCTACGTCTCACTTGCGTCGCATGTAGGTCGCAGATGCGTCGCACCTGAGTCTCACCCGCGTCGCACCTCCGTCTCATGTGCGTCCCATATGCGTCGCAGTCGGGGCGCATCTGAAGGGTGTGCGGGGCTATTGCGGCAGCGCAGTTCTCGGCATATGCGGGATGCTGTTCCATGGGCGGAAGCAGAGCATGATTGCCGGGATGTAGGACAGGAATTTGGCTTTGGCCGCTTGTCTCGGAACAACCAGAAGCAGCCCCAATCCTCCGTTCGGGCTGAGCCTGTCGAGACGCAGTCGACCGTAGGTCAACCCCTGCGCTTTCTTCGGAAGTGAAGTGCAGCCCTTCGACAAGCTCAGGGCGAACGGGTTGTTACGACCAAAAGTGCAAAGTCCCACTCTGCTATTGGCCGTCATCCAGGGGAAAGCCGGGACCCATATCTCCCCTTTGCCAGCCGTCTGCCCAAGGCGAGATGGGTCCGGCTTTCGCCGGGATGACGAATAACAGTGCCATTGTTCGACCAATTTTCGCCTTTTAGAGAGCAGTTGCTTGCCCCCGGCAGCGGCCATAGAAGACGGGAAAATCCAAAGGATTGGGGATGAAATGTGGACGCTCTGGTTCTTTCCTCTACTAATTGGTCTCGTTGTTGTTGGCATTTTTGGAGGCGCGGCTTGGTATGCGTTAGCCCCTGCCCACCGTAGACCGAGTATCGCCAAGGCTGTTACAGTTCCTTTTGGCTGCATTGGAATTTTGGTCGTTTCGCTAGTTATTCTAGTCAGTATTGCTGGCTGGTTTCGAAAGAATGACACGCAACTTTTCGCGGAACTGTTTGGATTTAAACCCACCGCTACCGAAGACCGCATGCTTTTTGATGAATTTGGAAAAGGTTCAGACCGCCAAATCTTCATGCGAGCTGAACCAAGCAGTGAGGATAGAACCAAAATTATGAAGGTTACACGTGCAAGACTCTTTGAGAACGATGCTATGCCATTCGAGGTGGCGGGCGCACAGCATGGTTTTTCTTGGTGGGTATCAAGCAATGAGAACGATTTAAACTATTGTAAAACCACTAGAATTTTGAACGCCGATGGATTTCATGGTTGGAAAGATTTTCGCATTCTTGAATGTTTAGATGCGGGCAACGCTTTTCCTGCGTCCGCAAATGCTGGACTGATTTACGTCGCCGCTTCTGGCCGAAATGAATAAGGCAAACGCGCACCTACGAAAGCGACGCTAAATATGTTGCTATCGCTTGCCAGAACCAGACAGTCCGCTCCCCACCCCTTTTTTTCATCCCCGCGAAGGCGGGGACCCAACGCGCCTTGGGCATGCAAGGCGTAGGAGGGGAGATGGGTTCCCGCTTTCGCGGGAATGACGGGTCATAGGAGAGCTAAGGCAAGTATCCACCCTTCTCGTCATTCCCGCCATCAGACACACACCCCTTGCAGGAGGGGAGCAGGAATATCCGACAATGATCCAGCCCATCGCCCGATAAACCACGCACAAACGCATCGAGCGCCCGGTCGGTGCCGACCGGGCGCTCGATGACATAAACCGGCAATCGGTGTTTAGCCCTGGCGGGCCTTGAACCGGCGGTTGGTCTTGTTGATGACGTAGGTGCGGCCGCGGCGACGGATCACGCGGTTATCGCGGTGACGGTCCTTGAGCGACTTCAGCGAGTTGCGGATCTTCATGACGCAGCTTTCAGATGATTCTGTGGTTCGGAAATTTCGAAGTGCCGCCCCTATGGGTGACGGCCGCGAAAGTCAAGGCGGGCATGCGCCTTTCATCCCGCTTTTCGTTCAGGCCCGGTGCAGCAAAATACTGTCTCTAGCGTTTGGAGACGTTATAGCCTGTGAACAGGGCCGCGCGGAGACACGCATGATGATGAAGCCAGTATTTGCCACCGTTCCCCTGATGATCGCCCTGTCGGCATGCCAGACCGCGGTCGCGCCGGTCGAGGTGACGCGGTTCCATGCCGCGACCCCGGTTTCCAGCGGCACCGTGGCGATCGAGGAAATGGACGGCAATCCCGATGTCGGGCTGGAATTCGGCACCTATGCGGCGGCGGTCGGCCAGGAACTGCAGCGCGTCGGCTTCAACGAGGTGAAAGGCGCGGACAGCCAGTATCGCGCGCTCATTTCCTTCCGCCGCAGCTTCCGCCCCACGGGGCCGGACCAGCGGCGATCCCCGGTCAGCGTCGGCGTGGGCGGCGCGACCGGCAGTTATGGCGGCGGCCTGGGCGTCGGCATCGGCATCAACCTGTCCGGCAAGCCCAAGGATGTGGTGACCACGGAGATGTTCGTGCAGATTCGCAGGCGGTCCGATTCGACGGCCGTATGGGAAGGCCGGGCGATGACGCAGGCGCGCGAGGGCACCCCGGCCGCCCAGCCGGGCCTGGCCGCCGGTAAGCTCGCAAACGCGCTTTTCAAGGACTATCCGGGCCAGTCGGGGCAGACTATATCGGTCAAATGACCCTATCGATCACGAGCGCCTTCGACAGCGGGAACATCCGCGTTCTTTCCATCACCGACGACCGGGCCGAGCTGGAGATCGTCAAGGATCACCAGAGCGACTTCTATCAATGGTTCCATTTTCGCGTCGCTGGCGCGGCCGGGCGGGAGGTGGAGTTGGTCCTCACCAACTGCACCGGCTCCGCCTATCCGGACGGCTGGCCGAACTATAAGGCGCGCTATAGCGAGGATCGCGAGAACTGGCTGCAGGCAGACACCAGCTATGCCGACGGCCGGCTGACGATCCGCATCGAGCCGGACACCAACGCCGTCTGGGTCGCCTATTTCGCGCCCTATTCGATGGAGCGGCATCATGACCTGATCGCCTGGGCGGCGAGCCAGCCGGGCGTGACGCAGAAGGAACTGGGCAGGACGCTGGACGGCCAGCCGCTCGACCTGCTGAGCTTTGGCGAGGGCAAGAAGCAGGTGTGGCTCTACGCGCGCCAGCATCCCGGCGAGAGCATGGCGGAGTGGTGGATGGAAGGCGCGCTGGAGCGGCTATGCGACCTGGAAGATTCCGTCGCGCGCCTGCTGCGGCAGGAGGCGACTTTCCATGTGGTGCCGAACATGAACCCGGATGGCAGCAGGCGCGGGCACCTGCGCACCAATGCCGCGGGCGTGAACCTGAACCGCGAATGGCATGCGCCGAGCATGGAGAAAAGTCCGGAGGTTTTCCTGGTCCGGGCGGAGATGGACCGCACCGGCGTCGACTTCGCCATGGATGTGCATGGGGACGAAGCGATCCCCGCCGTGTTCGTCGCGGGCTTTGAGGGGATTCCGTCGCTGAAGCAGGACCGGGTCGCGCTCTATAACCGCTATCGCGACACGCTGGCCGCGCGGACGCCGGATTTCCAGACGCGGCTGGGCTATCCGCTGGGCGCGCCGGGCAAGGCGAACCTGTCCATGTCCACGGCGCAGCTCGCCGAACGCTATGGCGCGGTGTCGATGACGCTGGAAATGCCGTTCAAGGACAATGACGACCTGCCCGATCCCGATTTCGGCTGGTCCCCCGCCCGGTCGATGCAACTGGGCAAGGATTGCCTGGCCGTGCTGGCGGAGATCATCGCCGATATCTGAAGGCCCCGTTCCCCGGTCCTGTCAGGCGCAATCTCCGCGCAGCCGTTGGGGCAGGCGCAGTTGGGGGCAGGCGCAGCGCGGCGCTACGTCACCAGGGGTGGGGATCGCCGTCCCATTTGAAGAAGCCGCCGCTGTTTTCCAGCGTCATGGCGTTCACGACGTCGCGAATGCCGGTGGCCGATTCTTCGGCGGTGATCGCTGCATTGGGACCGCCCATGTCCGTCTGCACATGGCCCGGATGCACCACCGCGACAGCGACGCCCCTGTCGCGCAGGTCGACGGCCAGCGACTTCATGACGCGGTTCACGCCCGCCTTCGCCGCGCCGTAGGAATACATGCCGCCCGTCGCCCAGACGGAGGAGCCGATCTGGCTGGTGACGGTCAGTATCTTGCCCTTCGCCTTTTCGATATTGGGCAGCAGCGCCTGCGCGACGCGGAAGGGGCCGATGACCATGACCTCAAAGGATTGACGCCATCCGTCAAAGTCCCGGTCGTCCACACCCTTTTCCATATGAAAAATGCCGGCGACATTCAGCAAGACATCCACCGGCGCGCCGTTCAGCGCCGCCGCCGCGCGATCAACGGACGCGGCGTCGGCGACATCGGCCTCCACAACCTGCACAGTGCCGGCGGACCCAGCGGCCAGATGCTGAAGCTTTTCCGCGCGCGCCGGATCCCGGCACCAGGCCACGACATGGTTTCCCGCGCTGGCGTAGACCTGAACCAGCGCAAGGCCGATGCCCCTGTTCGCTCCAGTAATCACTATAGTCGCCATAATCCTCTCCCCATCAACCGGTCGTCGATAGCTGGTCCTCACGCGCCCGGAATGCAAGGCCCGGCCAGACCGTTGCATTGTTGCACCACTGTCAAACTTCATCGACGGGCTGTTGCGCCGCACCATTGCGGCGGCGGGTTCTTCTGATAAGCATTGCGTCGATCGCGCGGCACAGCGCGGCACAAGCAGGGGGACCTGAGAGAGCCATAATCAGGGGGAACTCATGTCCAGATCATCTTCTCGCGGCGCGCTGCGCCATGCATTGCTCGGCGCGATTTCGCTGGGCGCCGCCGTTGCGGGCCTGTCCGGCGCCGCCCACGCCCAGGAAGCGGCCGCAGAGGCCGATGCGGGCGACGCCATCATCGTCACCGCCACCCGGCGCGAGGAACTGGCCAAGGACGTGCCCATCGCGGTCACGGCAATCGGCGGAGAGAAGCTGGACGTCCTCAATTCCAGCGGCCTGGACATCCGGTTCCTGTCCGCCCGCACGCCCAGCCTGCAGATCGAATCCTCTTTCGGCCGCACCTTCCCCCGTTTCTACATCCGGGGCCTGGGCAATACCGATTTCGACCCCAACTCGGCCCAGCCCGTTTCCGTCGTCTATGACGATGTCGCGCTGGAAAGCCCGATGCTCAAATCCTTCCCGGTGTTCGACCTGGCCAGCGTCGAGGTTCTGCGCGGGCCGCAGGGCACGCTGTTCGGCCGCAACACCCCCGCGGGCGTGGTGAAGCTCAATTCCAAGCGCCCGGATTTCGACAGCTATAGCGGATACGCCAAGGCAAGCTGGGCGACCTATAACAGCGTCAATGCGGAAGCCGCCGTGGGCGGTCCCATCGGCGAGGGTCTGGCGTTCCGCCTGTCCGGCCTGTTGCAGCGCCGCGACGACTGGGTGACCAACGACAATGCCGGGAACGGCTTCGCCGACGCGAAGCTGGAGGGCTATCGCGATATGGCGGGCCGGTTCCAGCTCGGCTTCGAATCGGGCGACTTCAAGGCGTTCTTCAATGTGCATGGCCGCGACCTCAACGGGTCGCCCCGCGTGTTCCGCGCGGGCATCTTCCAGGTCGGCAGCAACAAGTTTGTTCCCGGCTTCGACAAGGATCATGTTTCGCTCGACGGCTTCACCAGCCAGTCGCTGACCCAGTGGGGCACCAACCTGCGCATGGAGGTCGCCCTGCCCGGCGTCGGCACCTTCTTCTCCACCACCGGCTATGAGCGGGCGAAGGTGGAGAGCACCGGCGATATCGATGGCGGCGGATGCTATCCCTATACCGGCTGCACCTTCGGCGCGCTGGGCGTCGGCACGTTCGACGTCAATACCGGCGGCATCACCAAGCCTCGCGAGTTCAGCCAGGAGCTGCGCTTCGCGACCGAGGATATGAACGGCGTGCGGCTGCAGGCGGGCGGATATTTCTTCCACCAGGACCTGAGCTACACCGAACTGTCCTATACGCTGGCGGGCACGCTCAACGGCTTCATCATCCACCAGAACAAGAATGACAATTTCGGCCTGTTCGGTTCCGGCGAGATCGATGTCAGCGACGCGCTGACCCTGCGCGGCGGCGTGCGGCTGAGCCGCGACGAGAAGCGCGACCTGATCAGCCTGGACCCGTCCGTCGACAGCGTGAGCGGACAGTTGATCGCCGTCGACCTGCCGATGATCAACAAGGCGACCGCCAGCAACGTGTCCTGGGACGCCAGCGCCACATATAAGCTGACCGATCAGGTGAACGTCTATGCCCGCGTCGCCACCGGCTATCTCGGCCCGGCAATCCAGGACCGCGTGACATTCTTCAGCGTGCCGTCGGTCGCGAAGAAGCAGACCACCATCTCCTATGAGGCGGGCATCAAGGGCGCGTTCACCGACATGCTGAGCTTCGACCTGGCCGGCTATTATTCGCGGACCAAGGACCTGCAGCTCACCGCCGTCGGCGGCGTCGGCAACTCCGCGCGGCTGATCAATGTTGATCATGCGATCGGCTATGGCGTCGAGGCGTCTCTGGAGGCCAAGCCGATCCCGCAACTCGCCCTGACCGCCGGTTTCAGCTATAACTTCACCGAAATCCGCGACCCCAACGCCTTCGTCGCGGTCTGCGGTTCGGGCCTGTGCACGCCGACCGGCAACACCTTCGTCGACAGCGGGACGACCTTCGCCCTGCTCGACGGCAATGACCTGCCGCAAGCGCCGCGCTATGTCGCCAACGTCACCGCCCGCTTCGGCGTGCCGGTGGGCGACAGCGGGGAAATCTATATCTTCACCGACTGGGCCTATCGCAGCGCGGTGAACTATTTCCTCTACACCGCCGCCGAGTTCCGGGGACGGTCGTTGCTGGAAGGCGGCCTGCGCGCCGGATACCGGATGGACAATGGGCTGGAGGTCGCGGCCTTCGCCCGCAACATCACCAACACGATCCGCGCAGCAAGCGCGATCGACTTCAACAACCTGACCGGCATGATCAACGAACCGCGGATCATCGGCGGGGAGATCAGCGCGAAGTTCTGATGATGGCATGGCGGGGGCGGCGGATGCTATCTGCCGCCCCCATCACATAGCGCTAGGATGGATCGACATTCAGCCCTGACGGCCTGCAAATGGCGCTTTTCCGTGCTTCCAGTGCTCACGTACGTTTAGTACGCTCCGCGCCGGGTCACGGAAAACCACCATTTTCGGCACGTCATCATCTGAATGTCGATCCATCCTAGTCCTCGCGCAGCAGACTTTCGAAGTCTCTCCCACCATAGAAGATGCCGATCACAACGACGTCGCTTTCCTCGATCATGAAGGCGATTGTGACCCGGCGGCGCCATGCCAAAGTGCGAAGTCCGGGCCGAACGTCATTGCGTGGCGTCCCGCGCTGGGGAAACTCGCTCAATGTGGCGATATGATCGATGAGGCCGTTCGCAAACCGTGCGGCGATGGCTGAATCAGCCGCCGCCGCGATGTAAGCATATAGGTTATCAAGCTGGTCCCGCGCTTCGAGGGTGAAAACGATGCGATGCGGCATCGGTTCTCTCTGAACTCAGACTTCCCGCTTGCCGATCGACGCGCGGACATCCTCCAAGGATATCCCTTGTGAGGGATCAGCGCGATATGCGTCATAGGCGGGCAGCGCCTGATCCCTTAGCCAATCATCCATAGCCCGCTCACGCGCAGACAGAGCGCGAAGACCTTCGCGAATGACTTCGCTCTCGCTGGCATATTCGCCCGAAGCAACCTTTGCCCGGACAAGCGAAGCCATCTCATTGGGCAATGTCACGCTGAATTGCTGTGTTGAACGCATGGCTCGATCTCCGGCAATAGGATTTAATCCTACTGGCATGGAAATTCAACGGATGACCGAACGGGATGCAAAAAACATCCGGACATAGCAGATGAGAAATGGAACCCTGGTGGAGCCGAGCGGGATCGAACCGCTGACCTCGTCATTGCGAACGACGCGCTCTCCCAACTGAGCTACGGCCCCAGGGGAGGGATGCCTATAGTAGAGGGTTTTGCGCCTTGCAACGGTCTTTTACGCGGGCGCTTTCCCGGCAAGTTTAACCCATGTAAATCTTTCGGGCCCGTCTTCGTTCAGTCGTGGGCAACGCAGGACATTACCCCTGCGTAACGCCCGGAACAAAGGGTCTGGCCTCTCATTCTTTGGCTGTCGGCGCATGACCGCGCCGCCCCAATCAAAGCGAGAGAGGAACACATCATGGGATATCAGGATGGACGCCGTTACGGCCGCAGCGATTATGGTGACCGCTACCGCTCCGAGAGCGGTTATCGCAATGACAGGGGTAGATATGGGACAGGCTATGAAGGCCGGCGCCCGCCAAATTATGACTATGAGGATCGCGGCTTTTTCGACCGTGCGGGCGATGAGGTCCGTAGCTGGTTCGGCGATGAGGAGGCCGAACGCCGCCGGGAATATGACGACTATCTAAACCGCCGCTACGGCGACCCGCGCGACCAGAGCAGCCGGACCGGTTTCGCATCCAGCGCACGCGGCGGCTATGCGCCGTTCACCGGGCAGGACAGCGGCTTTGCCGATTCCCAATATGGCCGCCGGGAGAGTTATGGGCCGCAGCATGATTTCGGCCAGCATCATGACTCCAACTATCAGGCTTGGCGTCAGGAAAGGCTTTCGGAGCTGGACCGCGACTATGCCGAATATCAGCAGGAGAACCGCAGCCGGTTCGACAATGAGTTCGGCACATGGCGCAACCGCCGTACAGAGCAGCGGACCTCGCTCGGTCAGGTTCGCGAGCATATGGAAGTCGTCGGCAGCGATGGGTCGCATGTCGGCACGGTCGACAAGATTGCGGGTGACCGCATCATCCTGACCAAGAGCGACAGCGATGCGGGCGGCCGGCATCACAGCATTCCGTCACGCTGGATCGCGTCGGTCGACGCCAAGACGGTGACGCTGGAAAAGACGGCCGACCAGGCCAAGGATCACTGGCGCACCGAGCAGGAAAAGCAGGCGCTGTTCGGTGACGATCAGAACCGGCGCGATACTTATGGATCGCAGAGCTGGGCCAGCCGCGCCTATAATCGCAATTCCTGACCCCTTACGGCCAACACGGAAAAGCCCGGCCTTTCAGCCGGGCTTTTCTGCGTCAGTTTGCGGAGGTGTTGAAACCGAAGGACAGGAAGTCGGGCGTCGGGCCGTTCCATCCCTCATCCGGGCCATCATCGGCTTCCTCGCGGCGATGCTGCCTGCGCGGTTCCGGCGGACGGGAGCGTTCCGGCCGTGGGGCGGGCTTCGGCGCGGCTTCGGCTTTCGGCTCCTCCCGGCGCGCCTTGTCAGGCTTACGGTTGCGTGACGGACGGTCGCGCCGCCGGCCGTCATCTTCGCCTTCGTCCGCGACGGGCGGGGCCGAGGCAGGAGCGCTCTCCACCCTGTTGATCTTGGTGCCGATCAGCTTCTGGATATTGTCGATCGCCTCGGCATCCTCCGCCGTGACGAAGGTGAAGGCCACGCCCTTCGCGCCCGCGCGGCCGGTGCGGCCGATGCGGTGGACATAATCGTCGGGGTGCCAGGGCGCGTCGAAGTTGAACACATGGCTGACGCCCTTGATATCCAGCCCACGCGCCGCAACGTCGGACGCGACCAGGATATTGACCGCGCCGGTCTTGAAGCGATCCAGTTCGGCAAGCCGGGTGGACTGGTCAATGTCACCGTGGATTTCGCCGGACTTGAACCCCTGCCGCTGCAGGCTCTTGTTCAGTTCCCGCACGGTCGTCTTGCGGTTGCAGAAGATGATCGCCGTCTGCACATCCTCCGCCTCCAGCAGATCGCGCAGCGTGTCGCGCTTCTTGCGGGAATCGACAGGCACCAGCCATTGGGTGATGTTGGTGGAGGCGGTCGCCGGGCGGGCCACCTCGATCGACTTGGGGTTGGACAGGAAGCGGTCCGCCAGCTTCTTGATCGGCGGCGGCATCGTCGCGGAGAAAAGCAGGGTCTGGCGATTGGCGGGCAGCTTCGTGCAGATATTCTCGATATCGGGGATGAAGCCCATGTCGAGCATCCGGTCGGCTTCATCGATGACCAGCAGGTTGCAGCCGTTGAGCATGATGTTGCCGCGCTCGAACAGGTCCATCAGGCGGCCGGGGGTGGCGATGAGGACGTCGACGCCCTTTTCCAGCGCCTTCACCTGATCACCCATCGACACGCCGCCGATCAGCAGGGCCATAGAGAGTTTGTGATATTTGCCGTATTTCTCAAAATTCTCGGCGACCTGCGCAGCGAGTTCGCGGGTCGGCTCCAGAATGAGGGAGCGGGGCATGCGCGCGCGGCTGCGGCCGTGGGCGAGGATGTCGATCATCGGCAGGACAAAGCTGGCGGTCTTGCCCGTGCCGGTCTGGGCGATGCCGATAATGTCCTTCATCATCAGCACCGGCGGGATCGCCTGCGCCTGAATGGGAGTCGGCGTGTCGTAGCCGGCCTCTGTGACCGCCCTTAACAATTCATCGGATAGGCCGAGATCGGCAAAGCTCATTCAAATGTCCGGAACAGGAGGCCGTCGCACAGCGCATGGCCACGTAAAGTCGCGCGCCCATTGCGAAACTCTCGCAGGATTGTCAAGCAAATCCGGGCGAAATGTATGTTTCAGTCCGCCTTTTGCGGCGGCGCATCGCGCCGGATTTTGACGGCGCTCATCACAGAGCCGAAAACCAGCCCCAGCGCGACCCCGATAGCGACGTTACCGGTCGCCGCGCCGATGGCCGCGCCCAGCGCCAGACCAAGACCGACAAAGCGCGTCGATTTTTTCATGCCATCCCCCAGCGCCGTGCGTCACACAGAGCATGGACGCTCTGACAGCGCCCGATCAAGCAACCGCGTGCAGCCACTTCCTGTCGTCGGCGATATTGCCGCGCTGGATGCCGACGAGCTGGTCGCGCAGCGCCGTCGTCACCGGGCCGTCGCCGCTGTTGCCGATCGCGAAGCTGCCGCCTGCGTGCCGGACCTCGCCAATGCCGGCGACGACGGCGGCGGTGCCGCACGCGAACGCCTCGCGCAGCTTTCCGCTGCGGGCGTCGGCCTGCCACTGGTCGAAGGAATAGGGTTCCTCGCGCACGTCATGTCCGGCGGCGCGCGCCAGCTCCATGATAGAATTGCGGGTGATGCCCGGCAGGATCGTGCCCAGCGGCGGGGTGATGAGGCTGCCGTCATCCATCACGAAGAAGATGTTCATGCCGCCCAGCTCCTCGACCCAGCGATGCTCGGCAGCGTCAAGGAACACGACCTGATCGCAGCCATTCTTGATCGCTTCGGCCTGCGCGACCAGGCTGCCCGCATAATTGCCGCCGCATTTCGCAGCGCCCGTGCCGCCAGCGGCCGCACGGGAATAATGTTCCGACACCCACAGGGTGATCGCCTTGCTGCCGCCCTTGAAATAAGCGCCGACCGGTGACGCGATGACGCAGAAGATATATTCCGATGCGGGCTTCACACCCAGGAACACTTCGGATGCGAACATGAAGGGGCGGATGTAAAGGCTGCCGCCCTCCCCCGCCGGAATCCAGTCGGCATCGATGCGGACCAGTTCCTCGATCGCCGCGAGGAACAGTTCCTCCGGGATCACCGGCATGGCCATACGCTCTGCGGACTCATTGAACCGCCGGGCATTCTCCTCCGGCCGGAACAGGGTGATCGCGCCGTCCGCCGTGCGATACGCCTTCATCCCTTCAAAGATCTCCTGGGCATAGTGCAGGACAGCGCAGGCCGGATCGAGCTGAAACGGACCGCGCGCAAGCACCGTCGCGTCATGCCACCCCTTGTCCACCGACCATTTGATCGTGACCATATGATCGGTCGGCACGCGCCCGAAGTCAGGCTTCTCGATCAGCGCAGCCCGTGTTCCGGCAGGCGTGGGAGAGGCGTGCGGGATGGCCGCAAAGGTAAGCGATTCTGTCATAATGATGCTTCTCTTTCAGAGAAATGCGGATATTTCAATTCCGGCATATGCAGAAATTTTTTGCATTCCTCCAGAATCAGTTTGCTGCGCCGGATGCTGCGGGAGGTTCGGAAAATCTAGTAGGCGTTGCGCTGCCAGATCAGGATGATGGCGGTCCGGAAAAGAATGGCCAGGTCCAGCGAAAGCGACCAGCGGTCCATATATTCCAGGTCGCTGGCGACGCGGTTGCGGATGTCGCTTTCATTTTCCGTATTGCCCCGGAAACCCCGCACCTGCGCGAGACCGGTAAGGCCGGGGCGCATGCGGTGCCGCGCGGCATAGCGATCCACCACCTCCTCATACAGACGGTCGGCGGCCTTTGCGCCATAGGCGTGGGGGCGCGGACCGACCAGCGACATGGTGCCGTTGAGGACGTTCAGCAATTGCGGCAGTTCGTCGATGCTGAGCTTGCGGATAACCGCGCCGACCTTCGTCACCCGGCTGTCGCCGCGCACGACCAGCCTGTCGGCGTTCCGGTCCTCTGCCGCCTGCCGCATGCTGCGGAACTTCCACATGGTAAAGGGGGTGTTGTTGAGACCGCAGCGAAGCTGGCGGAAGAAGATCGGGCCGGGCGATTCCAGCCGGATCAGGAGCGCCACAACCAGCATCAGCGGCGAGAGCAGGATCAGCGCGATCAGCGCGAAGGCGCGATCCATACAGGTCTTGATGAGCGCGGCGATGCCGTCCGACGGGCGGGTATAGAGCGCGAGAGCGTTGAGCTGGCCAAGGCGCGCGGACCGGAATGCGCCATGTTCAGCCAGAGCCTCCGGCGGGACCAGAAGCACGTCGACATTCACTGCCTCAAGCTGTTCGACGATCTTCTTGATCTGCCCCTCGGCGCTCCACGGCAGGTTTATCACCACCGCATCGATCCGCCCCTCCCGCGCCTTGACGAGAAGCTGGTCGAGGCCCGAAGCGGCGGTCCGCCCGCGCCCGGTGCGGCCGTCATCATACAGCCCCTCTATGCTGCCCAGCGGATTGGCGATCAGGCGGGCGCGCAGTTCCTGAAGATTGTCCCCGGCACCGTAAATGGCGATGTGGGTCCGCGCCGCGCCGAAGCGATTGGAGGAGAGCAGCGCCCAGGAGATGGTGCGCGACACGCCGATGGCGGCCAGCCCCAGGCCGGCCGAGGTCGCGAACCACAGGCGCGACAGATCCTCGCTGGTCTTGGTCGTGAAGGCCAGAATCACCAGCAGCAGCGCGGATTTGATCCAGTTCCCCATGCGGTCGGCGAGCAGGTCGCGCGCAAGCAGCGAATCCGACGCCTGATTGAATCGGTAGGTGAGCAGCACATAGAGGCCGAGCCAGAAGATGCTGAACATGACGAGCGTCGGCAGGGTGCTGGGATGCCACCGGTCGATCGTGAGCGTCGCCGCCGCCAATGTGGCGGCAAGGGCGAGCAGCTCCACAAGCGCCGCAATCTCCCGCGCGGCGCGCGCGCCCATGCGCCGTCCCCGCGGCGCTGTCCGCCGCTCCGGCCCGTCATAGATCATACCGACGCCAGCGGACAGCGGCTCCGGGCCTTCACCCTGGCCCCGCACTTTCATTTCACTCTGCAGCGGCATTGACGGATTACACCATATCGAGTCCGGCGCGCCTGTTCCGCCCGGCCTTCCACAACAAGGCGTTCGCCTTACAGGAAAGGCGAACGGCGGTCGAGAAGGGTCCGCATCGCGGCGTTGCGGGCTTTGCTGTTCAATTTGACACAGGGCATACACAATATCCCGCTGGCCAGCGTTCGCCAGTTAAGCTACCCGCGTTGCCGATGATTTCGCGCCTGTATCAATGGACACTCGCCAAGGCGGCGCATCGCCATGCGGAACGCTGGCTGGCGGTCATTTCCTTCATGGAATCGAGCTTCTTCCCGATCCCGCCGCATCCGCTGCTGGGCCTGATGTGCCTCGCCCGGCCGGAAAACGCGCTGCGGTTCGGATTCATCTGCACGCTGGCGTCGGTGCTGGGCGGCCTTTTGGGCTATGCGATCGGTCATTTCTTCTTCGCGCTGTTCGGCGAATCCCTGCTGCATGCGCTGGGCCTCGCCAAGAGCTTCCCCGCCGCGCAATGCTATCTGCGCGAATATGGCGCGGAGATCATCCTGATCAAAGGCGCGACGCCGATCCCGTTCAAGCTGATCACCATTACGGCGGGCTTCATCGGCCTGTCGCTGTTCACCTTCATCTGGGCGAGCATCCTGTCCCGCGCGTTCCAGTTCATGCTGGTCGGGTTCCTGTTCTGGAAGTTCGGACGGCCGATCAAGGCGTTCATCGAGAAATATCTGGGCCTGCTGTCGGCGCTGTTCCTGGTGCTGGTCGTCGGCGGTTTCATCGCCGCGTCGATGCTGACCAGCGGCCCGGCCAAGAGCGACAAGTGCAGCCAGGTCACGGTCAGCACGCCCGCCTGAGAGCGCCCCGCTGGCGTTGATCCTGCACCGTTCGTTCGCGCGAAGTTGATGACACGGCGTGCTCCTGCGAAAGCAGGAGCCCAGGCCCACCGTCTGAACTGGGCTCCTGCTTTCGCAGGAGCACGTTGCGGCTATAGTTGATCAGGACAATCTCCAGCATCGCCGATCCGCTTCTTCATATGGCGTCCCCAAAGCATAGGTTGAAACTGTAACCGTCTGCGGCGATAGCGGCTGCCGTGATCGTCAAGCATCCCCGAAAATTAGCGCTGGCCGCTGGGCTTGCCTCCGCCACCGGTTTCGCGCCGCTGCAGCTATGGCCCGTGACGCTGGCCTGCGTCGCCCTGCTGATGACGCTGCTGGCGAGGGCGGCGACGCGCAAGGACGCCTTTCTGCTGGGCTGGTTCTTCGGCCTTGGGCATTTCACCGTCGGCCTCAACTGGATCGCCCACGCCTTCAGCTTCCAGGACGCGATGCCGCACTGGTTCGGCTATGGCGCGGTCGTGCTGCTGTCGCTCTACCTGGCGGTATTTCCCGCGCTGGCCACGCTCGCGACCCATTGGACGGTAAAATTATCCCACAAAGGCGATGAGGAATGCGAGGGTGTCAGCGCTTTTTTCATCCTGATTTTCGCGGCCGCCTGGATCGTGACGGAATGGCTGCGCGCGACGCTTTTCACGGGGTTTGCGTGGAATCCGATGGGGGTCATCTGGCTGCCCGCAGGTGTCACCATCGTGGCGCAGTGGATCGGCACCTATGGCCTTTCGGCGCTGGTCATGCTGGTCGCCGGTGGAGTCGTGCTGGCGGCGCAGAGGCAGAGGCGCGGCGCGCTGGCGTTCATCCTGCCGGTCGTGGCGATGGGCGTGGCCGGGCTTCTCAACCCCGTCGATGCGCCGCCGCCGTCCGCGCCGCATATCCGCATCGTCCAGCCCAATATCGCGCAGCAGGACAAATATGACGCCGCGTTCGAGGCGGAGAATTTCAGCAAGCTGTCCACCCTGTCGGGCAAGCCCGGTCCGCATGCGCGCCTGCTGTTCTGGCCGGAGGCGGCGATCCCCGCCTATCTGGATATGGAGCCGGAGTGGCGGCAGAAACTCGCCCTGCTGATGGGACCCGACGACCTGCTGATGACGGGCGGCGACAAGATATATTTCAAGGAGGAGAAGAAGGACGGCATCTATGTCGGCCGCACCCTGACCGGCGCGAATAACAGCCTGTGGGTGATGACGGCGAATGGGCGGCTGATAGGCCGGTACGACAAGGCGCATCTGGTCCCCTATGGCGAATATCTGCCGATGCGGACGATCCTCTCGGCGATCGGCCTGTCGCGGCTGGTGCCGGGCGATGTCGATTTCTGGCCCGGTCCCGGTCCGCGTACCCTGCCCCTGCCCGCCGCGCCGGACCGCCCGGCGCTGAAGATGGGCGTGCAAATCTGCTATGAGATCATCTTTTCCGGGCAGGTCGTGGACGGGAAGGACCGTCCCGATTTCCTGTTCAATCCATCCAATGACGCATGGTTCGGAAGCTGGGGACCGCCGCAGCATCTGGCGCAGGCGCGGCTGCGCGCGATCGAGGAAGGCATTCCCGTGATTCGATCCACGCCGACGGGCATCTCTGCCGTGGTGGACGCCCACGGGCATATCCTGCGCAGCCTGCCCTTCCAGCGGGCGGGGTTCATCGATACCCTGCTTCCGCCGCCCGCCGCCCGCACCCCCTTTTCCCGCACCGGCAACTGGGCGCCGATGCTGCTTGCGCTGCTGCTCGTCGGCTTGGCCATTGCAACGCGCCGGTCCAGAAGCTAAAGCGCGCACATAAACTTTTCTTTATGTCGGTTCCGCGCGCGCGGCCCGGCGACCCTAAGCCAAGCGGGAGTTCCATGCGCAACCAGTTCCTCTTCACCTCTGAGAGCGTTTCCGAGGGTCATCCCGACAAGGTCGCGGACCAGATTTCCGATTCCATCGTCGACCTGTTCCTGTCGAAAGACCCCGAAGCGCGCATCGCCTGCGAGACGCTGACGACGACACAACTCGTTGTTCTTGCTGGAGAAATTCGCTGCAAGGGCGTGTATGAGAATGGCGCCTGGGCGCCGGGCGCGAAGGAAGAGATCGAAAAGACCGTCCGCGAAACGGTGAAGCGCATCGGTTATGAGCAGGACGGTTTCCACTGGGAGACCTTCCGCTTCGAGAATAATCTGCACGGCCAGTCCGCGCACATCGCGCAGGGCGTCGACGAGAGCGGCAACAAGGACGAAGGCGCAGGCGACCAGGGCATCATGTTCGGTTACGCCAGCGACGAGACGCCGGACCTGATGCCCGCGACCCTCTATTATTCGCACAAGATCCTGGAGCGCATGGCCGCCGACCGCCACGGCAAGGTCGTCGACTTCCTGGAGCCGGACGCCAAGAGCCAGGTCACGCTGGAATATGTCGACGAGAAGCCGGTCCGCGCGACCGCGCTGGTCGTGTCGACCCAGCACGCCAAGGACATGGACAATGACGAAAGCCGCGCGAAGCTGCGCGATTATGTCAAGGGCGTGATGGCCGACGTCCTGCCCGAAGGCTGGCTGCCGGGCGACGAGAGCATCTATGTCAACCCGACCGGCCTGTTCGAGATCGGCGGGCCGGACGGCGACGCGGGCCTGACCGGCCGCAAGATCATCGTCGACACCTATGGCGGCGCATCGCCCCATGGCGGCGGCGCGTTCAGCGGCAAGGACCCGACCAAGGTGGACCGGTCGGCCGCCTACATCACCCGCTATCTGGCGAAGAATATCGTTGCCGCGGGCCTCGCCCGCCGCTGCACGATCCAGTTGTCCTACGCGATCGGCGTGGCCGAGCCGCTGTCGCTCTATGTCGACACGCATGGCACCGGCACCGTCGAGGCGTCGGCGATCGAGGCCGTGCTGCCGACGCTGGTGCGCCTGACGCCGAAGGGCATCCGCACTCATCTGGGCCTCAACAAGCCGATCTATCAAAAGACCGCAGCCTATGGCCATTTCGGCCGCCAGCCGGACGGCGACTTCTTCCCCTGGGAAAAGACCGACCTGGTGGAGAAGCTGAAGGCGGCGCTTTAAGAATCACCGAGTCCGTTCGGGCTGAGCGTGTCGAAGCCATGTCCTTTCTGAAGTGAAGGACAGCCCTTCGACACGCTCAGGGCGAACGGATTGGTGTGGTCACGATAAAGCCGGATAACATTACAAAGAGTTCACTAGGGTCCGGCGGCGGGGCGGCGTAGAGACCTGCTTGTCGGTGTCGGGCCCGGACCCCTGACCTCCCGCACCGACACCCTCCGCCTTCACAACAGGAGAGGCTTCCCATGAAAAAATCGCTTACCGCCCTTCTGGGCGCATTGTCGCTCGCGACGCTTGCCGCAGCGCCCGTACAGGCCGCGCCGTGCAAGGACGCCAAGGGCAAGTTCACAAAGTGCCCGGACAAGAAGCCGGTGAAGAAAGCCCCCTGCAAGGATGCGAAGGGCAAATTCATCAAGTGCCCGAAATAGGTCGTTAGACGCAGTGTGCTCCTGCGAAGGCAGGAGTTCAGTTCTAACGGCGGGACCGGGCTGAAGCGAGGCGCGTGACTCGCATTCAGTGCTTTCGCAGGAGCACGCTGCTCGTGGCTCGTGGCGCACGGCTGGATAGACGGGCGTCGATTTTGCAGGATGTGCGATCCCGCGCCCCCTGATGATCCCCTCTGCCTCGAAATTGCAGCGCATTTGTTCGTTTTCGCAATTTCCGCGCCGCCAGATGATTTCATCTGGCTCGAAATTGCTCTAGGCGCACCGGGTGAAAGACCCAACGACACTCAATCGCCTCTATGGCCGCCAGTCCGGCCACAAGCTGCGCGCCGGGCAGCAGGACCTGGTCGAGCGCCTGCTCCCGCAGATTTCCGTGCCGGAAGATGGCCCGATCACCGCCGCGCGACTGTTTGGCGAGGACCGCCCGCTGCATTTCGAAATCGGCTTCGGCGGCGGCGAGCATATGGCCTATCGCGCCGACATGCTGCCCGACCATGGCTTTATCGGTTGCGAGCCGTTCCTGAACGGCGTGGTGACGGCGCTCACCCATATTCGCGACCAGCACCTGCCCAATGTCCGCCTGCATATGGGCAATGCGCTGGACGTGCTTTCGCGGGTGCCGGACGGGGCGCTGAGCTTCGTCTATCTGCTGCACCCCGACCCCTGGCCCAAGGCGCGTCACGCCAAGCGGCGGATGATGAACAAGGGGCCGGTGGACATGATCGCCGCCAAGCTGAAACCCGGCGGCGAGTTCCGCTTCGGCACCGACCACCCCGTCTACCTGCGGTGGGCGATGATGGTGATGAACGGCCGCGCCGATTTCGATTGGCTCGCGGCGACGCCCCAGGATTTCCTGAAGCGGCCGGGCGGCTGGCCGGAAACGCGCTATGAGGCGAAAGCCCGGCGGCAGGGGCATGAGGTCTGGTACTTCCGCTACCGGCGGCGGGACGCTTCGGTCGCATGAAACGCTGGACGGCCCGCCGCGTTCGCGCGCTTGTCCGTCATGCCGGTCCCACCTCGCTGATCTTCCGCCGCAGGCTGGCGCTGATCGGCGGCGCGACGATTGTGGGGCTGGTCGCGCTCGCTTTCGCATGGGCGGCGGATGAGGCCAGCGAAGCCTTTGCCCGCGTCGCGACCGCCAACCGCTATCTGCCGCTGCTGCTGACGCCAGCCGCCTTTGCGGCGATTGTCTGGTTCACGCGGCTGCACGCGCCGCTGGCGGCGGGATCAGGCATCCCGCAGGTGATCGCCGCGATCAGGAAGCCGGAAACCGCCGACCGCGCGCTGGTGAATTTCCGCACCGCGCTGCTGAAGCTGATATTGACCATCGCCGCCCTGCTTGCCGGCGCATCGGTGGGACGCGAAGGCCCCACCGTGCAGATCAGCGCCGCCATACTCGCGCGCGTCCACCGGCTGCTGGCTGTTCCCATGCGCGCGTCGGTATTGATCGCCGGCGGCGCTGCGGGTGTCGCCGCCGCCTTCAACACGCCGCTTGCGGGCATCGCCTTCGCCATCGAGGAGTTGGCGGCGGCCTACGAACAGCGCATGACCCTGCTGGTCATCACCGCCGTCATCGTGTCCGGCATGGTCAGCCTGGGCCTCGCCGGCGACTATGTCTATTTCGGTTCCGTCGCGGCGCATCTGACATTTGGCGGCGCGGTCATGATTGCGCTGGTTGCAGGCATATTGGGCGGATTGTCCGGCGGGCTTTTCGCCCGGCTCGCGCTTGGGGCGGCACGGTCCACCAATCGCATCACTGCCTTCGCGCGCCGCCGCCCGGTCTCTTTCGCCGCGCTTTGCGGCCTTGTGGTCGCCGCAATAGGCACCGCGACCCAATTGACATGGGGCACCAGCTATGGCGCGGCGCGGGCGATGATCGGCGGGGGGCATGATACGCCGCTATGGTTCGGACCGGCCAAGTTCGTGTCCACGCTGGCCACATCGGTTTCCGGTCTGCCAGGGGGCATATTCGCCCCGTCGCTGGCGACCGGCGCGGGGTTCGGCAATATTCTGGGCTGGTTCTTTCCGGGCAGTCAGGCGAGCGCCGTCGTCCTGCTGGGCATGGCGGCCTATTTTACCGGGGTGGTGCGCGCGCCGCTGACGGCGGTCATCATCATATCGGAAACCACCGGAAGCCGTGGCTTCATGCTGCCGCTGCTCGGCGCGGCGCTGGTGGCCGACGCCAGCGCGCAGCTCATCTGCAAGGAACGGCTATATCATGGCCTTGCCCGCAACTTTGCGGACAAAGCATGATAGCCCCTCAGTTCGGCGCCTTGCTCGTATCCACCTTCTCGACCCATTCGGGGTAGAAGCTGGGTTCGCGGTTGGACCAGCCGACGGCGGTGGCTGCCGCTTCGCTGATCGACTGCAGCAGGGCGCGGCGCTTTTCGGGGTGAAGGTGCGGCAGGCTGGCGGCGGCGCAGAAAGCGCCGGGAAGCCAGGGCCGCGCGCCCGCGCCGATCAGCCGCTCATACAGGAAGCGGTATGCCGAGAAGCTGTTCAGACGATCCTGCCCCAGATCGAA
Organism: Sphingobium phenoxybenzoativorans; assembly: GCF_001757355.1. Taxonomy (GTDB): domain Bacteria; phylum Pseudomonadota; class Alphaproteobacteria; order Sphingomonadales; family Sphingomonadaceae; genus Sphingobium; species Sphingobium phenoxybenzoativorans. The sequence goes on from NZ_MINO01000007.1 coordinate 117,713, forward strand.
AGCCGAGACAGTGACCAGCGGCGCCATGAACGGCTCCACCTGTTCCAGCCCGCTGTCATCGGGGACCATCGTCTTGATTTCGTCGAGCCGGCCGTAAATCCGCGCCTGCGCCCTGATGCTGGCTTCCTCGACAAGATCGCGGGACCAGAGCTTCATCGCGTCGCGGCGATGAAGGCCGATATCGAGGGAGCGGCGGATATACCGCTGCGTGGAAGCGGGGAAGCTGGCGAACTCTCGCATTTCTGCGAGCGTGATCGCTCCGTCCGCTGGTTTGGCGCTGATACCCATCCAATTGCCCTCCCGACTGAAAGTCCAGACAACCGAACATGCGCCCTGTTTGGTTAGCGAAAGCTTAAGCACATGTTCGCCCGACATTCACATCGGACCAGATTTCAACGGACTAGGCAATATAAAAATTTGTGCGGCGCAACATGCCTGTCTGCGCCGCGACAATTTTGTCTCAATGTGGGACTGAAGCGACTCAGAGCCGGGTCATTGCCCGTGGCGCGCCTTCCGGTCCTTCTTGTCCGGATCCTCCTCCGGAAAGCCCGATGACGGCACTGGATCGCTATGATCGCCCGGCTGCGTGGCGCAGGGCGGATCGGAAGCGTCCATGGAATCGGACAGCGCTTCCTCCAGGCTTTCCTCCTGGGTCAGAGGATGATCCTGATCGTCGCTGGGCTTCGCCACTTCGCCGTCGCGCGCCACTTCGCGCGCCGCATCCGGTGGATGTTTTTGCGTTTCCATGATCCGTCTCCTTAAATCCGTCTCTATCAACGGTGGATCGCAGCCGCTGTTCCAACCCGCGCGCCGCAATATCGCGTTAACCCTGCGGATCGACCAACATCGGCGGATTTTCGACCGGCGGGGACGACAGTCCGCGCCTTTCAGGCTATGACAGGAGCATGACGATACCCCTTGAGGAGGGCGAACGCGGCGTTTCCCCGACCGTGGCCCTCTATACCATTCTCGGCTTCTGGCTGTTCTACGCCGTCATCGTCACCCTGCGCGCTTCGGTCATGGGATTTGAATCCCAGGGCGAGATGGCCATCCGCCGCGGCATCGTGACGATCCTGGGCATCATCCTGACATGGGTGCTGTATCTGATCATCCGGCAGTTCGACGGCAGCACATTTTCCCGCCGCATCGCCATCGCCTTCATCGCGGCCATACCCTGCGCCATCTCCATCGCGGCGGCGAACTATTATATCTTCAATGTCTATGAGCCGGACGGCTTCATGCCCGCCGCCGAACATTATGCGAAGTCCAAGGGCAATTATGTGCTCCAGGAAATCGCCGAAGATACGATGGGGCGCTATTTCTTCCTTGCCGCCTGGGCCGCGATCTATCTGGCCGTCACCTATGCGGCGGAGGTGAGCCGGGTCGAGCGCCGGGCCGCGCGGCTGGAGCAGGCGGCGCGGCAGGCGGAATTGCGGTCGCTGCGCTATCAGGTCAATCCGCACTTCCTGTTCAACACGCTCAATTCCCTGTCCAGCCTGGTCATGAAGGATCAGAAGGACGAGGCAGAGCAGATGATCATGTCCCTCTCCAACTTCTACCGCACCAGCCTGACCGGCGATCCGCTGGAGGATGTGCCGCTGTCGGAGGAGGTGCATCTGCAGAAGCTGTATCTGGATATCGAGGCGGTGCGCTTCCCGAAACGGTTGCGGACCAACATCTCCATCCCCGACCGGCTGATGAGTTGCTGCGTGCCGGGCCTGATCCTGCAGCCGGTGATTGAAAACGCCATCAAATACGGGGTATCCCGAACCACCCGGCCAGTGACGATCGATATCCTCGCCTGGGAGGAGGAAGGGCTGCTGCACGTGAGCATAGCGGATGACGGCGACACCATACCCCATGAAAGCGCCTATGAAGGCAATGGCATCGGCCTGGTCAATGTGCGCGAACGCCTCGCCGCCCGCTTTGGGGACAAGGGACGGCTGATTTCCGGCCCGATGGAGGGCGGCGGTTTCCTGGTCGAACTGTCCCTGCCGATCATAAGGCGCGGCTGCTGACCGCATGACGACGATCCGCACAATGATCGTCGATGACGAACCGCTCGCGGTGGAACGGTTGCAGATGCTGTGCGCCCGCGAGCCGCGCATCTCGCTGGTCGGCACCGCGACCGATGGCGAGGCGGCGCTGCGTCTTGTCGAAGGGCTGGAGCCGGAACTGCTGCTGCTGGACATCGCCATGCCCCTGCTGGACGGGATCGGCGTGGCGCGGGCGGTGGGCCGCATGGGCATTCGCCCGGCGGTGATCTTCGTGACGGCGTTCGAAGGCTTTGCGGTCGAGGCGTTCGATCTGGCCGCCGTCGATTATCTGTTGAAGCCGGTGGCGCACGACCGGCTGACCCGCGCGGTCGACCGGGTGGAGCAGGCGCTGCGCATCCGGGTGGAAAGCGCACCCGCCATATCGGACGCTCCATCATCGGAATGGGCAGAGGAATTCTGGGTGCCGCACCGGTCGGAGCTGATCCGTATCGGCACCGACCAGATCGACCGGATAGAGGCGGAGCGCGACTATATGCGGCTCTATGTCGCCGGTCACAGCTATCTGCTGCACCAGACGATCAGTTCGCTGGAGCAGCGGCTCGATCCGACCGAGTTCATCCGGCTGCACCGGTCCCATATCGTGCGGCGGGACCATATCCAGCGGCTGCGCCATGACGGCAGCGGCGTGTGGTTCGCCTGTCTGGAAAAGGGCGACGACATCCGCATCGGCCGCACCTTCCTCGCCAATGTGAAGGCGCTGACCGGACGATAGCCCCAGGCATAGGAAAACCCCCGGCGCGGTGCGACGGGGGTTTTCACAATGCGATCGCCACGGTCAGTTGCCGACGACGATCCGGGTTCCCGCGTCAGCATAACGCGCATTATTTTCCGCCTTGGCGATGGCGATGCCGACCGGTTCCTTCGCGCTGCGAAGTGCGGCGTTGCGGCAGGACACGAACTGATGCAGATCGCGGGTTTCGCAGACCTTGGCGGCCGCGTAGCTGATCCGCCGGTTCAGCGTCTCTTTCCCCGACTGGGTGGTCAGGTCCAGGTCGGAATAGAGCACGGCCCGCTGGCGGGCGCCGGTCTCTGTCGTGCTGGTCTGGCTGGCGCCGGCGAAGGCGGGGGTCGCCGCCGCAAAGCACAGGGTTGCGGCCAGGGTCGCAGTAAAGCGGGTGGTGAACTTGGGGGCAAACATCACAGGGTCTCCTCTAAATACCGATATGCTATGCTTTGCCCGGCGCGCCCTTGGAGCGGCCGGGGCTGGCGGATGGCGGGGGCTGCCGATCCGTCCTGCCCATCCTGTTTAGGATCATGCCCCCCGCCACGCATTCCGGGATCGACCAGCGCCCGTCATCTTCGGCGGACGACCGCCGGCGTCGACGAACGGCGCAAGAGAGGCGACCAGCGGCGACAGGACGGAAAATGCCAGCATGCCGTAGCGTCAAAATCGATCAGGAGGCGGGAGGTGTGTGCGAAGAATAAAAAACGCCCCCGGTGCAAGGGATGACCGGGGGCGTATCCTGCGCATGCTGTCGGGCACTTCAGGATCTGGTGCTATGGGCCACAAACCGGGGGCTGGTCCGGGGCGTATTCAGTAACGTCACAGTGCCATTGCCGACCTGTCGTCCTGATGAACGGATCATAATAATGGCGGCCTGAAAGGCGGAACATCTCTCGATCGCCGACACGCACCGTCGTTCAACGACATGTCCATCGACAAACAGCCGACGAGAAACGATCAATGTTGGGGGTATGGCGCGGGGACCAGCGGCACTGCAAGTGGATTAACCATGCAAGGTCCTGACCGTCCTTAGCCAAAATGGCGCGTTGTCCTTAACGCGCCGGATTTTTCGGGGTAGGAATCCCATGTCGTTCGGGTCAGGCGCGCGACTGGGTAAGAGGGCGCATAATGGGCAATTTTTTCAATGGCTTCCTGCAGGCACTGCCTCCACATGGCTATTGCCTTCTCTGGTGGCCGCAGCTCGTCTGGACCCATGTCATCTCCGACGCGCTGATCGCGCTCGCCTATTTTTCCATTCCCCTCGCCCTCATCCAGTTCGTGCGGCGGCGCAAGGATATGGAGTTTGGCGGCATATTCTGGCTGTTCGCGCTGTTCATCACCGCATGCGGCGCGACTCACGTCATGAGCATCTGGAACCTGTGGCATGGCGATTATGGCATAGAGGCGCTGATCAAGGTGGTGACGGCGATCGCGTCGATATTCACCGCGATTCTGCTGTGGCCGCTACTGCCCAAGCTGCTGGCGATGCCCTCCCCCGGCGAACTGACCCTGGCCAACAGGGAATTGGGCGCGCGCATCGCGGAGCGCGACGATGCACTGGCCGCGCTGAAGCATGAGGTGGCCGAACGGCGGAAGGCCGAAGCGGCTCTGCTGCAGGCGCAGAAGATCGAAGCCATCGGCCAGTTGACCGGCGGCATCGCGCACGACTTCAACAATCTGCTGCAGACCGTGTCGGGCAATATGGAGTTGATCCTGAACAATGTGCAGGACAATCCCCGCGTCTCCCGCTGGGCCGTCAACGCCGCCTCCGCCCTGGATCGCGGCAAGAAGCTGACCGCGCAATTGCTCGCCTTCTCCCGCACGCAGGCGCTGGAGCTGAAGCCGATCGCCCTGCGCCCGGCCATCACCGATACTATCGACATGCTGCACCGGACGCTGGGACCGCAGGTGACGCTGGAGCCGGACCTGGGCGCGGGATATTGGCACGTCATCGCCGACCCGACGCAGCTTGAGCTGTCCATCCTCAATCTGGCGATCAACGCCCGCGACGCCATGCCCGGCGGCGGCATATTGCGCATCATGACCAAGCCGGTGCTGATCATGGGCGATGATGGCGACCTGCCCCCCGGACAATATATCGACATCATCGTCAGCGACAGCGGCACGGGCATGCCCGCGGAAGTGCGCGACCGGGCCTTCGAGCCGTTCTTCACCACCAAGGATCAGGGGCGCGGAACCGGGCTGGGCCTGTCCATGGTGTTCGGCATAGCCCGCCAGTCGGGCGGCACGGTAATCCTGGATTCAGAGATTGGCCGGGGCACGACGGTCACGATCCGCCTGCGCCGGGCCGAAGTGGCAGACGCCATCGATGCACCGGGCAACGGCGGTCAGGAGTTTGAGGATCAGGTCGAGCGGCTGGACGGCATCCACGCCCTGCTGGTGGACGATGATGACGAGGTCAGGACGACTTTGCTGGATGTGTTGACGTCCTTAGGAGCGCAGGTGACGGAAGCCAGCAGCGGCGCGCAGGCCATAGACCTTCTGCAGACCGTCGAACCGGATGTGGCGATATTGGACTTCGCCATGCCCGGCATGACCGGGGCGGAAACGGCGGCGCGGATCAGCCTGATCCAGCCGGACCTGCCCATCGTGATCGCCAGCGGCTATGCCGATACGCAGGCGCTGCGGATCGCGCTGGGCGAACGGATAGCCATGCTGCACAAGCCATTCCGGCACCATGAGCTGACATCCGTGATCCGCGCAGTGTTGATGCCGGAGAGCCGGTAGGTCTCAGGTCCGGGATGACCGAACACGCAAGCTTGCCGCATTTTCCGTTCGGGCTGAGCCTGTCGAAGCCCTGCACTTTTAAGAAGGACAGGGCTTCGACAGGCTCAGCCCGAACGGGAGGGGGGCTAAACGCGGTCCGCTCTAGACGATCGTTACCGAGCGGGCAGCCACGTCGAACGGTGCGATGCCCTCGACCGTGAAGCGTATCGCCGCCCCGCTGCGGTTGACGCAGATTGCCGGTCCGTCCCGGTAACGCATGACCAGCGCGTTGCCGTCCGGGCGGTTCCAGTCGGCGTCCGTCATCTCGCCGCCGTCCGGGCGCAGCCATTGGACGTCATCGGGGGTCAGGAGGCGCGTCGCCATCAATGCAGGGGTGGCGGCGCGTTGGGCGGCGCATGCGAAGCTGTGCGCTTCGAGCGTCAGGTCGCGCCCCTTCCAGTCGAGCCAGGTGATCGCATTGTCCTGCGCATAGGCGTTGTTATTGCCCTGCTGCGTGCGGCCGAACTCGTCGCCCGCCGTCAGCATGATCGTGCCGCGTGAGGCGAAGAGGGTGGAAAGTAATGCCTTTATGTCGCGCTGGCGGGCGGCAATGATGTCCGGCTCGCCGGTCTCGCCTTCGATGCCATTGTTCCAGCTCAGATTTTCTCCGTGGCCGTCGCGGTTATTCTCGCCATTGGCTTCGTTGTGGCGGTGCTCATAGGCGGTGACGTCCGCCAGGCTGAAGCCGTCATGGGCGGCGAGGAAATTGACGGAGCGGGTGCGGTCGCCCTTGCCGAAGATGTCCGACGATCCGGCCAGGCGGGTCGCCAGCGCGCCAAGCCTGTGCGCATCGCCGCGCCAGAAGCTGCGCAAGTCGTCGCGGTAGCGGTCATTCCATTCGAGGAAGGTGTCGGCGAAATTGCCGAGCTGATAGCCGCCCGGGCCGATGTCCCAGGGTTCCGCGATCATGATGCGGTCGGCGAGGATCGGGTCGGCGGCCATTTCCAGCAGGAGCGGCGCCGCCGGATCGAAACCGCCGGGCAGGCGACCGAGCGCCGGGGCAAGATCGAAGCGGAAGCCGTCTATCCCGGCATGGCGGACGAAGTGCCGTAATGAGTCGAGGATCAGGCGGCGGGCGACCGGATTGTTGCAATCCACGCTGTTCCCGGTGCCGGTGTCGTTGATCAGCGCGCCATTGGCCTCGTGCCGGAAATAACGGCGCGCATCCAGGCCGCGCAGCGACAGGGTTGGGCCTAGCGCGTCGCTTTCGCCGTCATGGTTGAAAACCACATCCATGATGACGCCGATGCCAGCGTCGTGCAGCGCATCCACCGTCGCCCGCAGTTCGGCAAGGCCGCCGGGCGCGAGGCGGGGGTCGAGCGCGAAATAGCTGACCGGATTATAGCCCCAGGCGTTCGTCAGGCCGAGCGGACCCAGATGGCGTTCGTCGATCCAGGCGTTGATGGGCATCAGCTCGACGGCGCTGACATGCAGTTTCTTCAGATGATCGATGACCGCCGGATGGGCGAGCGCGGCGATCGTTCCGCGCTTCTTGGGCGGCACGGCCGGGTGCAGCTTGCTGAAGGCGCGGACCTGAAGCTCGTAGATCAGGCCGCCCGGCGTGAATTTGGGCGGGTGGTGCGGGCGGGCGGGCAGCGCGCGCTTGATGACACCCTTCGGCATGAGCGCGGCGGTGTCATGGCCATATTCCGCGAGGCGCGGATCATAGATGAACGGCCGGTCTATTGCGGTGGCGTAGGGATCGAGCAGCAGCTTGGCCGGGTCGAACCACAGGCCGTTGGAGGGGTCATAAGGTCCCTCGGCGCGCAGGCCATAGCTTGCCCCCGCGCCAATGCCGGCGACGAAGCGGGTGAACAGCCCCTGCCCGTTCCCCTCCATCGGCAGCCGCTCCTCCCGGTCGCCTTCGAACAGGCAGAGCGAGAGCGCATCGGCGGCGGACCAGACGGTGAAGCGGGTGCCGCCCTTTTCGAGCCTAGGTCCAAGGGGCGGCAGGTCGCCGGGGTTCATGCAACCAGCGACCGGTAGAGCGCGGCATAGCGGGCGGCGCTGCGGTCCCAAGAGAAATTGGCGCGCATGCCCGTCCGCTGCATGATCGTCCAAGCGGCGCGGTCGGCATGAAGCTCGATCGTGCGGGTGATGGCGCGACGAAGCTGATAGGGGTTGGGCGGGCCGAACTGGACGCCGGTCGCCGCGCCGGACGCGATCGCCGCCTCATTGGCGTCGATCACTGTGTCGGCCAGCCCCCCGACCCGCGCCACCACCGGCACGCAGCCATAGCGCAGGCCATAAAGCTGGGTCAGGCCGCAGGGCTCGAAGCGCGAGGGAATGAGGATAGCGTCGCCGCCCGCCTGCATCAGATGGGCGAGCGTCTCGTCATAGCTGATCTGGACGCCGACCCGCCCCCGGTGCCGGTCGGCAGCGGCGAGAAACGCGCCCTCCAGCGGGTGATCGCCCGACCCCAGCACGGCGAGCTTGCCGCCCATGCCGACCAGATGGTCGACAGCATCGGCCAGCATGTCCATGCCCTTCTGCCAGGTCAGCCGGCTGACGACGACGAACAGCGGCGCGCCGTCGCGCTTGAGGCCGAAACGCTTTTCCACGGCGCGGCGGTTCGCCTTGCGCGCGGCGAGAGAGCGGTGGGAGAAGGGGCGCACAAGGTCCGGGTCCGTCGCCGGGTCCCAGAGCGCAGCGTCTATGCCGTTCAAGATGCCGTGCAGCCTGTCCGCCCGGCCAGTGACGAGGCCATCGAGGCCCATGCCGTTTTCAGGCTGGCGGATTTCCTCGGCATAGGTCGGGCTGACGGTGGTGATCGCGTCGGCGGAGACGAGGCCCGCTTTCAGGAAACCCGTGCCGCCATAATATTCGACGCCATCGACGCCCCATGCCTCCGGCGGCAGGCCAAGCTGCGGGAAGATGTCCTGACCATAGCGCCCCTGAAAGGCGAGGTTGTGGATCGTCACAACCTTCGGGATGTTCGCCGCCATGCCGAAGCGCATATAGGCTGGGGTCATCGCCGCCTGCCAGTCATGGGCGTGGACCAGATCGGGCCGCCAGGTCTTGAGCGCCCCCGCCGCAATGTCAGCGCCGACGCAGGACAACGCCGCGAAGCGCCGCCAATTGTCGTTCCACTCATTGCCGCGCCAGTCGGCATAGGGGCCGCCCTCCCGCGAGAAGAAGGCGGGGCAGTCCAGCACATAGAGGTCAAGATCACCGACCTTGGCCGACAGGATCGTCGCAGATGCGCCGAACAGCGCATCATAGGCGTGGACTTTCTTCGGCTTCACCAGCCGCGAGAGGACGGATGGGTAACCGGGGACCAGCGTGCGGACCTGCATGCCGTGGGACGTAAGCGCCAGCGGCAGCGCGCCGACGACATCCCCAAGCCCGCCGGTCTTGATGAGCGGATAGATTTCAGACGCGACCGAGAGGATCTTCATGGGCGGATCAGAGGGCCAGGCGGTCGATCATCGGCTGGGTTACGAGGCAGACGCCCCCTTCCGATACGCGAAAACGCTGCGCGTCGAGCAACGGGTCCTCGCCAATGACAAGATCGGGCGGGATATTGACGCCCGCGTCCAGCACGCAGCGATGCACGCGCGCGCCGCGCCCAATCTCACAGCCCGGCATGATCACGCTTTCCGTCACGGACGAGAAGCTGTGGGTGCGCACGTTGGAGAAGAGAAGGCTGCGGTGCAGGGACGAGCCGGACACAATGCATCCGCCCGCGATCAGCGAGGAGGTGGCGGAGCCACGGCGGCCATCCTCATTATGCACGAACTTCGCGGGCGAGGTGACCTGCTGATAGGACCAGAGCGGCCAGCTATTGTCATAGATGTCCAGCGGCGGGATGACATCGGTGAGGTCGATATTCGCCTGCCAATAGGCGTCGATCGTGCCGACATCGCGCCAATAGGCTTCTCGCTCGCTTTCGGCGCGCACGCAACTGCTGGTGAAGCGGTGGGCGACCGCCTTGCCGTTCTTGACCAGATAGGGGACGATATCGCCGCCGAAATCGCGATTGCTGCCGATCAGCGCGGCGTCGCGCCTCAATTCGCGCGCCAGCAATTTGGTGTTGAACACATAGATGCCCATCGACGCCAGCGCCATATCGGGCTGGCCCGGAATGCCGGGCGGATCGGCGGGCTTTTCGACGAAGGCGGTGATGGTGTCATTGGCATCGACATGCATGACGCCGAAGCCGGTCGCCTCCATGCGGGGCACCTCCAGGCAGCCCACCGTCACGTCCGCGCCGCTATCCACATGCTGCTGGAGCATGAGTTCATAGTCCATCTTGTAGATATGGTCCCCGGCCAGGATCACCATATATTCCGGCGCATAGGATTCGATGATGTCGAGATTCTGGTAAACCGCGTCCGCCGTCCCCTCATACCACTGGTTTTCGGAGATGCGCTGGCTGGCGGGCAGGATGTCGAAGCTCTCATTGCGTTCGGAGCGGAAGAAGTTCCAGCCGCGCTGCAAATGCCGGATCAGCGAGTGCGCCTTATATTGCGTCGCGACCCCGATGCGGCGGATGCCGCTGTTGAGCGCGTTGGACAAAGCGAAATCGATGATCCGCGCCTTGCCGCCGAAATGGACGGCGGGCTTTGCGCGGCGATCCGTCAGGTCGCTGAGGCGGCTGCCCCGCCCCCCGGCGAGGACATAGGCCATGGCGTCGCGGGCCAGAGGTTGATGTCGCCTGTGTGTATTACTCATGTTTCTCCAGCCCCCGGCCCTGCACGGCCGCCTGCGCTAAACGTCCGGTGTTAACATTATGGTTCCGAGCGGCGGAATGGTGAGCGTCGCCCATCCATCCGGCCCGGCGATGACCCGCCCCGCATTGCCGACGCCGCTGCCGCCATAGTCGGATGCGTCGCTGTTCATGATCTCCCGCCATACGCCCTCCATCGGCAGGCGCAGACCATAGCCGTGGCGTGTGACAGGTGTGAAATGGCTGATGACGACCACTGGCGGCGCATCGGGCACCTTGCGGACCCAGGCGAATACGGAATCGGCGGCGGCGTCGGCCAGCAGCCATTCGAACCCGTCGCCCTCACAATCGCGGGCGTGGAGCGCGGGCATGCTGCGGTAAAGGCGGTTGAGGTCGCGCACGACCGACTGCACGCCGCTGTGCGGGCCGTGGTCGAGCAGGTGCCAGTCCAGCGCCCGTTCCTCGCTCCATTCGGCGCGCTGGGCGAACTCCTGCCCCATGAACAGCAGCTTCTTGCCCGGATAGCCCCACATCATCGCATAATAGGCGCGCAGGGTGGCGAATTTCTGCCAGTCGTCGCCGGACATTTTGTGCAGCAGCGACGCCTTGCCGTGGACCACCTCGTCATGACTCAAGGGCAGGATGAAATTCTCGCTGAAGGCGTAGAGCAGGCCGAAGGTGATGTCATTGTGGTGATGCTGGCGGTGGATCGGCTCCCGCTTCAGATATTCCAGCGTGTCGTGCATGAAGCCCATATTCCACTTGAACCCGAAGCCGAGGCCGCCCTCATGTGCGGGCAGGGAGACGCCGGGCCAGCTCGTCGATTCCTCGGCCATGGTCATCGTGCCGGGGTGGCTTCCGTAAAAAGCCTTGTTCATGGACTGGAGGAAGGCGACCGCCTCCAGATTCTCGCGGCCGCCATGTTCGTTGGGCAGCCACTCCCCTTCCTTGCGGGAATAATCGAGGTAGAGCATCGAGGCGACGGCATCGACGCGCAGCGCATCGACATGATAACGCTCCGCCCAGAACAGCGCATTGTTGACGAGGAAGGACGAGACCTCCCGCCGTCCGAAATTGTAGATTGCCGTGTTCCAGTCCGGGTGGAAGCCCTTGCGCGGGTCGGCATGTTCGTAAAGCGCCGTGCCGTCAAACTGGGCGAGGCCATGATCATCGACCGGGAAATGCGCGGGCACCCAGTCGAGGATGATGCCGATGCCGGCCCGGTGCGCGCCCTCCACGAAACGGGCGAAACCCTCCGGCTCGCCAAAGCGGGCGGTGGGGGCGTAAAGGCCGGTCGTCTGGTAACCCCATGACGGATCATAGGGATATTCGCTGATCGGCATGAATTCGATATGGGTGAATCCCATCTCCACCACATAGGGGATCAGCCGCTCGGCCAGCGCATCCCAGTGCAGGAAATTGCCATCCGGGTCGCGCTGCCACGACCCGGCATGAACCTCATAGATGGAGATGGGCTGGCGGCGCGGATCGGCCTTCGCCCAATGGTCGCGATGGGCCTGATCGGTCCATGCGTGCGAAGGCACGGGCGCGACTACCGAGGCGGTCGCCGGGCGCAGTTCCGACCGGAAGGCGAAGGGATCGGCCTTCAGCGGCAGGGTGACGCCGTCCGGCCCGATAATCTCATATTTATAGGCCGCGCCAGCCCCGACCTGCGGCACGAAGATTTCCCAGATGCCAGTGTCGCGGCGGCAGCGCATGACATGGCGGCGGCCGTCCCAGCGGTTGAAGTCGCCGACTACCGACACCCGTTTTGCATTGGGCGCCCAAACGGCGAAATGCGTTCCCTCCGCGCCCTCATGCTCCATGACATGCGCGCCCATCTTGTCGAACAGGCGAACATGCGATCCTTCGGCGATATAATAATCGTCCATCGGACCCAGCACCGGGCCGAAGCTGTACGGATCAATGAACCAATAATCGCCGCCGCCGGGATAGACGGCATGATAGCGCAAGGGCTGGCGCTTGCGGATCGACAGCTTGCCCGCGAACAGGCCGCCGGGGTGAAGCCGTTCCAGCTCCGCCGCCTTTTTCCCCGCCAGCGTATAGGCAGTGACCGCCTCCGCCTCCGGCAGCATGACGCGCGCGACCAGCCCCTTGCCGTCCGGGTGCACACCCAGCAGCGCGAACGGATCATCGTCGAAACCCTGGACCAGCCTTTCGATCCGGTCCGGACTCAGCACCCTCTGCTCATATGCGCCTTATCGACAGCAATCGTCACACCGGAACCTTCCAGATGTCGGTCGCATATTCGCGAATGGTGCGATCCGACGAGAACCAGCCCATGCGGGCCACATTATAGATTGCCTTCGACGCCCAGGCGTCATGATCGTTCCAGATCGTGTCCACCGAGCGCTGGGCCGAGGCATAGCTGTCAAAGTCCGCAGCGACCATGAACCAGTCATGGTCATAGATACCGTCGATCAGGCCGCGATAGCGATCCGGGTCGCCGGGCGAGAATACGCCGGAGCGGATCGCGGTCAGCGCCTGGGACAGTTCAGCGGACGCCTCGATCACCTTGCGCGGTTCATAGCCCTGCGCACGGCGCTGGTTCACCTCGTCCGCGGTGAGGCCGAAGATCACGATATTCTCCGCGCCGACATGATCGCGCATTTCGACATTCGCGCCGTCGAGCGTGCCGATGGTGAGCGCGCCGTTGACCGCGAACTTCATATTGCCGGTGCCCGACGCCTCCATGCCCGCCGTCGAAATCTGTTCCGACAGGTTGGCGGCGGGGATCATGATCTCCGCCATCGAGACATTGTAGTTGGGCACGAACTGGAGCTTCAGCAGGCCCTGCACGGCGGGGTCGTGGTTGACCACGCGGGCCACATCGTTGGCCAGTTTGATGATGAGTTTGGCGTTGTGGTAACTGGGCGCAGCCTTGCCGCCGAACAGCTTCACGCGCGGCACCCAGTCGCGTTCGGGATGCGAGCGGATCTGGTCGTAGAGCGACACCGCCTCGATGATGTTGAGGAGCTGGCGCTTATATTCGTGGATGCGCTTGATCTGGATATCGAACAGAGCGAGCGGATCGATGCGGGCGTTCATCCGCTGACGCAGCAGGTTGGAAAGCGCCTCCTTGTTCGCGCGCTTGATGGCGGTGAACTTGTCCTGAAACGCGCTGTCATGGGCGAAGGCGTCCAGCTCCCGCAGCGCTTCGGGATCGTCCATGAACTTGTCGCCAATGGCTTCGCGGATCAGGCCGAACAGCCCCGGATTGCACTGCATCAGCCAGCGGCGATAGGTGACGCCGTTGGTCTTGTTATTGATCCGGTCGGGATAGAGCCGGTGGAAATCGGCGAACACCGTTTGTTTCATCAGGTCGGTGTGGAGCGCCGACACGCCGTTGACGCTGTGCGATCCGGCGAAAGCCAGGTTGCCCATGCGCACGCGCCGCTCGCCGCCCTCGTCGATGATCGAGATAGTGCCGATGGCCTGATCGTCGAAACCGCCCTTGCGCCGCGCCTCCGCCAGCAGGCGGCTGTTGATCGCATAGACGATCTGCATGTGCCGGGGCAGAAGCCGCTCGAACAGGGGCACCGGCCAGCTTTCCAACGCTTCGGGAAGGAGCGTGTGGTTGGTATAGCTGAACGTGCGGCGGGTGATGCTCCACGCCTCGTCGAAATCGAGGCCATGATCGTCGAGCAGCAGCCGCATCAATTCCGTCACTGCAACGGCGGGGTGGGTGTCGTTGAGCTGGATCGCCGCCTTGTCCGGCAGGGTGCGGACATCATCGAAATACTGGATGTGGCGGCGAACGATGTCCTGCAGCGAGGCGGAGGAGAAGAAGAATTCCTGCCGCAGCCGAAGCTCCTGCCCGGCGGGCGAACTGTCGGCGGGATAGAGAACGCGGGTCAGCGCCTCGGCCCGGTTGCTTTCGCGCAGCGCGCCGAGATGGTCGCCGGCGTTGAAGGCGTCGAGCAGGATCGGGTCGATCGGCTGCGCAGTCCACAGGCGCAGCGTGTTGACGCGCTTGCCGCGCCATCCGGCAATCGGCATGTCATAGGGGGTGGCGATGACGCGCTCCGACGCCTTCCACACCATCTGGTTGGGGCTGGCGTCGGCATCGGCCGCGGGATCGACGAGGCCGCCGAAGCCGACCTCATAGCTCGCCTCGCGCCGCTCAAACTCCCAGGGATTGCCGTGCGCCAGCCAGGTTTCGGGCAGCTCCACCTGCCAGCCGTCCGAAATCTCCTGCCGGAACATGCCGTTCACATAACGGATGCCGTAGCCATAGGCGGGGACGTCCACCGTCGCCATCGATTCCATGAAGCAGGCGGCGAGACGGCCAAGGCCGCCATTACCAAGCGCCGCATCCGGCTCCAGCTCCGCAATCACATCGATATCGACGCCGAGCGACGAGAGCGCCTGCGTCATCTCATCCAGCAATTCCATGTTGGACACGGCGTCGCGCATCAGGCGGCCGATCAGAAATTCCAGGCTGAGATAATAGACTCGGCGGCCTTCTTCCTCATAGGTCTTGTGGGTCGATGCGATCCAGGCGTCGATCACGCGGTCGCGGATCGAGAGGATAACCGCGTGCAGCCAGTCGTGCGGTTTGGCGGCCTTCGCATCCTTGCCGATGCGATAGGTGAGGCGCTCGACGATTTCATTGGCAAGGATGCCGGGATCGGACTGACGGGGCGCCGGTTTCGGCAACGGGGTCTGGCTGGTGACGTTCATGGGTAGAGCGATCCCCTTTCGCGCTTGGTTAACGGCAGGATGACACCGGCAGCGGCCGCTGCCAAGGGACATTTTGCGCTGCAGCAATATGACCCTGGACGTTAAAGATATGTTTCGCTGAGCGCCGAATAGATGAGCGCCTTCAACTCCCGGCGGATGGAGAAGGCGAAGGAGGGCATGACCTGCGTCATGAATATGCAGATCAGGTGTTCCACAGGGTCGATGAAGAAGGACGTGGAGAACAGCCCGTCCCAGTAAAACTCCCCCGGCGTGCCGGGCAATCCCGCCTTTGCCGGGTCCATGGTGACGGCGAATCCCAGGCCGAAGCCGATGCCCGCATTCTGAGGCTCGCCAAATACGGAATGCGGAAATTGCGACAGATCGCCGCCGCCGGGCAGATGGTTGGCCGTCATCAGCGCAACGGTTTCGGGCGAAAGCAGACGCACGCCGTCCAGCGCGCCGCCGCAAAGCAGCATCCTGCAGAAACGATGATAGTCTGCCGCGCTGGACAGCAGGCCCGCGCCGCCGGAGTAGAAACGATCCGGCATCCGCCAGCGGGATTTTCCTCCGCGATCGAAAAGGACGGGCGGCTTCCCCGGCTCGACGGACCAGGCGTCGGTGAGCCGGTCCGTGCGGTCATCGGGCAGTTGGAAGAAGCTGTCCGCCATGCCCAGCGGCCCGAATATCCGGTCCGCAAAAAACGCCTCAAGGCTGATGCCGGAAAGCCGCTCGACAACGACGCCCAGGACATCGGTCGCCATCGAATAATTCCACGACGCGCCGGGCGAGAATAGCAAGGGCGGCTCCGCCATCACCGCCATGAACTGGTCCGATGTCCATTGCGGCCGGAAGCTGTCGAGGCCGAGCGTCCGGTAAGCCTGATCCACCGGGTTCTGTTGTTGAAGGCCATAGGTCAGGCCCGATGTATGGCGCAGCAGATCGCGCAGCAGCATCGGCGCGGCGGCGGGCGTCGTCACGAACGGCTCGCCTCCGCCGCCGCCCGCATAGACGCCAGTGTCTCTCAGTTCCGGGATCAGGTCCTGCACCGGCTGGTCCAGCGTGGTCATCCCCTGCTCCACCAGCATCATGAAGGCGACGGACGTCACCGGCTTGGTCATGGAGGCGAGGCGGAACAGCGCGTCGCCGGCAAGCGGCGTCCCATCCTCCCGCGCCGCGCCGATCGATTCCGACAGCACCGGCCGGCCATGGCGCGACACCAGAATCTGCGCGTGCGGAAACAGGCCCGGATCGACGTAGCGGTCGCGCAGGAAAGGCGTGATCTGCGCCAGCCTTGCGGGGTCGAAGCCCATTTCCTTGGCAAGCATTATGTCCACGCCGGTCATCGGCAAAGCGTTTAGGCGCACGGCCATGCATTGCCAAGCATGCCTCCCGCCCGCTATGGGGCATGTCCTGCAGCTTTCTGACGAATGACCTCGCACTATGGCATCGGGCCTCGAAGCCGTCTTTCTTGAAAACCGGACCGCCCTGCTCCGCTTTCTCCGCGCGCGCGGCGCGGGCGACCGGGCGGAGGATGTGTTGCAGGACATGTGGGTAAAGCTTAGCGCCAGGGATGTCGGGCCGGTCGCCGATCCGCTGCCCTATCTTTACCGCGCCGCCAATAATCTGATGCTCGACCAGTACCGGTCGTCGACCCGGCGGGAAAAGCGGGAACAGGACTGGGTGGATGGCGGCACCGGCCAGATCGTCGAGCAGTCCATGGATGCGCCCGCCGATGAACAGATGATCTCCGCACAGCGGCTGGGCGAAGCGGAAGCCGTCCTCCGCGATCTTGGCCCGCGTGTGGAAACCGTGTTCCGCCGGTTTCGGCTGGATGGCGTCGGGCAGAAGCAGATCGCGATCGACCTGGGCGTCAGCCTGACCACGGTGGAGAAGGACCTGCAGAAAGCCTATCGCGCGCTGATCGCCCTCAAGCAGAGGTTCGACGCGGAATGAGCGCGCCCGGCACCCATCCACGGACAAATGACGGATATGTCCGTTGCGCGGCGTCTGCCTTTGTGGGGACGCAATTTTCATGACCGGGCACAACGCCATGATAGACGAGCAGGCGCTCGACTGGGTTATCCGAACCCGCGATTCGGACTTTGCCGATTGGGGCGGATTCACCGCATGGCTGGAGGCTGCGCCGGAGCATGCCGCCGCCTATGACAGGCTGGCGAGCGCCGATGCGGACCTGCCCGAAATCCTGCCGCCGGAGCGCAGCCTGCCCGTACCGGCCAATGATCCCGGCGCGCCGCTGTGGAAGCGCTGGCGCTGGGCCGGGGCGGGCGTCATCGCCGCGGCGCTGGTGGGCATCGTCTCGCTCGGCACGCTGGAGCGCGCCGATCCCTATTCGGTCAGCACCGGCGCGGGCGAACGCCGCGAGATTGCGCTGCAGGACGGCACGAAGATCGCGCTGAACGGCAATTCCACCCTGCGCCTCGACCATGCCAATCCCCGTTTCGCCGCGCTGGACAAGGGCGAGGCGATCTTCACCGTCACCCATGACGAGAAGGACCCGTTCCGCGTCACTGTGGGCGGCGTCGTGCTGGAAGATGCGGGCACGATATTCAACGTCACCCGCGACGGCGGCGTGATGCGTGTCGGCGTCGCCGAAGGGGCAGTGATCTACAACCCCGAAAATGAGGCCATCGCCCTGCCCGCTGGCGCATCCCTGCGCATGACGGAGGGCCGGAAAGCGGTTGTCGTCGGCCAGATCGCGCTCGAAGCCGTCACCGGCTGGCAGGCGGGCCGCCTGACGTACAGCAATGTGTCGTTGACGGAGGTTGCGGGCGATCTCAGCCGCAATCTGGGCGTTGCGGTGCGCGTGGATACAAAGGCGGCCGCATCGCGTTTCACCGGCACCATCCTGCTGGATCGCGATCCGGCGCAGTTGCTTAAAGGCACCGCGCCGCTATTGGGAGTCGAGGCCATGCGCCAGGATGGCGGCTGGCTGTTGAAGGGAACCGATGCCACGCGGGATTGAGCGCCTCTGCATCGCCGCTGCTCTCGTCGCAGCGACACCCGCCGGGGCCGCCGAACGGCAGAATATCGACATCGCGCCGGGCAGGCTGGGCGACGCGATCATCGCGCTTGGCAAGGAAACAGGCAGCAGCATCGGCACATCGGACCCGTGGCTCGCCGACCTTTCCGTGCGCGGGGTCAAGGGCCGCCTGTCGGTCGGTCAGGCCCTGTCCCGCCTGCTTTCAGGCACGGGCGCGAAGGCGGAACGCATCGACGACGCGAATTGGCGCATCGTCCGCGCACCCCGCCCGCGCGCCATCGCCAGAGCGCCCGCCGCGCAGAATGCCCCCGCTTTGCCCGCCCAGGAAGGACCGGGCGAGGACATCATCGTCACCGCCTCCAAACGCGAGGTGCCCATCGGCCGGTTCGCCGGGACGGTCGAGATCGTCGACACCGGGGCGTTCGGCGGGACCGATGCGGCGGGCGGCACCAGCGCGCTGATCGCCCGGGTCGCCAGCCTCAGCTCCACCTATGCGGGCGCGGGCCGCAACAAGCTGTTCATCCGCGCCATCGCCGATTCCGGGTTCGCCGGGCCGACCCAGGCGACGACCGGGCAATATCTGGGCGACATGCGCCTGAACTATGCCGCGCCCGACCCGGACCTGCGCCTCTATGACATGGCGGCGGTCGAGGTCCTGGAAGGGCCGCAGGGCACGCTCTACGGCGCGGGTTCGCTGGGCGGGATCATCCGCCTGGTCCCCAATGCGCCCAACCTCAGCGACTTCGGGGGACAGGTGAGCGCGGGCGTTTCCGCCACCCAGCATGGCGCGCCCGGCGGCGACACCAGCGCGACCCTGAACCTGCCCATCGTTTCCGGCAAGCTGGGCCTGCGCATCGTCGGCTATGCCAGCACCGAAGGCGGCTATATCGACGACATCCTGCGCAACAAGAATGACGTCAACCGCACCAACGTAGAGGGCGGCCGCGCGGCGTTGCGTTTCGCGCCGGACGACAATTGGACGATCGACATCAGCGGTCTTTACCAGCGGATACAGGGCGACGACGCGCAATATGCGAGCCGGAGCATCGGCAGGCTGAAACGGGAAACGCCGTTCGGGCAAAATTATGCATCCGGCTATTCGCTGGCCAATGCGCGGATCGAACGGCGCTGGGACGACATCAGCTTCGTGTCGACCACCGGGGTCGTCAGGCACCGCCTGTCCGAACGCTATGACGCGACGCAGGACGGACGGCCGCCGGAGCTTTATTTCCAGCGCAACCGCACGGAGCTTTTCTCCACGGAGAACCGCCTCTCGCGCGATCTTCATGACGGGCTGGGCTGGCTGATCGGCGTCAGCTATCTGAACAACCGCTCCTCGATCACCCGTACGCTGGGGCCACCGGGCCTGCCGACGCCATCAACGGGCGTGCGCAACCGCCTGTCGGAATGGACGGGCTTTGCCGAAGCATCGGTGCAGCCGCTCAACGCGCTGATCGTGACATTTGGCGGGCGGGTGACGCGCAGCCGGCTGAGCGGATCGGCGACCGACCTGGGACTGGCCCCGGAACCCGTCATTTCCTTCACCGATGTCGCAATGGCGGAGGCGCAGGCGAACCGGCGCGAAACCATCTTCCTGCCATCGGCCTCCATACTCACCAACGCGATCGCGGGCGTGACGCTGTTCGTGCGTTACCAGCAGGGGTTCCGGCCCGGCGGCCTCGCCGTGGACGACTATCATGTCACCCGCTTCCGCAACGACCGGGTGGGCACATTGGAGGCGGGCATGCGGCACGGCGCGCCCGGTTATGACCCGATCGCCCTGGCCGCCAGCGTCGCCTATACCGACTGGAACAATATTCAGGCGGACCTGACCGATCGGCGCGGGTTGCCCACGACCACCAACATCGGCGACGGGCGGATCTTCACGCTGGAGGGGCGCGTGGTTCTGACCCCGGCGGCGGGGTTCAGCATCGACGCCAGCATGATCTATAATGGCAGCCTTTTGAGCCAGCCTGCATCCTATCTGCGGACACTGAATTATGAGGGGCGGTCGCTGTCGCTGCCCAACGTCGCCAATCTGGGCGGGCGGCTGAGCGCCAGTTACAATACTATGCTCTCCAACGGCGATGCGGTCCGCCTGCTCGCATCTGCCCGCTATGTCGGCAAGTCCCGCCTGGGCGTCGGCCCTATCTTCGGCAGGGAGCAGGGCGATTATGTCGACACGTCGCTGTCGGGCAACTGGACGCGCGGGCCAGTGCGCTTCTCCATCGACGTGACCAACCTGCTCGACCTGTCCGGCAACCGCTTTGCGCTAGGTACGCCGTTCGATCTGGAGAGCGACGAATATACGCCGATGCGGCCGCGCACTGTGCGGGCCGGCGTGGAATTCCGGTTCTGAGGGATATTTTTCGGGCCGGGATACGGTTCGGAATCCGGTGCGCCGTCTAAGGAAGGAACGGCGGGTCCACGACCCCCAGACCCTCCCCCGGGCCTGCCGATTCAGCCACGGGCGGGACACATATTTCAGTCCCTGAATCCCCGTCCCGCTCGTGGCTCCCCACCTTGCCTTATCCGCCGAGCGCTTCGTCCAGCATCCTTGCGAGGCGCAGGCCGCCCCGCTGCACCTGCAGCCGCACGACCGGCACCAGCGCCGCGATCTGCGCCTCGCTCAGCTTGCCGCGCGCATCCTTGGGCGCTGCGCAGGGATCGCCGCCCCGCGCCGTGGCATAGGCCATGTCGCGGCTGATCTCCCAATTTTCGCGGCTCCAGTCATCGGTCGCGCCGCCCCCCATCGCCGCGCGTTCCTCCGCCGAATAGACGCGGATCAACGACGGCGGCGCGGAGATCGCCCGTTCCGATAGGTAGCCGTCCCAGATGGTGTGCAGGTTCAGCCGGTCATTGGCGACGATGCCATAATCCGCCTTCTGCCGGTTGCCGCCCAGATCGCCATCGTCGGCGGCGTGCAGCGGCTGATGAATATCGCCGACAAAGTGCACGAGGAATGCGAGGGCCATCACCCGCTCCCGCACCGGCAGGGTCCGATCCTTGAGCAAGCGGGCGTTGCGGTCGATCTGCGCCGAGACGCAGTTGCCATCCGGGCAGGCGGCCTTCACGTCGAAGGGCTTGCAGATGCCGACATTCTGATAGTGCCAGCTATAGGCGTAGCTGAACCGGTCCTTCAGCGCCTTGATGCAGTCGGCCCAGACGCTGGCCTGTTCGATGGTCCTGGCGGGGCATGACGGCGTATCCAGCTCGCCAGAATGGCGCAGCAGCGCGGCGATGGCGCGCCGGGTCTGCGGCTTTACATTATCGGCGGCGATAGTCGCGATGGTCTCATGCCCATATTCCCACCAGGCGAGGGCGGGCGTGGGCAAAAAGGCGATAAGGAAAGCGAGGGTGGCGACGATGCGCAAACGCATCATTCGTCCCCGTAGATCGCGACGCGCCGTTCCCCGGAGCCGCTGGCCTTCCCGCGGTACATGGCGGGCGTATTGAATATCCAGGCGCTTTCGCCGGACGGGCCGGTGATGATGACACCGCCGACGCCGCCCATCGCCTTGATCTCCGCAAACACCGCCTGCCCCGCCTGCTCCAGCGTCTCGCCCAGCATGCGGACGCGCGCGCAGATTTCATGCGCCGCGCCCGCCCGGATGAAGAACTCGCCCGCACCAGTGGACGACACCGCGCAGGACCGGTCGTCGGCATAGGTGCCCGCGCCGATGATCGGGGAATCGCCGATGCGCCCCCAACGCTTGCCGGTCAGCCCGCCGGTCGAGGTGGCGGCGGCGACATGGCCGTGCACGTCCAGCGCCACCGCGCCGACCGTGCCATATTTCATGTCGATATCGAACGCGCCGGACTTGCGCGCCTTCATTTCCTCCAACTGGCGACGGCGTTCGGGGATGGCGAACCATTCGGGATCGACCTGCCCCAATTGCTGCTCGACGGAAAAGCCGTCTGCGCCTTCGCGGCTGAGCAACACATGGGGGCTTTTCTCCATCACCGCCCGCGCCAGACTGACCGGGTTGCGGGTGCGCGTTACGCCGGTCACAGCGCCCGCATCGCGCGTTGCGCCGTCCATAACGGCGGCGTCCAGTTCGATCGCGCCCTCGAAGGTGAATACCGATCCGCGCCCGGCGTTGAAGGCCGGATCATCCTCCAGCACGCGCACCGCCGCCTCAACCGCATCGAGCGCGCTGCCGCCCGCGGCCAAAATGGCTTCGCCCGCGTCGAGAGCGTTCGACAGCCCGGCGCGGGCGGCCGCATCATCCTGCGCGCTCAGGTTGGTGCGGCTCATGGAGCCTGCTCCGCCGTGAATCACAAGCGTCCAGTTTGGGGTGGTCATCGATGGGAACTCCGGCGAAGCATGACGCGAGCGGCTCCCCAATCCGACTCCGGCATCCCATTAAGGGGATAGCGTCCCCCTCGCAACCGGAGCCGTGACTCGCTATAGGGGCGGCAATACCCCAGGAGTACGCTTTCCATGTCCGAACATAATCCCGGCCTTCGCCCCTGGCGCGACATCGCCCGCCGGGAATGCCGCCAGATCATGGTCGGCAATGTCCCCGTGGGCGGCGGCGCGCCCGTCACCGTGCAGACGATGACCAACACGCTGACATCCGACCCGAAAGCGACCATCGACCAGATCCGCCGGTGCGAGGACGCAGGCGTCGACATCATCCGCGTCTCCTGCCCTGACGAGGAGTCGACGGCGGCGCTGAAGCAGATCGTCCGCGCGGCGCGCGTGCCGATCGTCGCGGACATCCATTTCCACTATAAGCGCGCGCTGGAAGCGGCCGATGCTGGCGCGGCGTGCCTGCGCATCAACCCCGGCAACATCGGCAGCGAGGCCCGCGTCAAGGAAGTGGTGGATGCGGCCAAGGCAAACGGCTGCGCGATCCGCATAGGCGTCAATGCCGGGTCTCTGGAACGCGACCTTCTGGAGAAATATGGCGAGCCTTGCCCGGAGGCGCTGGTCGAAAGCGCGCTCGACCATATCAAGCTGCTGCAGGACCAGGATTTCCACGAATATAAGGTGGCGGTGAAGGCCAGCGACGTGTTCCTCGCGGTTGCCGCCTATATGCAGTTGGCTGAGGCGGTCGACTGCCCATTGCACCTCGGCATTACAGAGGCAGGCGGCCTGATCGGCGGCACGGTGAAAAGCGCCATCGGCATCGGCAATCTGTTGTGGGCCGGAATCGGCGACACCATCCGCGTGTCCCTCTCCGCAGAGCCGGAGGAAGAAGTGCGGGTCGGCTATGAAATCCTCAAATCGCTCGGCATCCGCACGCGCGGCGTGAAGGTCATTTCCTGCCCGTCCTGCGCGCGGCAGGGTTTCGACGTGATCCGCACCGTACAGGCGCTGGAGGAACGGCTCCAGCATATCAACACGCCGCTGTCCCTCTCCGTGCTCGGTTGCGTGGTCAACGGTCCCGGCGAAGCGCGGGAGACCGACATCGGCCTGACCGGCGGCGGCAATGGCAAGCATATGGTCTATCTGTCCGGGGTCACCGACCATACGGTGCAGGACGCCGGGCTGGTCGACCATATCGTGAAACTGGTCGAGGCGAAGGCAGCGGAAATCGAGGCGGCCACCACCGATGCGGGACAGGCCGAGGCGGCGGAGTGAAGGCCAAGACCACAGCTCTGACCGGAGAGAAGGCGCTGCGGAAAAGGGCGGTTGGCGCGGAGGCCGTTGGCGCTTCGGCCGTCGGGGCGTCCGCTCTGGGTTCGGGCGCGATAGGCGCGATCGCTATTGGCGCATTCGCGCTTGGCGCCATCGCGATAGGGGCGCTGGCCATCGGCCGCCTACGGATCGGGAAAGCGCGGATAGACCGGCTGGAGATTGGCGAGCTGGTGATCGGCAAGACGTCCCACAACCCCACAGAATAAGACGTTTCCCGCCTTTGGGTATCATGCTATGATTTGATACCTGTGGAGGCCATCATGACCTATAGCGCGAAAGTGATAGCTGGCGGAAAAATCGTCATTCCCGCCGAACTGCGCCGGGAACTGGGTTTTCAGACGGGCGACATGCTGGTGATCGAGCGCGAGGGCAACGGCCTGATGATCAAAACTTATGATCAGGTCGTTCGGGAAGTGCAGGCGGAATTTAAAAGCCTTATCAAACACCCCTTCACGGTCGACGAGTTTCTGGCCGAAAAACGGTTGGAAGCGGAGAAAGAGTGACCTGCATACTCGACACCTCTGCATTATTGGCGGTGATATTGGACGAGCCGGGGATAGAGCGGGTCAGACCCCATCTGGGCTCTGCGCAAATTTCCGTGGTCAATCTGTGCGAGGTATATACGAGATTGTTCGAGGCGGGCGTCCCGCGCGACGCCGCGGAGCGCGAAATCGCACGCTTTGAATTGCGCGTCCGCAGTTTCCGGGAAACGCACGCGATCGAGACGGCAATGCTGAGATCCCAGACACGTCATCTGGGGCTGTCCATGGGCGACAGAGCCTGCCTCTCGCTGGCAAAAATCAACGGTCTCCCCATTCTCACCGCCGATCGCGCATGGGCGCAACTCGACATCGGCGTCGACATCCGATTGATCCGCTAGGCGCGCCATGCCCGCTCCTCCAGTGAAGCCTGTGGCGCTCCCTGTCGCCTTTGCCGTCTGTTGCGGCGGCGTGGCGCTGTTTTCCGTCATGGATGCGGCGATGAAGGGGCTGAGCCTGGCCATCGGCGTATACAACGCCCTGCTATGGCGCGCCGTTGCCGGAACGCTGATGGGCGTGATCGGCATGGCGGCGCTGCGCAATCCCTGGCCATCCGCGTCGACGCTGCGCATCCACATGATACGCGGGGCCGTGGTGGCGGTCATGGCCTTCCTGTTCTTCTTCGGCCTGACCCATCTGCCGATGGCGGAGGCCATCGGGCTGTCCTTTCTGGCGCCGATCATCGCGCTCTACCTCGCCGCCTTGCTGTTGAAGGAAACCATCGGGCGCAGCGCCATCATCGCATCGATCCTGGGCCTTGCCGGCGTCGCGGTCATCCTGTCGGGCCGGTTGCGCGGCGATTATGACCCAAAGGCGCTGCTGGGTGCGGCGGCGGTGCTGCTGTCCGCCACGCTTTTCGCCTGGAACCTGATATTGCAGAAGCAGCAGGCGGCGGTCGCGTCCCCCGTGGAGGTCGCCTTTTTCCAGCATCTGGTGATGCTTGGCGTGTTCGCGGGCGGCGCGCCGTTCCTGGCCGTGGCGCCGGACATGGGGCATGCGCCGCTGATCTTCCTTGCCGCAGCGCTGGCCTTCACGTCGCTGATGGCGCTGTCCTGGGCCTATGCGCGGGCGGAGGCGCAATATCTGATCCCGGTGGAATATACCGCCTTCATCTGGGCCGCGATCATGGGCTGGCTGACGTTCGGCGAGCGGCTGACGCTCAGCACGCTGGCGGGCACGGCGCTGATCGTGGCCGGATGCCTTATCGCCGCGCGCCGCCAGCCGGAAATCGCCGCGCATGTCGAGACAGGCGCGGTCTGATCCGCTATCGGACATCCCATGACGATACATATCCGCGAGGCGGCCGCCGCCGACATCCACCTGATCCACGGCTTCATCCTGGCGCTGGCCGAATATGAACGCCTTGCGCATGAAGTCCGCGCGGACATCAAAGTGCTGGAGCGGCATTTGTTCGGTCCGCGCCCGATGGCCGAAGTGCTGATCGCCGAACATGACGGAGAGGCGGTCGGCTTCGCTCTGTTCTTCCACAATTTCTCGACCTTTGAGGGCAAGCCCGGCATCTATCTGGAGGATCTGTTCGTGAACCCGGAGGCGCGCGGGCTGGGCGCGGGCAAGGCGTTGCTGGTCCGGCTGGCGCAGCTTGCGGTGGAGCGCGAATGCGCGCGGCTGGAATGGTGGGTGCTCGACTGGAACGAACCGTCGATCACCTTCTACAAGTCGCTGGGCGCAAAGCCGATGGATGAGTGGACGGTGATGCGGGTGGACGGCGACGCGCTGACGGGCCTTGCCGGGACAGCATGATGAGCATCGCCGCATGAGCATTGATGAGGGCCTGATCGACTGGATCAGCGAGGCGCTGGAGCCGATGGGGACCGTCACCATGCGCCGGATGATGGGCGGGGCGACGCTCTACCTGAACGGCACCATCTTCGCGATCATGGATTCGGGGACATTCGGCGGCGCGCTCTGGATGAAGGCCGACAAGGAAAGCGAGGCGATCTGGGAAGCCGCCGGGTGCCGCGCATTCACCTATGAGCGCAAGGACGGGAAGATGTCCTCCATGCCATACCGCCTGGCGCCCGACGAGGTGTATGACGATGCGGACGAAATGCGCCGCTGGGCCGCGCTGGCGGTGGAGGCGGGTTTGCGGGCACCGGTGAAGGCTGCGGGGAAGGCGAAGGTGAAGAAGGGGTGATGTCAGAGCTTTAATTACTCCGTTCGGGCTGAGCTTGTCGAAGCCCTGTCCTTCCTTCTTAAGAAAGACAGCCCTTCGACAAGCTCAGGGCGAACGGGTTCTAATGCCTTGTGATCCTCTAAACCGCCGAAAGCGCGGCATCCCGCAGGCCACGCCATACCCGGACCGCCTGCACCGTTTCGGGCACGTCATGCACGCGGAGCATCTGCGCGCCCAGTTCCGCCCCGCGAAAGGCGAGCGCGATCGATCCGCCAAGGCGCGCGTCCGGCCCTGCCTCATTCGACAGCGCGCCGATCATCCGCTTGCGGCTGGCGCCCAGCAGCAGCGGCACGCCCAGCCCCTGATAAAGCGCGAGATTGTTGATGATCGCCAGATTGTCCTGCACCGACTTGCCAAAGCCGAGCCCCGGATCGACGATGATCCTGTCCCGCCCGATGCCGGCCGCGAGGCAGGCGGCGATCCGGGCCTCCAGCCAGTCGAACACCTCCGTCACGACATCGGCATAGCCGTCCCGCTTTTCATGCGGATCGTCGCCCGTGGACGGCGCATGCATCAGCACGACCGGGCATCCGGCCCGCGCCACCACATCCAGGCTGCGCGGGTCATGCAGCAGCGCGCTGACATCATTGACGACCGACGCCCCGGCCGCCAGC